>NZ_JBIRQM010000003.1:0-129402 GCF_044333225.1 Streptomyces sp. NPDC021080 | reverse complement strand
GCAGACCCCTTTATGGCCCCGCGGCGGCCGGCGGGGGGGATGAGCGCCCCCGGCGCGCCCCGGCCGGGGGGGGGGGGGCCGGCCCCCCCCCCCCCCCGGGGGGGGGCCCCCCCCCCCCCGCCGCCCCCCCCCCCACCACCACCTGGGAAGTCGGCGAGCCCTGGTCAGGAAGGGGCAGCGAGATCACGTCACTGCCGCGTGCGGGACGCCTCGCCCACGTCGAAAACAGTATGGCATTCGTTTTTCGGCGGCAAGGGGTCCCATCAGCGAATTTCCCGTGCCGTAGAGTCCTGCTCATGGCACGACGAGGTCCGTACGCGAAAGGCATCGCCAAACGGGAGGAGATCCTCGATGCGGCACTGGGCATCGTGGCGCGGGTCGGATACAGCCGAACGACGGTGCGCGAACTGGCTCAAGCCGTCGGCCTGAGCCAGACGGGGCTGCTTCATTACTTCGGAACCAAGGAACAGCTCTACACCGCGATCCTGCGCCGGCGTGACGAAGTCGACCAGCGCCTCATCGGGGAGCTGCTTGCCGCCGCGGGCGAGGCACCACCGGACCTGGGCGAGGCCTTGACTGCTCTCGTCCGCCACAACGCCGAAGTCCCGGGGCTCACCCAACTCTTCTCACGGTTCGCGTCCGAGGCGACGGAGCTCGCCCACCCGGCGCACGAGTATTTCCGCGACCGCTACGCGGCTGTGCGTTCGGACATCGCAACGACGATTCGTGAGCAGCAGGCCGCAGGCACCCTGCCCGCAGGCGTCGACCCCGACCGTTTGGCCGGACTCCTGTTTGCCCTGATCGACGGCCTGCAGACGCAGTGGATGTACGACCCCGAAATCGACATGGCCGAGCAACTCGCCTACTTTTGGCGGCTGCTGTCCTCTGAGGCGACAGCTGAAACCGCCGAGCCATCGGGTGCCGTTACTCAGGTGACAGGCAAGGATAGGTAGATCCTGGCCCTCCCTGCCGGTGACGGTGAGCTACCCCCGGGCGCGCCGTGCCCCTTTTCGTCGAGAATCCCTCGTCCCCGCTCCGCCGAGCGCGGAGAAGACACCATGAGTTCCGCGGCACTCAGGCACCCTGTGAAGGCTCCGCCTCGGCTCCTGCGGGCCATTGGAAGGAAAGGCGACACGGAAGCAGCTTTGTGTCCGCGGCTGCGCTACCCGACAGCCGGAACGTCCCCCAGTCGCTGCGTCGTCGGCGTCCTCGAAGCCGGCCAGGCAGCCGCGGATGGTCCCGAAGGTCTGCGGGAAGCCCGCGCGCATGGACGCCCGCGTCCCCTACCAGAAGTGGATCGCCAGCGGCTGGCCCGAATACGACCCATAGGACCATGGACGAGGTCTTCGGCGTGTGACGGCAAGCCCAGCCCGGCTCGCGGCGTACATGGGCGAGACCATCAAAAGCCTGCCCGGCCCGGCCATGGAAGAGCGTGACGACGCGGTGATCCGCGCATGCACCGACCCCTGGTCCTGGCTGCAGACCGACAAGTACGACATGGGTGAGGCGGTACGCGTCATCACGCCCCGCCTTTATCGGCCACTACGTGATCATCTCCGGCCTTGAGTGAAGAGGGCGTCGGCGACAAGTGCCCATTGGGTGCGCAGGTCGAAGCGCTCGGGGTCCATGAGCCAGTGCATCTGCAGGCCGTCGAGTACGGCGGGGAGGACGTGTAGGAGTTCGGTAGACGTCGGTGCCGGTGTATTCACGCAAGGACAGGGTGTAGAGGGAGTTTCTGTCGTCGAAGTATGCGTGGGCTGGGTGGGCCGGGTCGAGGGCTTCGGCCTGGACCATGGCGTACAGCTGGGCGCGGTGCGGATGGCGGGCGTTGTAGTCCACGACGATGTCCAGGGCGGAGCGCAGGTCTTGGCCCTGCTCGCCCAGCAGGTTCTGCAGGCGGGCGCGGTCGATCGCGTCGCGGTGGTGCAGCAGAGCGAGCAGCAGTGTGGGCATGTCGGGGAAATGGCTCTGTTCCGTAGTCCGTGGTGGCGTTGTGTGCCTATGCGCTGAGCAAGATGCGGTGGCGGAGGAGTTCGAATCCGGCACGGCCGTGCATCTGCCGCATGATCCTCTTGGTGTGGGTGTTGACCCCTTCGGTGCGGCCGTTGCTCCAGGGCAGGGTCAGGCCGGCGTTGACTGCGGCACGGTCGCTTTTAAGGCCGTTGCAGAAGCTGTGCAGGTGGGGCAGGTCTGCACCGCGGGTCTGGCCGATCCACTCGGTGAGCTTGGAGTCGTTGCCGCTGGCGGGAGTCAGCAAGGCGGCGAAGTCGCGGATGAGGGCGGTGAGCTGGGTCATCTCGGGGCAGGCCGCAGTGAGGAGGCGGAGCAGGCCGACGTCCTTGGTCCGCAGATTGTCGGAATGCGTGAGGAGGAGTCGGGCGAGGCGGCGGGGGCCCCTATCTCTTTGGTCAAGGTAGATGGGCTGTTCTAGGGCGTCTGGAACGATGTCTCGTGCATGTTGATGATGAGTCGGTGGCAGAGGGCGGGAACGGACCGGAGTGGACGGGTGCGGTGAGTGAGCGTCTCCGCTGCTGCGTCTGTGGTGGGTCGACTGATGGCGCCGAGGACTACGTGCTCGTCGAACTGACGGCGAAGTTCTCTGACGCGCGCCAATGGCTGGGTGCGCATGCGGAGCACCTGAACTCCGTCCTTGCGAAGGGGTTCTCCGTGGAGGTTCACGACATGTAGGGCTGCCGTCATGGCCTGCGATCTCGGTTCGCAGGCAGGCTGGTTGCCCTCACCTCGTTCCGGTTGTCCGAGGTTCGTAGAAGGTGCCGTCTCTAAGCATGGCGAACAGGACGTCGGCTCGTCGTCGGGCGAGGCAGAGCAGGGCTTGGGTGTGGTGTTTGCCCTGGGTGATCTTCTTGTCGTAGTAGATCCGTGAGGCCGGGTCGCTCAGGGCGGCGAACGCGGAGAGGAAGAAGGCCCGTTTGAGCTGCTTGTTTCCTCTCCGGGAGGGCTGTTCTCCGCGGATCGAGGAGCCTGAGCTGCGGGTCACTGGGGCGAGACCCGCATAGGCGGCCAGGTGGCCGGCGGTCGGGAAGGTGCTGCCGTCGCCGACCTCGATCAGGATCCATGCTCCGGTCCTGACGCCGACTCCCGGCATGGACGTCAGGACTTTGGAAAGAGGGTGGGCTTCCAGGAGTTCCTCGATCCGTCCGGCCAGGAGTTTCCGCTGGTCATGGACGGCGGCCAGGGATTCGGCCAGGCTCGGGACGATTAGTGCGGCCGCCTCGGTCCCTGGGACGACGACGGTCTGCTCGTCCAGGGCGGCGAATATCTCCTCGACCAGCCGCTCGGCCATCCTGGGCGCCTTCGGCCGCAGCAGTGTGGTCAGCCGCCGCCGGCCGGGCCTTGCGGATCTGGGCCGGTGACCCGAACCGTTCCAGCAGCGTGAGGACGGCCGGGTGCTGCAACCGCGGCCCCAGGACTCGTTCCAGCGACGGGTGGATCTGGGTCAGCAGGCCGTGGAGCCGGTTCGCGACCCGGGTGGCCTCGCCGGCGAGGTCGTCGTCGAACCCGACGATCATCTCCAGCTCGGCGATCGTCTCGTCCTCGCCGTCGATGGCCCGCAGCGTGTGGGGCATCGCGCGGGCCGCGTCCGCGATGATGAACGCGTCCTTCGCGTCCGTCTTGGCCTCACCCGGGTAGAGGTCGGCGATCCGCCGCATCGTGAGGCCCGGTAAGTAGGCGACCGGGCATCCCATGTCCCTCGCAACGGCCAGCGGCAGGGCACCGATCGAGGCCGGCTGATCGACCACGACCAGCACCGTTCCGTGCTTGGCCTGGAGTTTTACGAACAGTTCGCGGAGCTTGGGTTCGGTGTTGGGCAGGCGTTTGTCGAAGGCCTTCTTCCCGGCCGGGGTCACGGCGGTGGCGTGGTGTTCGCCCTTGCCGACGTCCAGGCCGAGGAAGACGTCGATGTCGCCGGTGTCGATCACGTGCAGGGCCCCTCCATCACGCTTTCGTCCGGCCTTGCCTCGGCACCGAGCTGCCACATCCACGTTACGGAGAGCTCTCCCGGCTCGGGTGAAGCCGGTGCTCAAGCCCCTCATCAGCGGTCCGTCGATGCCTCCGGGCCGGTGACACCACCCCCCCGGATCATGAACAACAAGGGGGGGAAGTCATGCCGGACCCGAAGACCGGAGGCCCCATTGCGGAGCCACGAAGACGGTAACGGGGGGTTGTGACGGGCCGGTGGCCTTCGGCACGGCCTTGGTTGAGGTAGCGGACCAGCAGGTTGGCACTGCCGGTGTAGCCCAATTCCCTGATCTCGTGCAGGAGGTGGGTGGCGGGGACGGCCGGGTCCTTTGCCCGGCGTTGCCGTAGGTGCTCACGGTAGGGGTCGACCAGGGTGGGCCGGTAGCGTGGGGCGACGCGATCGGCGGACGGTTCGGGGATGCGTGCATAGCGCTTGACGGTGTTCAGGGCGAGATTCAGTCCGCGGGAGCAGTCGAGCAAGCCGACGCCGGAGCCGAGGAGGGCGTGGACTTTGTGCCAGCGCTCACGGGTGGTCTGCTCGTGCACCCCGCCGGGCCGCGGCGGGTTGACGGTGGCCCAGCAGGGTGCGTGGGCGCGGACCTCGGCCAGGACCTTGTCGCACAGGTTCTGCCACAGATGCCACCGGTCGCTAACTTGTACCGCGTCGGGCAGGGCCCGGCGGATGGCCTCGGCGTAGGTGGCCGAGCCGTCCCGGCACACGACCTCGACCCCCTTCTTCCCTCGCAGCCATTCCTCCAGGGTGGCGGCCTCTCGGTCGGGCAGGACATCGACGCCTTCCCCAGTCTCGGCGGCGATGATGATCGTGGCGTAGCGGTGGCGGCGCCGCAGGGCAAAGTCGTCGACCCCAATCACTCGCGGGGAGCGCACCGTCGGCAGGGCGATGCGCCTCAGCAGACGCAGGGCGGTGGCGTAGGACAGGGGCGTGGCCAGGAACCGGGTGAGACGGGAAGCCGCCCGGCCGCATAACTCCTTGACCACCTCCGAGACCTGCCTGGTCAGGCGCGTGGTGCGGCGCTGAAGGCGCTCGATCAGCCCGGGGACCTGCTCTCGGAAAGTCTGCCGCCGGCAGCCCAGAACCGGGCAGACCAGGCGCCGCACCCGGATGCGGACCACGACCTGCCTGCCGTCGACTGGCACATCTGCCACCGTCCGAACGTGATACCCGTGCGCCTTCCCCGTCAGGACCCCGCACGCCGGGCAAGACACCGGAACATCCCGGGTCCGGGCGATGACCCGGATCACTCCACCGTCATCTGCTACATCCTCGATGACCAGCACCGAAAGCCCTGAAAACACCATCGCCACAAGGGAGTTGCCATCTCGCATATAACGTCAAACGATGCCTGTCACCTGCCGTCACCACCGACTACGGAACAGAGCCGAACGTCTTACGAGTTGGTGCGTGATAGCGGTGAGTTGTGTTTCCCTTGCTCACGGGGTTGGTCAGGCGGTGGCGGTGCGGTCGGATACCAGGGTGGCGATGGCCCGGTAGGTGTCGGGTAGGCGGTCGCGGCGGTGGGTCCAGCGCTGGAGTTGTTTCCAGCGTTTGTGGTCGGCGAGGGCGTGTTCGACGGTGATGCGTTGTGAGGAGTGCTCGTGCCGTTGGCGTTCGTTGTGCTCGAGGAAGGGGAGCGTCGCGCCTGGCCGTAGCTTGCGGGGCTGGGTCAGGGCCTTGCCTCGGTGGTCTCTGCTCAGGCCGAGATAGCCGTCATCGAGGAGGACCTGTACCCGGTCGAAGGCATGGAAGCATCTGCCGATACCGGCCAGACGGGCGGCAGTGGCGTCGTGCACGCGTCCAGGCCGCAGGGCGTCGGTCCAGAGCGTGCGGCCCTTTTGGTCGGCGATGACAGTGGCCTTCATGGTGTTCTGCTTCTTCTTGCCCGACACGAACGCTCGCCGCCCGCCCCGGCCTGCGGTGGGCCGGCGGACCTGGATCTCGGTGGCGTCCAGCCGCAGCCGGACGCCCTCGGCCTGGGCGTAGGCGAACACGTCCTCCAGGGTCCGCAGCCGTACTTTGGGCCGGTCTGGGACGGCGAACCCCCGAACGGCCAGCAGTCGACGCACCTCACCGACCGCGCGGGTCACGGTGGAGCGGTCCACTTCATACAGAAGGGCCAGGACTGCGTGCGGGAGGTCGTGACGCAGATGGATGAGTGTGGCGACGAGCCGGTCCACGAAGACCAGCCGATGGCGGGCGCCTGCCCCGGGTGCCCGCTTTCTTTCCCCGCCCCTCGTCTGGTGTCGACGACCCTCGACCCCGACCACCCATGGCCTGGCCAACTCCGCTACCAACGACGACAGATGAGCCGTCGAGATGCCCGTGAACAACGGATGCGTCAGGACCGAACGGTCCACAATGCCTCTCACCAGCAGAGCATGCCCACCCGCTATCACGCACCAACTCGTTACAGTCCCCCCGCAGGCAGCAGCGCCCCGCCGCGCACAGACAGGCCTCCGAGCTGTCCCCGAGTGTGTGTGGTGGTGGTGGGTGGGGGGGGGATACTCACACCTGGCTGCGGCCTCGGGCGATCACAGCCTCGCGGGTCGCCGCGACAGGGAGCGCGCCGGCCGCCGCGCCTCCGTCTTCCCACACGGCACGCTCGCCCGCCAGAGCTGCGGCGGAACCCTCGCGCGCACCCTGGTCGTAGAGGTCTCTGACCGTGGCCAGCACCTGACGGTCCACCTCAGCGATGGAGGATGCCACCGCCAGTGCCCGCGGCAGGAGTTCGGAATCCGGGACGACCTCGTTGGCCAGGCCGATGCGCACCGCGGTGCGGGCGTCCACGTAGTCGCCCGTCGCGGACATCTGTCTGGCCCAGCCGTGGCCCACGGCGAGCGGGAGGCGTGCCGTGAGCCCCCAGCCGGGCACGACCCCGACCCGGGCGTGCGTGTCGGCGAAGCGTGCGCTCTCGCCCGCGATACGGAAGTCGCAGCCGAGGGCGATCTCCAGACCGCCGGTCACGGCGGGCCCGTTGACAGCGGCGACGACCGGGACACCCAGCGTGGTGAGGGCGGAAACCACGTCCCAGCGCCGCACGTCCGGAGGGCCCGATGCCGCCACTTCGTCCAGGTCCAGCCCCGCGCAGAATGCCGAACCCGCTCCGGTCAGCACTACGGCACGCAGATCCCCCCTGTCCGCTTCGTCACGGAGATCCGCGAGCACCTGCAGGAGGCGGTCCAGCAGTTGCCGGGTGAGGGCGTTGCGGCGTGCGGGCCGGTTGAGCGTCACCAGCGCGATGCCTTTCGCCGGCCGGGCCAGCAGCACCTCGGACTGGGCGGCCCCCGTCCCGTCTGCCGTGACTGCTGTCGACATCAGCGACCCTTTCGACTTCGACTAGACATTGAGTGGTACTTCTCCATGGCGACCAGTCGGCACTTCACGGACGGGCGTCGCACGCTGGGTCGACCCTCCGGACGCTCCGGAGGGTCGACCCCTGCCTATCGGAGTTTCCGGAAGTCCCAGCTGACGATCTTCATTGCGGTGACACGCAACCAGGCATGCCTGTCGTCGGGACGGAACTCCTCAATTCCGCTGTACTTGCTGGCATACAGGTGCTCGACCGTCTCCAGCGCGCGGTCAGGGGTTGGGCTCCGCGGTACGTCACCCACCGCTTCAGCGCTGCCGCTGATCTCCACCCCGCGCAGCTCGTGGTAATCATCACCGGCGTCCACCACGACGGACACGCGAGGCTGATGGGCCAGATCCGTCCAGCGTTGGCTCCTGACGATCGAGTTGAGCCAGAGCGCGGTTCCGTCCCAGACGAACCACAACGGGGCAACGTGGGGGCTGCCGTCACGCTTCACGGTGGCCACTCGGCAGACGCGCTCTGCGGCCAGGAACGCGTCGCGTTCCTCGGGGCTCATCGCAATGGCCCGCCCCCGGCGCTGTTCTGCGAGCGTGTCAGCGGAGACCCGTGAGCGACCGTCCGATGATCTGGCGCTGGATCTCGTTGGCGCCGCCGTAGATGCGCTGGACGCGGGCGTCCAGATAGGCGCGTGCGATGGGGTACTCGAGCATGTAGCCATAGCCACCGTGGAGCTGCACGCACTTGTCCACGACACGCGCCTGAACCTCGGTCGTGAAGAGTTTGACCGTTGCCGCATCGACGGTCGTGAACGTTCCCGCGTTGTGCGCCATGATGCAACGGTCGAGGAGCGAACGGGCTGCCTCGATGTCTGCGGCCATGTCGGCCAGCGCGAACTGAGTGTTCTGGAACCCACCGAGCGGTTGACCGAACGCGCAACGTTCCTTCACGTACGCCACGGTCCAGTCCAGGGCAGCGCTTGCCGAGGCCACCGCGCCGGCGGCGATGGCGAGGCGTTCGAGCGGCAGGTGCTTCATGAGCTGGCGGAAACCGGCGCCTTCCACGCCGAGCAGGTTCTCGTCCGGCACGAAGACGTCGGAGAAAGAGAGCTCCGAGGTGTCCTGAGCCCACAGACCGACCTTCTTGAGGTTGCGACCTCGGCTGAACCCCGGCATACCAGCCTCGACGACCAGGAGCGAGAAGGCGTCGGTGCCACCGGCGGGGTCGGTCTTCGTGACCACGCAGACCAGGTCTGCCTGCTGGCCGCTGGAGATGAACGTCTTCGCCCCGTTGAGAATCCAGCCGCCGGGGGCCCGCTTGGCGTGCGTTCGCACCCCCTTGAGGTCGCTTCCGGTGCCTGGTTCCGTCATGGCGACGGCCATGATGAGCTCGCCGGCGGCCATGCCCGGCAGCCACCGCTGCTTCTGCTCCGGCGTCCCCATATCTGCGACGTACGGGCCGAGGATGTCGTCCTGGAGCGAGAAGCTGGAGGCCAGCGAGGCGGCTCCGACGCGCATGAGCTCCTCGTAGACGACGTTACGGAACCGCCAGTCGTTCAGGCCCGGACCGCCGAACTCCTCGGGGGCGGTCAGGCCGATGACGCCCTGCTTTCCGGCGGCGAGCCACACGTCCCTGCCAGTGCACTGACGCTCGTCCCACTCGTCGAGGTGCGGCTGCACCTCTCGGGTGACGAACTCGCGTACGACACTCCGGAACTGCTCGTGCTCCTCGGTGTAGAGGCCGCGCTCCATACCCGCTCCTTGGGTCGGTCCTGACCAGTCGCGGCATGGTAACAGGCAAATCATATACCTGAATACACTTTATGTTGCCCCTGTGTCCACCATGCGGGAGGCGGTCAAGCCGAGGGTTGAGGTGATCGGGGCGTCGATGTCTTGCGCTTGGCGGTGAGGCCCCCTAAAGTCGGCCAGCAAATGATATAACTATTATGCCTTGGAAGGGTCGCCATGGGCAGCGCAGTGATCGTCGACATCGTGCGTACGGCGTCGGGCAAGGGCAAGCCGGGGGGTGCGCTCTCCGGTGTGCATCCGGCTGAACTTCTCGCGACCGTGCTGCGGGCGCTCGTGGAGCGCAACGGGCTGGACCCGGCGACCGTCGACGACGTCATCGCCGGATGTGTCGGTCAGGCAGGCGACCAGGCTCTCAACATCGCACGGACCGCGCTGCTTGCTGCGGGCTTCCCTGAGAGTGTGCCCGGAACCACGATCGACCGGCAGTGCGGTTCGAGCCAGCAGGCGGCGCACTTCGCTGCTCAGGGCGTGATGGCGGGTGCGTACGACATCGCCATCGCCTGCGGCGTCGAGTCCATGAGCCGGGTCCCCATGGGCAAGGCGGTCATCGACGGCAACCCGCAGTCGGTCCTCGACGCCCGTTACCCGAGCCTCCCGAACCAGGGGATCGGGGCCGAGCTCATCGCCGCGCGCTGGAAGCTGGACCGGGAGGCGCTGGATGCGTACTCCGCGGAGAGTCATCGTCGAGCGGCCGAGTACGCAGCGGCCGGAGGTTTCGACAAGGACATCGTCCCCGTTTTCCTTCCGGACGGTAGCGAGCACGCCGCCGACGAGACGGTTCGGCCGTCGACGACCATCGAGGGGCTTGGGGGCCTGAAGCCGTCCTTCTACACCGAGGAGATGGCCCAGCGGTACCCCGAGATCAACTGGGTGATCACGCCTGGTAACTCCTCGCCACTGACCGACGGCGCGTCGGCCGCACTCATCATGAGCGAGGAGAAGGCCGCCGCCCTCGGCCTGACCCCCCGGGCGCGGTTCCACACCTTCGCCGTTGCCGGCTCCGACCCCGAGATCATGCTGACGGGACCGATTCCCGCGACCCACAAGGTGCTGGCGAAGAGCGGTCTGCGGATCGGCGACATCGACGCCTACGAGGTCAATGAGGCATTCGCACCGGTGCCGCTCGCCTGGGCTGCCGAGTTCGAAGCCGACCCGGCCCGGCTCAATCCCCGTGGCGGCGCCATCGCGCTCGGCCACCCGCTCGGGGGATCGGGCACGCGGCTGCTGAGCACGCTCCTCAACCAGCTCGAGGCCACCGGTGGTCGCTACGGCCTCCAGACGATGTGCGAGGGCGGCGGTATGGCCAACGCCACGATCATCGAGCGCCTCTGACCATTCGGCACAGAAAGCAGAGCCATCACATGGACATCACAGGCAAGTCAGCTCTCATCACCGGCGGAGCGTCGGGCCTCGGCCTGGCGACCGCTCGTCGGCTCCACGCGGCCGGCGCCCATGTCGTCATCATCGACCTTCCGTCCAGCGCCGGGAAGGCGATCGCGGACGAGCTCGGCGAGCGTGTCTCCTTCGTCCCGGCAGACGTGACCGACGAGGGCCAGGTCGCTTCGGCCGTTGAGATCGCTGTGGCGAACGGTCCGCTCGCCGTGACGGTGAACTGTGCCGGCATCGGCAACGCCATCCGTGTGGTCGCCAAGGACGGCACGCCGTTCCCCTTGGCCGACTTCAAGAAGGTCGTCGAGGTGAACCTGGTCGGCACCTTCAACGTCCTCCGCCTCGCCGCTGCCGCGATGATTGCCAACACACCGGTGGACGGTGAGGAGCGCGGCGTCATCGTCAGCACCGCGTCCGTGGCGGCCTACGAGGGACAGATCGGCCAGACCGCGTACTCCGCTTCCAAGGGAGGTGTCGTCGGCATGACCCTGCCGATCGCACGTGACCTTGCGCAGCACAAGATCCGCGTGAACACGATCGCCCCCGGCCTCTTCATGACGCCGCTGTTCGCGACCCTCTCCGACGAGGCGATCAAGTCGCTGGGAGCCCAGGTGCCGCACCCCACCCGGCTCGGCGACCCCAAGGAGTACGCCGAGCTGGTCGCACACATGGTGAGTAACCCGATGCTCAACGGCGAGGTCATCCGACTCGACGGTGCCATCCGGATGGCACCCCGCTGACGGACGCCCGGTACAGCGCCATCCGCGGCCCGGAGTCGCGGATGGCGCCCGGGCGTCATCGGCCGACGAGCGACTGAGGGAGAGATGAAGTTCACCGTCGACTACCCGGTCGGAGGCCCCGGACACGATCGCGCCCTTCTCAGCGGTGCCGGCGTCACTGCCGTGGCCAAGGCGGCCGACCGGCTCGGCTTCCACGCGATCGCGTTCACCGAGCATCCCGCCCCGTCCATGAAGTGGCTGCGCAACGGCGGTCATGACACGCTCGATCTGACGTCAGCGCTCGCCTTCTGCGCCGCTGTCACCGAGCGGATCCGGTTGACGACCCATCTGATGGTGCTGCCCTACCACAACGCCTTCGCTGCGGCGAAGGCGCTGACGACCGTCGATCTGCTCTCCGACGGGCGCCTGACGGTCGTCGCGGGGACGGGATACCTCCGCTCGGAGTTCCTTGCGCTCGGTGTCGACTTCGAGTCCCGGAACGAGCGCTTCGACGAGGCGCTTCACGTGATGCGAACGCTGTGGTCGGCCGGGACGGAACCGGTCTCTTTCGACGGTCCCTTCTTCCCCGGGATCGGAGTCGCTCACGTCCCCGGCCCGGTTCAGCCCGGCGGCCCTCCAGTCCTCATCGGCGGGAACTCGCGACTGTCACGTCGCCGGGCGGCCCGTAACCAGGGGTGGAGTCCGCTGCTGGTTCCCGAGCAGGTCGCCCGGACCTCCCGTACCCCTGCCCTGACGCTGGAGAAGCTGCCGCCGCTGATTGCCGAGGTACGCGAGTGCGCGGTCGAGGAGCAGGGAGAAGGCACCGAGGTCACGATCCAGGTGCAGGGACTGGACCATGGTGTCCTGCGCGGTGGCGAGGTCTCCCCTGAGCAGCACCGCGAGACTCTGGGCAGACTTGCCGACGCAGGCGTGGACTCCTATGTGCTCACTGTCCCGTGCACCTCGGTCCGGGACACCGTCGAAGGGCTCGAGAAGTACGCGGCCACGTACATCCGGTGACCACTGACACGGGGAGGGTGCGTCGGCCGCCGACGCCCACGGGGTCAGTCGAACAGATCGACGACCGGGGTGTTCTGCGCGTCATGGAGGAATACGTACTGCGCTGCGACCTCCATGTGCCGACGCCAGTGCCTCTCGGCCCCGTCTGCATCCTTCGCCTCGACCAGACGGATCAGTCGGGCGTAGGACTTGATGCTCTTCTGGAATCGTTCCGGCATGTTGTCTCGCTTGCCCAGTCCCTTGGCCAGGGAGCGCTGGAGGTGTGCGTCGACGATGTCGGCCAGCACGGCGCCCTGGACAGCCAGCGTCTTGTTGCCGCAGAGCTGCATGATCGTCTCGTGGAACCGATACGTCGTCTGTGACCACATGGCGAGATTCGGGTTCGTCTCGAAGCCCGAGTCGACCAGAGCCGAGAGGTCGCGAAGCACGTCCCGCAGCTGCTGAAGGTCGTCGTCGGTGCGACGGGCAGCGAGCATCCGCGCACAGACCGGCTCGGTGACCGTGCGTGCGTCATAGACGTCCTGGATCGTGGTGCCCTGCAGCTGCAGCAGGAGGCCGACATGTCGTGCCGCGACTTTCGGATCGGGCTCAAGTACCTGCGCGCCGCCTCGTGAACCACGGCGGACTCCGATGAGCGACTCTGTCTCCAGGATCCGGAAGGCCTCGCGCAGGGTCGGACGGGAGACGCCGAACTGCTCCATCAGGTGCATCTCGGCTGGCAGGGTCTCGCCGGGGGTGAGTTGTCCCTTGACGATCTGGCGACGCAGGTGTGCTGCGATCAGCTCGGCCGTCTTCGGGGCGCGCACCGGTGCACCGACCTTGTCGACGACACCCTTGAAATCATTCATATTACTCATCTTACTCTTGCCGGGCGGCGTTGTTCGGGACATGCGGCAGCCTGCGACTCCGCCTCGCATCCGTCGACCGCCACCTTGGGCCACTGGATCCGGAAGGGTCGACTTCGTCTGCCCGGCCCCGAGCGGCTCCGGAGCCGGGGCATCCTCGGGCGTCTCCCGCTCCGAGGTGGCCAGGCGTCACTCGGCGGTCGTTCGCTCCAAACCCGTCTTGCCTGATCGGCTGTAATGATCATTCAACAGTAATATGATTCATCTATTTCTACGCCCGAGTGAGGCTGCTCATGGATCTTGCGCTTGGTCTGCTACTGGTTCGGCTGGCCCTCGGGCCGATGCTCGTCGTGCACGGCGCCAACAAGGTGTTCGGACCCGGAGGCATCGCGGGCACGGCGGGCTGGTTCGAGAGTCTGGGGTTGCGGCCCGGCCGGCTGCACGCATGGCTGGCCGCCGTGACCGAGATGGGCGCCGGCGTGCTGCTGGCACTCGGTCTCCTCACAGGTCCTGCCTGCACCGCGTACGTCGGCCTGATGACCGTTGCCGCGCTGACCGACCACCGCGGGAAGGGCTACTTCGTCTTCAAGGGGGGATGGGAGTACGTCGTCCTCATCGCGATCGCTTCCGTCGGGCTGGCGTCGACCGGCCCCGGAGACTGGTCGCTCGACCATCTGATCGGGCTCGACGTTGCTGGGGCGCCGTGGGCGGCTGTTGCCGCGATCGTCGGGGTTCTGTCGGCCTTGGCGCTCCTGGCGGGCTTTTGCCGGCAGGTGCATGAGGCGGAGGCCCGGTGACGCCTGTACCGGTGCCGGCCGAGCTCACGCCCGTCGGGCCGGCGGACGCTACACCCGCACGGCGCGCTCGCTCGGTGCGCCGCACCACGACGATCGACATGACCTGGTCCGACGGCCTCGGGACCACGCTGACGCTCGCCGGACGCGGCCGGGATCTCCTGACGCCCGAGGACGGTGCCCGCCCGATCGTCATGAGTGCGCAGCGGGTGGACGTCACCGTCACCCCGGAACGCAAGGTCGCCCGACTGGCTGTTCACGACTGCCTCGACGGTGACGTTCGCGAGGTCACCGAGCTCGTCGGCCTCAAGGCGATGAGCGGTTTCCGCACCGCGGTCGCCGAGCGGGTGCCGGATCTGGTCGAGGCGCGCACGCCGTTGTCGCTGCTCGTCGACGACACCCCTGGCGCCACGCTCATCAGCGGGTTCGCCTTCAGCCGCTGGACCGATGTCGACCTGATGCTCGACGTGAGCCGAACCCAGGGACATGTCCGCCGGATGGAGGGCATCTGCACCGGCTTCATGCCGGGCTCCAGCGGTCTGGCCCCTGACGGGACCGCCCGGTGGAACCATCGCACGCGACGGGTGCGACCCCTCGCGGAGGATCCCGATCCGTGGGCTTGGCACAACGTTCCCACGATCACCGAGGTGTCGATGCGCCGCATGCGCCGCATCGATGTGTGGCAGGAGGACGGCCGACTGCGCATCGACGCGATGTTCCAGGACTCCTCGACGACCCCTGACGGCGGACGCGACGCCGTTCACGAGTACTCCCTGGCCGCGACCGCCGGTCTCGGCAGCGGCGAGCTCCTCGAGGTCCTGGCCGTCCCACGGGTCCTCCCGTACGCCGAATGCCCGCTGGCAACCCTGCAGGTCGACCGACTCGTCGGCGTTCCGCTCGAGGGGCTGCGCGCGGCCGTCCTCGAACGGCTGCCGGGCACTGCGGGTTGCACCCATCTGAACGACGCCCTGCGTGCGCTCGCCGATGTCCCGCACCTGGCGACGCTGCTCGAACCCGACAACGAAAGGCCGCACCAGTGAATGACGCCGTCATCGTCAGCGCCGTCCGTACGCCCATTGCCACGGCGTTCAAGGGAACGCTCCGCGACACCCCCGCCGAGACACTCGCGACGCTGGTGGTCACCGAGGCGTTGCAGCGTTCGGGGCTCGATCCCGCCGTGATCGATGACGTGATCCTCGCCGAGAGTCAGTACGGCGGAGGCGACCTCGCCCGCTATGCGGCGGTCGCCGCCGGCCTGACGACCGTTCCCGGCCAGGCGGTGAACCGCCACTGCGCGGGATCGCTCACGGCGGTCGGCAACGCGGCCGCCGGCATCCGTTCGGGCATGGAGCAGGCTGTCATCGCAGGTGGCGCACATTCGTATTCCATGGCCCCGCAGCAGCTGTGGCGGGTGCCCGGCCAGGACGAGCCGCGGACGGGCATCGCCCCGACCTTCCCGTACCACGACGGTGCCAACGACGACGTGACGATCTCCGTGGGCTGGAACACCTGCCGCGAGGTCGGCCTCTCCCGCGAGGAGATCGACGGATGGGCCCTGCGGTCGCACCAGCGCGCGATCGCGGCCATCGATGCCGGCCTCTTCGAAGAAGAGATCATCCCGGTGAAGGTCACCCAGCCGGACGGGTCGATCGTCGAGTTCGCGGTGGACGAGCATCCCCGGAGGAACTCCTCGATGGAGCGCCTGGCCGGCCTGAAGCCGCTGCACCCCGAGATCGAGGGATTCTCCATCACCGCCGGCAACGCGTCGGGCGTGAACGATGCGGCCGCGGCTCTGATCCTGGTCAGCTCGTCGCTTGCCGCGGAGCACGGTCTTGTCCCGCTGGCCCGCGTCCGGGCCTGGGGCGCCGTCGGTGTGGCTCCGGAGCGCACCGGGATGGGCGGCGTCGAGGCGATTCCTCTGGTGCTGCGACGCGCCGGACTTTCGGTGGACGACGTGGATATCTGGGAGATCAACGAGGCGTTCGCCCCGGTGCCGCTGGCGGCCTGCAGGGTGCTGGGCATCTCCGAGGAGAAGGTCAACATCCACGGCTCGGGTTGTTCGCTGGGACACCCGATCGCTGCGTCGGGCGCCCGGATGCTCACCACGCTCGCGTACGAGCTCCGCCGCCGTGGGGGCGGCATAGCGGTGGCTTCGATGTGTGCGGCCGGCGGCCAGGGCGGCGCGGTCGTGATCGAGTCCGTCTGACCGACGGCTCAGGAATCGATCAGCGATTCCGTCTCGGGTGAGACGCGGGCCGTCAGCATGGCGCTCCACCCGTCGATGTATGCCGACAGACGCATGTCGCTGAGCGAGGTGCCCTGACGAGCGTGATCTCCGAGGGCGTGGAGCACCGAGACGAAGAACTGGTGCGCCCGCGCCCTCCGGATCCGCTCCGGCAACGCTTGGAGGACGGCGTCGACGAGTTCCTCGGTGACCTCGGAGCTCACATGGTCCTCGATATCAGAGGGCCAGTACTCCGAGCGTGCCTTCGGGTCCTCGCTCAGCCGGGCGAGGAAGGGCGTGTACATCTCTCCGCGCCGGATGCTGGAGGCCAGTGGACCGACGACCAGTGCGACCAGTTCCCGAGCGGTGGCGCGCTGAGGGTCGCGGTCGGCGATCGCGCGCTTGAGCTGTGCGATCCCGGCGTCGCGTTCGTCGTCGAGCGCCGGCTGACGGTAGGCGATCAGCGCTCGTACCAGGCCGCTCTTGGAGCCGAAGTGGTAGCCGATGACAGAAGAGTTGGACTGTCCGGCTGCGACCTGGATCTCCCGTAGTGAGACCCCGTCGATGCCGCGGGTCGCGAACAACTGCTCAGCGGCCTCAAGAAGCAGCACCCGCGTCGCCTCGCCCGCTGAGTGGCGACGACGGCTGGTGCTCGACTCATCCTTCACGAGGCCATCCTCCAAAAACCTAATGCCAAAGTCTTAAGAAGTATTGCGTGCCGGGTCACCCGATGCCAACATCTAACTCATTAAGATGTTCCGTCCCACCCTGGAGCAGGTCATGGCAAAGATGTGGACCAACTCGGGAGACTCCCACTTCATCGAGCCGGAGGACGTGTGGACCACGCGCCTTCCCAAGGCGCTCGCGGACCTCACCCCGAAGTCGGTGAAGGACCCCGACGGCGAGTGGGAGACGGTCTCGGTCGACGGCCAGACCTTCCGCCGGAAGCTCCCGACCTCGGCCGCGGCGAAGTTCATCGAGGAGAGCAACAAGCCGCAGGGCGTCCGCGACCCCCGCGCGCGCCTGGCCGACCTCGACAAGGAGGGCGTGTGGGGAGAGGTCATCTTCCCGAGCCTCGGGATGTGGGCGTCCACCTTCCGTACGCCTGAGCTGCTCAAGGCCTGCATGCACGCGTCGAACCTGTACGCGATCGAGGAGCTTGTCCCGGTCTCGGACCGGTACGTCGTCACCGGGCAGATCTCGACACTGCGCGTCGAGGACGCTGTGGAAGAGATCGAGTGGCTGGCCGAGAACGGGTTCAAGACGGTCTTCCTGCCCACCACCCCGCACCCCAGTGCCCCGGACTGGCACCGCAACGACTGGGAACCGCTGTGGGATGTCTGTGAGAAGGCAGGCATCGTCCCGGCCTTCCACATCGGCACCGACCCCGTCGACATGACCAGCGGCGGCGCCGGCCAGGTGTATCGGGGACCGGGTGGCGCGGTCATGAACTACACCGAGACCACCTTCTCGGGCCAGCGGGCCGCGATGAAGATGGTCGCGTCCGGAGCCCTCGACCGGCACCCCGACCTGAAGGTGCTCATCTCCGAAGGCGGCGCGACCTGGATTCCCTTCCTCGGCGACCGCCTGCTCGAGGGCTACCGCCAGCATGCCGTGGCGGTGCGGCCGAAGCTGAGCCGCGACCCGAAGGAGATCCTGATGACCCAGGTCTATGCCTCCTTCCAGCACGACGAGACGGCAGTGGCCGCGAACGAGGCCATGGGCTACAAGAACGTCATGTTCGGCTCGGACTACCCCCACATGGAGGGTACGTTCGGTCACACGCAGAAGACGCTCGCCGGGCTGTTCGCCGACGCCAAGCCGGAGACCGTCAAGCGGATCACCCAGGGCGCGTTCTACGAGCTCTTCCCGCACGTCCCGCCGGTGCCGGAGAGCACCGACCGCATTCAGGGCTGATGCGCTGTGACCAAGGGATTGCGCGACGTCGCGATCGTGGGCATCGGCGCCACGGACTACTACAAGCGGGGCGAGTCGTGGCCTCGCACGACGACCGAGATGGCCTGTGAGGCGATCCTCAACGCGTGCGCGGACGCCGGGCTGAGCGTCAAGGACATCGACGGCTTCGCCTACTACTCCGGTGCCAGCGCCGGCTACGGCGACAAGATGGACACCGCGGACTTCATGGAGAACCTCGGCATCGACGAGGTCACCTTCACCGCCGCGCTCACCTCCGGCGGCGGAGGCGCTGCCGGCTCTGTCGGCCTCGCTCGGGCCGCGATCGTGGCGGGGGACGCCACGGTCGTGGTGACGGTGATGGCGCTGCAGCAGGCCAAGCAGCGCCTCGGCAGCGTCTTCGCCGCTGCGGCGCCGAACCCGATCAACTCCTTCCTCCAGCCCAGCGGGCTCTCGGGACCGGGGCACCTGATGTCGGTGCTCGCCCGTCGGCACATGCACCTCTACGGCACGACCCGGGACGCCTTCTGCGAGATTGCGCTGACGGAGCGTGAGAACGCCCAGACCAGGCCGAAGGCACGGTTCCGCGGGAAGCCCCTGACCCGCGAGGACTACTTCAACGCCCGGATGATCGCGGAGCCGCTCTGCCTGTACGACTTCTGCCAGGAGACGGACGGCGCGGTCGCGGTCATCACGACGAGCCTGGACCGGGCACGCGACCTGCGCCAGAAGCCCGTGCCCGTGGTGGCGGCGGCCCACGGCGGCCGTCGCGAGTGGGGGCGAGCCTTCGCCTGGATGGGCATGCCGGACGAGTACTTCGCCTCCGCCGGCAACAAGCCGATCGCGGACCGCGTCTACCGCCAGTCCGGCCTGACGCCGCAGGACATCGATGTGGCGCTGCTCTACGACCACTTCTCCCCGATGGTCCTCATGCAGCTCGAGGACTACGGCTTCTGCGGACGCGGTGAAGGCAACGACTTCGTGCTGAACGGGAACATCCGGTACAGCGCCAAGCCGCGCCCCGGTCAGATCCCGGTCAACACGCACGGCGGCCAGCTCTCCGAGGCGTACATCATCGGGATGACCCACATCATGGAAGGTGTCGAGCAGATGCGCGGCACCGCCATCAACCAGGTCGAAGGGGCGCAGCATGCGCTCGTCACCGGCGGGCCCGCGAGCCTCCCGGTCTCCGGCCTGATTCTCGGAAGGGACGCATGATGGCCGTGGCGACAGCGCTCCCCTCGGAGCAGGTGCGCATCACCACCGACCCGACGACCGAGCCCTTCTGGCAGGCGGCGAAGGAACGCCGTCTTGTCGCGCCGCGATGCGGAGCATGTGGGCACTTCCGCCTGCCCCCGACGCCGTACTGTCCCGAGTGCCAGTCCGCCGAGGTCGACTGGGTGGAACTCGCGGGCCGTGCGGTCGTCTACAGCTTCGCGGTGGTCCATGGCTTCCCCGGCCTGCCGGACGTGACGCTTGTCCCCGCCGTCGTGGATCTGCCCGACGCCCCCGGTGCCCGCCTGGTGAGCAACATCGTCGGCGTCGATCCCGAAGCCGTCGAGATCGGCATGGAACTCACCGTCGACTTCCATCCCATCGCGGACGGCTGGCTGCTGCCCGTCTTCCGCCCTGCCGCAGACGAGTAGGAGAAGCCCGATGAGCGACCACGACGAGGACAACAGCCTCCACGAGAAGCCGCTGGAGTTCCTGCAGAGCATCGCCAACAGCGGTGGCTGGTGCGACGGACAAGCGATCGTTCCGTCCGCGGACGGCGACCACTACGACTGCTGGTGCTCGTGCGGCAACTGGCGGATCGAGGCAGCTTCCACGGAGGACGGGCTGCGGGCCGCGCGCATCCACACCGGAAGCATCCCGGCTTGACGGTGCTCGCCCCGGGGGATGACCGGCCGCCCCTGGACGATGACGAACCCGTGCGGCGGCTGACGGGCCGGCAGACTCCGTTCACCGAATGACAGAAGGGCTTGCTGCGCCGATCACAGACGCAGCAAGCCCTTCTCTGTCATGCCGGGCGCAAGCAGACCGCCTTGACCGCAGATCTCACCGCGCGTGAACGCCCGGGCCGAGAACGGCAGCAGGACGCCCAGCGCGGTCGCGGTCGGCACTCCGGTGCGGGTTCGAGTCGTGGGCGAGGACGTCGGCGTGCCGGTCTTCCGCGTCCGTACGCCCGAAGGGGCGTACCGGTGAGCGCTCCGGGAGTCGGACCGGCCTTCCGATGACGCAGGAAACACGCCGACCGGCGAACCTCGACCGGCTCGGCCGCCGACGGCCACGACCGGACTCGGTCGTGGCCGTCGGGAAAAGCGGCGGCGGCCGGGACGCCGCCATGAGGCGTGTCCCGGCCACCGAGCGCGCCGGCTACTTGGGCGCGAAACGCATGCCGGCGTCGAGCCGGAGGCACTGGCCGTTGAGCATGCCGTTCTCGACAATGGAGCAGGCGAGCTTGGCGTACTCCTCCGGGCGTCCCATCCGCTTGGGGAAGGCGTTGCCCGCGACGAGCGGTGCGATGGTCTCGTCCGGCATACGTGCCACGGCGCCCGTCTTGAACAGCGACGGGGCGATCGCCAGTACCCGGACACCGAGGGAGCCCAGGTCGCGAGCCATGGTCAGTGCCATTCCCGCGATGCCCGCCTTCGCTGCGGAGTAGGCGACCTGCCCGATCTGGCCCTCGAAGGCCGCGATCGACGAGGTGTTGACGATGACCCCGCGCTCCCCGTCGGCATCCGCCTCACCCTGACTCATGTGGAAGGCCTGCAGCCGGTTGAGGTTGAAGGTCGAGATCAGGTTGAGGTTCACGACGCTGGCGAAGGTCTCCAGGTCATGCGGTCCGCTCTTGGAGAGCGTGCGCTTCGCGACACCGCCGCCGGCCGTGTTCACCGCGATGTGCAGGCCGCCGAGCTGCTCGACGGCCTGGGCGAGTATCTCCTCGATGCCGGAGTGGTCCGTGATGTCGCCGTCGAGGTAGATGCCGCCGAGGTCGGCGGCGATCTGCTTGCCTTCGCCCCCGGGCCGGTCGATGATCGCGACCTTGGCGCCCTTTGCTGCCAGCAGCTCGGCGCTGGCGCGGCCCATGCCGGAGGCACCTCCGACGACAACGGCGTACTTGCCCTGGATCTCCATGTACTCAGTCCTGTCTGTGCTGGTCGATGATCCGGTTCGAGGTCAGAAGCCCAGGTCGCGGCCGATGATCTCCTTCATGATCTCGGTGGTTCCGCCGAGGATCGTGGAGATGCGGACGTCCTGGTAGGCGCGGGCGACGGGGTACTCGAGCATGTAGCCGTAGCCGCCGTGCAGCTGGAGGCACTGGTCGACGACCTTCTTGTTCAGCTCGGTGCACCACCACTTCGCCTTTGCGGCGTCGACCGCGGTGAGCGTGCCGTCGACGACTCGGCGGATGCACTCGTCGACGTAGATGCGGGCGATGTCCAGTTCGGTGGCCATCTCCGCGATGGTGAAGCGGTTGGCCTGGAAACTGCCGATCGACTGGCCGAACGCCTTGCGCTCCTTCGCGTAGACCTTGGTCTGCTCGAAGATGTTCTCCGCCCCCGCGATGGCCGAGATGGCGATCGAGAGGCGCTCGGAGGGCAGGTTCTCCATCAGGTGGTAGAAGCCGCGGTTCTCGGTTCCCAGAAGGTTCCCGGCCGGCACGCGGCATTCGGAGAAGAACAACTCCGCGGTGTCCTGGGCGTGGTGGCCCATCTTCTTCAGCTTGCGGCCGCGCTCGAAGCCGGGGGTGCCGTCCTCGACCACGATCAGGCTGAAGCCCTTGTGGCCGGCCTCGGGATCGGTACGACAGACCACCACCACGGCGTCGGAGAGGATGCCGTTGGAGATGAACGTCTTCTGTCCGTTGATGACCCACTCGTCGCCGTCCCGGCGCGCCGAGGTGCGGATGCCGGCGAGGTCCGAACCGGCTCCGGGCTCGCTCATCGCGATCGCGAAGGTCATGTCGCCTGCCGCGAGCGGGGCCAGCCACCGTCGGCGCTGCTCCTCGTCGGTGAGGCGGAGGAGGTAGGGCGCGACGATGTCGTTGTGCAGGGTGAGTGCGACCCCGCTGCTGCGCCCCCTGGCCAACTCCTCGGCAACGATCGCGTTGTAGCGGAAGTCGTCGACGCCCAGCCCGCCGTACTCGGTGGGGACGGAGAAGCCCAGGACGCCGGCCTGGGCCGCCGCCTTGTAGACGGCCTTGTCGATGATCCCGGCGGCCTCCCACTCCTCTGCTCGCGGGGTGATCTCCCGGGCTATGAACTCCTTGACGAGGGAGCGGAACTCCTCGTGCTCCTTGTTGAACACGGTGCGCGCCATCTGACCCCTACTTCCTCACGACGTGACTCTTGGGACGGCCAACCTATCAATCGCTTCAGTGTAATCAGTTAACCTATTCTGTGATAGCGTCCCGGCCATGAATCGTCCCGACCAGTCCGCTGCGGGGCCTCTCGCCGGACTTCGCGTCCTTGAGATCGCGGGCATCGGGCCCGGCCCGTACGCGTGCATGCTGCTGGCCGAGCTCGGCGCCGACGTCGTGCGCATCGACCGGCCGGGCGGCGCCGGTCTCGCGCAGGCACCTGCCGACGAGCTCAATCGCAGTCGGTCCAACGTCGCCATCGACCTGAAGCGTCCTGAGGGCCGTGACCTGGTGCTGCGGATGGCCGCCACGGCCGATGTGCTTGTGGAAGGACTCCGCCCCGGTGTCATGGAGCGACTCGGCCTCGGCCCGGACGCCTGCCTGGAGGCCAATCCGCGGCTTGTCTACGCGCGCATGACGGGCTGGGGACAGTCCGGCCCGCTGGCACAGGCCGCCGGCCACGACATCACCTACGCGGCCCTCACCGGAGCGCTCCATGCAACCGGCGGTGCCGACAAGCCCCGCAACGCGGTGAACCTCGTCGCCGACTTCGGCGGCGGCTCGCTCTTCCTCATCACCGGGATCCTCGCCGCCCTGTACGAGCGGACCACCAGCGGCTGGGGCCAGGTGGTGGACGCGGCCATGGTCGATGGCGCGTCGTCCCTGATGACGATGGTCTACGGCATGTACGCGACCGGCCACTGGAGTGACAGCCGGGAGTCGAACCTGCTGGACGGTGGCACACCGTTCTACGACACCTACGCATGCAAGGACGGCCGCTTCGTCGCGGTCGGTGCCCTCGAACCGCAGTTCTTCGCGCAGTTCGTCGAGTTGCTGGGCGGCGGCATCCCGGGACAGCAGTCCGATCCCGCGACCTGGCCCGGGATGCGCAAGGCCCTGGCAGCGCGCTTCGTCGAGCGGACGCGTGACGAGTGGGCAGCCCTCTTCGAGGGCACTGATGCGTGCGTCGCGCCTGTGCTGAGCCTGGAGGAGGCTCCGCGGCACTCTCATATCGCGTCGCGCGGCATCTTCACCGGCAAGGCCGACGGCGGCGGGCGGATACCCCGGGTGGCACCGCGATTCTCCCGTACCCCCGGGCTGGAGCCAGGTCCGGTGCGCGCAGCCGGCCAGGACAGCCGGGCCGTGCTGGCGGCGATCGGGCTCAGTCGGCCCGAGATTGACGAACTCATCGAAGCCGGCGTCGTCCGGCAGTCCCGAGAGGTGAATGACGATGACCGAGGGGTCTGAAGTCCTGACCGAGCGCCGTGACGGCGTACTGATCATCACCATCAACCGTCCCCAGGCCAAGAACGCCGTCACCGCAGGGGTGGCACAGGGGATTGCCGCCGCGATCGATGAGCTCGAGGGCGACCCTGAGCTGCGGGTCGCGGTTCTCACCGGGGCCGGCGGCACCTTCTGTGCCGGGATGGACCTCAAGGGATTCCTGCGAGGCGAAAGCCCGGTCGTCGAGGGCCGCGGCTTCGCCGGCCTGACCCTGGCCCCGCCGCGCAAGCCGCTGATCGCTGCGGTCGAAGGGTGGGCGCTTGCGGGCGGGTTCGAGATCCTGCTCGCCTGCGACATGGTTGTCGCTTCCGAGACCGCGAAGTTCGGGGTCCCGGAGACCAAGCGCGCACTGGTGGCCGGCGCGGGAGCCGCCATGCTGCTTCCCCAGCGGGTGCCGCTGCCGATCGCGCTGGAACTGCTGCTCACCGGAGACCCGATCACCGCTCGGCGCGCGTACGAGCTCGGCCTGGCCAACCGCCTCGCGCCCGAGGGCGGCGCTCTGGACGAGGCGTTCAAGCTGGCTGCCGCTGTCGCGGCGAACGGACCCCTCGCAGTGGCGGCCTCGAAGCAGATCGCCCGCTCGTCCTCCGACTGGACGGCGGCCGAGGGCTGGCAGCGGCAGGCCGAGATCATGAAGCCCGTCTTCACGTCCGAGGATGCGCGCGAAGGCGCCACGGCCTTCGCCGAGAAGCGCGCGCCCGTCTGGAAGGGGCAGTGAAGATGAGCGCGCGGCTCCGATTCCGCGAACTGCTCGAGCAGGCACCCGACGATGTGGCCGCCATCAACTTCGAGGGCGCCTGGACGACGTGGGGCACGCTGCGGTCCGTGGCATCCTCGCTCGACGCGGCACTCGACGCACACGGGCTCGGAAGCGGCGCCCGGGTCGGCCTGGTCATCGAGAACCGACCTGAGCATGTGGCCGTCATCATCGCTCTGCTCGCCACCGACCGCACCGTGGTCACCTTCTCCTCCCTGCAGCCGCCGGCGCGCCTGAGCGCGGACATCGAGCGGTCGAACGTGCCTGCCGTGGTGGGAACGGCTCGCGTACTGGGTCTGGACGGGGTGACCGAGGCCGCCGGCCGGGCCCTGGTCCTCGAACTGTCTGCCGACTCCGTCGATCAGCGCCGGCCGGGGGAGCGGACGACCCCGCACCCGCAGGACATCTCGCCTGGTGTTGCCATCGAGATGCTGACGTCGGGCACCACCGGCCCGCCGAAACGGGTACTGCTCGGCGAGCGCCAGTTCGACACCGCTCTGTCGACGAGCGTCCCAGAGCCACCGAAGACCGGGCTGTTCCGCAGTGGCGTGTCGATCGTGTGCACCCCGATCGTGCACATCGGCGGCTTCTGGGGTGCGGTCTCGCCGCTGTACGCGGGCCGCAGAATCGTGCTCTTCCCCCGGTTCCTGCTCGATCCCTGGGTCGAGTCCGTCGCCGAGCACCGGCCGCGAGCCGCGGGGCTGGTCCCTGCCGCCCTGCGCGCGGTCCTCGCGGCGGACATCCCTGCCGAGAAGCTTGCCGGCCTGGAGGTGATCACGACCGGGACCACGTTCTGCCCCTCCGACCTGGTCGACGCCTTCCTGGACCGGTACGGGATCCGGATCCTGTCCAACTACGGCGCGACCGAGTTCGCCGGTGCCATCGCCTCGTGGACCCGCTCGCTGCACGAGAAGTGGTGGGCGGCCAAGGCCGGTGCGGCCGGTCGCGCGATGCCGGGCGTGACCCTACGCGTCACCGGTCCCGAGGGGGCTGAGTTGCCGGTAGGGGAGACCGGAATCCTCGAGGTCCGCAGCGCCCAGTCGCCGGTCGGCGGAGATGCCTGGCAGCGTACGAGCGACCTGGCGTCGATCGATGAGGACGGGTTCCTCTGGATCAGGGGACGCGCGGACGACGCGATCATCCGGGGCGGGTTCAAGGTGCAGCCCGAGACGGTGAAGTCGGCGCTCGAGCGGCACTCCGCGGTGCGCGAGGCGGCGGTCGCACCGCTGGCCGACGAGCGACTCGGCGCCGTCCCGGTTGCGGCGGTCGAGCTCGAACCGGGTGCGGCCGTTCCGGAAGCCGAGGAGCTCCGCCAGTTCTGCCGTGACGCCCTGCTGCCGTACGAGGTGCCGGTGCATGTCGTCGTACTCGACGCACTGCCGCGCACGCCGTCGCTGAAGGTGTCACGAGTGGAGCTCATGGAGCTCATCCAGGCGGAGCTTGAACCGGGAGTCTCTGTCTGACCTCGGCATATGGCCGGGTTACCCATGCTGATAGGTTTCGGCGGCCGTGATGCCGCATGCACGTTCAGGAGGAACATCATGGAGCTGCGAGTCGGGCAGGGTCTCACCAGTGCAGTCGACACTACCCAGATCATTGTGACGAAGGTCCCTGCCGGGGATGTCGACCTCACGTGCGGAGGCGTGCCGATGGTGCCCAAGGGGACCGACGTGGCGCCCGAGAACGCCAACCCGGAGTTCATGAAGGGCACGCTGCTCGGCAAGCGGTACGTCGACTCTGCCGAGTCCATAGAGGTCCTGTGCACCAAGGCCGGGGAGGGCTCTCTCGCTCTGGCCGGCGAGCTCCTCGTCCCGGCGGGGGCCAAGGCTCTGCCCTCGTCGGACTGACGTCGACCGGAGTGGACGAGAAGCTCGTCCACTCCGGTGACTGTTTGCCGGTCGGACGCCGCTGCTCCGATGCCTCTGGTCCCGCGCGGGCGACCCTTGGGGGCCTTGAGGCTGCTCAGCCGTCCTGTCGGCCGGATGCTGTGGGCGGTCTCCCACGCGGTGGTCAGGTCGAGGCGGTCGAGCAGACCGACTTGCGCACCTTGTTGGTCGGGGTGCGGGGAAGTCCGTCGACGGTGACGACACGGCTCGGCAGATGTAGCGGGGTACCCGCTCGGCCAGCCGATTCCACAGGGCCGCAGGCGTGAAGTCTCCCGGATGGTTCAGCACGACGACGAGCAGAACCTCCTGGCCTGCGATCCGGTCGGGCACCCCCAACACGGCGCACGCCGCGACCGTCGGGCCTCCGTCGACCACGGCCTCGAGCGCGGAGATGTTCTCTCAGTGGCGGCGGATGGTGTCGCGCAGGCGGTCGATGAAGAGAAAGTCTCCGGTGGACTCGCGTACCAGGGCGTCGCCACTGCGGTACCACCCGTCGATGAAAGGCCCTGGCCGTCGCATCGGCGTTGTTCAGGTATCCGAGCACCACCAGTGAGCGGGCCGCCGGCCGCACCCGGAGTTCACCGACCTCGCCGTCCCGCACCGGCTTCCCTCCGGGTCGACGACCTGCGCCTCGTAGCTGCGGCGGGCTCGCCCTGCCCAGCGGCGAGCGGAGGTCTGTCGGCGCAGTACGCAACAGCAGTGGGAACCCGACCTCGGTGCTGCCGTAGCACTCGATCACCCGGACACAGAACCGCTGATCGAAGCGTCGGGATAGGGCGGGGCCGGCCGCGGCCAGGACGACCCTCAGCGGGTTGTCCGCGTCGTCGGGCCGCTCGGAGGCGGCGAGCAGCAGCGGGACGAAGGCCGTCGTGCTCGTGTCAGTGGTGCGTACGCACGTCGGTGAGGAAGGATCCGGCCGAGAAGCGCTTGCGCGGCACGACCCTGCCCCCGACGTCGGCCATGGCCAGCAGGGGCTGCGACAGGTGAAGTGGAACGCGGGGTGGCAGCAGTACACCGGGTCCTCGCCGCCGAGCAGCGACCTCGGGGTTCGGCTGATCGTGGACGCCAGTTGTCCCCAGGGGATGACGACGCCCTTGGCCGGCCTGGTCGTTCCCGAGGTGTAGATCACGCAGGCGGGGGCCTCGGGTGCGGGCAGCCGCTCGATCTCGGCGGCCGCGCATGCCGCTACGGCGTCCGCACCGCGTTCCACGGCGACGACGTCCAGGCCGACGACGTCCAGGCCGGGGATCTCGCACGCGGAGACTGCGGGTGTGTACTCGGGCCGGAGCACACAGAGCCGGGCGCCCGGGAGGGCCAGGGCGTGGGTGAGGAACTCCCCACGCAGTTCAGGATTGACGGGAACCTCCAGCGCGCCCAGGCACGCTGCGCCGAGCCACAGACCGACGGCATCGACGGAGTTCGGCATCAGGGTGGCCACACGGTCGCCGGGCCCCACACCGTGCCGGGTGAGCCAGGAGGCCCAGCGCCGCGCCAGCTCCCAGGTCTCGCCGTAAGTGAGTTGCCTTCCGCCGACCTCGGTGAGGAAGGGGCGGCCCGGCTCGTACCGGGCCCACCAGGCGACCATCCGGGGGAGCACGAAACCGGCATCGGTGGTGACGGCCACCGGGTCGTCGTCGTGGGCGCGGTCTTCCGGAGCGACACGCCTCACCACGTGCGCGTCACCCATCAAACAAAAACAGATAACTGATATACCCAACCTGCCGAAATTGGTCTATGGTCCGTGTGATCAGGGCCGCTGAACTCAAAGGGGAGACCTGCGGATGAATCTGACCATGCTGCTCGAGATGGCGGCTGACGGCTTCGGCGAGCGGGTCGTCGTCGGCAAGCGTGCGACCGGTCTGACGGCAGCCGGTCTGAAGCAGGCCGCGATGCGCGGTGCGGACGAGATCGCTCGAGCGGGCGCTGATGCTGTTGTCTATCTCGCGGTCAACGGGCCGGCGTTTCCAGTGGCGATGTTCGCGGCGGCTTATGCCGGCGTGCCGCTCGTGCCGCTGAACTACCGCCTGGGCGCCGAGCAGCTCGACGGTCTGCTTGCGAAGCACCCCGGTGCGCTCGCGATAGCCGACGCCGCCGCGCACTCCATTCTGGGCAAGCACGGGGTCCGGGCCTTGACGACCGAGGACTGGCTTGCGGCGACGACTGCGGGTCCGGCACCTGAGGAGCGCTTCGTCGACAGCGATGCCCCGGCCGTGGTGATCTACACCTCGGGCACCACCTCTGCGCCGAAGGGCGTTCTCCTGCGCCACGACAACCTCGCGAGCTACGTCCTGGGCTCGGTCGATTTCGGCTCCGCCGATGCCGATCAGGCTGCTCTGGTGAGTGTTCCGCCGTACCACATCGCCGCGGTCGCGAACGTGATCACCAACCTCTACGCGGGCCGACGCGCCATCGTGCTGGAGCGCTTCGAGCCGGCCGAGTGGCTGGGCCTGGTGCGCGACGAAGGGGTGACCAATGCCCTGGTGGTCCCGACGATGCTCGCCCGTATCGTCGACTCCGGCGCCGACAAGGCGGTTCCGGCGCTGCGCAGCCTCGCCTATGGCGGTGCCCCCATGCCGACATCGGTCATCGCGAGGGCGCTGGAGCTCTGGCCGGACGTGGACTTCGTCAACGCGTACGGCCTCACCGAGACCAGCTCCACCGTGTGTGTCCTCACCCCGGACGACCACCGATCCGCCCTCGCGAACCCGGACCCGTCCGTCCGGGCCCGCCTGGGTTCGGTAGGCCGCCCAGTGCCCGGTGTGCAGGTCCAGGTCCGGGATATGGATGATCGTGCACTCCCCCCGGGCCATCGCGGGCGGATCTGTGTGCGTGGCGCGCAGGTCTCGGCCGAGTACGACGGCATCGGTCGCCTGGTGGACGGCGACGGCTGGTTCGACACCCGGGATGAGGGCTACCTGGACGGCGAGGGCTACCTCTTCATCGGCGGCCGGCGGGACGACACCATCATCCGCGGCGCAGAGAACATCGCGCCCGCGGAGATCGAGGACGTGATCTACCGTCACCCGAGCATCGCGGACGCTGCGGTGATCGGCGTCCCTGACGAGGAGTGGGGGCAGCGCATCGTCGCGGTCGTGGTACCACGGGACGGACACAGGGTCGACGGCCAGGAGCTCAGGGAGTTCGTGCGCGGAACCCTGCGAAGCAGCAAGACACCCGACGAGATCGCCGTCTGGGACGAGATGCCCCGCACCGAGACGGGGAAGCTGGTCCGGCGCGAGGTCGTCGCTCGGTACCGGCGGGAGACGGTGAGCTGAAGGGACGTGTTTGCGCATCACGGGGTGCACGCGACCTCGATACCCGCGGGCAGTGCCGTCAAGACTCGGCTTCTTCGGTATCACTCAGAGCAAAAAGTGAACTCATTTAGCGGAAGTCTTGTCTTGGTCGCCTGACGCTGACACCCTGTGGCGCGTGTCACGTCGGCACTTCTGGCGAGGATGGACAGACATGGCAGATCAGCGCGGTCCTCTGGACGGCCTTCGAGTCATCGACTTGAGCAACCACCTGGCGGGTGCCTTCTGCAGCCAATTTCTGGCCGATGCCGGTGCGGATGTGGTGAGCGTCGAGCCCGCAGGCGGCAACCCTGTGCGTCGTTTCCCCGGGTGGCCGGGACTGTTCCGGGGGCGCAGGAGCGTCGCGCTCGACATCAGCGTCGAGGCCGACCGGGAGACTCTCCAGGGACTTCTGGCAACGGCTGACGTCCTGGTCCACGGCCTGCGGCCGAGCGAGGCCGCAGAGTACGGCCTGTCGGCCGAGCAACTCGGCGCCGGCCACCCGCGCCTGGTCACTGCCCACATCACGGGCTTCGGCGCCCACAACGGCTGGTCGCACTACAAGCACCACGAGGCGCTGGTGTACGCCAAGGCCGGCGTCATGCACAACAAGCGCCAGCTCACCCGGCGGCCCGGCCCGGCGTACGTCTCGGTGCCTTATGCCTCCTGGGCGGCGGCGCACAACGCCGTCCACGGCACGCTGGCAGCGCTCCTCGAGCGCGAGACCTCGGGCCGCGGTCAGGTGGTCGAGACCTCCCTGGTGCAGGGGATCGGCGCCATGGACACCTATAACTGGTTCTACGAGATGATCCTGGACCGGTACCCAGGCGCGTACTCCCCGATGGATCTTGCGTACGACACGGACTTCCGTCCGTCGGCGCCGCTGCTCTACGCCCTTCTCATAGCTCCGACGAAGGACGGCGTGTGGCTGCAGTTCGCCCAGACCGCGCCTCGGCTGATGCAGGCGTGGCTCAAGGAGCTCGGGCTGCTGGAGGTCCTGGCTGATCCGAAGTGGGCCGGCTTCCCGCTGCTGCCCACGGCCGAGCTGCGTGAGGAGTTCTGGCTCGAGATGATCACCCGCGTGCGGCAGCGCACGCTCGCGGAGTGGCAGCAGGCCTTCGAGCACAACCCCGACGTCAGCGCGGAGATCTTCCGTACCCCGATCGGCGCCTACGACCACCCTCAGGTGCAGTTCGAAGGGCGTGCCCTCACCATCGATCAGCCCGGCATCGGACCGGTGAAGCAGCCGGCGCCCGTTGTCTTCGCCGAGGGCAAGCCGATCCACGTACCGGGGCCGGCCCCCGCTGTCGGTGCCGACAGTGAGACGCTGCGGGCCGAGGCCACGGTGGCCCTGGCGGCCCGGTCGTCGCAGACCGTGTCGGAGGGGCCGCGTACGCTGCCGCTCGCGGGCCTGACGATCGTGGAACTCGGCACCATGTTCGCCGGCCCGTACGGCGTCACGATGCTCACTGATCTCGGTGCCCGAGTCATCAAGATCGAGAGCCTTGAGGGTGACAACATCCGTACGCTCGTTCCTTTCCCGGAGGCGGGTGGGGCGAAGGTCCTGCAGGGCAAGGAGAGCTTGGCGATCGACGCCAACAGTCCTGAGGGCCGCGAGATCGTCCGGGCGATCGTGGCCGAGGCGGACATCGTTTTCCAGTGCATGCGGGCCGGCGCGGCCGAACGCATGGGCCTCGACGAGGCCACCGTGAAGGCGCTCAACCCCGATCTCATCTACGTCAACTCGTTCGGCTACGGCCACGACGGGCCCTACGCTCTGCGCCCGGCGTACGCGCCGTCGATCGGATCGTCCAGCGGTATCGCCTACGTGGACAGCCGGGGGCGGACGGTGCCTCCGCAGAACGAGGAGGAAGTCCGCTCGGTCCCGGTGGTCCTCCACTCGGCCCACGCGGTTCCGGTGGTACAGGCCGACGGGATTGCCGCGGCCGCGGTAGCGTCCACCATCATGCTGGCGGTCTACGCCAAGAAGCACAGCCGGACCACCTTCACCGGCCTCACCACCACCATGGTGGGAAGCGCACTGAACTGCCTCAACCACCTGAACAACGAGTACGAGGGCGCCGTCGAGGCGCCTGTCGTGGACGAGGAGTTCTGGGGGCTCAATGCGCTCTACCGCATGTACCCGGCGAGGGACGGCTACGTCTTCCTGGCCGCGGCGGAGGCGGGGGAGTGGGACGAGCTGGTCGCAGCGCTGAAGCCGTTCGTCAGCCTGGCCTCCGACCCGCGATTCGCCGACGAGAAGCTGCGCGCCGAGCACGACGGCGACCTGGCCGACGTCCTTGCCGGAGTGTTCGCGACCAAGGAACCCCGTGTCTGGGAAGAGGAGCTGACGCCGCAGGACGTCGGCTGTGTCGCGGTGGCCGAGGCAAATGCGGAGCGGGTCATGCAGGGCGACGAATTCGCCGAGGCCGGCTTCACTGCCGACGCGGTGAGCCCGATCTTTGACGAGCACCGCCGGCTCGCCCCGATGGTCTCCTTCTCCCGGTCCCTCACCAAGGCCGACGCCGGCTGCACGATCGGTCAGCACACCGATGCGCTGCTGACCGAGTTCGGCTTCGGCGATCGGATCGCCGACCTGCGAGCGAGGAAGATCGTCGGCTGATGCAGTACACATTTCTCGGCCGCACGGGTGTGCGGGTGTCGACGTACTGCCTGGGAGCGATGATGTTCGGCAAGGTCGGGAACACCGACCGCGCCGAATGCCGGGCGATCGTCGACCGCGCTCTGGCGGCCGGCATCAACTTCATCGACACGGCCGATGTTTACTCCCGTGGCCAGTCCGAGGAGATCGTCGGAGAAGCGCTCCGCGGCCGCCGCGACGAGGTCGTGCTGGCGACGAAGTTCTTCAACCCCATGTCGCGTGACCCCAACCACCGCGGGGCGTCGCGGCGTTGGATCGTGCGGGCATGTGAGGACTCGTTGCGTCGGCTCGGCACCGACTACATCGACCTGTACCAGGTCCACCGTCTCGATGAGAACACCGGCATCGACGAGACTCTGGGCGCGCTCTCGGACCTCGTGCGGGCCGGCAAGGTCCGCATGGTCGGAACGTCCACCTGGCCGGCCGACTGGATGGTCGAGGCGCAGTGGTCGGCCAGCGTCGGAGGGCATATTCGGCCTCGCTGTGAGCAGCCGCCGTACTCGATCTTCGTACGAGGCGCTGAGCGTGACGTCTTTCCCACGGCCGTGCGTCACGGCATGGGCGTCATCGTGTGGAGTCCGCTCAACGCGGGCTGGCTCACGGGGAAGTACCGATCGGTCGACGAGGTCCCGGCGGGCTCGCGCTTCGAGCGGCTCGGCTCGGGGGCGTGGAGTACGGCGACCCCTGGCGCACCGGCCAAGCTTGCTGCGCTGCCGGCCTTGGAGAAGATCGCCGCTGAGGCCGGCACCTCGCTGCTCGGGCTGGCCCTGGCCTTCACCCAGGCGCATCCTGCGGTGAGTTCGACGATCATCGGCCCCCGGACGCTGGAGCAGCTGGAGAGCCAGTTGGACCTGGCAGACCTCAGGCTTGGCTCCGAGACCCTGGACGCCATCGATGCCGTGGTGGCGCCCGGCCGGACGCTTGATCGTGGAGACTACGCGTTCGAGCCGCAGGCGCTTCGTCACCTCGCGCAGCGTCGGCGTCCGCCACAGTAAACCCTCCTCGTCGTCAGGTTGCGCGAATGATGTCGGCTCAGCGGCCGGATCTGTGACAGAGGCTCCTCGGTGTATGCCTGGGGAACAACCACGCATACACCGAGGAGCCTTCTGGTTCGAAGCCGCCGCTCACGCCATGACATGGCGTGGCCCTTGCCGACGGGCGATGCTCAGTGACTGCTCCACCCGCCGTCGACTGCGAGCGTCGCTCCGGTGACGAAGGAGGACGCGTCGGAGAGCAGGAATATCACTGCGCCGTCGAGTTCGCCGGGCTCGCCCGTCCGTCGCATGGGGGTCGCCAGGGTGATCCGCTGGTGCGCCTTCTCACTGGTGAACAGCTCCTCGGCCATCTCGCTGCGGAAGAACCCGGGGGCGATCGCGTTCACCCGGACTCCGCGCTTCGACCACTGGCCGGCGAGATCCCGTGTGAGGTTGATGACCGCGGCCTTGGAGGCGGCGTAGCTGGCGTCTCCCACCGGGTAGGTGGAGCCCAGTCCGTAGATCGACGCGATGTTGACGACCGAACCCTGCGCTGCCGCGAGCATGGGCTTCGCAACCAGCCGCGAAAGGTGGAAGACCGACGTCAGGTTCACGTCGATGACATGGCGGAACTGGTCGAGGTCTTCCTCGATCGCAGGTGCCGGGGTGCCGACTCCGGCGTTGTTCACCAGGCCGTCGATGCGGCCGTAGGCCTGGTGGACATCCTCGACGAGCGCGGCGCAGGCGGCGCTGTCCGTCACGTCGAGTGGCCGCGCGTCGAGGCCTGGGCACTCCGCGGCCAGTCGGTCGAGTCTGTCCTTGCGCCTGGCGACCGCGACCACCTGTGCGCCGGCCGCGTGCAGGGCGTGGGCGAATTGCTGACCGAGACCGCTGCTCGCCCCGGTCACGATGATCACCCGGCCGTCGACGTCGAAGAGGTTTCTCCGATCACGCTCGCCCATCATGATCCTCCCTGTAGGGTAAATAAGTAAACTATATATGCTTCAGGTGATGTGGATACCGCGGATCCAAGTCGCGACCGGTCGGCAGGCTTCGGGGCTGCGCATGGCTTCGACCAGGTCGCTCCCCAGCAGGACCAGGTCGGCTGGAACACCGGCCCGCACGCGGCGCGGAGGCCCGCCCGGATCATCGGCGGCACTCAGATAGCCGCGGAGCGCGACGTGTGCCGAGACCCGCTCCTCCGGCCCCAGGGCGCGGTCGGCGGCCGATGCGATCACGCGCCATGGATCGACCTCGCCGTACGGTGCGTCGCTGGACGCACAGGTGGGGACGCCGGCGTCGAGCAAGGACGCGTACGGATAGAGGTGAGGCAGATCGTCCGCCGCGACATCGCGCGCGTAGGCGCTGCCGCGGGTTCGCAGGAAGTCCGGCTGGGTCACCACCCGCACGCCCAGCCGGGCCATCCAGGCCGCCACCTCGGGCGGTGCGACAGACGCATGCTCGATACGGTCGCCGGGGCGTACGCCGACCTCCTCGAGGACCGCGAGGGTGAGGACGAGCGATTCGCGAGTCACGCAATGGACCGCAACGGCCTGCGTCGCATCGTGGGCGGAGGCGACCATGGCGACCAGCTGGTCATAGCCAGGGAGGTCGTGATCGCGAAGGAGGAGTTTTCGTGGCCCCGGGGCGATCCCCGGAGGCAGGCCGACAGGTGTCGGCGCGCCGAGGACCGTGAGGCGTTGCGGGAGGGCGCCGGTCGCCTGTGCGGCGGCGAGCAGCGCGACTGAATCTGCAGTCAGGGCGGGTGTCGCGTCGGTTACCCCCGTGATGCCGTAGGCCGCCAGGCGTCGGCCGACCGGGGCAAGATCCGGCGGATGGGCGGGAAGCGCGGGTCTCAGACGGCTGTCGTAGCGCCACAGCCTTCCGGTCGGAGCGCCGTCGTCGTCGCGTTCGACGTCGGCGCTCGCGTCCAGCACAGCTGCCACGACCTTCAACGCCGCGGAGTTCAGGATCCACAGAGCTCCGCTGCGGTGCTGGACCCGCACCGGCACCTGGGGGACCAGTCTGTCGAGTACATAGCGGTCAAGAGGGCCTGCCACCGACTCGTGGTACCCCGTTGCGCGGATCCAGCCGTGTCGCGGCGTCGCGGCACGCAGTGCCTCGGCCAGCGCGTCCAGGCCGTCGACCGCGCAGGGACCGACGTCCACCGACTTCCCTGCTGCGGCGAGTGCCAGAAGATGGATGTGGTGGTCGTGGAGCCCGGGCAGCAGGGCGCCGCCGGCTCCGTCGAAAGTCTGCTGGACCCTCGCGTCGGGTCGCAGGCCGAACGCGACCTCGTCGACATGGCCGTCGACGACGCGAACGTCGACCCGCCTGCCGCCGACCAAAACGTCGTGTATCAGGAGGCTCATCGCGGTCGAGGCTCCTCGATCCGCGCGCGACCCTTGTCGTACTCGGCCCACCAGGAGCCACGGTGGCGTACGACCTCATGCGGGATCGCCGTGTCGTCGACGGTCTCAGCGGTGACGTGCAGCATGGACACGTCGATCAGACGTGCTTCCGTCGACTGCAGCGCGGCCGTTGCCGCGACCGCCGCTGTCACGCCGGTGAGCGGGTCGGCGATGGCGTCGCCCACGGGCAGCAGGACACCCCCTTCGCGGACGAACAGGCCGGCGCAGGCGGCGACGTCGTCGCCGAAGCCGACCGCGTTCTCATGCCGCCCCCGTGCGGTGACGGAGAGCCAGGAAGTGCCTGCCTCCACGGCGTCCTCGGCGACGATGCCCAGCTGGCGAAGGGCCCGTGGCCGTGAGGACTCGATGACCAGGTCGGCATCCCGGATGAGCTCCCGGAGCCGGTCGGTCTCGGTTGCGAAGTCGAGTACGACCTGCTCATGACCGTCGTGGAGCAACCGGAAGAATCCAGCCGGTCCGCGCCGGGCTCCGTCGGGTCGCTGCCGGGACTCGGCCTTGATGATGCGCGCGCCCTGCAGGCCGAGCAGGTGGGCGCAGAGCGGGCCTGCCCACAGGCTGGTCAGGTCGACGACCAGCGGTCTCGCCGTGGGGATGCGGCGGCCCAGAACCGTCGTCACAATGCCGGGCCGGCTGGTCCGGTCCGGGTCGGGGACGGCGCCTCCAGGGAGAGAGAGCAGGGCGACCCGGTCCGCCGCTTCCCTGGTCGAGCGAGCTGCTGCCCATGCGCCGGCGGCCGACCATGCGTCGTCGACCTCGCCCTCGATGAGCGCCGGCAGGAGTTCCTCGTCGCTCGGCCGTGCCAGCGAGAGTCCGAGATGTCCGTCTGCCGTGGGCAGGATGCGAAAGGCGCCACCGCACGACCATGGCCCGCGGCGGGTGAATCGCGCATAGGCCGCCCGTTCGCCGAGGAGCCCCGGTATGACCAGCCCGAGGCTCACGAGGTGATCGCGGACCAGGGTGGCGGCGTGCCCCGGCGGGAGGAGAGGAGGGCCGTCCGGCCGACCGGTCAGTGCGAATGCGCCTGACTCGGCCCAGTCGCGAATCGGGTCAGACACGACCGTCCACCAGTCCCCAGGCAAGCGCAGTCGCGACGTCGATCCGGTCGCCGCTCAGCGCCAGATAGGCGGTGCGGTGACGGCCGATCCGGTGGGTGAGCGAGACGGTGCCACCGGCACCGGGGATCAGTCCCATGCTCAGCTCCGGGAGCTGAAAGAAGGTGTTGTCTCGCGCCTCGATCCGGGCGGCGAACGCCGGGACCTCGATCCCGGCGCCGATACATGCGCCGTGCAGTTCGGCCACGATCCGTTCCCGGAGACGATGAACCATCCAGCCGGCGCTGCGGCCGAGCCGCGTGACGTGTGCGGCGACGGGGTCGGCCGCCGTGCCGAATTCGTCGAGGTCGCCACCGGAGCAGAACGACTTGCCGGCGCCGCGCAGTCTGACGTGTTCGATGCTGTCGTCGAGTACGGCCATGGTGAGGGCCTCGATCAGCCCGTCGCGGACCGCATGGCCGAACGCGTTGTGCCGCTCGGGGCGGTTCAGCGTGACCTCCAGACGCGACCCGTCCCGGTCCACCGTGACCGGCTCGGTCGCGGCTCCGGGTTCGCGTCGAGGCGTGGCTGCTCTCCATGCGGCGAACTCCGGACCCGCCAGGAGGGTGGAGTAGGCGAGTGACTCCCCTTGTAGGCCGTCGAAGACGTCGGCCCGTGCGGTCGCCGGCAGCAGGTTGGCCAGGCTGAGTGCCGCTTGGGGTGCTGCCATGATGGCGCGGGTCAGCCGCTGCAGTCCGTCGTCCACCGCTGCCCAGGCACGACCGGGCCCGGCGGGTGCCACCGTGCAGGTGAGTGCCTCCATGACCGGCGCCGCTGCCGTGCTCACCGGCCGTTCGGCATATCCCACGGTGACGACGGTCCGGCCCGACAGTTCGGTGATGGCTCGCGCGGCATCTGCCGCACTGGCCGGGGCGTCCAGGTCGACGATGGCGAGCGGCGACTGTGCAGGGTCACCGGTCAGAGCAACGGCGCCCTCGGCCACGTCGCGAATGCTCAGCATCGCCCACCTCCTCGGATATGGATAAATCAGTTATATGGCAGGCCCTCCCGTGGCGTCACCGGAGGCCGGGCTGAGCCCGAGTGATCGGTGGGCCGACCGGGGAACAACAGGAGGACCTGCTGGAGAACCTCGGGCTCTCGGCCGACCGCTGAACGATCCGCACCTGCAGGCCTGGTCCCTGTCGAGACCAGGCCTGCACGATGCCCCCATGGTCCACCGTCGGCTCTACGTGGCGGCCGGAGAAACCGCGCCGTGCCCGTCCCTTAGTTCGCCAGACGGGCGATGTCGTACTCGAGCATCGACTGCAGTGTGTCCGCCGGCGGCTTGGGCAGGCTCACCGTCTTGTCGCGGGTCGGCAGGAGCACGACGGCTGTGCCGGGCGTGGTGGTCTCGCCGCGCTGGTTCTCCACCCACACCTCGAGATGGACCTCATGGCCCGCTTCGGACTCCACCTTGCCGGTGACCCTGCCGCGGACCCACGAGGCGTCGCCGATGTAGTTGAACTTCCGGTGCTGGCAGGAGAGCTTCCACAGCCAGGCATCGTCACCCATCCAGTCGGTGACGAGGTGGGTCAGCCAGGTCTCGCGCATGGCCCCGTAGTCGTAGGTCATCGGGAGGCCCAGCTCACGGGCCCGCTCCGGCTCCCAGTGCAGCCGCTGCACGGTGTCGGGGATGTTGCGCTGGTTCGCCGGGTACAGTCCCGGGACCTTGCGGCGGATCTGGCGGGAGATCCCGAAGGCGCCGGGAGGGGTGAGCTGCATGCCCCAGCCGACGTGCCATACGACGACGTCCGTCACGGTGAGCGGACCCTTGACCCGGGGCTGCAGCTCGTCGCCGATCTGGACGTCCTCCCAGTACCGCGGCTCGCTGCCGCGGCGTACCTCGGCGTCGTACGCCGCGTCGATCTCGGCGAGCTGGGCGTCGGTGTAAGGAGTTGTGACGTCGACCGGCGCCTTGGTGGAGGCGTTCGCCTTGGTGGTGTGGCGCTCCGCGTTGATCCAGGTCCCGCGCTGGACGGCGACCATCTCGCCGGCGCCATTGGCGTAGAGGAAGTCGTTCGTCACATGCGCGGTCCGACCGCCGAACTTCGACGGCTTGTCCTGGACGCCCACCTGTGCCCGGAGAATGCGGCAGCGGTCACCGAGCCGGAGCGGCCGGAACCACTCGAACTCCATCACGGCCTGGTAGGAGCCCAGGCCGGCGAAGGGGTCACCCTTCATGAGCTGCTTCTGCTCGGGGCTGAGTGGGGGAGCGACATTCTCGCCCATGGTGTAGATGAAGTTCGGCGGAGCGATGAGCGAGCCCCAGCGGGTGTCCTTCCCGTAGTCGGGGTCGCACCAGAGGGGGTTCGCGTCTCCGTATCCGTAGGCGAAGTGCCGGGTGCCGTCGGCCGTCACCTCGAAGTTGTGAGGGGCCAGCGGCCGATCGGGGATGCCGATGCGCTTGCGTGAGCGGGTGAACGCCTCGTCGGTGAGAACGCCGTAGTTCGCCCTGCTGTCCTCGGTCACTGCGGTACTCCTCGCGAAACCCGGCTGCGCACGGGGATCCGGCGCGCCGCCTGTGATGGCCTGTCGGGCTCAGCATATAGTGCAAATAGCTAACTGATAAGGTTGATGCTTGCCTCGGTGCCGGTCACGGCTGGCCGGGGAGGAGTGCGACGAAGAGTCCTTCCGCGTCCGCCGTGACCTGGTCGCCGTCGTGGATCGCGGCGGTCAGGTAGCGCTTCCGGCCTTCCTCGCGCTCGAGCTTCGCGTGCAGGCGGAGCTCCACCCCGAGTCGAGTGATGCGGCGGAAGTTGACGTTCAGGTAGGCGGTACGGGCTGTCGGACGCCCGGTGTTGGCCAGCCGACCGAGCACCTCATCGAAGAGCAGCGGTATGACTCCGCCGTGGGCGGCTCCATTGCCGCCCAGGTAGTACCGGCTCAGGGTGAAGCGTCCGGTGGCGTGCTCGTCGTCCCATTCGTCCACGTGGAAGGCGGGGACCAAGGCCTGTCCCCGGCCAGGCAGGTCCAGGCGGCGTCCGGTGATCTGTTCGCGCTCGGGCACGGTGAACGGTTCCATGGACGCCGCGATGGCCTCCAGGGCCCGGGTGGCCTCGGTCACCACCTCGTGAGGTGGTGCGGCCCCGGTGGTCCGGTCCTGGACGAGTCGCAGCGCTTCGATCATCCGGCTGAAGTCCGGACCACCGCGGTCAATGTCCGGAGTGCTCTGGGTGCCGGTCGCGTCCAGTCCTGCCATGGTTCGTCCGCCTCTCTCGCGGTGGCTGTCCGGATCGTCGGGACGGTGCAGCCGTCGTAGGTCAGGAAGTTGTCGCCGGAGTTGGTCGGGGACGGAGCGGCCGCTCGGTCGCCGGAGAGGGGGCTGCGCCGGCCTGCCGCTCGTCTCCGGCATGTCGCTGCGCGCAGTCATCATGTCATGCATCAGCGAACTAGGTGAGCTATGTTGACGGGTGGTAAGTCCGGCTGTGCGTCCGCCCACGCCGCAGAACCGCCGCCGAAGTAGCGGCGGCAGTCACCACCGGTCCGACGGGGACCGGCGGAAACCCGCCAGACGAAGCACGAAACCGCAGGGAGGCACCCCTATGGCCACCGCCGGGAGCACCACGGCCACCGACGAGGACACTGTCCTGGTACACCACGAGCGAGGGGTGGCGGTCATCACCCTCAACCGCCCCCAGGTACTCAACGCCATGACCCACTCGATGGCCATCGCCTACGCCGACGCACTGCGCGCCGCCGACGAGGATCCGGACGTCCGCGCCATCGTCGTCACCGGAGCCGGGCGAGGTTTCTGCGCCGGAGCCGATCTGGGCGTCCTGCGTCAGGGCGCGGACGCCATCCGCAGCTTCGTCCCCGCCGCCGAGGACCTGCCCGACCTCGCGCTGCGGCTGCGCAAGCCGGTGATCGCCGCCATCAACGGCCCCGTCGCCGGCATCGGCTTCGCCTACCTGCTCGGCAGCGACATCCGCTACGCCTCGCGGACCGCCTCCATCAGCACCAGCTTCGCCCGGCTCGGGCTGGTCGCCGAGTACGGCACCTCCTGGCTGCTGCCCAGGGTCATCGGCACCCAGCATGCCCTCGACCTGCTGCTCTCCGGCCGAACCATCGACGCGGCGGAGGCAGCCCGAATCGGCCTGGTCCACCAGGTCACCGAACCGGAGGAGCTGCTGGCCCGGGCGGTGGACCACGCCGCGGACCTGGCCGCGCACTGCTCCCCGGCCTCGCTCGCCGCCATAAAGTCCCAGGTCTGGGGAGATCTGGAGCGGCCACGCGGCGAGGCGCTTGACCGAACCCTCACCCTGATGAACGCCTCCTTCGGCGGCCCCGACCTGGCTGAGGCGCTCGCCGCCCGGGCCGAGAAGCGCACCCCGGTCTTCGCCCCGCTTCCGCAGCGGTGACGGGTCTCCTCCGCCAACCCGGCCCCTCAGACTCAGCAGGAGGATTCGTATGACCGCAGGCAGGCACCCCCGGACCGCTGTCCAAAGCTCGGCCCGAAGCGTTGCCGCCCACGCTCTGGTCGCCGCCGGACTCGGAGGAGCGAAGGCGGCAGTCTTCCCAGGGCTTGGCCACCGGCCTGACCACAGGCCGGATGAGCAGGCGGAATCGACGTGGTGACCCCGGCCGCCTTCGGTCGCACCGGGCTGGCCGGGGCGAGCGCGGCACCCGGCCGACGGCAGGGCGAGGCATCACAGGAGACGGCGTTGCCGACAAGGGTGCGTCCCGGGTTGTGGGCGCTGCCGCTACCGCTGCCCGTAGCACCTGGCGGGGTGACGGTCTATGTCCTCGAGACCGATGCCGGCCCCTATCTGATCGACGGCGGCTGGGATACCGAGGAGGCCTGGCAGGTCCTCACCTCCGGTCTCGCCCGGATCGGCACCCGGGTCGAGGACGTCCAGGGAATCCTGGTGAGCCATTCCCACATGGACCACTACGGGATGGCACCGCGCATCCGGGAGGCTTCCGGAGCCTGGGTCTCGCTGCACCGCCTGGACGCCGCCGAACTTCCGCACTTCCGGCTCGATCCAGCCGAGCGGCTGGCCGCTCTGCTGCGTCGGGCCGCCGCGCCCGACGCAGCGGTCGCCGACGCCCTCTCGGACCTCGGCAGACGCAACGGCCATGACGCGTTGCCACCGGATGTGTTCCTGGAGGACGGGCAGCGGCCCGAGGTCCCTGGATGGGACCTCACCGCCCTGTGGACGCCCGGCCACACTCCCGGACACCTCTGTTTCTGGGACGAGCGGTACCGGCTGCTCATCGCGGGGGACCATGCGCTGCCCCGTACGGCAGTGGGCGTCCATGAGCCTGCCGGACCTCAGGACGATCCGCTGGGCCGGTACCTGGACTCCCTGGGTCGGCTGGAACGGCTTGGTCCCGAGGAGGTGCTGCCTGCCCACGAACACCGCTTCTCCGACCTGCCCGGCCGGGTGCGGGAGCTGCGCGATCACCACGCGCGCCACCTTGCGGACACCGTCGTGGCCCTGCGCTCCGGGCCGCTCACCACCTGGGAGATGGCCGGACGGCTTCGTAGCCGCGGCACCCTGGACGGTCTGCGCGGCTTTCCGCTGTACTTCGCCGTGGTGCGGGCGATGGCCCTGCTCGCGCACCTGCGGCAACAGGGCCTGGCCGAGCAGGAACCCGGCGGGGCGCCGTTCTGGACGCTCACCGACCGGGCCCGGATGCTCCACCAGGGGACCAAGGACGACGGATCGCAGAGCTGAGGGGCCGCAAGAAGGTCGGTGGGGCTGAGATCGACACCGTGTTGCCGACCGACTTCTGGAAGCGGCTGGTGCCCCCGGCTACTGGAGGAGCCGAGGGAGGTGGGCAGAGCCAGGGTGTCACCCTGGCCCAGCCGGCGTTGGCGTGGCTGCCGGCGCACAAGGACTACATCGTCCCCATCCCGGGCTCGCACGACCCTGACCGCGTCGCCCAGAGCGTTGCCGAGACCGGCCTCACGCTGACCGTTGAGGACCTTTCCCGCATCGCAGAGATCGCTCCTGAGGGCGGCCACGGCGAACGCCTGAGCTGACGCCCGCACGCACCCGGCGTCTGCCCGCGCCATCCGGCACAGGCAGGCAGCCTCAACGCCGTGGCACAGTCACGGCCGTCGCTTCGCGTACCAGCCGCCCTCACGTACCGCGTCCACAGCGACCAGCCGGTGCTCCAGCAGCCAGCGGTCGCCCACCGGCCGCAGCACGTCGCGGTAGCGGCCCCAGTGGTCCGGCCCCTGGTCGGTGACCACGAGGAAGTACGAGGACGCGTCGATTCGATCCGGGGTGACCTGATCGAACGCCACATTGGCCACGAAGTGTCGGACGAAGAAGCCCGGCACCGCGGTTCGGGGGCTGCCTGAGCTGCCGCCGCCCAGCAGCTCCACGATCGCCGGCCGGCCGCGGACCGGGTCGCGGCCCTTGATCTCCAGCACGCCGTCGTCGGTGAAGCACGCAGCCAGTTCCTCCAGCCGGAAGCGATCCCCGGCGTGGGTGTAGCGGGCGATCGTGTCCCGGACCAGCTCCCGCGCCGTCAGCTCCCAGACCTGCACAGTTGATTTCCTCTCCCGGTTTCTCCTGGCGGTGACGTGTGGCACCGACGCCGTCGCCCCCGCCGACCGAAAGGCGGCGGGGGGCGACGGCGAACGCACGCGGCGTTGTCGTGTCCTCGCGCCCGAACGCAGCCCTCCGGCGGGGACCATCCCCCACCGGGCAGCGGTTCAGGACGGACGGTCAGCTGTGGTGGTCCTCGGGGGCGGCGGAGGTCACCGGTTCGGTCAGCGCTCCGTGGCAGCCCTTGGGGTGCAGGAAGGTGATCCGGGATCCCATCGAGCCGCGGCGCGGCTCGTCGTACAGCACCCGAACCCCCTTGCCGCGGATCTCCGCCGCGTCGCCGTCCACATCGGCGGTGCCGAAGGCGATGTGATGGACGCCCTCGCCGTTCTTCGCCAGCCACTTGCCGACCGCGGAGTCCTCTCGGACCGGCTCCAGCAGCTGGAGGCGGGAGGCACCGCCGTCGTCGGTGCCGTCGATCCGCAGCATGGCCTCGCGCCCCGCTGTTCCTCGTTGACCTCGCTGTGGAAGACCTCGAAACCGTAGGTGGAGCGGTAGAACTCCACCGTCCGGTCGAGGTCGAAACAGGCGATGCCGATGCGGTCGATCCGGGTCAGCACGGGTCCTTCGGGGGCCAGGTGTCGTGAGGGCGGGTGCGGGCGTACGCGGTCAGGCGGCGACCGGGCTGCTTTCCTTGCGGTCCGTGAGCATCAGCGTGACCAACCGCTCCTGGTGCGCGGCGGAGCCGCCGTGCAGAGCCTCGTCGGTCTTGATCCGCCGCAGGAACAGGTGCAGGTCGTGTTCCCAGGTGAAGCCGATGCCGCCATGCGTCTGCAGTGCCTCGCCGGCCACTCGGCTCATGCCCTCTGAAGCGAAGGCCTTGGCGACAGAGGCGGCCTGTGAGGAGTCGGCTTCCCCGGCGTCTAGTGCCATCGCGGCGTACTGGATCGCGGCCCGGGCACCGTGTACCTGCAGCAGCATGGTGGCGCACTTGTGCTTGATTGCCTGGAAGCTGCCGATGGCCCGGCCGAACTGCTTGCGGACCTTGGCGTACTCCACGGTCATCTCCAGCAGCCGCTCGGCCGCGCCCAGGGCGTCGGCGGCGGTGAGCACCGCGACAGCGTCGGCCAGCCACTGCACCTCGGCCACGCCGCCGCCGAGCAGTCGGTCCGCCGGGATCCGGACACCGTCGAGGGTCACCCCGTGGAAGGCCCGGGTCTCGTCGATCACCCGTTGGCGACGGACCGTTACACCTGCGGTCTGCCGCTCGACCAGGAACGAGGCCGGGGTGCCGTCCAGCTGCGCGGTCACCAGCAGCCAGTCGGCTGCCTCGGCGTCCTGGACGGCGGTCTTGCGGCCGCTCAGGACATAGTCCTCCCCGTCGCGCACCGCGGTGGCCGCCACCAGTTCCGGTGACCAGACGCCGCCCGGTTCGGCGAGGGCCCAGGTGGCTGCCGTGGAGCCGTCGGCCAGGCCGGGCAGTACCCTCGCCCGCACCTCGGCGCTGCCACTGCGGGCCAGGGCCAGGGCGACCAGGGCGCTCGGTAGGAACGCGCCCGGAGCAGCTGCCCGGCCCAGCTCCTCGGCGACGATGCTCAGCTCCACCAGGCCCTGCTCGGAGCCGCCGTGCTCCTCCGGCACAGCCAGCCCCGTCCAGCCCAGTTCGGTGCCCAGCCGCCACAGCTCGCCGCCGTCCGAGAGTGCGTCGCCGGCCAGAGCCCGCACCTGTTCGGGGGAGGCGTGGCCCTTGAGCACGCTCCGGGAGACATCCCGAAGCATGGTCTGTTCCTCGCTCGGTTCGAAGTCCACTGCACCGCCCTCTCGTCACCTGCCCGACTGCGTGCCTATGATATAACTGATTTACCGTTGTTATGGAAACGCTTCGCTTCAAACTCGATGACACGGAGGCCGTGGTGCGGCTCGAAATCTCTCCGGAGTTGGACGCCTTCAGAGGCCGACTGCGTGCCTTCATCGCCGAACACGCACCCGGTGTCAAGCCGAAGGCAGGAGTCCGGGCGCCCGAGCCGGAGCAGATTCCCGCCATCCGGGCCTGGACCGCCGCCCTGTTCGAGGCGGGATACCTTGGTGCGGGCTGGCCGGTGGAGTACGGCGGCCGTCCCGAACTCGCCGGTCTGGAACGGGCATTCATCGTGGCGGAGGAGATCGCCCGCGCCCGGACCTGGGACCCCATCGGCGCCGGACCGCTCGCTTCGAACGCGATCATCGAATTCGGCACGGATGAGCAGAAGCAGTACTACCTGCCCCGGATCCGCAGCGCCCAGGACATCTGGTGCCAGCTGTTCAGCGAGCCGGGGGCCGGCAGCGACCTGGCGAGCCTGAGCACCCGTGCGCGCCGCGAGGGCGACGAGTTCGTCATCGACGGCCAGAAGGTGTGGACCACCAACGGCCAGCACGCCGACATGGGCTACCTGCTGGCCCGTACCGACCCGGATGCGTCCAAGCACCGCGGGATCACCGCCTTCGCGCTGGACATGAGGACGCCGGGCGTGGACATCCGCCCGCTCCGTGAGATCACCGGCACGTGTGACTTCAACGAGGTCTTCCTGGACTCCGTCCGCATCCCCGCCGACCGGGTGATCGGCCAGGTGAACGACGGGTGGCGGGTGGCCAACTCGAGCCTCGGCCACGAGCGCAGCGGGGTCGCCGCGCGTGGTGCCGACCTGTACCGCCAGCTGGACGACCTGCTTGCCCTCGCCGACGGCCTTACGGTTGCCGGCCGTCCGGCCCTCGAGGACGGCGGGGTGCGGCAGCGTATCGGGCGGCTCGCCGTCGACATCCATGTCGCGGATCTGATGAGCAAGGCCGCACAGTCCCGCATGATCCACGGCACCGAGCAGGTCGCGGATACCCCGCTTGTGAAGATCTCTTTCAGCGAGGCCAATCTCTCCGCGGCCGAGCTGGGCGTCTCCCTCCAGGGGGTGGACGGCATCGCTGTCGAGGGCGATCCCGGTGCGTATGCCGACGGTTGGTGGCAGGACGCCTTCCTGTACGCCCGCGCCTACACCATTGCAGGCGGCGCCAACGAGGTGCTGCGCAACGTGGTCGCCGAGCGCGCCCTCGGGCTGCCTCGCGAGCCCCGCTGAGCCGGACCTCGACGACCTGCGGGGGAAGACAGTGGGCATACGAGGCCTCGACCGCGGCGAGTCGGCCGCGCTGGTCATCCACGAGTGCCAGAACGGCATGGTCAGCCCCGCGATCGCGTCCAACGCCGGGCTGGCGGCGAACGCCGCCGGCCGGGGCGTGGTGGCGCGCATCGCCGCACTGGCCGGGGTGTGCCGGGAGCTCGGAGTGCCGGTGGTGCACTCCACCATCGAACCGCGGCCGGACGGGGTGGGAAGCGACTCCTCTTGTCTGTTGCTGGGTGCCCTGATGAAGAAGGGCCAGGTGGTCGCGGGGAAGCCTGCCGCCGAGATCCACCCGGACCTGGCGCCGCAGCCAGGGGACATCCGCATCCGCCGGGTGCACGGCCTCACCCCGTTCCACGGCACGGAACTGGAGGCGTACCTGCGCGAACGTGGGGTGCGGACCGTTGTGCTGGCCGGGGTCTCCTCCGATGTGGGGATTCCCGGCGCCGCCCTGGAGGCGGTCAATCGGGGGTTCCGGGTCGTGGTGCCGGAGGACTGCATCGCCGGCTCGTCCCAGGACGCTCATGACTGGCAGGTGGCGCACACCCTCCCGCTGCTGGCCACGGTCGGCTCGGCGGATGCGGTGGCTGCGGTCCTGCGCGCCAGGACCTGAGCGACGATCACCGGATCGGCGATTCGAGGAGAGCTGCGGGAGAAGTTCGCCGCGCGGTGGCCCGTCAACGGCCCTCCCCAGTCCGGCGGTGCTGCTCTGACGCTGCGGTCGGACAAGCCGTTGCCCGTTGGTGCTGGTCGGTGCGTGTGAGGTCCGCTTTATTGCCGCCGCCGGACGCCTGCTGCCGGCTTGTGCGCGCTGACGACGCCGCGGAGGTCGCCGGCACCGGCAGGTTGTCTGTCATCGCCGCGGTGATCGGCCCGCGACTCGATCGCGGGGGTCCGCCTCCCGTCGCAGTCGAGCACGGTACCGGTGAGCCGTCGGCGTCCAGGGGCAGTCGCCTGCCCTGCGTCCGTGAAGACCGTGCAGATTCCCTGCTTCGACCGTGGGGCGGTGGTACTGGTTCCGGCAGCCTCGGGCGGCCGGCCGGAACTGGCGTCCGGGCAGCCGCCTCGGCCTGCTGCGGCGTCAGTCGGTCTCCTGACCGGCCGCGGTGATGAGCTTGAGGCTGGCCCGGGCGTACTCGCGGCGGCGGCGCTCGCTGACGAGGAAGGACGGAGGGGCGAGGTAGGCGACGTCGTGGGCGAGGGAGCCGCTGCGATGGCGGAGGGCGCTGAGTGCGTCCTCGGTGGTGCCGCAGACGGCGATCTGCTCCAGCATGTCGTCGGTGACGGCATGGGCCATGGCGTCGGTGTCGCCGATACGGAAGGCGTCGCGGATGGCTTCGACGGGCTTCTCCCAGCCGTGGTGGACGACGTACGGGTCATAGGTCTTGACCGTGAGGTAGAAGGCGATCATGCGGCGGGCGTCGAGGACGGCGCGTTCGGGGTCGTCGTCGTTGACTGCTGTGATGACCCAGCCGTGTTCCAGGGGTGCGGCATCGGTGTCGGCCTGCTGGTGGCCGCGGTCCAGGGCGGGGCGGACGACGTCGTCCCACCAGCTCCGGGTGAACAGACCGTGGCCGATGACACCGTCCGCGGTACGGGCAGCAGTGGCGGCCATCCGCTTGTTGAAGCCCGCCAGCAGCACGGGGACGTCGATCCGGCCGAGGACCGGGGCCCGGACGTCGGCGTCGATCCGGTAGAACTCGCCCTGGTAGCGGACGGGGCGGCCGTTCTCGGCGTGCAGCCAGGCATGGATGGCACCGACCAGGTCGGCCATGCGCTCCACGGGGCGGTCGGCCTCGACGCCGAACCAGTCACGGTTGATGCGGTAGGCGCCGGAGCCGAGGCCGAGGAAGAGACGGCCCTTGGCGTGCTTCCATGCGCTGCGCATGGCGGCGGCGTGGGCGTAGGGCGTGCGGGCGAAGGCGTACGCGATGCCAGGGCCGACGGTGGCGCGGGTGGTGCCGGCGACCATTTCGGCGAGGGTTCCGTAGGCCTCGTGGTCGACGAACTCGCCGCTGCAGAACGCGGACACTCCGGCCGCCTCGGCCTCCTGGGCGATCTCGGCTCCGTGCCAGGGCAGTCCGTAGCGCATACGTCACTCCTCGAGAAAGATAAATCAGATAACCTGTTTCACTATATAGAGACTGTCGCGTCGAGGCGAGGAAGAGATGCGCAACGGTTCCGGAAACCCTGGAGATGGTGTGTCGTCCAGGGGTGCCGGGCGTTCCGTACCTGACAGACGTCTCACGTGCTTAAGAAGTCAAGCCGCGACCGCCAGGAGGTAAGAGGAGGTCACCCTGCGGCGGGCTCGCACCACGACGATCAACGTTCGGATGCCCGGGATTGGTTTCACTGCGACCCGAAGGTGCCGGACGCAACCGCTCTGTCAGAAGGCATCAGTGTGCCGGGAGAACCCAGGAGTCCATCCGGCACCCACGACGCCGCAGCGAACCCCATCCACAGCAGCCAGGCCAGCACGCCTTCATGAAGCTGGCATTGGAGCTCCCTACTCGCGAATTAGGAGGTCGCCATGAACCGCCCCGTTCCGCCGCTGCCCGTCGCAGGTGCTCCCAGCTCAGCCCGGCCGCTGCCGCCGGTCGAACAGGTCCGCCCGGGGGTGTGGAGCATTCCCGTTCCGCTTCCGAACACCTCGCTCGGCTATGTCCTGGTCTACGTCTTCGAGACCGATGCCGGGCCCTACCTGGTCGACGCCGGCTGGAACACCGACGAGGCCTACGCCGCCCTTGATGCCGGGCTGACTGCTGTCGGCACCCGCATTCAGGACGTCCGCGGCGTGCTGGTCACCCACGTTCACCCGGACCACTACGGCCTCGCCGCCCGGGTCCGGAAGGCCTCGGGGGCATGGGTATCACTCTCTCCCGCCGACGCCGCGGTCCTCGACCAGCTCGAGGAACCGGGCTGGGCGCCGCGACTGTTGGAGACGCTGATCCGCTGCGGGGCGCCCATGGACGTGGTTGACCGCCAGCGCGAGCAACTGACCGCTGCCGCGGTAGCCGCCCGCGGCGAACTTCCCCGCCCCGACGTTCTTCTGACGGACCGGGCGCGGCCGGACGTCCCGGGCTGGGAGATCACCGCACTGTGGACCCCCGGGCACTCACCCGGCCATCTGTGCTTCTGGGAGCCGCGCCACCGCCTGATGCTCTCGGGGGACCACGTGCTGCCCCGGATCACCCCCAATGTGCCCGCGCCTCGGGGGGAGGACGACACCCTGGGTGCCTACCTCCGCTCGCTGGACCGGCTCGACCGGTATCCGGCGATCGAGGTGCTGCCTGCGCACGAGCACCGCTTCGGTGACCTGGCAGGTCGGATCGCCGAACTGCGGCGCCACCACGACCAGCGCTTCGCCGAGGTGCTCGCGGCGGTCTCCGAGGGCGCCGAGGTGGTCTGGGACGTTGCGGCCCGGATGCACTGGTCGCTCCCCTGGCTGTCTTTTGACGGTATGGCGCAGCGCTCGGCCGCGGGCGAGGCGTTCGCCCATCTGCGGGCGCTTGCCAGGCGCGGAGTGCTGATCGAGGAGCCGGGGGAGACCCTGAGGTGGCGCCTGGCAGCCGGTGGCTGAGCGGACGGGCCGGACAGGACGAGGGCCGGACGGGGTTCTCGTCCGGCCCTCGTCCGCTGCTGTCAGCCGCTCACTGGAAAAGATCCACGACGGTCTCGGAGTCGTCCTTCGGTACCAGGAAGGTGGCCGTTACCTCCAGGTGCCGACGCCAGTGCTGTTCGGCGGCTTCGGCGTCGGAGAGAGCCACGAGGTCGACCAGTTTGGTGTAGGAACGGATTGCGTTGCGGAAGTCCGCGGGGGAGTGCACGGGATCGAACAGGCGGGAGACGGCGATCGCCAGGTGCCTGCTGATCACTTCGCGCAGCATCGCGGCCTGGACCGCGAGGGTGCGGTTACCGGCGCGGTCCAGGACCAGGTTGTGGAAACGTTGGGCGGCCAAGGACCACTCGACACTGTCGGTGGCAACCGGATCGGACCGGCCGTCCACCATCTCGCGCAGCTCTTCGATGCACGCGCGCATGTCCTCCAGGTCCTGCGACGTGCGGCGCCGCGCAAGCATCGCGGCTGCGGCCGGCTCCAGTATCATCCGGGCTTCGTAGACGTCCCCGATAGTCACCCGGTCCACCTGGAGGAGTAGGCCCACGTAGCGCGCCGCCACCGCAGGATCCGGTGACATCACCTGGGCCCCGCCGCGGGCACCGCGGCGGACGTTGATCAGTGACTCGGCCTCCAGGATCCGGAAGGCCTCCCGCAGGGTGGGCCGGGAGACGCCGAACTGTTCCATCAGTTCGGTCTCCGGTGGGAGCGACTGCCCCTCACCCAGCTCGCCGCGGACGATGCGCCCACGCAGACGTGAGGCGATGAGCTCGGCCATCTTCGGGGCCCGGATGGTGTCGCCCACGGCCTTCATCGCCTTGACTCCGCTCAACTTCGCCGCCACCACGAGTCACTCCTTGGCTGGACATCGCAATCAGATGCTCCGCTCACTCTATAGGTCGACTCTGACCGATCCCTTGTCGCCGCCCATAAAGCCTGTTACTGATTAACTCAAGTTAGCCATTAGGAGGATGTGTCGGTGTCTCCGTCTACCACGCTTGCCCGGGAGATCCTGCGCGGCGCCACAGAGTATGAGTCGGTTCCCGTGATCGTGGCGAGCGCAGTACGCCCCCGTGAGGCGACCGTCGGGGCCCTGGTCAAGGACGCCCGGCAGGTGGCCGGCGCGCTTCAGGGCATGGGCATCAAACCCGGGGACGTGGTCGCCGTCCAGTTGCCCAACTGGTACGAGGGGGCGGTGGCCCAGACCGCGGTCGCGCTCTGCGGTGCGGTGCTGCTCCCGGTGGTCCAGATCTACGGGCCGCGCGAGTTGGACTTCATTCTTCGCCAGTCCGGCGCCGTGGCCTTGGTCATGGCCGCCTCCTGGCGCGGCAGGGACTGCTCGGACGTCCTTTCCCGCCTGGGCGAGCTGCCGGACCTCAGGGCCGTCGTGGTCGCAGGCGAGGGACCGGTTCCCGAGTCCGCCGTCGCCTGGGGCGACCTGCAGGGCGCCCTCGCCCACCCCTTCCAGCCCGTGGAACGGGACCCGGACGACCTGGCCATGCTGGTGTACACCTCCGGTACCACCGCAGACCCCAAGGGCGTCCAACACACACACCGCACCCTGGTCGCCGAGGTCCGCTCGGCCGGGCTGCTGCGGGACAGCGGTGCGGACTCCATGCATCTGGCCGTCTTTCCTTCCGGCCATGTCGCCGGGCTGTTGGGCCTGCTGCGGATCCTGATCCTGGGCTGCGCCACGGTGATGATGGACGCCTGGGACTCCACCCGGGCAGCCCAGCTGATAGACCGTCACCGGGTCACCTCCAGCGTGGGCGCGCCGGTCCACCTGATCGCCCTGCTGGACGCCAAGGAGCGGGGCGAGGCCCGGCTCGACTCGTTGCGTGAGTTCATGGTCGGTGCGGCCAGCGTGCCGCCGGTGCTCATCGAGCGCGCTGACCGGATGGGTATCGCGGCCTACCGCACGTACGGCTCCAGCGAGCACCCCACCATCAGCTCGGGGGTGCCCTCGGACCCGCTGGGGAAGCGCTCCCGCACCGACGGCCGGGCCACCCCCGGCAACGAGATCCGGTTGGTGGACGACGACGGTACGGACGTGCCCCCGGGGGAGGAGGGCGAGATCGTCACCCGGGGGCCGGAGCTGTTCCCCGGCTACCGCGACGAGCGGCTCAACGACAGCTCCTTCCTCTCCGGCGGCTGGTTCCGTACCGGCGACATCGGCAGGCTGGACGCGGACGGCTACCTCACCGTCACCGACCGCAAGAAGGACATCATCGTTCGCGGTGGCGAGAACATTTCCTCCAAGGAGGTCGAGGACGTTCTCGCCACCCACCCGAGGGTCGCCGATGCGGCGGCGGTCGGCCTGCCCGACGAGCGCTACGGTGAGCGGGTCTGCGCCTTCGTGGTGCTGCGGGAGGGGGCCGAGCTTGCGCTGAGCGAGGTCACCGAACTGTTCCGGGACGCGGGAGTGGCCCGCCAGAAGACTCCCGAGCACCTGGTGGTGGTCGAGGAGCTTCCGCGTACGGCGGCCGGCAAGGTCCAGAAATTCGCCCTTCGCCGACGGCTGGCCGACAGGTCGGGACCCGCTCACTGAAGAGAGAGCGGCCCGTCGATGCCGGGACGATGACAGCCACTGGTCGATCAGGACGGCGGCCGGCGAGGAGCACTGCCTCCTCGCCGGCCGCCCTGTTGTGCAGGCTGTTCGGATCGGTAAGGCGGCGAAGGGGGTTGGCGGATCCACTCGTCACGTGATAGCTAACTAATTAAACTGATAAGAGTCTGGTGGATCGGAGAAGTGCAACGATGACAACAGAGGCTGGCTCTTCCCTGTCAGGGCGCACCGTCGGCATTCTCGGCGGCACCGGGCCCCAGGGGCGCGGGCTGGCGCTGCGCTTCGCCGGCGCCGGACTGTCCGTGATGATCGGCTCCCGGGATGCCGCCCGAGCCGAGGCGGCGGCGGCCGAGATCGCGGAGACCCTGGGTGGTGCGCAGATCTCCGGCGCATCCAACGAGGTGTGCGCGCGCGAGTCGGACCTGGTGCTGGTGGTCGTGCCCTTCGAGGGGCACGCGGAGCTGCTCGCCTCTCTGCGGCAGGTGCTGGCGGGCAAGATCGTGGTGGACTGCGTCAACCCGATGGGCTTTGACAAGCAGGGGCCCTTCTCCCTCCGGGTGGCCGAGGGCAGCGCGGCACAACAGGCCAAGGAGACCCTTCCGGAATCCGTGGTCACCGCCGCCTTCCATCATCTGTCCGCAGTTCTGCTGACCGACCCTCAGGTGACGTCGATCGACAGCGATGTTCTTGTGCTGGGGGACGACCGGGTGGCGACTGACGTAGTTCAGGCGCTGGCCGAGGCGATCCCCGGGGTTCGCGGGGTGTACGGCGGGCGGCTGCGCAACGCGGGGCAGGTGGAGGCGTTCACCGCCAATCTGATCTCGGTGAACCGGCGGTACAAGGCGCACGCCGGGCTGCGGATCACCGATCTGCCCGCCTGATTCGCCGGAGGGTGCTGGTGGTGCGGCGGCTCCTCGACATAGGTTACTAGGTGGCCTGTTGTGAGTAGTATGGGACTCGTTCGTCCTCACGGTGCCGTCCATCTTGACGAGCCTGTCCGGTACCGGCCGGCCCGGTCCGTGAGGCGGCGGAAAGCTACCGGGTCTCGCCACTTCACGTCGGCGGACCTGGAACTCGACACCTGCCCGGCCTGACTCCTTCTACCACCACCCTCCCCGACACTGCTTCCAAGGAGACCGCACATGTCCGAAGCCGTTGTGGTGGCCGCGTGCCGTACGGCAGTCGGCACCGCATTCAAGGGGACGCTGGTGCGCACCGGGCCCCAGGAGCTCGCCGAGGCCGTCGTGGCCGAGGCGGTCAGGCGTTCGGGTCTGCCGGCCGAAGCCTTCGATGACCTGCTCCTGGGCGAGTCCCGGTACGGCGGCGGCGACATCGCCCGCCATGTCGCCGTTACCACCGGACTGACCTCCGTACCCGGAGCGGCCGTCAACCGGCACTGCGCCTCCGGCCTGACCACCGTCGCGATGGCCGCGGCAGGGATCCGCGCCGGCATGGAGGACGCGGTCATCGCCGGCGGTACGCAATCCAGTTCCACCGCCCCCGTGCTGCGCCTTCGAGACCCGCAGACCGGCAAGTGGCAGGACCCCTGGAACTCGCCCGCCCACCCGAGCACACCCACCACCCCCAACGACGACATGTCGGTCGCGGTGGGCTGGAACGCCGCCCGGCTGACCGGCCTTACCCGCGAGGAGATGGACGCCGGGGCGCTGCGCTCGCACCAGCGGGCCGTCGCCGCGATCGACGAGGGCCTGTTCCGCGAGGAGATCGTGCCGGTCAAGGCGCTGCTCGCGGACGGCTCCTACGCCGTCTTCGACATCGACGAGCACCCGCGCCGTGACACCTCGATGGAGAAGCTGGCCAAGCTCCGGCCGTTGCACCCCGAGATCGAGGGCTTCAGCATCACCGCCGGCAACTCCAGCGGTATCAACGACGCTGCCGCCGCGCTCGCCCTGACCAGTGACGCCCTTGCAGCGAGCAACGGCCTGTCCCCGCTCGCGGTGGTCCGCGGCTGGGCATCAATCGGCGTCGACCCCGAGTTCACCGGCCTCGCCCCGGCCGACGCGGTCCGCAAGGCCCTGAGGCGGTCCGGCGTCGCTCTGGACGCGGTGAACCTCTTCGAGATCAACGAGGCCTTCGCGTCCGTCGCAGTGGCCGCCACTCGGGCGCTCGACATCGACCCCGGGATCGTCAACATCCATGGCAGCGGCTGCAGCATTGGCCACCCGATCGCGGCCAGCGGCGCCCGAATGCTCACCACCCTCGTCCACGACCTGCGACGCCGCGGCGGTGGCATCGGAGTGGCGGCGATGTGCGCCGCCGGCGGCCAGGCCACCGCAGTCGTCGTCGAGGCGTGAGACCAGGCCGGACCGGGCCGTCCCCCGGCCCAGCCGCCCCCACGCTCACGGCACAGACTGCTTCATTGTCAAGTCACGTTCCGGCTCCACGGGCTCCGAGACGCCCCGCAGAGCCAGTAGGAGGTCCGATGACCAGCGCCACCGTCGTGGACGCCGGACGGCCCGTGTCGGATGACCGACACTGGAAGATCCGGCTGAAGGAATTCCTGGAAGGCCGCCAGCCCCGCGGCAAGGGGGAGGACCGGCTGGCCTGGGCCCGCGCCTTCCACGCCGACCTCGAAGAGGCCGGTCTGGCTGCCCCGGGCTGGCCGGTGGAGGTCGGCGGCATGGGGCTGGAACTCGCCGACCAGCTCGACTACCACCAGATGATGACCCGCGCCCGTGCTCCGAAGCACCCGTGTGGGTTGTCCTTCATTGTCGCGCCGACCCTCATCACGCACGGTACAGCTGAGCAGAAGCAGCGCTTCCTGCGCCCGCTGCTCCGCGCCGACGAGTTCTGGTGCCAGGGCTTCTCCGAGCCCTCCGCCGGCAGCGACCTGACCTCTCTCACCACCCGCGCCGAGTGCGAGGGGGACCACTATGTGGTCAACGGCCAGAAGCTGTGGACCAGCCAGGCCCACCTCGCCGACTGGATGTTCGCCCTGGTGCGCACCGGCCCGGCGGGCCCCGGCGGGGCCGGCATCAGCTACCTGTTGATCCCCATGAAGTCCGAGGGCGTCACGGTCCGCCCGCTGCGCGACATCAGCGGCGGCACACACTTCTCCGAGGTTTTCCTGGACGACGTCCGGGTCCCGGCGGAGAACCTGGTGGGCGAGGAGAACGACGGCTGGTCCATCGCCCGGACCAGCCTCGGCCACGAGCGCGCCACCGCCTTCCTCTCCGACGAGTTCAGGTATCGGCGGATCGTCGACGAGCTGTTCACCCTCGCGGTGCGCACCGGCGCCGCCGAGGACCCGTTCGTCCGCCAGCACCTGGCGCGGATCGAGGCCTCGGTGCGTGTACTGGCTTCCAACAGCCGACGCGCACTGGACGCGGTCCTCTCCGGCCGCGACCCCGGCCCGGCCGCCTCGGTCAACCGCCTGGTGAAGTCCGAGTTCGAGCAGTACCTGCACGAGGTGGCGCTGCGGGTGGTCGGCCCCGATGCGGTGCTGGGCCAGCGCGAGGCCACCGCTCCCGAGCGCGGCCGCTGGACCTTCGGCTACCTGATGAGCCGGGCCGCCACCGTCGGCGCAGGCACCGCTGAGATCCAGCGCAACACGATCGCCGAAAAGGTCCTGGGGCTGCCCTCGCACCGCGGCGTCGGCGGCACTGCCAAGAAGGAGAGTTGACCATGGCCGAGACAACCGAGATGCCGGAGTTCGGCACCCTGCTCGTGGAACTGGGCGAGGACCACGTCCTCACCGTCACGCTCAACCGCCCCGAGCGGCTCAACGCCTTCAACCAGCAGACCATAGGCGACTTCGCGGCCCTGTGGCGGTATGCCGCCCGCGAGGACGCGGTGCACGTCGTCGTGCTCCAGGCCGAGGGCGAGCGGGCCTTCTGCACCGGCGTCGACGTGGTCGAGGGCATCGACCGTTCCAGCAACCCGTTCAGTGACAGCGACCCGGGCACCAGCCTGTCGCCCAAGCTCAACCGCTGCTGGAAGCCGCTGGTCTGCGCGGTGCACGGGATGGCCGCCGGCGGTGCGCTGTACTGGTTGAACGAAGCCGACATCATCATCGCCAGCGAGGACGCCACCTTCTTCGACCCGCACACCACGTACGGGATGGTTGCGGCGCTGGAGCCGATCGGCCTGGCGCGCCGTATTCCCATCGGAGAAGTGCTGCGGATGGTCCTGCTCGGCAACGACGAACGGATGTCCGCCCGCCGGGCCCTGGAGATCGGTTTCGTCAGCGAGGTCGTCGACCGCGAGCGGCTCCGCGAGCGCGCTCACGAGCTGGCCGCCAGGATCGCTGCCAAGCCGCCTGCGGCGGTCCAGGGCAGCGTCAAGGCGATCTGGGAGTCGCTGGACGCAAGCCGCAGCCAGGCCCTGGCCACCGGGCTGTCCTATACACAGATCGGCAATCCGATCGGCACCGCCCAGGTGGACCGTGCCACCTTCAAGGGCCACCCGTTCGAGGTCCGCTGACCATGCGCCGGTACAACGAAAGGTGGGAGCGGTGACGACCGCGGAGATCGAGAAGGAACTGCGTGACGCCGTCGGAGACATGCTCCGGCAGCGCAGCGGCATCGAGGCGGCGGCCGCTCTCGCGGACGGCCCCGAGGACTGGGACCAGAGCCTGTGGCAGGAGCTCGCCGCCATGGGCATAACCGGACTGGCGGTGAGTGAGGAGCAGGGTGGTGAGGGAGCCGGACCGGCGCTGGCCGCGGCCGCCCAGGAGGAGCTGGGCCGCCGCCTGACCTCGGTGCCGAGCTGGTCGCTGCTGGTGGCGCAGGCCGCGCTCGACGCCGCCGCCACTGCGGGTTCCGCCGCCGCGGCGACATGGTTGCGCCGTACGGCCGTCGGCGAGGTGCCGGCGGCGGTGGCCGTGGGCCGGACTCCCGACGGCTGGACCGCAGCAGACGGTGTCCGGGCGGACACGGGCGACGGCTGGACCCTCGAGGGCCGGGTACCGGTCGTTGCCGAGGCCCGGACGGCCCGGCTGCTGCTGGTGGCAGCGGTCACCCCCGGCGGTCCCTCACTCTTCGCCGTGGACCGCACCGCCGAGGAGACCACCGCCGATGGTGAGGGGCGCTGCGAGGTGCAGCCGCTGGAGTCCCTCGACCCGACCAGGCCGCTGGCCGCAGTGGTGCTGCGGCAGTGCCCGGCCGAACTCCTGGCCGGCCCGGAGGACTTTCCTGGCGTGCTGCGGGCTGCCGAACACACGGCTCTGGTGATGCTCGCCGCCGACGCGGTGGGCGTCGCAGCGGAAGCCCTGGACCTGTCGGTGGAGCACGCCAGGACCCGCGAGCAGTTCGGCCGACCGATCGGCTCCTTCCAGGCGATCTCGCACCGCTGCGCCGACATGCTGATCGCGGTGGAGTCCGCACGGGCCCTGGTTGCCGCCGCTGCCGAGTCGATTGAGGCACCCGGCCAGGACGTCGAGACCGCTGTCTGCCTCGCCGCCGCTACCGCGCTGGAGGCCGCCGTCACGGTGGCTCAGGGCTGTATCCAGGTGCACGGCGGCATGGGCATTACCTGGGAGCATCCCGCCCACCGCTACCTGCGGCGAGCCAAGGCTGCCGAGTCGCTGGTCGCCCTTCCCGACCGGCTGCGCGAGCGTGCCGCGGGCCGTCTGGTGGAGTCCGCACGTCAGGCCGTGTCGGCCGAAGCGGCCTGACACACCGGGGCCAAGAGCTCCTCACCGTATCGGCGTCGCACTGAGCGGGGCCCGTACGGTGAGGAGCTTTGCGGTGTTGCCCGGCAGCTGAGTCAGTGGCGCCGGTAGACCGGTGGCCGTTTTTCCAGGAACGCCGCGGCGGCCTCGGCCCGGTCGGTGGTGAAGCTGGTGAAGATCTGCTGGCGGTTCTCGAACTCGACGGAGGTGTCGAAGGCGGGCGTCTCCAGTGCGATCCACATCCCCTGCTTGGTCAGCTCCACCGACAGCGGCGGATTCAGCATGATCTCCTGTGCCTTCGCCAGCGCGGCGTCAAGCAGGTTCTCGGGCTCGACCACATCGGTGACCAGGCCGATCAGGGCCGCTTCGACGGCGTCGAAGCGGCGGCCGGTGAGCATCAACTCATGTGCGCGGCCAGCGCCGACGATCCTGGGCAGCAGCCAGGAGACGCCTATGTCGCAGGCCGAGAAGCCGGCCCGGATGAAGGAGACAGCGAAGACCGCCGAAGGAGCGGCGATCCTGATGTCGCTGGCACAGACCAGTGCGAGCCCGCCGCCGGCGGCCGGGCCGTTGACGGCGGCGATCACCGGCTGGGGGAGCTCGTGCAGCCGCTGGGCGAGCCCGGCGATCTCACGTTGACGGTTCAGCTGCCGTACCACAACCCCCTCCTGCTGCGTGATCTCCTGATCGCCGTAGCCGTTGAGGTCCAGGCCCGCCGAGAAGGCCCGGCCGGCGCCGGTGAGCACCAAGACCCGGCATTCACGGTCGGCCGAAATGGTGTCGAGCACCTCGGTGAGCTCGGTCACCAGGGGGTGGTTGAAGGTGTTGAGGGCCTCGGGCCGGTTCAGCGTCACCTGGGTGATGCCAGGAGCGGGTCGGCTGAGCTCGATGAAGGACATGGGCGTCCCTCCAGGTCAGGGCCCGAGCCCAGCCGCCGCTCCCCGACGGGACAGGGCGGCCGTGCTTCGGACCGGGGACATACGGCGTTCTGGCTGTCCGTCGCCCGCCGTCCGGCCGAGCCCTGGGTCGACTGTGCGGTGTTCAGGCTTGAGGCGACATCGATGATTAGGTTATCTGATTGTCTTGGGTTCGAGGTGATGCGCCTGAACCGACAGCTCGCCGCAAAGGACATCTCCATGACGGATCGATTCCCACTGCCCAACGCCTCCGCCGACCTCACCGGAGAGATCGCCATCGTGACCGGTGCGACCGCCGGCCTCGGCCGCCGTTTCGCGCAGATGCTTGCCGCCGCGGGTGCGACGGTAGTGGTGACGGGGCGGCGGTTCGAGCGACTTGACGAGGTGGTGGCCGACATCGAGGCCCGCGGCGGCAGAGCGCTGGCCGTCCGGCTCGACGTCACTGATGCCGACTCCATTACCGCCGCCGTGAACCGCTGCGAGGCGGAGCTCGGGCTTCCCACGATCCTGGTCAACAACGCGGGCATCCCGGACGCCAGGCGGGCGAACAAAATGCCCGTCGAGCTGGTCGACCGCGTGCTCGCCACCAATCTCCGTGGGCCCTACCTGATGGCCTGCGAGGTTGCCCGGCGGCTGATCGGCGCCGGCCGAGGGGGGCGGATCGTCAACATCTCCTCGATCGCGGCCTTCGACTACGGCGGGTCGGGTGCGGCGCTGTACTCCATCACCAAGGCCGCGGTGAACCGGATGACCGAGGTCCTGGCCGTGGAGTGGGCGGGATACGGGATCAACGTCAACGCGATCGCACCCGGCTCCTTTGCCTCCGAGATGATGGACGGGATGATCGAGCGGATCGGTGACCACTCGGGAAGCTTCCCCCGCAAGCGCCTGGGTGACCCGGCCCAGCTCGACAGCACCCTCCTCTACCTGGTCGCCCCGTCGTCCGAGTTCGTCACCGGCACTGTCGTCAAGGTCGACGACGGTCAGCATCGCCGCTGACTCCAGTGCCCCGGCCGGCTCGCGGGGTGAATGAACCGAAATGTGATCCCGCATTCGGCGTCTGCCTGCCAAAACTCTTGACCGGGCCAACTCTTTTCCTCAACATAGTTCGCTACGTGAACTAGGTAACACTTTCGATGTCATCGTCGTCGCCTTCCGGGGTGGCGGGTGGGAGGAGTGGATCATGAGAAAGCGCCTGTGGTGGCCGGCCCTCGGGGTGGTTCTCGCGCTGGCAGGCACGGCCTGCGGTAGTTCCTCGGGGAGTGGGGGAACGGACTCCGGGTCCGTTCGGGTCATGGCCATCGGCATCTTTGAGTCCTCGTCACTGTCACTTCCGGATGCCGAAGCCGCCCTCAAGGCCTCGGCCGCGGACATCAACGCGTCCGGCGGGGTGAACGGGCGGAAGATCGACCTCATCGTGTGCAATGACAAGTACGACCCCAACACCGCTGCCGACTGTGCCCGCCAGGCCGTGAGCAAGCGGGTATCGGCCGTCATCTCGTCGTACGAGCCTTTCTCGCCCCAGGTGGTTCCGGTACTGGAGCAGGCCAAGATTCCCTACTACTTCAGCAGCCTCGCCCAGGACATCGACGGCACCAGCAGCGTCTCGTTCCCCCGCGACGGCGGCGTTCCCGCGGCCTACGGCGCGCTCGGCGTCGAACTCGCCAAGGCGGGCTGCAAGAAGGTCGGTGCCGTGGTTCTCACGATGCCCAGCACGCAGCTGGGCGGCAAGTGGCTGGAGAAGGGCCTGAAGTCGCAGGGTGCGTCGATGGTCCAGGTGTCCGTCGGCGCGACCCAGCCGGAATACTCCTCGCCGGTCGCAAAGCTGGTAGCGCAGGGTGCCGACTGCATCGTGCCGGCGACCGCACCCGACGCAGGGGCCAAGGTGGTCATCGCGGCACAGCAGTCCGGCGCTCATCTCCGTCTCGGCGCAATCACTTCGGAGTTCGGCTCCGAGGCGCTCACCACGCTGGGAGCTGCCGCGGACGGCATGATCATCACCGGTCAGGAGTACCGACCCACCGACACTCAGGTGCCGGCCGTCCAGACGGTGGTCGACGGGATGAAGCGCCACCAGCCCAAGGTCCCGCTGACGACCAAGTTCGGCATTGCCGGTTGGGCCTCGGTGCAGGCCCTCAAGCAACTGCTCGCCACGACCGGTGGAAGCTACGACGCCGCAAGCCTGCTCAAGGCGGCGCCGACCGCCAAGCCCGACACCGGCCTGTACGCCCCCTTCTCCAACGACGGAGCCTCGGTGGACCCCACCCTGTCCCGTGCCAAGAACTGGAACTACCTGGTCTGGACCGTTCAGGGCGGCAAGGCCGAGCTCGCCGACCAGAACTTCCGCGCCCTGCAGAACCTGAGCTGAGCGGCACAGGGATACAGGACGAGGAGACAAGTAATGTCTGCACAGCCTTCGACTCCAGAGCACGACGGCACCGTCGTGCCCGGCGCCGGAGCACCACCCGTCATCGAGGCGGTGGAGATCTCCGCGGGCTACGGCGAGGTTCCGGTGCTGGACCAGGTCAGCGTCCAGGTGCGGGCCGGTGAAGTGGTGGCCTTGGTCGGTGCCAACGGGGCCGGCAAGTCCACCACGCTGATGGCCCTGAGCGGCGAACTGCCCCTCACCCACGGTGAGGTCAGGATGGACGGTCAGGTCGTCACCGGCCCGCTGCACGCCCGGGCCCGCCGAGGGCTCAGGCTGATCTGCGAGGACCGCTCGGTCTTCATGTCTCTGAGCGTCGCCGACAACCTGCGGCTCGCCCACGACACGCTGGATGAGCCGCTGGCGCTCTTCCCCGAACTCGAACCGCTGCTGGAGCGGAAGGTCGGGCTGCTCTCCGGCGGCGAGCAGCAGATGCTGACGCTGGCCCGGGCGCTGTCCGGCCCCACCCGGCTACTGCTCGCCGACGAACTGTCGCTCGGCCTGGCGCCGCTGATCGTCCAGCGGCTGCTGAAGGCCGTCCGCGCGGCGGCGGACCGCGGAATGGCGGTGCTCTTGGTCGAGCAGCAGGTGCGCAACGCCCTCGCGGTCGCCGACCGAGCCTGTGTTCTGCAACGCGGCCGCGTCGTCCTGGAAGGCACGGCCGACGAGCTGCGCTCGCGGACCGGTGAGGTCGAGGCCTCCTATCTCGCCGCCTCGGCGGCAGCGCCGGTGGAGATGCCCGACCACGGAGGTGTGGCCCGATGAGCACGGTCATCCAGTTCGCCGTCCTCGGCCTGGCCACGGGGGGGCTGTACGTCCTGTTCGCCCTGGGCCTGGTCATCATCCATCGCGGCTCCGGAGTGGTGAACTTCGCGCATGGCGCCGTGGGGATGGTAGGTACCTTCGTCTACTGGGAGCTGGACAAGCACCTGCCCTTCGGGCTCGCCGCCCTGATCGGGGTGGCCGCCTCCGGAGCGCTGGGCCTGGCCATCCACTTCCTGGTGATGCGACCGCTGCGCGCCACCGCGGTCCTCACCCGGGTCATCGCCACTCTTTCGGTGCTGGCCGTGCTCCAGGAGGGTATGGCCAAGGTCTACCCGGGGGCACCGCAGGTGGTTACCTCGGCGCTGCCCACCGAACCGGTACGGGTGCTGGGCGCCAGCGTGGGCTGGGACAGGCTGATCATCCTGGCGGGTGTCCTGCTCACGGCGGGGCTGCTGGCCGCGGTCTACCGTTTCACCCAGTTCGGCCGGGCCACCGCGGCGGCCACCGAAAATCCTCGGGCGCTTGCCGCGCTCGGGAAGTCCCCTGACCTGCTTGCCGCAGGCAACTGGGTGATCGGCTCCGCGCTGGCCGGTCTGGCCGGCATCTTCCTCGCCCCCATCACCAATCTCTCCGTCACGGGCTACACGCTGCTGGTCGTCCCGGCGCTGGCTGCCGCCATCACCGGACGGCTGAACTCCTTCCCGCTCACCCTGGCCGGCGGTCTGCTGATCGGTGTGCTGCAGTCCGAGGCCGGACGGTACATCACAGCTCCGGGCTGGTCCGAGGCGATTCCGTTCCTGGCCATGCTGGCCGTACTGGTACTCCGCGGCAATGACCGCACCTCGCGCACCCAGCTCGCCCAGCGGCTGCCCAGCCTGGGCACCGGACGGGTGATGCTGCCGGTGGTCGCGGTCCTGCTGGTCGTCACTGCCGTCATCGTGCTGCAGCTCCAGCCGGAGTGGGACGACGCGGTGACCACCACCGTGGGCACCGCGCTGATCCTGTTGTCGCTGGTCGTGGTCACCGGATACAGCGGACAGCTGTCACTGGCCCAGGTGGGCTTCGCCGGCTGGGGTGCCTGGGTGGCCGGCGGTCTGGCCCGGTCCTTCGACACCCCGTTCCCCGCGGCGATCCTGATCGGCGCCTTGGCAACCCTGCCCCTGGGCCTGGTACTGGGCGCGGTATGCCTGCGCACCCGAGGGGTGAACCTCGCGATCGCTACCTTGGGTATGGCGGTCGCCCTGGACAGCCTGATCTTCAACAACGCGGACCGCACCGGCGGCGGTTCGTTCATGGTGCCCACCCCCACCATCGCCGGACTCGACATCGGGGCCATCGTCCACCCCGAGCGGTACGCACTGGTGGTCCTCGTCGTCTTTGCGTTCTGTGCCCTGGCCGTGGCGAATCTGCGCCGGGGACGCAGCGGCCGACGGCTGATCGCCGTACGCTCCAACGAGAAGGCAGCCGCCTCGCTGGGCATCGGAGTCGTCCAGGCCAAGTTGGCCGCCTTTGCGGTCTCCAGCGTGATCGCCGGACTCGGTGGTGCCCTGCTGGCGTTCCGCAACCCCACCATCGTCTTCACCGGCTACGGAGCCCTGGAGTCGATCCAGGTGGTCGGCTTCGCGGTGGTCGGCGGTGTGGGCTGGGTCGCCGGCTCGTTCTACGGCGGCCTGCTGGAGTCGGGCTCCCTCATGGGCAAGCTCCTCGACCTGCTCGGCCCCACGGTCAGCTCCTACCTCCCGCTGGCTGGCGGGGTCCTGCTGCTCGCGGTGTTGCTCACCGCACCGGACGGGATGGCCGCGCAGGGCCGGGAGCACCTGCACCAGCTGCTGAAGATGGTCCGCCGACCGCTGCGGCAGCCGGCCATTCCAGACGTCGAGGCAGCGGGGGAGCACCGGCTGGCGCCCGGGCGGCTGGAACTCGAGGACGTGGTGGTCGCCTTCGGCGGGGTGCAGGCCCTCGGCGGCGTCTCGCTGACCGTCGGACCGGGCGAGATCGTCGGACTGATCGGTCCCAACGGAGCCGGCAAGACCACCCTCATCGACGCCGCCACCGGCTATGTCGATGCGACCCGGGGGCGGGTCCTGCTCAATGGTGAGGACCTCACCCGTACCGGCGCCGGCGGCCGGGTCCGTGCCGGACTGACCCGCTCCTTCCAGGCTTTGGAGCTCTTCGACGACCTCACGGTCCTCGACAACCTCCGGGCCGCCTCGGAGCGGCGCGACACCCTCGCCTATGTCACCGATCTGGTGTACCCCAGGACCGTGCCGCTCACGGCCGCGACCCGGGCGGCGATTCGCGAGTTCGGGCTCCAGCCGTACCTGCACCGCACACCCGCCGAGCTGCCGTACGGTGTCCGCCGCCTGGTCGGCATCGCCCGCGCGGTGGCCACCGAGGCGTCGATCGTGGCCCTTGACGAGCCGGCCGCGGGTCTGGACGACCAGGAGACCCGGGAACTGGGTGAGCTGCTGCGCCGCCTGGCCTCCGAGTGGGGCATGGGCATCCTGCTGGTCGAGCACGACGTGGAACTGGTGATGGGCCTGTGCGACCGGGTCTACGCGCTGGAGTTCGGCAAGCTGATCGCCGAGGGTGCACCTGCCGAAGTGCGGTCGGACGACGCTGTCATCCGTGCCTACCTGGGCGCGGAGGAACCTGATCTGAGCACAGCCGACAAGGATGTCGCAGAGGTGAACCGATGAACCTGACCACCCTTGCCGCCGCGCACGGGGACAAGCCGGCCGTGGTGATGGCCGGCTCCGGCCGGTCGCTTTCCTACCGGGAGCTCGAGGAGCACTCAAACCGTATCGCCCACTTCTTCCACCGCATCGGGCTGCGGGCGGGTGACCACATCGCTGTTCTGATGGAGAATCAGCTGGAGCTGTTCCCGGTGGTCTGGGCCGCGCAGCGATCGGGTCTGTTCTACACCCCGGTCAACTGGCACCTCAGCGAGGCCGAAACGGCCTACATCGTGGAGAACTGTGGCGCCCGGGTGCTGATCTCCTCCGCGTCGCTGGAGCCTCTCGCGCGCGTCGCGGCGGCCTCGGCGCCCGCCCTGGAGCGGCGACTGCTCGTCGGGCCGGGTGTCGAGGGCGTCGAGGAACTGACGGAGGTGGTGTCGGGGCTTCCCGCCGACCCGCTGCCGGACGCCGTCGAGGGCTACTACATGTTCTACTCGTCGGGCACCACCGGCCGCCCCAAGGGGATCAAGCCGGAGCTCACCGGCGAGCCGTTCGGCACCGGACTGAACATCGACGCGGTGATGGCCCGCTCCTTCGGGTTCGGCCCGGACTCCGTCTACCTCAGCCCCGGCCCGCTCTACCACGCCTCACCGCTCGGCTGGTCCCTGGGGACGGTACGCAACGGCGGCACCGTCGTGGTGATGGAGCGCTTCGACGCGACGGGCGCGCTGGAGGCGATCCAGCGGTACGGAGTGACCCACGGCCAGTTCGTCCCCACCATGTTCGTGCGGATGCTCAAGTTGCCCGCTGAGCAGCGGCAGGTCTACGACGTCTCCAGCCTCCGGGTGGTGGTGCACGCGGCGGCGCCTTGCCCGGTCGAGGTCAAGCGGCAGATGATTGACTGGCTGGGGCCGATTCTGCTGGAGTTCTACGCTGGCAGCGAGGGCAACGGCATGTGCATCATCGGCAGCGAGTCATGGCTGAGGCACCCCGGATCGGTCGGCCCCGCGGTCCGGGGCACCATCCACATCTGCGATGACGGGGGTGTGGAACTGGGACCGAACCAGGTGGGGACGATCTGGTTCGGCGACACCGCGCGCTTCGCGTACCACGGCGACCCCGAGAAGACCGCGAGCGCCTTCGACGAGCGGGGCTGGAGCACTCTCGGCGACATCGGGCATGTCGACGAGGAGGGTTACCTGTATCTCTCCGACCGCCGCACCGACCTGATCCTCTCCGGGGGCGTCAACATTTATCCGCGCGAGATCGAGGACCTGCTGACGCTGCATCCGGCGGTCGCCGACGTCGCCGTGATCGGGCTGCCCGATCCCGAGATGGGCGAGCGGGTTCATGCCGTTGTGCAGCCCGCCGACCCGGCCTCCGTCGGGGACGGCCTGGCCGTCGAACTGATCGCCTTCTGCCGGGGCAGGATGGCCCACTACAAGGCACCTCGCTCGGTCTCCTTCGAGGACGTTCCGCGGTTGCCCAGCGGCAAGGTTCTCCGACGGGTGTTGAAGCAGCGCCATACCGATGGGTCGGTCCTGCCGAAGACAGCGGGAGCGCGCTGACCGCGGCACCTGTGCCGCGTGGGTTCCCTGAAGGCCGGATTCCGGCCTTCAGGGAACCCACATGGGTTGCGTCCTTGGAAGTGGTGTATCGGTTCCCACCTGATCCGGGTGTTTGTCCCGGCGTCGGAGTCTCGGTGGTCGCCACCGCCTGCCTGCTCGGTGTCAGCACGCGCCTGGTCGAGAAGCTCGCCGAGTCCCTCGGCGTCACCCAGCTGTCGAAGTCCCAGGTCAGCGCGATGGTCAAGCACCTGGACGAGTAGGTCGCCGCGTTCCGCAACCGTCCCCTGGACGCCGGACCGTATGCGTTCGTCTGGGTCGACGCCCTGACACAGAAGGTCCGCGAGGGTGGCCGCATCGTCAACGTCCACGCCCTGATCGCGGTCGGCGTCAACTCGACGGGTACCGCGAGATCCTCGGCCTGGACGTCGCCACCTGCGAGGACGGCGCCGGCTGGCTCGCCTTCCTGCGCTCACTGACGGCCCGCGGTCTGTCCGGCGTCCAGCTGGTCGTCTCCGACGCCCACACCGGCCTGGTCGCCGCGATCGGCACGTCCTGCCCGGCGCATCCTGGCAGCGCTGCCGAACTCACTGCGCCCGAAATCTGCCCAGGCAGGTTCCGAAATCCGCCCAGCCCTGGATGGCCACGCTGCTGCGGACCGTCTTCGAACAACCCGACACCGCAGCCCTCCAGGCCCAGCTGCGGCACGTCCTGGACACACTGGAAGCGAAGTTCCCCAAGGCCGCAGCCCACTTGGACGCCGCCCAGTATGACCTGCTGGCGTTCACCGCGTTCCCGCGGGAGATCTGGCGGCAGATCTGGTCCAACAACCCCCAGGAGCGGCTGAACAAGGAGATCCGCCGTCGCACCGACGTGGTCGGTATCTTCCCCGACCGCGTCGCTCTGATCCGCCTCGTTGGCGCGGTCCCGGCCGAGCAGAACCGCGAATGGACCGAGGCCCGCCGCTACATGGGCCGCGAACTCCTCGCCAAAGCCCGTCTCCACTCGATCGAGTCAGAAACCGACGACACCGCCCTGCCCACCGAACTCACCGCATAGCCTCAAAACGAGATCGCTGAGTGGCCGTCGATACGCCACTTCTGCGGATGTGACCCCCACATATGCGGTAGGGCAGTACCGCCGTCCGCCGACGCCCGGTCAGCGGACCGGGCGGAACAGGGCCTCCTGGGCGATCGTCGCCACCAGCTGCCCGGTGCGGTCGAAGACCGATCCGGTGTACAGGCCCCGCCCCTGGGCGATGCTGTGCGGACGAAGGTCGGTCAGCACCCACTCGTCCAGTAGCGCGGGCCGGTGGAACCAGACGCTGTGGTCGAGGCTGGAGCCGGAGCGGACGTTGTCGCCAGGGTCCTCCAGCTCGAACAGGCCGCTGGAGATGTCGGACAGATAGGTCAGCACACAGGCGTTGAGCATGGGATCGTTCCCGATCCCGGCGGTGCTGCGGGCCCAGAACCGCGTGGGCCAACCGCTCTGGGAAACCTGGTCGCGGACGCTGCGGCCCTCCATGGAGAACAGCCGGGGAAGCACGAACCCCTCGCAGTCCTCCGGCACCGGGATGGCCGGCAGATCCGCCACTTGCTTGTCCGGTCCCTCGTTGCCGCGGTGGAAGGATGCCGACATGCTGAAGATGACCTCGCCGCCCTGAAGAGCGACGACCCGGCGGGCGGAGTACGACCCGCCGTCCCGGTCGCGGTCGACCTGGAAGACGGTGGGGCGGGAGGCGTTCCCGGGGCGCAGGAAGTATCCGTGCAGGGAGTGCGGCAGCCGGTCCCGGGGCACGGTCAGCGACGCGGCGCGCAGCGCCTGTGCGGCAACCTGACCGCCGTACAGGGCGAAACGCTCGGAGAAGACCAGGTAGCCCCGATAGAGGTTGTGATCGATCTCCTCCAGGGCGAGCATGTCCAGCAGCGGATCGACCGAGATCGTGTCCAGCACGGGGGGCAGATAGTCCTCGGGCAGCTCGGGACTGATCACGCGGTGGCCTCCTTGAGCAGGGAGATGTCGCGGACCCGGCGCTCGTGGGTGGTGGACAGCGGGCGGGCGTTGAGCGTGGTGACACCGGTCGCGGCGAAGGCGTTGACCCGCTCCTTGACCCAGCTCGGAGCACCGATCAGCGAGACCCCGTGCACCAGCGTGTCGGGGACGGCCGCTGCGGCTTCGGCCTTGCGACCAGACAGGTACAGGTCCTGGATGGTCTCGGCGGCCTCCTCGAAGCCGTACCGGCACGCCAGGTCGTTGTAGAAGTTCTTGCCCCTGGCGCCCATGCCGCCGATGTAAAGCGCCAGATGGTTGCGCACCTGCTGCATCGCCGCCTCCTGCTCGTCGCGGTCCTCGGTGACCGCGACCTGGGTGTCGACAACGATCTGGAGCGGGCCGAGCGCAGGGTCGCGGCGGGCCAGGCCCGCGTTGATGGCCTCCCCGAAGGCCGCCTCGGCGCTCTCCGGGTAGTAGAACAGCGGCTCCCAGCCCTCGAAGAGCTCGGCGGCCAGGGTCACGTTCTTGGGACCGAGTGCGGCGAGCACCATCGGGATGCGCTCGCGCAGCGGGTGGTTGATGAGCTTGAGCGGCTTGCCGAGGCCGGTGCCGCCGTGCTCCCGGTCGAGCGGCAGGTGGAACTGGGAGCCCTCGTGCACGACCGGCTCCCGGCGCCACACCATGCGGCAGATCTCCGCGATCTCCCGGGTACGGGCCAGCGGGGCCTTGTACGGCACGCCGTGGAATCCCTCGATGACCTGTGGGCCGGAGGCCCCCAGGCCGAGAACGAAGCGCCCCTGGGAGATGTAGTCCAGGCCCGCGGCAGTCATGGCGAGCAGTGCGGGGGTGCGGGAGTAGATGTTGAGGATCCCGGAGGAGATCTCCATGGTGCGGGTCCGGGCTGCCACGTATCCCAACTGGCTGACCGCGTCGAAGGAGTAGGCCTCGGGCACGTTGACGACGTCCAGTCCGGCTGCTTCGAAGTCGGCCAGCTCCTCGACGGTCTCGGCGAAGCCTCCGCTGTACGCCATCGGCATACCAATACGCATGTCATGTCCTCTCTCCAGGCGGGGGCAGTATCGTATTACTGTTTTAACTTAGATGGCATAGGGCTGGGTGGGTGTCTGTGCCGGCCCCAGTGGCGCGAGGGAGTTTCCGATGGCTGACAACAACACGCTCGTGGTCGAGCGCCGTGGAGCTGCGCTCTGGCTGACCCTGAACCGGCCTGAGCGGCGTAACGCCCTGACACCGGAACTGGTCGGCGAACTGGCCGACGAGGTTGCCGCGGCCGGATCGGATCCGGCGGTGCGGGCGGTGGTGCTCACGGGAGCGGGCGGCGCGTTCTGCTCGGGCGGGGACCTGGCGGCGCTTTCGGCGGTGGCCGAGGGGGGTGCCCGGGCGGTGACCGACGCGGTCTACAGCCAATTCCACCGTCTGGTGAGGGCGTTGACCGTGCTCCCGGTGCCGGCGATCGCGGCGGTCAACGGTCCCGCGCTGGGTGCCGGCCTGGATCTCGCGCTCGTGTGCGACCTGCGCCTGGCCGCCGACAGCGCCGTTTTCGCCAGCTCTTGGATCAACGTGGGCCTGGTGCCCGGTATGGGAGGGGCGCATCTGCTCGCCCATGCGATCGGCAGCACCCTGGCTTCCGGGATGGTACTCACCGGCCGGAAGGTCGACTCGGAGCTGGCACTTCAGTGGGGTCTGGTCAACGAGGTGGTCGCCGACGGGAAGCTGTCCGCGCGGGTGGACGAGGTGGTGGCCGGCCTGGTCCGGCTGTCCCGGTCCGGCCTGGAGTCGAGCAAGGCGTCGCTGCGTCGGAGCCTGGGGGCCGGGTTCGAGCACGAGCTGGCCGTGCTTGGGGCGGTGCAGGGCGGGCTGTTGACCGGCCGGGAGTTCCTCGAGGCCACTGCCCGGTTCCGGGCGGCAGCCAAGCCCGAGTGATTGATACTAGGTTAAAAGAGTTATATGTTTCTCCCTGCTGTTCTCGCTGAAGTGGAGGTGCCCCAATGAGGGCTCGCAGTCGCCTGGCCGAACTGCTGAGCAAGGCTCCTGCCGAGGCTCAGGCCGTCGAGTTCGACGAGGCATGGTGGTCCTGGGGGGACCTTCAGTCGGTCGATCGGCAACTGGGCCGGATCCTGGACGGTGCGGGGCTGGGCTCCGGAGCCCGGATCGGCGTCGTCCTGGAGAACCGTCCGGAGCATGTCGGAACGGTGATCTCCCTGCTCGCCTCGGGCCGTTGCCTGGTCACACTCAGCCCGCTCCAGCCGGCTGAGCGCCTGGCGGCGGACATCGCCCGCTGTGGTGTCCCGGTCGTCGTCGCCTCCCCGGAGGTCCTGGCCCGGCCAGGTGTCCTGGATGCCATCACCGAGGCAGGGCTAGCGGTCCAGCTCGACCAGCAGGGCGGGGCCGGCCCCGTCGGCGGCAAGGTGCCCGACGAAGCCGAGACCGCCCCCGGGGTGTCGATCGAGATGCTGACCTCGGGCACGACCGGCCCGCCCAAGCGAGTGCGCCTCACCGACCGGCAGTTCGAGGCTGCCCTGGTCTCGAGCGGCCAGGTCCCCAGGGAGGGGGTGCTGCTCCGCAAGGGCCTCAGTGTGGTGGCCACACCGATGGTGCACATCGGCGGCCTGTGGAACGCGGTCGCGACACTGTTTGCCGGACGCCGGATGGCGCTGCTGCCGCGCTTCACCCTCGACCCGTGGGTCCGCGTGATCGATCGTCACCGGCCGCCCGCGGCAGGTCTCGTCCCGGCTGCCCTGCGCACCGTGCTGGAAGCCGACATTTCGCCGGAGAAGCTGTCCAGCCTGCGCGTCGTCACCTGCGGTACCGCGTACTGCCCACCAGAGCTGGCCGATGCCTTCTTCCGCAAGTACGGTGCGCGGGTCCTGATGACCTACGGTGCCACCGAGTTCGCCGGTGCCGTGGCCGCCTGGACGCTGCCCCTGCACGAGAAGTGGTGGGAGACGAAGAAGGGCAGCGCCGGACTCCCCGTCCCGGGCGTCGAGGTGCGGATCGTCAGCCCCGATGGCGTCCTCCTGAGCATGGGGGAGGCCGGGCACCTGGAGATCCGCACTACTCAGTCCCCACTCGGTGCCGATGCCTGGCTGCGTACCAGTGACCTCGGCCGGGTGGACCAGGAAGGCTTCGTCTGGATCAACGGCCGCGCGGACGATGCCATCGTTCGCGGCGGCTTCAAAGTCCAGCCCGACCAGGTCCGCAAGGCGCTGGAGCGCCACCCGGCGGTGCGCGAGGCCGCAGTGACGGCCCTTCCGGACGACCGGCTCGGCGCCGTTCCGGTTGCGGCCGTGGAGCTGCGCCCCGGGGTACCGGTCCCTGAAGCCGCCGAGCTCATCGCCACCTGCCGCGAGGTACTCACCCCGTACGAGGTGCCGGTCCACGTAACCGTTGTCGCGGAGCTCCCACGCACGCCTTCCTCCAAGGTCAGCCGTGTCGAACTGCTCGACCTGATCCGCGCGTCGATGGCAGCCGCCACGGCGTGACGGCCCACCAGTCGGCCGCTTGCCCACCCCGCCGTACCCGGCTCGTCCGCGTCCAGGGCGGCGTCGCTGATCCACCGCGACCTCATAGTGCGATTGCTCGCGGCCGACTGAACCGCCCACTCAACTTTATGTTCGCCTCTCGCTCGACAGGGCGGGAAAGTGAGGAGCCAGGTGGCATGAACGCATCCACGACGCAGGAGCCGACGTTCGGTGTGCTGACCGACGCGGCGCTGGAGAGGTCGCGCCGGCGACTGGGAGTGCCGCTTCCGCAGCGAAACCCCCCGCACAACTACGAGGTGACCTGGGACGCGGTGCGTCATTTCGCCTACGGGTACGGTGACGACAATCCGCTGTACTGCGACCCCGGCTACGCCGTCGGCACCCGTTGGGGCGGCCTGATCGCCCCGCCCACCTTCCACTACACCATGGGCGAGGACGCCGCCCCCAAGCCGGACGCCGAGACCAGGGCCCTGCTCAAGGGAGACCCGTTCGCAGGCCTGGGCTCGTACCAGGCGGTCATGGAGTACGAGTGGTGGCGTCCACTGGAGCAGGGCGACCGCTGCCGGATGCTGGAGACCCAGGTCGGGGTGCAGGAGAAGAAGAGCAGCTTCGGTGGGCGGACCGCGCATGTGACCCGCGACTTTCTGTACACCAATGGCGCCGGGGAGATGCATGCCGTGCGCCGCGGTACCTGGATCAACGCGGAGCGCCACGCATCCAGGAAGCGTGCCAAGGAGAAGCTGGAGCAGCAGCCGTACACCCCCGAGCAGCTGGCGGAGATCGACGCCGCGTATGCGGCCGAGACCCGCCGGGGCGCCGAGACCCGTTACTGGGAGGACGTCCAGGTCGGCGAGGAGATCCAGTCGCGGGTGAAGGGCCCGCTGCTCACCACCGATGTGGTGGTGTGGCACGTGGGCTGGGGCATGCAGCTCACTCCGCCCGGGGCGTTTCGGCTCGCCCACCAGGTGCGCGCCAAGGCGCCCGGCCTCTATCCAGTGAACACCCTGAGCGTGCCGGACACGGTGCAGCGGCTGCACTGGGAGCCCCAGCGGGCCCAAGAGCTGGGGCTGCCGACCTCCTACGACTACGGTGCCATGCGGGAGACCTGGCTGGTGCACGCACTCACCGACTGGATGGGGGACGACGGCTGGCTGTGGAAGCTGCGCTGCGAGCACCGCAAGTTCAACTACGTCGGTGACACCACCTGGGTGCGCGGACAGGTGGTGGACAAGCAGGAGGTCGAGGGACGACACGAGGTCCACCTGGACATCCGCTGCGAAAACCAGCGTGGTGAGGTGACCTCTCCGGGTACCGCGGTGGTGCTGCTGCCGACGCGGCGCCGGCCCCGGGTGGAGTTGCCTGCCCCGCCCGCTTCGACCCTCGAGGGCATGGTCGAGCACGAGATCCGGCGCTACCGAATCGACTGAGGCTGCATCACCGCGAAATGTAGGGCACCTGTGGATAAGCAAGCGGGGCACACCTCAGGGTGTACCCCGCTGCCTCAGTCTGGTGTGCGCTCCGCTGCCGGCGGGCTGCACGAGCGCGCGCTCAGTCCAGGATGTCGATGACGCGAGTGGCCTGGTTGCCGGCGAGGACCAAGGCGTCTGCGGCCTCCAGATGGATGCGCCAGAAATTCTCGGCGGCCTCTCCGTCGCCGGAACGGACCAGAGTGAGCAGCTTCTCATAGGCCTGTAGGGCCCGTTGGTTGTGCTGCTTGCCCAGATCGGGAGTGGCCTCCTGGCGGTTGCGGACGGCGATCTGGGTCTGGCGCAGGATGATCTCGTGGATCATGCCGGCCATCAGCGCAAGGGTGTGGTTGCCGGAGAGCTCGACCAGCCTCAGGTGCAACTTGGCGGAGCCGATGGCGAAGCGATCGGGGTCGCCGAGGCTGGCGCGCTCCTCGGCGAGTGCGGCTTCGAGCTCCGCGTAGCGTTCCTCGTCGCCACTCGCGGCGAGGAGACGCGCGGCGGGGGGCTCGATGGTGCTGCGGGCGCTGTAGACGTCGGCAAGGGTGGCGCCGCGCAGCTGGAGTTGGAGGCTGGCCGGGCGGGCAACGGCTTCGGGCCCGGGGAGGGTCACGCGTGCACCGGTGCGTGAGCCTCGGCGCAGTTCCACCAGCCCTTCGGACTCGAGGACGCGGACCGCTTCGCGCAGGGTGGGGCGGGAGACTCCGAATTGTTCGAGGAGCTCGGGCTCGTGGGGGAGGAAGTCGCCCCCCTTGAGATCTCCTTCGACGATCATGCGCCGCAGTCGACGGGCCACGAGTTCACCGGTCTTGGGCGGCCGTACCTTCTCTGTGACGCCCGCACCGACGCCACTCTGGCGCAGTCCGGCTTGACCATTCGACTCCGCCATCGCGAGCCGCCTTTCTCCCCCGGCCCAGCAGCGGGCCACCAAGAAAACTTCGATTACTTCCTTCACCAGGATACTTAGCTGACGGCGGCTGTGCGCGGTGCTCAGCCGACGAAGCGTCGAGCACCCGGATGCTCAGGAGCGGACTCTGCTCATGCCGGAATCTTCCTGGTCAAGCGCCGAGTGCGCGGCCCCGTCCGGGACGGCTCCACGAACTCGCCCTCCTTCGGCCCTGCTGAGACTAGCTCGGCATGCAAAGGCTTCAGCGCGGAGCGCTCCGCGTGCGGCTCTTGCGCGGCGACGACTGTGCGGCCCAGAATCGGTAAATAAGTAAACCTATTTTCCGGAGTTGCTTGTGTTCTCGATCAAGGCGGTGGCCGATGCGTGAAGCACTTCAGGGACCGCTCGCTGGCCTCACCGTCGTGGACCTCTCCACGACGGTGGCCGGAGCGTTTGCCACGCAGTTCCTGGCGGACGCCGGGGCGGACGTAGTGGGGGTGGAACCCCCCGGCGGGAGTCCGCTGCGATCCCATGCCGGATGGCCGGCCCTGGGGCGGGGGAAGCGCAGCATTGTCCTCGATCTGCACGACGAGGCCGACCGGCAGGTGCTCGTCGGACTGCTCTCCGAAGCGGACGTGCTGGTGACCACGATGCGGCCGGGCGCAGCCGAGCGGCTGGGGCTGAGCCCGCGGATGCTGGCGGAGCTGAATCCACGTCTGGTCAGCGCCGCGATCACCGGATTCGGCTCCACCGGCCCGTGGGCCGGCCTCAAGGGCTACGAGGGCCTGGTGATGGCCAAGATCGGCATGTTCAACGTGAAGAAGGGCATGGTAAACCGTCCGGGCCCGGCCTTCCTCTCGGTGCCGTTCGCCTCCTGGGCAGCCGGACAGACAGCCGTACACGGCATTCTGGCCGCGCTGCTGGAGCGGGAGGTCTCCGGGAACGGCCAGCACGTGGAGGCCGACCTGCTCCGAGGTGTCACCGCGATCGATACCTGGAGCTGGTTCACCGAGCTGATCGGCCTCCGCTGGCCGGGCGCCTTCGAGATCGTCCAGGCGTACTCGCCGGAAGGGGAACCGCTCTCCCCGCTTGTCTACCCGCTGCTGGTGGCGCCGACAAAGGACGGCCGGTGGCTGCAGTTCGCCCAGACCGAGCCGCGGCTGTTCCGCGCCCTGATGGAGGAGCTTGGGCTGACCTGGATGTTCTCGGACCCCAAGTGGAAGGGCTTGCCGGTGCTGCCGAGCCAGGAGCTGCGCACCGAGCTCTGGGAAACCATGATCCGCAAGGTGGGCGAACGGACCTTCGCGGAGTGGGAGACCGTCTTTGCCACCAACCCGAACGTGAACGCGGAGGCGTTCCGCGTGGGCGGCGAAGTCCTCGACCACCCCCAGATGCTGCACGACGGCCGGGTGGCCGTAGTCGAGGATCCGGAGCTCGGCCCCGTGCGCCAGCCCAGCACCATGGTTCATGTCGACGGGGCTCCGCTCGCGGCTCTGCGGCCTGCCCCGCGGCTGAACGAGCACCGTGACCGGCTTCGGGCCGCCGCAGCCTCCGCAACGCCGGTCGGCGCCGCTCCGGTGGCGCAGAAGGCAGGCGGCCGTCCCCCGCTGGAAGGCGTCACCGTACTCGAGTTCGGCCTGATGTTCGCCGGTCCGTTCGCGTCCACGCTGCTCGCCGAGCTGGGGGCGCGGGTCATCAAGGTGGAGAGCCTCGAGGGCGACACGATCCGCCGGGTTCTGGCCTTCCCCGAGGCAGGCGGCGTCAAGGTGATGCAGGGCAAGGAGAGCATCTGCGTGGACCTGCGCTCCGAGGAGGGGAGGCGGATCGTCCACGAGCTGGCCCGCCGCAGTGACATCGTGCTGCAGGCCTTCCGGGCGGGCGCGGCCGAGCGGGCCGGGGTCGACGAGGCCACGCTGAAGGCGATCAACCCCGATCTGGTGTACGTCAGCGCTCCGGGATACGGGACCAGCGGACCGTACGGGCACCGGCCTGCGTACGCGCCGTCGATCGGCGCCGCCACCGGAGTGGCGCTGGCCGAAGCCCCGCACGCCGCGGAGGGCACCGGAGATCTGCAGGCCATCAAGGAGTGGGCGGTGCGGCTGGCCACGGCGACAGCCAAGCCGACGCTGCAGGTTGACGGTGTGTCGGCGCTGGGAGTGGCATCGACGATGCTGCTGGGGCTGCTGGCGCGGGCCTGGAACAGGCCGTTGGGAGAGATCACCACCACCATGCTGGCGACCACCGCGCTGGCCCTGGTCGACCACACCGTCGACCACCCGGCTCGGCGACCGGGCGCGACAGTGGACGAGGACGGCTACGGTCTCAGCGCCCTGTACCGGCTGTACCGTGCCACGGATGGCTGGATCTTCCTGGCCGCTCCCGCACCCTCGGAATGGGCCGCACTCAGCGCGGCCCTCGCCGAGGAGACGGAGCTGAGCAGCGACGAGCGCTTCGCCACACCGGAAAGCCGCACGGCTCACGACGCCGAACTGGCCCAGACTCTCGCCGGACTGTTCGCCGAGCGGCCTGCCGCCGAATGGGAGGAACTCCTGACCGGCGTCGACGTCGGCTGCGCGGTGGTGCCCGAGACGTTCCCCGAGATTGTGCTGCAGACCGATGACGTCCTGGTGGCCGAGTACACCGTCACGGCGGTCAACGAGGTCTTCGACGAGTATCTGCGGATGGGCCCCACGGTCCGCCTCTCCCGTTCGGCCACCCGGGCCGAGGGTTCCTGCATGGCCGGCGACCACACCGAGGCGGTGCTGGGCGAGCTCGGTTATGACCATGCCGCCATCACCGGCCTTCGCGAGCGGAGTCTCATCAACTGAAACGCCGCCCGGGTCGTCCGGCTGGGGTCGGCAGCCGGATGGCGCGGTGTTCCCGGGCAGCCAACCGGCTTGGTTCGCCCCGCTATCGTCCGGCAGCGGTCAGCTGGGTCCAAAGGCCGGTTTCGCCTTGGAGAGCCGTGCGGCGGCCGAGCTGCTCCGCCCAGCGGTGTTCGCCGGCGACCGCGTCTCGCCAGGCCCACAGGCGGCGGGTGTAGCGGTGCAGCGGGTACTCCGCGGTGACCCCCATGGCGCCGTGCAGCTGGTGGGCGATCCGGGCGACCTCGGTGGCGGCGGAGGCGGTGGCGATCCGGGTGATCTCGGCAGCAGCGCTTGTCGCGCCGGTCTCCCGGGCCTGGGCCAGCGCGGCCTCGGCCTGGATCAGCTGGACCCGCATCAGCGCAAGGTTGCTCGCCACCGCGGGGATCTTGAGCAGCGGAGCATCGAACTGACGACGCTCGGATACGTAGCTCTTGGTCAGCCGGTACGCCCCGCGGGCCGCGCCGGCGACCGCGGTGGACCACAGCACGGCGACCCGGGCCAGAACATCCTCGTACCCGGGAGCCAAGGCGACCTCGGACACCGGCGTACCGGTCAGCAGCACCGTGTCCCGGGGCTCGCCGGCCAGGTTCCCGCCCGGCCGGACCGTGACCGATGCGTGGGCCAGGTCCACCAGCAGCGGCGCCGCCCCCGGGGCGCAGACCAGCAGCTGATCCGCCGCCCTGGCCCACGGAACCGCCGGGAGTTCGGCGGTGGCCGCACCGGCGGCGGTCACAAGGGGGTGTTCCAATAGGAGCAGGGTGGTGAACAGGTCGGCCGGCGGCGCTTCATGTCCGAGCACCCAGTCGGCAGTGGCGGCCTCGATGACCGGTTGGCTCACCGCATGGCCGGCCAGCGCGTCGACCAGTACGAGCAGGTCGTCGAAGGTGCCGCCGGAGCCGCCGCGTTCCTCGTCGATGCCGACTCTGGGCAGACCGAGTTCCCGCAGCCGCAGCCAGAGGGTGCGCTGTGCCTCAGCGGTCTCGGTGGCGTCGTGGTGGACCAGGTCGTCCACCAGGTTCCGCAGCTCGGTGGCGAACTCGCTCATGAACGGGCCTCCTGTCGGGCGATGAGGGAGAGAAGCACCTCGGCGGCGCCGCCGCGCAGGCCGAAGCCCGGAGAGGCCAGCAGCGCCTGTCCGAAGACCGAGTCGGGGGTGGCGTCGCGGGTCAGGTCGGTGCGACGCAGCGCGTCGATGACGTCACGTTCGAAGGCATTGCCCAGGTACTTCAGAGCAGCGGCCTGCTGCACCGGGGCCTGGCCGGCGTCCATTGCCTGGGCGACCTCGAAGCAGAGCCGACGCAGCACCGCCAGCCGGGCGACCAAGGAACCGAGCAGCGCGTTCAGTTCCCGGTCGTCGGTCTGCCGGGCGGTCTCGGCGATCAGCTCGACCAGGACGGGGTAGCTGGAGAGCACCCGCTCGGCGCCGCCGCGCTCGAAGGAGAGCTGTTCCACCACCTGCCGCCAGCCACCTCCGACCTCACCGATCACGCGGTGAGCCGGGACGAACGCGTTCTCGAAACGGACCTCGTTGAAGTGGTGCTCGCCCGAGAGGTCGACGATGGGGGTGACCAGGACGCCTTCGGCCTTCATGTCGACCACGAACTCGGTGAGGCCCTCGTGCTTGCGCTCGGTGCGCTCGGTACGGGCCAACAGGTAGGCATGGGTCGCGTTGTGGGCCTGGCTGGTCCAGATCTTGTGGCCGTTCACCCGCCAGCCGCCCTCGACCGGCTCGGCCGAGGTGCGCACGGAGGCGAGGTCGGAGCCGGCCTCGGGCTCGCTCATACCGAGGCAGAACACCGCGTCGCCGGAGGCGATCTGCGGCACGATCTCCTCCTGGAGCCGGCGTGAGCCGTGGCGCAGGATGGCGGGGCCGATCTGCCGATCGCCGATCCAGTGCGCGGCGACGGGTGCGCCGGCACGCAACAGTTCCTCGGTGACGGCGAGCCGTTCGACATGGGTACGTCCGGCGCCGCCGAACTCCTTGGGGTAGGTCATGGCGACGAGCCCGTGAGCAGCGAGCTCCTTGCTGAACTCCAGGTCGAAGGAGCGCAGCCAGGAGTCGCTGCGCGGAATGTAGCGGCCTGCGTCACGCCATTCGGTAGTCAGCCGGCGGACCTGGTCCCGCAGTTCGGCGCAGCTCTCCGGTCGTGGGGTGGGTTTCATGACGGCCTTTCGGGCGGAGAATGAGAGCTCAGCGGCCGAAGAAGACGCCGGGGCGCTTCTCCTGGAAGGCGGCGAAGGCCTCCTCCGAGTCCTGGGTCGAGGTGATCACGGCCATGTGGGACGAGATCAGGTCCAGCGCGGTGCGCAGGTCGTGGCGGGCACCCTGACGGACGGCGCGCTTGATGGTTTGGACGGCCAGCGGCGGCCGCTCGGCGAGCCGGGCTGCGTAGGCGTGGACGGCGTACATGAGCTTGTCGTCGTCGTGGACCTCGTCGACCAGGCCGATCCGCAGCGCCTCCTCGGCGCCGACGAAGTCGCCGGTCCACAGCAGCCGCAGTGCGGTGGAAGTGCCGACGACCCGGGGCAACAGCCAGCAGCCGCCGTCGCCGGGGACCAGGCCGACCTTGATGTACCCCTCGGAGAAGCGGGCGCTGCGGCCGGCGAAGCGCAGGTCGCACAGGAGCGACATGTCCATCCCAGCCCCGACAGCGGGGCCGGAGACGGCGGCGATCACCGGCTTGGTGACCTCCTCCATGGCGAGGGCGACCTGGTGGACCCGCTTGGTGAGCAGTTCCTTCTCGCCGAGCGGGGTGCGCTTCTCGCCCTTGAACTCGGAGAGGTCTACGCCGGAGCAGAAGGAGCCGCCGGCGCCGGTGACGATGATGGCCCGCACTTCGGGGTCGCGCTCGGCGGAGCGCAGGGCTTCGGCCCAGGTGTCGCACATCTCCAGGGTGAAGGCGTTCTTGCGCTCGGGGCGGTTGAGCAGGATGGTCGCGATCCGGTTGCGTACCGCGTACTCGAGGTCTGCCATGGCCGTGCCTCTCTCGGCTCTCAGGGATGTCGGTCGGTCCTGCGTCCGTCGGCTGCGGGCGGTCGGCACGCCCGACCCGCACCGGACCAGGAGGCCCGGACCGCCCCTGGGGGCCGTCCGGGCCTTTGTCGCCGGCCGGCGCTCGGAGCGCCGCCTGGCGTGCAACGTCAGCGCGGGGCCATGCGGATGGCGCCGTCGAGACGGATGACCTCGCCGTTGAGCATCGGATTGGCGATGATGTGCTCGGCGAGTTGTGCGTACTCGGCAGGCTGGCCGAGGCGGCTCGGGTGCGGGACCTGGGCGCCGAGGGAGTCGCGAGCCGCCTGCGGCAGGCGACCGAGCAGCGGGGTCTCGAACAGGCCCGGGGCGATGGTCATCACACGGATCTTCAGACTCGCCAGGTCGCGGGCGATCGGCAGGGTCATCCCCACGATGCCGCCCTTCGACGCGGAGTAGGCGACCTGGCCGATCTGTCCCTCGAAGGCGGCGACCGAGGCGGTGTTGATGATCACGCCGCGCTCGCCGTCGACCTCCTCACTCCTGGCCATCTCGGCCGCGGCCAGGCGGATCAGGTTGAACGTGCCGATCAGGTTGACGCTGACGATCCGCGTGAACCGCTCCAGCGGGTAGACGTCGCCCTCGCGGTTGACGATGCGCTGCGATCCGCCGATACCCGCACAGTTGATGGCGACGCGGAGCGGCGCGAGGGCGGCGGCGGCCTGGACGGCCGCGGTGGCGTCGGCCTCGCTGGTGACGTCGCCAGGAGCGAAGACGGCGCCGATCTCCTTGGCGACGGCCTCACCGTCGGAGCCGGGCAGGTCGAGGATCACGACCTTGGCGCCGCCCGCGATCAGCCGCTCGGCAGTGGCGCGGCCCAGGCCGGAGGCGCCGCCGGTGATGACGGCGGAGATACCAGTGGTCTGCACAGGGGACTCCTTACAGTCCGAGGGACTTGGCGATGATGGTCTTCATGACTTCGGAGGTGCCGCCGTAGATGCGGGTGACACGGGTGTCGGCGTACAGGCGGGCGATGGGGTACTCGAGGATGTAGCCGTAGCCGCCGTGGAGCTGCAGGCACTTGTCGATGACCCGGGCGGCGACCTCGGTGCAGAAGAGCTTGGCCTTGGCGGCGTCCGCGACGGTGAGCTCCTTGCTGTCGTGGAGTTCCAGGGCACGGTCGACCAGGGTCTGGGCGGCCTCGACCTCAGCGGCGCACTCGGCGAGGACGAACTTGGTGTTCTGGAAGGAGGCGACCGGCTTGCCGAAGACGTTGCGGTTCTTGACGTAGTCGGTGGCGAAGGCCACTGCGGCGGAGGCGGATGCGGCGGCGCCGATGGCGATGGTCAGCCGCTCCTGGGGGAGGTTGTGGGTGAGGTAGGAGAAACCCTTGCCTTCTTCGCCGAGCAGGTTCTGCACGGGGACCTTGACGTCGGTGAAGGAGAGTTCGGCGGTGTCGGAGCTCTTCTGGCCGATCTTGTCCAGTTTGCGGCCGACGGCGAAGCCTTCGGAGCTGGATTCGACGCAGAGGATGGACAGGCCGGCGCGGCGGTCCTCGGGGGTGGCGGGGCCGGTGCGGCAGACGACGAGGATCAGGTCGGCCTGGGCGCCGCCGGTGATGAAGGTCTTGGCGCCGTTGAGGACGTAGTGGGTGCCGTCCTCGGAGAGCCTGGCGGTGGTGGTGATGCCCGCCAGGTCGGAGCCGGTGCCGGGCTCGGTCATGGCGATGGCGGTCATGATGTCGCCGGAGGCGAAGCCAGGGAGCCAGCGCTGCTTCTGATCCTCGGTGGCGTACCGCATGAGGTAGGGCAGGATCAGGTTGGCGTGCACGGAGTAGGCGCCGAAGGACACGGCGGCCCGGGCGGTTTCCTCCATGACGACGGCCTGGTACTTGAAGCTGGTCTCGCCGGCGCCGCCGTACTCGGCAGGGACCTCGATGCCCAGCGCGCCGAGTTCGCCCAGCTTGCGGTAGAAGTTCCGCGGCACATGGCCCTGTGCCTCCCATTCGTGCTGGAAGGGCGTGACCTCCTTGGCGATGAAGCTCTGGAGCGTCTCCCGGAAGGCTTCGTGGTCCTCGTTGTACACCGTACGGCGCACGGTATTTCCCCTCTTTTCCGGGCCGCAGAGCAGAGCGGCGCCCGGTTCTGGTCGAACGATCGTTAAGGAGCTGCCAGGATTGGATAAAATCCAGGGACTTGTCAATCGGCAGTCGGCTAAGCACTGCTAGCCCGTCCGAAACCCGGGGTCGCCAGGGTTCCCCTCGACGGTCGTGCGGCACCAGGAGTGCGCTGGCTAACATTGCCTAGCACAGGATCCTTGCGAGGTGAGGGCATGGTGGCTGCAGTACGGAGAGGGGCTTCCGCGGGTCGGGCGGCCGACATCAGGGCCGCGGCCCTGAGCCTGTTCAGCGAACGGGGGTACCCCGGGACCACCATGGCCGACATCGGCGCGGCCGTCGGCATCCGCGGGCCGAGCCTGTACAAGCACGTCGACTCCAAACAGGAGCTGCTGGCGCAGATCATGACTGGCACGATGGACGAGCTGATGCGCACCCACCGAGCGGCCGTGGCGGGCTGCGAGGACGTGGTGGAGCGGCTCCGCCGGGCGGCCGAGGCCCATGTGCGGTACCACGCCCGGCACCGGCTCGAGGCCTTCGTCGGCACCCGGGAAATCCGCAGCCTGGAGGAGCCGCACCGAGCGCAGGTGCTGGCCCGCCGGGCCGCCTACGAACGGGCCTTCCGGGAGCTGATCGTCGAGGGTGTCGAGGCCGGGCGGTTTGTCACAGCCTCGGGCAAGCTGACCTCGTACGCGATCCTGGATCTCGGTATGGGCGTCGCGGTCTGGTATCGGGAGGGCGGTGACATGACGGAGGACCAGGTCGTCTACCAGTACGGAGACTTCGCCCTGCGGCTGGCCGGAGTGCACTGACCCGTGCGGTTCAGCGTCCGGGACGCAGGGCCCGGAGGCCCTGCGCGGCCAGCGCCGGAACCGCATCCCCGACCGTCTCGAAACCCTGGCCGACGGTGAGTCTCCGGAGATGTCGGGCGTGGATGCCCTCGGCGATGACTGCGATCTTGAAATATCCCAGCGCCAGGTGGAAGTCGAGCCGTCCGAGATCCCGTCCAGAGGCGCGGGCGTAGCGCTCCGCCAGAGCGTCCGGGGAAGGGAAGCGGTCGCTGACGGAGGCGGCGGAACCGCCGAGTACAGGTTCGAACGCAGGGTCGCGGTAGACAAGGTGGAGGGCGAGGTCGGCGAGCGGGTCGCCGAGAGCGGCCATTTCCCAGTCGACCAGGGCCTGTATCCGACCCAGGTCGGCGGGATCGAGAATGGCGTTGTCCACCCGCAGGTCGCCGTGGACGACGCAGGCCGCCGATTCGGTCGGGACCGCGGCCTCCAGGGCGGCGTGCAGGCGGTCAATGTCGGGCAGCTCCTGAGTGGCGACCCGGTTCCACTGGTCGCGCCAGCGCCGGACCTGCCGGGTGAGGTAGCCTTCGGGCCGGCCGAAGCCGGTGAGCCCCACTTCGGCGTAGGGCACGGCGTGCAGGGCGGCGAGGGCGTCGACCAGGGCGAACGCGCATGCTTTGGCCTGTTGGTCGTCGTGGCGGTCGAGGTCCTCGCGGCTGCGGATCGTCACCCCGTCCACATGGGCGACCACGGAGAACGGTGCGCCGATGACCGAGGGGTCCTCGCACAGCGCCACCGCTTCGGCGACCGGGACTCCGGTTCCTGCGAGGGCGCTGACGACCCGGTACTCGCGGCCCATGTCGTGGGCGGAGGGAGTGAGTCCCCCCAGAGGAGGGCGTCGCAACACCCAGCGGCTGATGCCGTCGGTGAGTACGTAGGTGAGGTTGGAGCGGCCGCCGTGGAGCAGTTCCGCGTCGATCGCTCCGGCCACCGTGGGCACTTCACGGGCGAACCACGGGCGCAGTGCTGCCAGGTCCAGTCCCTCGGGTCCGGCGGTCACTTCTGCTCGCCGAGGGCGCGGACCTCGCGGCCGACCAGACGCTTGGCGATCGCCCAGCGGTGGGTCTCGGAAGGTCCGTCGTAGATCCGGAACGGGCGTACCTCCCGTAGGTAGCGACCGAGCAGCAGGTCACCAGAGATACCGAGGGCGCCGCAGATCTGCAGTGAGCGGTCGACGACCCGCCCGACGGCCTCGGCGGTGAACGTCTTGGCGATCGCGGTGGACTGAGCCGCGGTCTGTCCCTGGTCCAGTTCCCAGCAGGCGTGGAGAGTGAGCGCGCGGGAGGCGGCGATGTCGATCTCGGAGTCGGCGATCATCGCCTGCACCATGCCGAGCTCTCCGAGCCGCGACCCGAACGCCTCCCGCTCGGCAGCCCGCCGGACGGCGATGGACTGGGCCCGGCGCGCGATGCCGAGCCAGCGCATGCAGTGGGTCATGCGTGCCGGTCCCAGTCGTACCTGGGCGTAGCGGTACCCCTCGTCGACCTCGCCGAGGACCGACTCGTCCGCAACGACGCAGTTGTTGAAGGCGATCTCGGCGTGGCCGCCGAAGAACCCCTGGTCAAGCGTGTCGATGTGCCGGACGATCTTCATGCCGGGACTGTCGGCGTCGACCAGGAACATCGTGGCTCCTCCCCGGTCGCCCGGGACGCCGGAGGTCCTGGCCATGACGATGGCGAACGCGGCGCCCTCAGCCCCGGTGATGAACCACTTGCGCCCGTCGATCCGCCAACCGCCCGGGACCCGGGTGGCCCGGGCGGTCAGCGCGGCCGGATCGGCGCCCGCTCCCGGAGCGGGCTCGGTCATCGCGAAGCACGAGCGGATCGCACCATGGGCCAGAGGGCGCAGGTAGCGCTCCTTCTGCTTCTCCGAGGCGATCGCTTCGAGCATGTGGACGTTGCCCTCGTCCGGCGCGGCAATGTTCAGCGCCAGCGGACCGAAGAGAGACCAGCCAGCCTCTTCGAAGACCAGCGCCCGGCTGCGCATGTCCAGTCCGTGGCCGCCGTACTCCCGGGCCGCATGCGGTGCGAAGACGCCCGCCTCCTTCGCGGCGGCCTGCAGACGCTGCCGCAACTCCTCGCTGACAGCGCCGACGTTGCCGGCGTATCGCTCTTCCTCCGGTACCGCCACCGCGCGGACGAACTCGGCAGTTCGCTCCGCGAGCTCGGCGACACGGGATTCGGGGGTGAAATCGACTGGCATGAGCCCCTCCTGAAACCGTATCTCAGGTGCTTAAGCTAATAGTCATTAGCTTGTATCAGGGTCGCACCTGTCCCTGTCAAGCAGAAGTTTTGTTATGAGGTCATGGGCATGGCTACCAGTCGCTAGCTGCATCGAGCGCGTCGGCCACTGTGTCGATGAAGGCCTGGCTGGTAGTCGTTGCTGTTCAGCGGCCCGGCCCGGGGGTGGCTGGTTCAGCGGGCGGCGCGCAGCAGCCCGTCGGCGCTGGAGGATGCGACGAGGCGTCCGTCGGCGAATGCCTGAAGACGGGTGTGCAGCCGGCTGTGGCCGCTGTGGACGTTCTCGGCGCGCAGCAGCACCCAGTCCCGGAGGCTGAAGTATTCGTGGAAGCTGACGGACTGGGAGAGGACCACCCGCGTACCGTCGCCGCCGCGACGCTCCCGCTCGTGCGGGTCATGCGGGAGGAGCGCCGGAGGGACGACGAAGGTCTCCATGGCGTGGGCGAGCAGCGTGCGGGAGGCCGAGGCGCTGTCGGGCGCATCCTTGTGGCGCAGCCAGATGTTCAGCGCGGCGGGGCGGCCCGCGGCACCGACGAAGGCGTTTGCGCCCCCCTCGGTCACGGTTTCCCATGGCAGCCGCAGGTCGCTGAACGCCTGGCAGGCGTCCGGGGCAGGCAGCCCCGCCGGTGGCTCGGTGGTGTGCCGAAGGTAATCCGGCTCCTGCGGGCCGAGCATGGCCAGGGCCCGGCAATGCTCCCGGCCTCGCTGACTGAAGACGACCTGGGCAGTGGTGAGACTCCGCCCCTCCTGCACGGGGTCGACGGCGATCTCCAGCGGCCCGTCCAGCTGTCCGCCGCGTGGGAAGACCACCTGGAGGGACTGCACCGAACGGCCCGGGAAGCGCCGCTCCGCGACGACCACGGAGATCCCGAGCAGTGTGGCGCCGGGAACGCGGCCGACTCCCACGTCCCAGGGCTGGACGGTGAAGCGGCCGTTACCGGACTCTTTCGGGTCGAGTGCGGCAGTGAGGGCGTCCCGGTGTGTGGACGCGAGGTCGGCGGTTTGGGTCACTGCAAACGTCTGCTTTCCGTTGCTTTTCGAACGCTCGTTAAGCTATCCATGAAGGTCTGAGCTGTCCAGCGGGTGCGTCGAGCGACACCGTGCTCACGGGCGGCTCCGGGTGGCGTTCCCCGCCTTCCCTCAGCGCCCGTATCTCCGGGTTCGGACAAGGAGCAAGCAATGCTGCAGAACAAGGCCGCCGTCGTCACCGGGGCGGCGAAGGGTATCGGCTTCGCCATCGCCAGGACCTTGGTCGAGCACGGCGCCCGGGTCGTGATCGCCGACATCGATACCGCCGCCGCCGATCAGGCGGCCAAGGCGCTCGGGGGCGAGTCCGCCGCGATCGCGGTCGGATGCGACGTCACCGATCCGGAGGCGGTCGCAGCCGCGGTGCGGGCCTGCACAGAGGCTTTTGGCTCGCTGGATGTGATGGTGAACAACGCTGGCATCACCCGCGACGCCACCCTGCGGAAGATGACCGAGGGCGACTTCGATGCGGTGATCGCCGTGCACCTCAAGGGTGCCTGGCTGGGCACCCGTGCCGCGGCCGAGGTGATGCGGGAACAGGGCAGCGGCTCGATCGTCAATATCTCCTCCATCTCCGGCAAGGTCGGCATGATCGGCCAGACCAACTACAGCTCGGCCAAGGCCGGACTTGTCGGTCTCACCAAGGCCGCCGCCAAGGAGCTGGCCTTCCGCGGCGTCCGGGTCAACGCGGTCCAGCCGGGCCTGATCCGTACCGAGATGACCGCCGCGCTGCGCGAGGACATCTGGAACGCCAAGGTCGCCGAGGTACCGATGGGCCGTGCCGGTGAGCCTGAGGAGGTTGCCAACACCGTGCTCTTCCTCGCCTCCGACCTCTCCTCGTACACCACCGGCTGTGTCCTGGAGGTGGCAGGCGGCCGCTTCATCTGACGGACGTCCGCTCCGAAAGCGTGCGGCGGGGGGGGGGGGCCCCCCCCCCGGCCCCCCCCCCCCCCCCCCCCGCGACCGGGTTTCCGGAGGCGCGGTCAGTCCCCCGACCTGGAGAGCAGTTCGACGGCACGCAGATACACCGGGCGGTCCACCATGGCCCCGTCCAGCCCGACTGCCCCGAGCCCCTGCCGCTCACCCTCCTGATATGCCTCGACTACCCGCCGGGCCCAGGACAGTTCGCGCTTGTCGGGGGAGAACACCTGGTTGGCCATCGGCACCTGGTCGGGGTGGATGCAGTACTTGCCGCGGAATCCGAGCGACCTGGCGTGCCGGGCCTGGCTTTCGAACAGCGCACTGTCCCGGTAGTCGGCCTCCGGGCCGTCCATGGCACCGATACCTGCCGCGGCGGCGGCGTTGGCCACCCGTGCCCGCGCGTACTCCAGCTCACCGGCCTCCCGGGTGCGCTGCACCCCCAGCGAGGCGGTGTAGTCCTCGGAGCCGAGCGACACTCCGATCAGCCGCGGGGCGGCCCGGCAGATCGACTCGACCCGGGCCAGGCCGGCCGCCGACTCGATCCAGGCGATGATCTGGACGCTTCCCGGCGACATGCCTCGGGTCCGCTCCAGCAGGGTCAGGTAGTGGTCGACGGTCAGCAGGACGTCCGGGTCGTGCACCTTGGGCAGGTGCACCCCGTCGAGGGCCGGGTTCACCACGGCGGTCAGGTCCTGCTCGAGCAGTCCGGTGTCCAGTCCGTTCGGGCGGACGAACAGCTGCCTGCCCCGCTTGGGAAAGCGCGGCAGGTAGTCGGCGACCAACGTGCGAGCGGCCGCCTTGTCGGCGTCGGCGACCGAGTCCTCCAGGTCGAGCAGCACCGCGTCGGCCGGGCTGTCCTCGGCCTTGGTGATGAATCGTTCGCGGATGCCCGGCACCGAGAGCATCGAGCGCATGAAAGCAGGGGTGTGCAAGGGGTTCTCCTGATCGGTGGACGCGTAGTGGACCGCCGCGTCGCGGGGCGGACGGGGCCCGATGGCTGGTACCGGGGTCCTGCTGGTCCTGGATTTCAGCGACCGTGGTCGGGCCGCTCGTGGAGCTGCCGCAGTTCCGCCTTGAGGATCTTTCCGGCGGCGGAGGTGGGCAGGCTGCCGAGGAAGTGCACTTGGCGCACCTTCTGGTACGGCGCGACCCGGGCAGCCACGAAGGCGAGCAGCTCCTCCGCCAGGGTCGGGCCCGGCTCGGCTTTTCCCTGCCTCACCACGTCATAGGCTGCGGGGATCTCGCCGGCGTCCCCGGCTGGGACTCCGATCACCGATACCTGCTCCACCGCGGGATGCCCGCCGAGGACCTCCTCGAGCTGAGATGGGTAGACGTTGTAGCCCTTGTAGATGAGCATGTCCTTGGCCCGGCCGACGATGTGGACGTTGCCCTCTTCGTCGAACCGCGCCAGGTCGCCGGTGCGCAGCCAGCCGCCGGTGAACTGCTCGGCGGTGAGCTCCGGATGGCCGAGGTAGCCGGCGGTGATCTGCGGACCCCATGCCCACAGCTCGCCGGTCCCGCCGACCGGGACGGTCCTTGCAGGGGCGGCCAGGTCGCGGATCTCGATCTCGGTGTCGAAGACCGGCAGGCCGACGGAGCCGATCGGCGACGGCTTGTCCGGATCGATGACCCCCGAGGTCAGGCCCATGGTGGCTTCGGTGAGGCCGTAGCCCTCGATGACGCAGGCATGGGGGAAGAGCCGCTGCACCGCCCGCAGGGTCGTGGTATCGATCGGCGCCGCGCCGGAGTTGACCAGCCGGACGCTCTCCAGCACCCGCCGATCGGTATCCGGGGCCGCAAGCAGGCCGTGGAAGAAGGCGGGCGAGCCGGTCACATGAGTGGCGCCGTGCTCCTCCAGTTGGTCGAGGTAGTGCCGGGCGTCGAACCGCCCGCTGAAGACCGAGGTGTGGCCGGCCAGGACGGCATTGGTCTGGCTGATCAGGCCCAGCGCGTGGAACAGCGGGGATACCAGGACGATGGTGCCCGAGCCCGGGGGGACTGTGTACGCGGTGGCGGCGGCCGGTTCGGGTTCGAGGTAGATCCCGCCCTGGGCATCGACGCGCGGCAGCGTGGCCCCGCGCCAGCAGGTGAACTGGATCGCGTTGCAGACCACATTGCGATGCAGGACCTGTACGGCCTTGGATCGGCCGGTGGTGCCGCCGGTGAAGGAGAGGTGGGCGGTGCTGTCCGGGGAGATCCCGGGCGCGGGCACCGGCTCGGCGGCGAGCAGGTCGCCCAGCGGCACCGCACCCTCGAACCCCGCCGCGGCCTCGGGTGCGGGGGCGGCGGCGGTCGGCGGCACCAGGACGACGAGCCGCAGCGCTTCGGCGCCTGCCGCCTGCAGCGCCGCGGCCGTCGCCGGATGGGTCACCGCAGCGACCGCGCCGGACTCCGTCAGCTGGGCGCAGACCGCGGCTGGCGGGAGCGTCGGGTTGACCGGGGTTATGGCAGCCCCGGCCAGGATGGCCCCGTAGTAGCTGACGGTGAACCAGATGGAGTTGGGCTGGTGCAGGGCGACCACGTCGCCGCTGCCGATGCCGTGCTCCCGCAGCCCCTGGGCGAATCGCAGCGCCTGCTCGTGGAGCTGGGCGTGGGTCAGGGCCTGGTCGCCGTCGAGCAGGGCGATCCGGTCGGGGTAGCGGCGTGCCGAGCCGGCGAGGATGTCGCCGACCGAGGCCTCGGGGTAGTCGAGGCTGCTCGGCATTCCCTTCGGGCGGGGACTCATGGGATGACGCCCTGGTCCGAAAGCGCGTCGAGCTCGTCCCCGGTGAGTCCTGCCGCGGCCAGCACCTCGCGGGTGTCGGTGCCGATCCGGGCGGCGGGCTTCGGCTCGGCCGCCGGGGTCGAGCCGAAGCGGGGGGCCGGGGCAGGCTCGACAGCGCCGTGCTCGGTGCGGCGGTAGGTGCCGCGGGCGGCGTTGTGCGGATGCTCGGGGGCCTCGGTCAGCGAGAGCACGGGGGAGACACAGGCGCCCTGGCCGTCGAAGGCCTGGCTCCACTCGTCGCGGGTGCGGCTCGCGAAGATCGCAGTGAGGCGCTTGCGCATCACCGGCCAGTGGTCGGTGTCGTGCTGGGCGGCGAAGTCCGGGTCTTTGGTCAGGCCGAGCACGCGCAGCAGGGCGGTGTAGAACTGCGGCTCGATGGAGCCCACGGCCATATGGCGGTCGTCGGAGCAGCGGTAGACGGTGTAGAAGGGGGCGCCGCCGTCCAGCAGGTTGCTGGCCGGGCGGTCCTGCCAGCGGCCCTGGGCCAGGTAGCCGTAGGTCATGGCGAGCAGCAGCGCGGTGCCGTCGGTCATCGCGGCGTCCACCACCTGACCCTGGCCGGTGGCGCGGGCGTGCAGCAGGGCGCTGACGACGCCGAAGGCGAGCATCATGCCGCCGCCGCCGAAGTCGCCGACCAGGTTGATCGGCGGGACGGGGTCACCGCCGCCGTAGGGGGCGATGGCGTGCAGGGCGCCGGTCAGGCCGATGTAGTTGATGTCGTGGCCCGGTGCCTGGGCGTACGGGCCGTCCTGGCCCCAGCCGGTCATTCGGCCGTAGACCAGCTTCGGGTTCCGGGCCAGGCACTGCTCGGGGCCGAGGCCGAGTCGCTCCACCACGCCGGGGCGGAAGCCCTCCAGGACGACGTCGCAGCTGTCGACCAGGCGCTGGAGGGCGGCCGCACCGTCGGGGTGCTTGAGGTCGACGGTGATGGAGCGCCGGTTGCGGTGCAGGATCGGGTGGGTGGAGATGCGTCCGGCCTCGGTGGGCCGGTCGACGCGGATGACCTCGGCGCCCAGGTCGCCGAGGAGCATCCCGCAGAAGGGGCCGGGGCCGATGCCGCCGAGCTCCAGGACGCGGACCCCGGCGAGCGGACCCCCGGCTGGGGCCTGGCCGGTCACTTGGCGGTCCAGCGGGGGGCACGCTTCTCGGCGAAGGCGCGGGCGCCTTCCTTGGCGTCGTCGGAGGCGAAAACCGGGTCGATGATGGCGCGCTGGCGGGTCCAGAACTCGTCGGCGGGCCACTCGTCGGCGCGGGCGATGACCTGCTTGGTGGCGCGGACGGCGAGCGGGCCGTTAGCCACGATGGCGGACGCCAGGGCGCGAGCGCCGGCCAGGGCGCCGCCGGCCTCGGTGAGGCGGTTCACCAGGCCGAGGTGGTGGGCGCGCTCTGCGTCGAGGAATTCACCGGTGAGAGCGATCTCCATGGCGATCTGGTACGGGATACGCCTGGGCAGGCGCAGCAGTCCGCCGCCGGCGGCGACCAGGCCCCGCTTGACCTCGGGGATGCCGAAGCGGGCGTTGTCGGCGGCGACCACGAGGTCGCAGGCGAGGGCGATCTCGCAACCGCCGGCCAGGGCGTAGCCCTCGACCGCGGCAATCAGCGGCTTGCTCGGCGGGGCCTGGGTGAGGCCGACCAGGCCGCGGCCTGGGATAGAGGGGCTTTCGCCCATGAGAAAGGCCTTGAGATCCATGCCGGCGCAGAAGCTGCCGCTGGCGCCGGTGATGATGCCGACGACCAGGTCGTCGCGGGACTCGAGCTCGTCCAGTGCCGCGGCGATGCCCTGGGCGACCTCTGCGTTGAGGGCGTTGCGGGCCTCGGGCCGATTGATGGTGATGACGGCGACGCCGCCGCTGTACTCGGTCAGAACCGTGTCGGACACGGGACTCTCCAGGACTCGATGGGGAGCGGGGCTGGGCAATGACTGGTCGACTAGTCGAACATTCGTTAAGTTACGATCGTCGCGGACATCCTGTCCAGTGCCTGGGTACCCAGCCCAAGCCCGCTACCCCGCCGCACGTCAAAGTCGACATGTCGCGGAGCGGATAGGCTCCTTGGACGAGTTGCAGCCTTCGTGCGCCTGCTTCGGCCGCACCCCATCATGACGAGGACGGGCACCATGCCACCTGCCGGCCACCAGGCCCTCATCGCAGCGGCTCGGCTGGAGTTCGCCGAGCAGGGATACGTCGGTGCGTCCATCCGGAGCATCGCCCAGCGAGCCGGTGTCAGTCTCTCGGCGCTGTACCACTATTACTCCGGCAAGCAGGCGCTGTTGTACGCGATCGTCAACGAGGGCATGGATGCCTATCTCGCGCTGGCCGGCAAGGAGCTGGCTGCGGGCGGTGACGACCCGGCCGAGCGGCTGGCTGCGGTGGTCACCGCCACTGTGCGGTTCCGCTGTCAGTATCCGGAGAAGAGTTCCGTGATCTTCTCCGCAGGACGGCACTTGGAACCCGCCGCCCAGGACCAGTACCGCGGTCGGCAGGCCGAGGCGACCCAGCTGTTCCAGCGCCCCATCCAGGACGGCGTGGACCAGAGGCTTTTCCGCACCCCGTACCCGGATGAGGCTCGCCGCTCGGTGATTGCCATGTGCAATGCGATCGCCGACTGGTACCGGTCCGGCGGCGAGCTCACCGAGGACGACCTGGTGGAGCGCTATGTCGCCCTGGCGCTCACCCTTGTCGAGTACCACCCGCTGGCGCCCCGCAGAGCTCGTGCGGGAACCTGATGCACCGGCGGCCGGAATCGAAGAACTCTAGGCCTCGGCCTCGGTCGTGGAGCGGGGCTGGAGCAGGGCCCGGTTGGGGGTGAGGGCAGCGGTCGCCTGGGCACACAGGCGGCCGATGCCGTCGCTGATCTCCGCTCGGGCCAGGCTCCGGATCCGGCCGGATGTCTGGATGGTGCCGACCGCGGTGTAGGTCTGCCCGAGGAGCAGCGGGCGCAGATAGTCGATGTTCAGGCTCATCGTCACAAAGGGTGTCGACGGCTCGCTCATGCTGATCACCGCGATCGCGCACACTTCGTCCAGTGCGGTGGCGATATACCCGCCGTGTACGGCGGCGGAGCGGTTCAGCACCTTCGCCGTGGGTGTCCAGCTGAGTTCCACCCGGCCCTTCTCCACCGCAGTGATCCGCATCCCCAGGTGGTCGTAGGGGCCGAAGGTCGCGTCCTGCGTTTCGATGGCCAGCTCGCGCATCCGGTCCAGGCCGGTGCCGGTTCCCCAAGCCGTCTGCGGCATGGTGACGTATCTCCTCATCATGGTCTGGGCCGACTGAGGCCCGCTCGGTTCTGCGAGGAGCGGTCCCGTGGCCGGTCGACGACACACACGACGGGATCCCCCTGGGTCCGCCGAGTGCAGGAAGCAGGTGTGTGCAGCGAGTGCACACAGCGGTCGGCCTCCCCACGGTTCGGGTGGCGGCCGCCGAAGCCTGTAAGAGCCGCTCCAGCCTGTCGTGGCTCAGCTGTCGGGGCCGACCGCGGGGAGGGAGGCATGCCCTGCATGCTGCCAGCAGCCGGAGCCTCCGTGACTATGACCATGATCACGTGGTCGAGTGGCTCCGTCTCCGTGCGCGACGGTACAAGAATGCCGATCGCCTACGGCTCGGTGTGCGGGTTCAGTCGTTCGGCACCGTGAAGGACCTCACAGTGGACACGCAGAGGCATGTGAAGTTACTTTAACGATCGTTCGATCCAAGCCTTGATGTCGGCGGCCCGCGCCGTACGGTGAGCAAGGACGGCTCTTACGTGCCGGGGTAGTTCGCCTGGATCGTTGGTCAACTGATCGGCGCCTTCAACCTGTCCGCCTTCCCGCAGTCGGGCGGCGAAGACGGAGGAGGTCGGCTGGGGGCACGTTGGCCCGGGCCGAGGCGTGTCGGGCCGACCTCGATGCCCAACAGCGAGGTGATCTGTCTCGGCGACGCCCTCCGGATGGCGTCGAGGCAAGCCGCCGAAGCGCCCCGCTTCTCCCGCAGCGCCCACCTCGAACCATTGGAGAATCCTGATGCGTGACGCAGTCATCGTCGACGCCGTGCGCACCGCGGTCGGCAGGGGCAAGCCGGGCGGTGCCCTGTCCGGCATCCACCCCACAGATCTGTCCGCACATGTGCTGAAGGCGCTGGCCGAGCGCACCAACCTGGACCCGGCCACTGTGGACGACGTGATCTGGGGCTGTGTCTCCCAGGTCGGCGAGCAGGCGGGCTCGATCGGCCGCTACTCGGTGCTGGCCGCCGGCTGGCCGGAGCATGTGCCCGGCCTGACCATCGACCGCCAGTGCGGCTCCTCGCAGCAGGCGGTTCACCAGGCCGCCGCGGGCATCATCGCCGGCCAGTACGACATCGCCGTTGCCGGTGGTGTCGAGTCGATGTCCCGTATACCGATGGGTGCCACCCGCGCCGGCGGTCAGTTCGGTGAGCCGTTCGGCTCACGGGTCGCGGAGCGGTACGACAACTACCAGTTCAACCAGGGCATCGGCGCCGAGATGATCGCCGAGGAGTTCAGGCTGACCCGCGAGGAACTGGACCAGCACGCGCTGGACTCCCACGCCCGCGCCGCCGGTGCGATCGACGAGGGCCGCTTCAAGGTCCAGATCACCCCGGTCACCGTCACCGACGCCGAGGGCAACACCCGAGTCTTCGACACCGACGAGGGCGTCCGCCGCGGCGGCACCCTCGAGGCGATGGGCGGCCTGAAGACCCCGTTCAAGGAGAACGGCGTCGTCTCGGCGGGCAACGCCTCGCAGATCTCCGACGGCTCCGCCGCGCTGCTGATCACGACCAGCGAGATCGCGGAGCGCAACGGTTGGACCCCGATCGCCCGCTTCCACACGGGTGTGGTCACCGGTGCCGACCCGATCACCATGCTCAAGGGCCCCATCCCGGCGACCGAAAAGGTTCTCCGCCGGGCCGGTCTTTCGCTGGACGAGATCGGCGTCTTCGAGATCAACGAGGCCTTCGCCTCGGTGTCGCTGGGTTGGCAGCGGGCCATCGGCGCCGACTACGAGAAGCTCAACCCGAACGGCGGCGCAATGGCACTCGGCCACCCGCTCGGCGGCTCCGGCGCCCGGCTGATGACCACCCTCGTCCACCACATGAAGGACAACGGCATCCGCTACGGCCTGCAGTCCATGTGTGAGGGCGGCGGCATGGCCAACGCCACGATCCTCGAACTCCTCTGACGCACCCTCACCGCGTGGCCGGACGGTCACCCTGCCGTCCGGCCACGCCGGGCGTTCGGTCCTGCACGGCACTCTCCGTGTAGGGCCGTATGCCCGGACTGTCCCGTAGAACCTGACACGTATGGAAAAGGAGCAGCCCATGGATGCGGCTGACTTCAAGGAAATCCTCAGCACGGTGCGCTCATTCGTCCGCGACGACGTGGTACCGCGTGAGGACGAGATCGAGGCGACCGACGCCATCCCGGAGGACATCCGACGCAAGGCCGTCGACATGGGCCTGTTCGGCTACACCCTGCCCGAGGAGCATGGGGGCCTCGGCGCCGGCCTCTACGAGGACGTGCAGCTGGCCTTCGAGTTCGGCTACACCACCCCGGCCTTCCGCTCGATGTTCGGCACCAACAACGGCATCGCCGGCAAGGTGCTGGTCAACGCGGGCACCGAGGAGCAGCAGAAGCACTGGCTGCCCAGGCTGGCTTCCGGCGCCGTTGCCTCCTTTGCGCTCACCGAGGCCGAGGCCGGCTCCGACCCCTCCGGTCTGACCACCCGCGCCCGCCGCGACGGCGAGGACTATGTCATCTCCGGCGCCAAGCGCTTCATCACCAACGCCCCGATCGCGGACCTCTTCGTGGTCTTCGCCCGTACCGGGGAGGAGAACCACGGGACCAAGGGCATCTCGGTCTTCCTGGTCGAGGCCGACCGCCCCGGCGTCACCGTCGGCCCCAAGGACAAGAAGACTGGCCAGGCCGGCGCCTGGACCGCCGAGGTCTTCTTCGACGAGGTCCGCGTCCCGTTCTCCGCTCTGGTCGGCGGTGAGGAGGGGGCCGGCTTCGGTGCAGCCATGAAGTCGCTGATCCGTGGCCGAGTGCACATCGCCGCGATGTGTGTCGGTATGGCCCAGCGCATCCTGGACGAGTCGGTGGCCTACGCCGCCTCCAACAAGCAGGGCGGCCGCCCGATCGGCGAGTTCCAGCTGGTCCAGGCGATGCTCGCGGAGATCCAGACCGGCGTCTACGCCGGGCGCGCCATGGTCCTGGAGGCCGCGCGGGCCTACGACTCCGGCGAGGACCGCAGGATCGGACCCTCCGCCGCCAAGCTCTTCTGCTCCGAGATGGTCGGCCGCGCGGCCGACCTGGGTGTCCAGATCCATGGCGGCATGGGGTACATGCGCGGAGTGGCGGTCGAGCGCTGCTTCCGCGACGCCCGCCTGTTCCGCATCTACGAGGGCACCAGCGAGATCCAGAAGCTGATCCTCGGCAAGGCCCTGCTCAAGGACGTGAAGTAACCATGGCGATGACCGAGATCCCCCTGACCGCCCGGCTCACCGAGGACGAGCGCGCCATCGTTGAGGTGGTCGCCGACTTCGTCGACCAAGAGGTGCGCCCCGTTGTCCAGGAGCTGGAGCACTCCAACACCTACCCCGAGCAGCTCGTCGACCAGATGAAGCGACTCGGTGTGTACGGTCTGCTGGCCCCCGCCGAGTACGGCGGCGTGGACGTCTCCACCGCCTGCTTCGCCCTGGTCGCCCAGGAACTTGCCCGCGGCTGGATGTCGCTCTCCGGAGCCATGGGCGGCCACTCCGTGGTCACCTACCTCATCCGCACCTTCGGCACCCCCGAGCAGCAGCAGAAGTACCTGCCCAGGATGGCCACCGGCGAACTGCGCGCCACCATGGCCCTCACCGAACCCGGCGGCGGCTCCGACCTGCAGGCCATGCGGACCAAGGCGGTCCTGGCCGACGGCACCTGGACCGTCAACGGCTCCAAGACTTGGATCACCAACTCCCGCCGTGCCGGCCTGATCGCGCTGCTCACCCGCACCGAGCCCAAGCAGGGCAAGGGCTTCTCCATCCTGCTGGTGGAGAAGGAAGCCGGCTACCAGGTCTCCAAGGACCTGCCCAAGCTCGGCTACAAGGGCGTCGAGAGCTGCGAACTGATCTTCGACAACGTCCGGGTTCCGGAGTCTGCAGTGCTCGGCGGCACGGCCGGCACCGGCTTCGCCCAGATGATGCGCGGACTGGAGATCGGCCGCATCCAGGTCGCTTCCCGGGCACTTGGCGTCGCCCAGGCGGCACTCGACGACGCCACCCGCTACGCCCAGCAGCGGGAGACCTTCGGCCAGCCGATCTGGAAGCACCAGTCGATCGGCAACTACCTCGCCGACGGCGCCACCAAGCTGCGCGCCGCCCGGCTGCTCACCCTGGAGGCAGCCGCCCGGGTCGACGCCGGCCAGCGCGCCGACATGGAGGCCGGGATGGCCAAGCTGTTCGCCTCCGAGATCTGCATGGAGATCGCACTCAACGCGGTCCGGATCCACGGCGGCTACGGCTATTCCACCGAGTTCGACGTCGAGCGCTACTTCCGCGACGCCCCGCTGATGATCGTCGGTGAGGGGACCAACGAGATCCAGCGCAACGTCATCGCCAAGCAGCACATCGCCCGCAACCCGATCGACGACGGAGGCCGCTGATGAGCGAGGCCCTTGCCCCCGCCCCGGTCTACGCCGAGGGACTTGCCGCCGGGGAACTGCGTTTCCAGTACTGCTCCGGGTGCGACCACGCGGTCTTCTACCCGCGAGTGCTCTGCCCGTACTGCGGTGACCCGGACCTGCAGTGGCGCACCAGCGCCGGACTGGGCACCGTCTACGCCACCACCACGCTGCACATGCGCGGCCGCGAGCCCTACGACGTCTCGTTGGTCGACCTGGACGAGGGCTTCCGGATGATGAGCCGGGTCGAGGGCGTCGCCCCCGAACAGGTCGCCATCGGCTCTCGGGTCCGGGCCACCGTGATCGAGGAGGACGGGGCGCCGCTCGCGGTCTTCCGTCCGGTCGACGCCACCGAGGAGGTGTCTGCATGACCGCCGAATCCCTGCGCGGCAAGGTCGCCCTGATCGGCATTGCCGAGTCCGACCTGGGCTTGGTCGCCCCCGGGCTGACTCACTTCGACCTGGTCGGTCAGGCCACCGCGCGGGCCTGCCGGGATGCCGGGATCTCCAAGGACGAGATCGACGGCTTCTTCTGCGCCTCCTCCTACCTGCCGTTCGCCACTCTGGACATGGCCGAGTACCTGGGCATCCGCCCCCGGTACAGCGACTCCTCCAACATGGGCGGCAGCTCCTTCGTCTCCCATCTGCTGCACGCCGCGGCCGCGATCGAGGCCGGGCTGTGCACCACCGCGCTCATCGCCTACGGCTCCACCCAGCGCTCCGACGGCGGTCGGCTGGTCTCCCCGACCAAGCTGCTGCCGTGGGAGGATGCCTATCGGCCGCGCTACCCGGTCTCCATGTACGCGTTGGCCGCCTCCCGCCACATGCACGAGTACGGAACCACCCGCGAGCAGCTCGCCGAGGTGGCAGTCGCGGCCCGCGCGTGGGCGCAGCTCAACCCGAAGGCGTTCACCTATGGCAAGGGCCCGCTGACAGCCGAGGAGATCCTCTCCTCGCAGATGATCAGCTACCCGCTGACCTCCAAGGACTGCTGCCTGGTGACCGACGGCGGCGGCGCGGTGATCCTCACCAGCGCCGAGCGCGCCCGCGAGCGGCACGCCAAGCCGGCCTATCTGCTGGGAGCCGGCGAGGCCCACTGGCACCGCTCGATGTCGCAGATGCCCGACCTCACCACCACCGCGGCGGCCGACTCGGGGCGCCGGGCCTTCGAGATGGCGGGCCTCAAGCCGTCCGACGTCGATGTCGTCGAGGTCTATGACGCCTTCACCATCAACACCATCCTCTTCCTGGAGGACCTGGGCTTCTGCGGCAAGGGGGAGGGCGGCGCCTTTGTCTCCGGCGGCCGGATCGCTCCGGGCGGCGAGCTGGCGGTCAACACCAACGGCGGCGGCCTGTCCTACTGCCACCCCGGGATGTACGGGATCTTCCTGATCATCGAGGCGGTGCGGCAGCTGCGCGGCGAGGCCGGTGAACGCCAGCAGGCCGACACCCGTGTCGCGCTGGTCAACGGCAACGGCGGAGTGCTCTCCAGCCAGGCGACCGCCCTGCTGGGCACCGAGGAGACGCTGGGATGAGCGGCGACCGGGAGCAGGTGCCGGAGCTCTTCGCGAAGATCGAGACGGAGTGGCGTCCGGAGCCGGTGGAGACCACCGAGTTCGTCGCCACGGGCCCGGCCCGTGCGCTGGCTGGGGTGTTCGATCAGCCCGACTCGATGTTCAGCGTCGGAGACGTGTTGCCGCCGCTGTGGCACTGGCTCCACCTGCTGGATCGCCCGGCCCAGGCAGAGCTGGGCGAGGACGGCCACCCGCGGGAGGGCGGCCTCTTTTTGCCGCCGCTGCCGGACCGGCGTCGGATGTTCGGCGGCGGCCGACTGGAGTTCCGCGAGCCGATCCGGATCGGCGACCTGCTGACCCGTCGCTCTGAGGTCGCGAGTGTCCGGGTGCGGCGCGGCGGCTCCGGCTGGCTGCTGCTGGTGACGGTACGCCAGGAATACCTGGTGGACGGGGAGATCCGTACCGTCGAGGAACAGGACATCGTCTATAAGCAGGCGGATGCCGTTCCGGGATCGGTGGCGAAGCCGACTGCGGCTCCGGCCGAGGCACCCGCCGGGCCGTGGTCCTTCGCCCTGCGGCCCGATCCGACGTTGCTCTTTCGCTTCAGCGCGCTCACGTACAACGCCCACCGGATCCACTACGACCGCGGCTACGTCCGCGAGGTCGAGGGCTATCCGGACCTGGTGGTGCACGGGCCGCTGCTGGCGCTGGCGCTGCTGGAGCTGCCGCGGCGCTTCGCCCCTGAGCGGCAGGTTGCCACCTTCGCCTTCCGTTCCAGGGCGCCGCTCTTCGCGCCCGACGAGATCCTCGTGACCGGTGGTCCCGATGACAGTGACCCCTACCGGGCCGTCATGCGCGCAGGCCGTCCCGGTTCCGCCGCCGGCATCACCGCGACCGTGACGTTCCGCTGAGAGACAAGGAAGTCCCACATGACCAAGGTCTTCGCCTCGCCCGCCGAATTCGCCGCTGCTGCCGGCACCCACGTTGGTGTCAGCGACTGGATCACCGTCGAGCAGGACCGGATCGACCTCTTCGCCGACGCCACCGGCGACTACCAGTGGATTCACGTCGACCCGGAGCGTGCGGCCGCCGGCCCGTTCGGTGCCACCATCGCCCACGGCTATCTGACGCTCTCCCTGATCCCCGTCCTGACGCAGGGCGTCTACCGGGTCGAGGGAGTCAGGATGGCCATCAACTACGGCCTCAACAAGGCCCGTTTCATGAACCCGGTGTGTGTCGGTTCCAAGGTCCGAGCCTCGGTGGACATCGTCTCCGCAGAGGAGGTCGCCGGTGGCGGCCACCAGGTGGTCAACAGGGTGACCATCGAGATCGAGGGTGTGGACAAGCCTGCCTGCGTCGCGGAGATCGTCGGCCGCATCTACGGCTGAGACCGCCATCCATCCTCACCTCCCCGCAAGGAGTACTCCTGTGCCCGAGACCCCGAAGGTCGCGATCGTCACCGGCGCCGCCCGCGGCATTGGCGCCGCCACCGCCAAGCGCCTGGCCCGGGACGGCTTCGCCGTCGCCGTGCTCGACCTCGACGAGGCCGCCTGCGCCGAGACCGTCACCGCGATCGAGAAGGAAGGCGGCCGCGCCCTGGCCGTCGGCGTGGACGTCGCCGACGCCGAGCGCGTCGAGGCGGCCGTGAACCGCGTCGCCGACGAACTGGGCGCGCCGCTGGTGCTGGTGAACAACGCCGGCATCACCCGCGACAACCTGCTGTTCAAGATGACCGACCACGACTGGGACTCGGTCATGGGTGTGCACCTGCGCGGCGCCTTCCTCATGTCGCGTGCCGTGCAGAAGCACATGACCGCGGTCGGCTGGGGCCGGATCGTCAACCTCTCCTCGACCTCGGCCCTGGGCAATCGCGGCCAGGCGAACTACTCGGCGGCCAAGGCCGGTCTGCAGGGCTTTACCAAGACCCTCGCCATCGAGCTCGGTAAGTTCGGCGTGACCGTCAACGCCGTCGCGCCGGGCTTCATTGCCACCGAGATGACCGCGGCGACCGCCGAGCGGCTCGGGATGTCCTTCGAGGGCTTCAAGAAGGCCTCCGCCACCCAGATCCCGGTCGCCCGGGTCGGCGAGCCGGATGACATCGCCCACACCGTTTCGTTCTTCGCGAGCGAGGGTGCCGGCTTCGTCTCCGGCCAGGTCATCTATGTCGCGGGCGGCCCCAAGGACTGATCCCCGCGGTTACCGTGACCGAAGCGCCGCCCTCCTCCGCTGAACAGGAGGAGGGCGGCGCTTCCATGACCGGGGTGTGCCCGGTGCGAGCCCTGGGGCGGGGATGGCCGGCGGCTCCCTCTCAGAGCGAACCGTCGGCGCGCAACGCTGTGATCGCGTCGTCGTCGTAGCCCAGCGCGCGCAGCACGCTGTCGGTGTGCTCGCCGACCGCGGGGACGGGGTCCATCCGCGGGGTGACCCCGTGCAGCGTGGCGGGCGGCAGCAGCGCCTTGACGACGCCTCCGGGGGTTTCCACCTCACGCCAGCGGTCGCGTCCGGAGAGCACCGGGTGGTCCCAGTATTCGGCCACCGAGTTGAGGCGGGCGTTGGCGACGTTGGCACGGTCCAGCAGCTCGGTGGCCTGTGTGGCGTCCAGTGCGGCGAACCGCTCGGCGACGATCGCGTTGAGCTGCTCCCGGTTGGCCACCCGCGCGGAGTTGCGGTGGAACCGCTCGTCCGTGGCGACCTCCGGGACCCCCAGGAAGACCTCGCAGAAGAACTTCCACTCACGCTCGTTCTGGATGGCGAGCAGGACGGTGCGACCGTCCCCGGCGGTGAACGGGCCGTAGGGGGCGATGGTGGCGTGCTGCGCGCCGACCCGGGCAGGCTGCTGCCCGCTGTAGGCCGTGTAGTACGCAGGTGAGCCCATCCACTCCGAGAGTGCTTCGAAGAGGGAGATCTCGACCGGGGTGCCGAGGCCGGTGGCCGCCCGGCGGATCAGCGCGGTGAGGATGCCGGAATAGGCGTACATGCCGGCGGCGATGTCGGCGATGGAGATACCGACCTTGGCGGCTTCTTCGGGGGTGCCGGTGAGCGAGACGACCCCGGTCTCGCACTGCACCAGCAGGTCGTACGCCTTGCGGTCGGCCCACGGGCCGTGGCTGCCGTAGCCGGAGATGTCGCAGACGATCAGCCGGGGGTGCCGTTCGGCCAGCTCGTCGGCGCCCAGGCCCAGCCGGCGTGCGGCGCCCGGGGCGAGGTTCTGGACGAAGACGTCGGCGCCGGCGAGCAGCCGCTCCAGCACCTTGCGGCCGCCGGGGCTCTTGATGTCCAGGGTGACCGACTCCTTGGAGCGGTTGAGCCAGACGAAGTAGCTGGACTGGCCGTGTACCGACTCGTCGTATCCGCGGGCGAAGTCGCCCGCTCCGGGGCGTTCGACCTTGATGACGCGGGCGCCGAGGTCGGCGAGCTGGCGGGTGGCGAACGGAGCGGCGACAGCCTGCTCCAGGCTCACCACGGTGATCCCCTCCAGGGGCAGGGCGGTCACTTGGTCTCCTCGGTCGTGCTGGCGGGGTGCGTTGTGCTGGGGAAGGCGGAACGCAGCAGCTCGGCGGCGGACTTCCAGTCGATGCCACCCAGCAGGCCCGGGACATCGGCGCCGCAGTCGGCCAGCTTGGCCGCGAACTCCTCATCGGTGGCGGGCAGCTCAGGGGAGCCGGGTAGCAGTTCCAGAACGGCGGTGTGCACCGTGCCGTCGGTCAGCTCGACCTCGACCGTGGTGGAACCGGTGAGCAGTCCGGAGCCCTCCCCGGCGAAGACGGTCTCCACCAGGCCGGACAGCTGCTGTGCCTGGGGGCGCCGTACCTGAGCGTCGGTGAAGGACGCGAAGCCGGGGTGATGGTCGATCAGAGTGGCGGCGACGGCGTACTCCAGGCTGAACTTGCCCTGCAGGCCGGTCTGCGGGACATGGTGGATCAGCGGATGGACGGCGGCCTCGGGGGTACGGACGGTGATCCGTGCTACCTGCTCCGGGTCGACTGGGCCGTCGAACAGGGCGCGCACCGCGCCGATCGGGCGCTGCATCGCGTAGCAGCAGGGAAAGATCTTGGTGGCCAGACCGCCGGGGACAGCCGGGCCGCTCAGGTCCAGGGCGCTGGAATCGCCGCCGACCAGGGGAAGCCAGGCGTCCAGCGCGGTCGGGTCGGAGCCGGCGCCTGCGGCGGCCAGCCGGGCGGCGCGGACACCGGCCTCGGCGGCGAAGCCGACCTGGAGCGACTTGGTGTCGGTGCCGAAGGCGCGCTGGACGCCGCCCGCGGCGGGCAATGCCAGTGCGATGGCATGGGCGATCGCCGGCGCGTCCAGTCCCATGGCGACGCCGGCCGCGACCGCGGCGGCGGGGGCGCCGGAGGTGCAGGTTGCGTGCCAGCCGCTGGTGTAGTGCTGCCAGCCCAGGGCGGTGCCCAGCCGGGCCATCACACCCGCACCGGCCAGATAGGCGCGGGCGTCGCCGCCCGCGGCGAGGGTGGCGGGGACGGTGACCACGCTGATGTGGGCGGTGGAGGGGAGATGGAGGTCGTCGAAGTCCAGGACATGGCTGACGGCCGCCCAGCGGGCGGCCTCGGGGAGCGACCCGGCGAGTGCGGCCATGGGGTGGTTGCGGGCGGCCAGAGCGACGGCGACGGTGTCGCGCAGGGCGTGGTCGGCGAGGGCCAGGTCCTGTTCGGTCGGTTGGAGCCTGATGGCCCAGGTGGCCAGGTCTTCCGCCAGGGACGGCATCTCATTCCTCTTTTCTGCGGGTCGTGCGTCTGCACCCCGCGGGTCAAGAGGCGAGACCTGCGGGGGCGGCCCGCATCGATCCTTTGTCGATAGAACGATCGTTAAGCTATCCGGCCGTACTGCTCCCAGTCCCAAGAGACCGGTTCGGCTGTCTATCCGTCAGTCCAGAAGCCAGACCGAGAGGTCCACCCGTTGTCGCGAGGCTGTTCCGGTGTGGCTCTCGAGATGGCCACGGGGTCGGTGCTCCTAACTCCGGCTCGGTTCGAGGTCGGCCTCCGGAAGGGCCTTGACCGAGTCCAGCAGTAGCTGGGCGACGTCGACGACGCGGAGGTTGTCCTTGGCGGCGCCTTCGTTCTTCTTGGCGTTGACGGAGTCGGAGAGCATGACGAGGCAGAAGGGGCAGGCGGTGGAGACAATGTCGGGGTTGAGGGAGAGGGCTTCGTCGACGCGTTCGGCGTTGATGCGTTTGCCGATGCGCTCCTCCATCCACATGCGGGCGCCGCCGGCGCCGCAGCAGAAGCCGCGTTCCTTGTGGCGGTGCATTTCCTCGTTGCGCAGGCCGGGGACCTTGCCGATGATCTCGCGGGGCGGGGTGTAGACCTTGTTGTGGCGGCCGAGGTAGCACGGGTCGTGGTAGGTGATCAGGCCTTCGACCGGGTTGACCGGGACGAGCCTGCCCTCGTCGATCAGGTGCTGCAGCAGCTGGGTGTGGTGGATGACCTCGAAGTGGCCGCCCAGCTGCGGGTACTCGTTGGCGATGGTGTTGAAGCAGTGCGGGCAGGTGGCCACGATCCGCTTGACCGGGGCGTCCTCGAGGACGGTGTTGAGGGTTTCGACGTTCTGGGCGCCGAGCATCTGGAAGAGGAACTCGTTGCCCAGGCGGCGGGCGGAGTCGCCGGTGCAGGATTCTTCCTTGCCGAGGATGGCGAACTTCACGCCGGCGGTGTGGAGGAGTTCGGCGAAGGCCTTGGTGGTCTTCTTGGCCCGGTCCTCCAGGGCGCCGGCGCAGCCGACCCAGTACAGGTATTCGACCTCGGCGGGGTCGATGTCCTCGCCGATGACGGGGACGGCGATGCCGGTTTCCTTCTTGAATTCCTTGACCCAGTCCAGGCGGGCCTTGGTGGCCAGGCCCCAGGGATTGCCCTTGTTCTCCAGGTTCTTGAGCATCGTCCCGGCCTCGGTCGGGAAGGAACTCTCGATCATGACCTGGTAGCGGCGCATGTCGACGATGTGGTCGATGTGCTCGATGTCGACGGGGCACTGCTCGACGCAGGCGCCGCAGGTGGTGCAGGACCACAGCACGTCGGGGTCGATGACCCCGTTCTCCTCGGCGGTGCCGATCAGCGGGCGTTCGGCCTCGGCCAGGGCGGCTGCGGGCACACCGGCGAGCTGCTCGGCGGTGGCCTTCTCCTCGCCCTCCAGGTCCTTGCCGCCTCCGGCGAGGAGGTAGGGGGCCTTGGCGTAGGCGTGCTCCCGCAGACTCATGATCAGGAGCTTGGGGGAGAGCGGCTTGCCGGTGTTCCAGGCCGGGCACTGGGACTGGCAGCGGCCGCACTCGGTGCAGGTGGAGAAGTCGAGGATGCCCTTCCAAGAGAAGTGCTCGACCTGGGAGACACCGAAGACCGCGTCGTCCGCAGGGTCCTCGAAGTCGATCGGCTTCCCGCCGGAGGTCATCGGACGCAGCGCGCCGAGCGCGACGTCGCCGTCCTCCTCACGCTTGAAGAAGATGTTGAAGAACGCCAGGAAGCGGTGCCAGGCCACACCCATGGAGGGGTTGATGCCGATGGTGGTTGCCCAGGCGAAGGAGATCGTGATCTTCAGCATCGCGAAGAGGTAGACCAGGTTCACCAGGGCACCATGGGAAAACTCGGAGAAGGCGTGCACCAGCGGGTAGCTGACCAGGTACGACACGTTGTACGAAGCCACCCCGGCCAACGCGCCCTCCAGGCCGCGCAGCGCCATGATGCACAGACCGATCCCCAGGATCGTGTACTCCACATAGAACGCCTGCCAGGCGACCGACCCGGCGAACCGGCTCTTGCGCCCCGCCCGCGACGGCAGACTCAGAAGCCGGATGACCATCAGGGTCAGGATGCCCAGGGTGGTCAGCGTGCCGACCAGCTCGACGAACACCTCGAACGGTGCCCAGTCGCCGATCACCGGCAGCAGCCACTCGGCGTCGAAAAGCTGTCCATAGGCATTGACCAGCGTCAGGACCAGCGAGAAGAAGCCGATGGCCACGAACCAGTGGGCGATGCCGACCACACCCCACCGGTTCAATCGGGTATGACCGAGAAACTCCCTGGCCACGGTCTTGGTGCGCTGCGCCGGGTTGCCGGTACGGGTGCCGTCGGGCTGTCCGGCCTTGACGACCTGGTAGATGTGCGCGGCCGCGCGGGCGGCGAGCGCGATGCCGATCACGCTGGTGACCAGCGAGATGACGATCGCTGCGAGCTGCATCGGCTTCTTCTCCTCTAGTGGGTTACCACTGCCGGCGCCTCATGGAGCGTCAGGACTCGCAGGATCTGACCTCGGCGGTCAGCTGGGGCAGGACGGTGTGGAGGTCGCCGACGGCGCCCCAGTCAGCGATCGAGGGCGATTCCATGAGATAAATAATCTCACTATATGTGTGGGGCCTGAGCAAGGCTCTCGGAGTGCGCCGCCGATCACACTGATCACCCGCTCCGTGGGTGGCGGATCGGGAGCTCTCTCGGGCTGGCCCCTGGGTCGTATGGGATCGCAGCAGATCGTGCGGTCCCGTCCGTCCTGTTCGGCTTGTCGGCCAAGGGTGGGGCGGTTGTGTGCCCTGGGTGGGAGGTGGTTGACGGTGGCAGGATTGAATATTATCTTATTTAGATAGACGATTCGAGGTGGGATCGGCTTGGGGCGGCAGTCCTGGGGCGGGTGGGGTGGCGGCACGGGTCGGACTGGCGACCCGCGCGGGCAGTGACTCGCGGGACGAGGCCCTGTCAACTCTGTGTGTCATCGCCCGCCACCTGCACGAGGCCTTGACTTGGCGCGCGGCCCGGCCGCGAGTCGTATCGGTCGGCTCGCAGGGGCACGGTCAGTAGAGCCGACCAATAACTGAGCACAACGTACAAGTGGTAGGAGGCAACCGGTGAGTTTCAGGATCGTTGTCGCTGTGAAGTACGTGCCCGACGCCACCGGTGACCGGCGCTTCGCCGACGACATGACCGTGGCCCGGGACGACGTGGACGGTCAGCTCTCCGAGCTCGACGAGTACGCAGTCGAGCAGGCGCTGCGGATTTCCGAGAACTCCGGCGCCGATGTGGAGGTCACCGTCCTGACGGTGGGTCCGGAGGATGCCAAGGACGCCCTGCGCAAGGCACTGTCCATGGGCGCCGACAAGGCGATCCACGTCGAGGACGACGACCTGCACGGCACCGACGCCATCGGCACTTCTCTGGTGCTGGCCAAGGCCGTCGAGAAGGCGGGCTACGACCTCGTCGTCTGCGGTATGGCCTCCACCGACGGCACCTCCGGCGTGGTTCCCGCACTGCTGGCCGAGCGCCTGGGTGTCCCCCAGGTCACTCTTCTGTCCGAGGTTTCAGTCGAGGGCGTCACGGTCACGGGCCGGCGGGACGGCGACGCCGCCTCGGAGCAGCTCGAGGCATCCCTGCCGGCCGTCGTGTCGGTCACCGACCGGTCGGGGGAGGCGCGTTACCCGTCCTTCAAGGGCATCATGGCGGCGAAGAAGAAGCCGTTGACCTCCTGGGACCTGGACGACCTCGAGATCGATGCCGGGGAAGTCGGTCTGAAGGGTTCGTGGACCGCGGTCGATTCGGCGGACGAACGCCCGGCCCGCACCGCCGGCACGATCGTCAAGGACGAGGGCGAGGGCGGCAAGCAACTCGCCGAGTTCCTGACGAGCCAGAAGTTCATCTGAGGCTCGACGCGCTGACCGCCTCACCTTCGTTTGCAGGAGAGAAATCCCATGGCTGAAGTCCTCGTCTACGTCGACCACGCGGACGGCACCGTCCGTAAGCCGACCCTCGAACTGCTGACCCTCGCACGCCGCATCGGTGAGCCGGTCGCCGTCGCCCTCGGCGCAGGTGCCGAGAACACCGCCGCCATCCTCGCCGCGCACGGTGCAGTCAAGGTCCTGACGCATGACGCGTCCGAGTACGCCGACTACCTTGTGGTGCCGAAGTTGGACGCACTGCAGGCCGCCGTCGAGGCCGTTTCCCCGGCCGTCGTGCTGGTTCCGTCCACCGCGGAGGGCAAGGAGATCGCCGCCCGTCTGGCGCTGCGCATCGGCTCCGGGATCATCACCGACGCCGTCGACCTGGAGGTCGGCGACGAGGGAGTGGTGGCCACGCAGTCGGCGTTCGCCGCATCGTTCACCACCAAGTCCCGGGTCGCCAAGGGCATCCCGGTCATCACCGTCAAGCCCAACAGCGCGGCGGTCGAAGCAGCCCCGGCTGCGGGCAGCGTCGAGGCCCTCACGGTGACCTTCTCCGACCAGGCCACCGGCACCAAGGTCACCGGCCGTACGGCCCGTGAGTCGACCGGCCGCCCCGAGCTGACCGAGGCTGCGGTCGTGGTCTCCGGAGGCCGTGGCGTGGGCGGTCCGGAGCATTTCACGCTCATCGAGTCCCTGGCCGACCTCCTGGGTGCGGCCGTCGGTGCCTCCCGCGCCGCGGTGGATGCGGGCTGGTACCCGCACACCAACCAGGTCGGCCAGACCGGCAAGCAGGTCTCCCCGCAGCTCTACATCGCCAACGGCATCTCCGGCGCCATCCAGCACCGCGCCGGCATGCAGACCTCCAAGACCATCGTGGCCGTCAACAAGGACCCCGAGGCCCCGATCTTCGAGCTCGCCGACTACGGCGTGGTCGGCGACCTGTTCGAGGTCGTCCCGCAGCTCACCGAGGAGATCAAGACCCGCAAGGGGTGAACCGTACCCACCTTGCCCGTGCGCGGGATGGCGCCGAGGTACTCGGCGTCGACGGACTCCCATGAGCGAGCCCGTCATCGTGACCGGGCTGGGTGATACGGGCGACGGCTGCCAATTCGCGGCCCGCGCGTATCGAACGTTGGCTCCGGGGTCACGTGGGCTGGCCCGCGAGATGCCGGAGACCGGTGACGACGCCGTCGAGTCTTTTGAACCTCAAAGTCTTTTGTGTCATCGACTGCGGTACCGAGTGCCCAGTCCTGCGATGAAGAGAGATGCCGATGCACTCCGGAGCGCGGACCGAGTCGGGCCTGCCTGTCGAACCGGTCTATGACGCCGCTGCGCTGGCGGGTTTCGATCCGGCTGCGAAGCTGGGTGAGCCGGGCCGGTACCCGTTCACGCGTGGTGTGTATCCGTCGATGTACACGGGGCGGCCGTGGACGATGCGGCAGTACGCCGGGTTCGGCACGGCGAAGGAGTCCAACGCCCGCTACCACGAGCTCGTCAACGCCGGCACGGGCGGCCTGAGCGTGGCCTTCGACCTGCCCACCCAGATGGGATACGACTCGGACGAGTTGATCGCCCATGGCGAGGTCGGCAAGGTCGGTGTCGCCATCGACTCCGTCGAGGACATGCGCACCCTGTTCCACGGCCTGCCGCTCGACAAGGTGTCGACGTCGATGACGATCAACGCCCCGGCGGCGACGCTGCTGCTGCTCTACCAGCTCGTCGCGGAAGAGCAGGGCATTCCCGGGGCCAAGCTGACAGGCACGATCCAGAACGATGTGCTCAAGGAGTACATCGCGCGCGGGACGTACATCTACCCGCCGAAGGAGTCGCTGCGTCTGATCAGTGACATCTTCGCCTATTGCCACCGCGAGATCCCCAAGTGGAACACCATCTCGATCTCCGGCTACCACATGGCCGAGGCCGGGGCGACGCCCGTGCAGGAGATCGCGTTCACCCTCGCCAACGGCATCGAGTATGTGCGCACGGCGATCGCGGCCGGTCTGGACGTGGACGACTTCGCGCCCCGGCTCTCCTTCTTCTTCGTCGCCCGCACCACGCTGCTGGAGGAAGTGGCCAAGTTCCGGGCTGCACGCCGGATCTGGGCACGCATCATGCGCGAGCAGTTCGGGGCGAAGAACCCCAAGTCGCTGATGCTGCGCTTCCACACTCAGACCGCCGGTGTGCAGCTGACCGCGCAGCAGCCGGAGGTCAACCTGGTCCGGGTCGCCCTCCAGGGCCTCGGCGCGGTGCTGGGCGGTACGCAGTCCCTGCACACCAACTCCTACGACGAGGCGATTGCCCTGCCGACGCAGAAGGCCGCCCGGCTGGCCCTGCGCACCCAGCAGGTCATCGCCTACGAGACCGACGTCACCAAGACCGTCGACCCCTTCGCCGGCTCCTACGTGGTCGAGGCGATGACCGACGACATCGAGGCCGCCGTCACCGAACTGCTCCAGGCGGTTGAGGACCGCGGCGGCGCGGTACACGCGATCGAGCAGGGCTTCCAGAAGTCCGAGATCGAACGCTCCGCTTACCAGATTGCTCTGGAGATCGACAGCCACGAACGCACCGTGGTCGGCGTCAACCGCTTCGTCCTGGACGAAGAGGAACCCTACGAGCCGATGCGCGTCGACCCCACGATCGAGACCGACCAGTGCGAACGACTCGCGGCTCTGCGCAAGGAACGCGACAACCAGGCCGTCCGCCGCGCCCTGGACGAACTGCGCACGGCGGCGTCCGGCCCGGACAACCTGCTGCCGCTCATGCGCGAGGCCCTGCGCCTGCGCGCCACCGGTGGCGAGGTGGCCCACGCACTGCGCGACGTCTGGGGCGTCTACACGCCGCGCGACAGCTTCTGATCTTCGACTCTTTCCTCATCCCCAAAGGCTTGCCATGACTCTGGCCTACGACTTTCCCTCCCCGCGCCCTGCACTCGCCGAATCGCTGCTGCCCCGGGTACTCACCCGCAGCGGCACCACCGTGCTGCTCGGTGCCGTACTGACCGCGCTGGCGGCGCAGGTGTCCGTGCCGGTTCCGGGCTCTCCGGTTCCAGTCACTGGCCAGACCTTCGCGGTGCTGATGACGGCGACCGCTCTGGGGCCGGCCCAGGGGTTCGCCTCGCAGCTTCTCTACCTGCTGCTGGGCGCGCTGGGGCTTCCGGTGTTCACCGACGCCCAGCACGGAATCCACGCCTTCTCCGGCGCCACGGGCGGGTACCTGCTCGGCTTCCTGGCTGCTGCAGCGATCGCCGGCTTCGGCGCCAGGCATGGGGCGGACCGCTCCTCGATCCGGGCCCTGGCGTCCCTGATTCCGGCCTCCGGCGCCATCTACCTCTTCGGGGCCTCCTGGCTCTCGCTGTCCACCGGCATGTCGCCAGGGCAGGCGATCTCGGTGGGCGTGGTGCCGTTCCTGTTCGGAGATGCGATGAAGGCGCTGTTGGCCGCAGGGCTGCTACCGGGCGCTTGGAAGCTGCTGCGTCGCTTCGAGGGGAACGGGAGCTGATCATGGATTCGCTCGACACCCATACCACTGCGGGCAGGATCGCCGACTTCAGGCGGCGGGTCGACGAGGCCGTACATGCCGGTTCCGCGCGGGCTGTGGAGAAGCAGCACGCCAAGGGCAAGCTGACCGCCCGGGAACGGGTGGAGCTGCTGCTCGACGAGGACTCCTTCGTGGAGTTCGATGAGTTCGCCCGGCACCGCTCGACTCACTTCGGCCAGGAGAAGACCCGCCCGTACGGTGACGGTGTGGTGACCGGCTACGGCACCGTGGACGGCCGTCAGGTCGCGGTCTTCTCGCAGGACTTCACCGTCTTCGGCGGATCGCTGGGCGAGGTCTTCGGCGAGAAGATCGTCAAGGTGATGGACTTCGCCCTGAAGACCGGCTGCCCGGTCGTCGGCATCAACGATTCCGGAGGCGCCCGGATCCAGGAGGGCGTGACCTCGCTCGGCCTGTACGGCGAGATCTTCCGCCGCAATGTGCACGCCTCCGGGGTGATCCCGCAGATCTCGCTGATCACGGGTCCCTGCGCGGGCGGTGCGGTCTACTCACCGGCCATCACCGACTTCGTCGTGATGGCGGAGGGGACCTCGCACATGTTCATCACCGGCCCGGACGTCATCAAAACGGTCACCGGCGAGGACGTCGCGATGGAGGACCTGGGCGGCGCCCGCACCCACAACACCAAGTCGGGCAACGCCCACCACATGGCCGCCGACGAGAAGGACGCCATCGAGTACGTCAAGGCGCTCCTGTCCTATCTGCCCGCCAACAACCTGGAGGAGCCCCCGGCCTTCCCGGTCACCGCCGACCTGGCCGTCACCGACGAAGACCTGGAGCTGGACGCCCTTGTCCCGGACTCCGCCAACCAGCCGTACGACATGCACCGGGTAATCGAGCACGTCCTGGACGACGGCGAGTTCCTGGAGACCCAGCCGATCTTCGCGCCCAACATCGTTACCGGCTTCGGCCGGGTCGAGGGCCACCCGGTGGGCGTGGTCGCCAACCAGCCCATGCAGTTCGCCGGCTGTCTGGACATCGACTCCAGCGAGAAGGCCGCCCGCTTCGTCCGTACCTGCGACGCCTTCAACATCCCGGTGCTGACCTTCGTGGACGTGCCCGGTTTCCTCCCCGGCACCGACCAGGAGTGGAACGGCATCATCCGCCGCGGCGCCAAGCTGATCTTCGCCTACGCCGAGGCTACCGTCCCGCTGGTCACCGTGATCACCCGCAAGGCGTACGGCGGCGCCTACGACGTCATGGGCTCCAAGCACCTGGGCGCCGACGTCAACCTGGCCTGGCCGACCGCGCAGATCGCGGTGATGGGCGCGCAGGGCGCGGTGAACATCCTCTACCGCCGGGAGCTGGCCGACGCCGACGACCAGGACGCCAGGCGCGCGGAGCTGATCGAACACTACGAGGACACCCTGCTCAACCCGTACATCGCAGCGGAGCGCGGCTACGTGGACGCAGTGATCGCGCCCTCCGACACCCGGCAGCACATCGTCAAGGCGCTGCGGGCACTGCGCAACAAGCGCGAGCTGCTGCCCCCGAAGAAGCACGGCAACATCCCGCTGTAGTCCGCTTCCACCTGGCGAGGAGCCCACATGACCAGCATCAAGGTGCTGCACGGGCAGCCCACCCCCGAGGAACTGGCCGCCGTCCTGGCGGTGGTCTCCTCCCGGGCCGCCGCCACAGCTGCCGCGGCCGCCATGGGGCAACAGGCCGGTGGCGGCCCGGCCTCCACCTGGGCCGACCGCTCGGCCGCCGTGCGCCGCCTGCCCAAGCCTGGCCGACATGCCTGGCGCACCTCCGCCTGGGCCCAGTGATCTTCCTCGACTGGAGAACCATGCAACTTCACGCCAGCCCAGCCACTTCCACCACCACACGCACCCGTGTGGTGGTGGCCAAGCCCGGTCTCGACGGTCACGACCGCGGTGCGAAGGTCATCGCGCGTGCCCTGCGGGATGCCGGCTACGAGGTCATCTACACCGGCCTCCATCAGACGGCCGAGCAGATCGTGGCCACCGTCGTTGCCGAGGACGCACCGCTGCTCGGGATGTCCATCCTGTCCGGCGCACACCTGACGGTCGTTCAGCGGGTCATGGAACTGCTGCGCGTCCACGACGTGGCCGACACCCAGGTCCTGGTCGGCGGCATCATCCCCGAGGCCGACATCACCGAACTCGAAGCGATGGGCGTCGACGCCGTCTTCACCCCCGGCGCGGACATCGCTGGCATCATCCGCACCGTCGAGAGCCTCCTTGCCAACCCCGACATCACAGTGGGACAGACATGCTGACCAAAGTCCTGATCGCCAATCGCGGAGAGATTGCCGTCCGTGTCGCCCGGGCCTGCTCTGACGCCGGTATCGCCAGCGTCGCTGTCTATGCCGACCCGGACCGGGACGCCCTGCATGTCCGCGTGGCCGACGAGGCCTACGCCCTCGGCGGCGACACTCCGGCCACCAGCTATCTCGACATCGCCAAGATCCTCAAGGCGGCCGCCGACTCCGGGGCCGACGCCGTCCACCCCGGCTACGGCTTCCTCTCGGAGAACGCCGAGTTCGCCCAGGCCGTCCTGGACGCCGGCCTGAACTGGATCGGCCCCCCGCCGCAGGCCATCCGCGACCTCGGCGACAAGGTCGCCGCCCGCCACATCGCCCAGCGCGCCGGCGCCCCCCTGGTCGCCGGCACCCCCGACCCCGTCTCCGGGGCCGACGAGGTCGTGGCCTTCGCCAAGGAGCACGGCCTGCCGATCGCGATCAAGGCCGCCTTCGGCGGCGGCGGCCGCGGCCTGAAGGTCGCCCGCACCCTCGAAGAGATCCCCGAGCTCTACGACTCCGCCGTCCGCGAGGCCGTCGCCGCCTTCGGCCGCGGCGAGTGCTTCGTCGAGCGCTACCTCGACAAGCCCCGCCACGTCGAGACCCAGTGCCTGGCCGACAAACACGGCAACGTGGTCGTGGTCTCCACCCGTGACTGCTCGCTGCAGCGACGCCACCAGAAGCTGGTCGAGGAGGCCCCCGCGCCGTTCCTCACCCCGAAGCAGAACGCCGAGCTCTACCGCGCGTCCAAGGCCATCCTCAAGGAGGCCGGCTACGAGGGCGCCGGCACCTGCGAGTTCCTGGTCGCCGCCGACGGCACCATCTCCTTCCTCGAGGTCAACACCCGTCTGCAGGTCGAGCACCCGGTGACCGAGGAGGTCGCCGGCATCGACCTGGTCCGCGAGATGTTCCGGATCGCCGACGGCGATCCGCTCGGCTACGACGACCCCGAGCTGCGCGGTCACGCCTTCGAGTTCCGGATCAACGGCGAGGACCCGGGCCGCAACTTCCTGCCCGCCCCGGGCACCGTCACCGCCTGGCAGCCGCCGACCGGACCGGGCGTGCGCCTGGACTCCGGTGTCGAGGCCGGTTCGGTGATCGGCCCCGCCTGGGACTCCCTGCTGGCCAAGCTGATCGTCACCGGCCGCGACCGCAGGCAGGCCCTGGAGCGGGCCCGCCGCGCGCTGGCCGAGTTCCAGGTCGAGGGCATGGCCACCGCCATCCCGTTCCACCGCGCAGTGGTCGTCGACCCGGCGTTCGCCCCCGAGGTGCACGGCGACGAGGCAGGCCCGTTCCAGGTCTACACCCGCTGGATCGAGACCGAGTTCCAGAACACCATCCCGCCGTTCAACGGCGGTCCGGTGGACGGCGAGGGGCCCGAGGGCCGCGAGACCGTGGTGGTCGAGGTCGCCGGCAAGCGGATCGAGGTCAGCCTGCCCGCCTCGCTGGGCACGGTGGCCGCTCCGGTGGCAGTCGGCGCCCCGGCCAAGGCCAAGCGTCGCGCCGGGGCCCGCAAGTCCGGTTCCGCGGTCAGCGGTGACATGCTCGCCTCCCCGATGCAGGGCACCATCGTCAAGGTCGCCGTCGAGGACGGCCAGGAAGTCCAGGAAGGCGACCTGATCGTCGTCCTGGAGGCCATGAAGATGGAACAGCCGATCAACGCCCACAAGACCGGCACCGTCAGCGCCCTCACCGCCGCGGTCGGCGCCGGCGTCACCAGCGGCGCCGTCCTCTGCGAAATCACCGATTGATCTGGTCGTTCAGGCTGTCGCTACGGGCGCCGAGCCGCGCTTGTCGTCGTATGCCAAGCCGTGCAAGCCGCTCCAGATCCCGGGACGCAGGGGCGGATGTTCGGGAGGTTCTGGCGCCCGCCAGGTGCTCATCCGGGCTCACGAGACCGCCGCCCCGCACCCTGACCTGCCCAGAGGCAGTGCCTCGACGAAGGAAGTTCCCCAAGCACCATGAGCAGTTTCGACGACACCACGACAACGAGCACACCGACGGCGAACAGCATGCGCCGGGCCTTGAAGCGGGCGGCCAACGGGGTCTCCCTCGACGTTGAGGAGGCTGCCGTGCTGCTGCAGGCGAAGGGGGACAACCTGCGTGACCTGTGTGCCTCCGCTGCCCGGGTACGTGACGCCGGGCTGGAGGCCGCCGGGCGGCCCGGGGTGATCACGTACTCGAAGAAGGTGTTCATCCCGCTGACCCGGCTGTGCCGGGACCGCTGCCACTACTGCACCTTCGCCACCGTGCCAGGCAGACTGCGCCGCGCGGGGGAAGGCATGTACCTGTCTCCGGACGAGGTGCTGGCGATCGCCCGTCAGGGCGCGGCGCTGGGCTGCAAGGAGGCGCTTTTCACGCTGGGGGACCGGCCCGAGGAGCGCTGGCCCGAGGCCCGTGAGTGGCTGGATGCGCACGGCTACGACGACACGCTGGCGTATGTACGGGCGATGTCGGTGCGGGTGCTGGAGGAGACCGGTCTGCTGCCGCACCTCAACCCGGGGGTGCTGACCTGGACGGACTTCCAGCGGCTCAAGCCGGTGGCGCCGTCGATGGGGATGATGCTGGAGACCACCGCCACCCGGCTGTGGTCCGAGCCCGGTGGCCCGCACCATGGGTCGCCAGACAAGGAACCCGCGGTACGGCTGCGCGTGCTGGAGGACGCCGGACGTTCCAACGTCCCGTTCACCACCGGCATCCTGATCGGCATCGGGGAGACCTTCGAGGAGCGGGCGGAGTCACTCTTCGCGATCCGCCGCGTCGCCCGGGAGTACCACGGCATCCAGGAAGTGATCGTCCAGAACTTCCGGGCCAAGCCCGACACCGCAATGCGGGCCATGCCCGACGCCGAGCTGGAGGAGCTGGCCGCCGCCGTCGCGGTGGCCCGGATCGTGCTGGGCCCGGTCGTCCGGATCCAGGCCCCGCCCAACCTGGTCGACGCCGACTACGCGCTCATCATCGGCGCGGGCATCGACGACTGGGGCGGTGTCTCCCCGCTCACCCCCGACCACGTCAACCCGGAACGGCCCTGGCCGCACATCGACGAACTGGCCGCCCGCACCGCAGCCGTCGGCTTCACCCTGCGCGAACGGCTGACCGTCCATCCCGAATACATTCGGCGCGGCGAACCCTGGCTCGACCCGCGCGTACTGCCCCATGTGGACGCCCTCGCCGACCCGGCGACCGGCCTGGCCCGCGAGGACGTCCTCCCGGTCGGGCTGCCCTGGCAGGAACCCGACGAGGTCTTCACCCCGTCCGGCCGCACCGACCTGCACCGCTCGATCGACACCGAGGGTCGCACTGCCGACCGCCGCAGCGATTTCGACTCCGCGTACGGCGACTGGGACGCCGTACGCGAGAAGGCCAGGACTGCCGGCGTTCCGGAGCGTCTGGACGGCGACGTCCGAGTCGCCCTTGCCCAGGCAGCCGACGATCCCGCCAAGCTGACTGATGACCAGGCACTCGCTCTGTTCCACACCGACGGCGCCGCACTGGACGCGCTCACCGGCATCGCCGACCAGCTGCGCCGCGACGTGGTGGGGGAGGAGGTGACGTACATCGTCACCCGCAACATCAACTTCACTAATGTCTGCTACACCGGCTGCCGCTTCTGCGCCTTTGCGCAGCGCCGCACCGACGCGGACGCCTACACCCTTTCCCTGGAACAGGTCGCCGAGCGTGCCGCACAGGCCTGGGAGGTGGGCGCCACCGAGGTGTGCATGCAGGGCGGCATCCACCCGGACCTGCCCGGCACGGCGTACTTCGACATCGCTCGCGAGGTCAAGCGCCGAGTACCCGGCATGCACGTCCACGCCTTCTCCCCGATGGAGGTGGTCAACGGCGCCACCCGGACCGGGCTGTCGGTCCGGGACTGGCTCCGGCAGGCCAAGGAGGCGGGCTTGGACAGCATCCCGGGCACGGCGGCGGAGATCCTCGACGACGAGGTCCGCTGGATCCTCACCAAGGGCAAGCTGCCCGCCGCCACCTGGGTCGAGGTGGTCACCACCGCGCACGAGCTGGGCATCCGTTCCAGCTCCACGATGATGTACGGCCACGTCGACCAGCCCCGCCACTGGCTGGCCCACCTGCGCCTCCTCGCGCACATCCAGGAGCGTACGGGGGGCTTCACCGAGTTCGTCACGCTGCCCTTCATCCACACCAATGCTCCCATCTACCTGGCCGGCGTCGCGCGGCCCGGCGCGACCATGCGCGACAACCGCGTGGTGACTGCCATGGCCCGCCTGCTGCTGCACGGCCGGATCGACAACATCCAGACCAGCTGGGTCAAACTGGGGGTCGAGGGCGCCGCCCAGATGCTCCGCTCGGGCGCCAACGACCTGGGCGGCACGCTGATGGAGGAGACCATCTCCCGGATGGCCGGCTCCTCCTACGGCAGCTACAAGTCCATCCGCGATCTGGAGGCGATCGCTGCGCTCGCCGGCTGCCCCGCGCGGCAGCGCACCACCACCTACGGCAAGGTCCCGGATGAGCGCCGCGCGGTGGCCCTGGCCTCCGACGGCCACCTGCCGCAGCTGCTGCCCATCCTCGAAGCGGCGCAGGGTTGACGGCCATGGACGCCTGGACCATCGTGCTGCCGGTCAAGCCGTTCGAGGAGGCCAAGAGCCGCCTGGGCTCGTTGTCCGGCTCCGTCCGTGCCACCCTCGCCGAGGCTTTCTTCCAGGACACCCTCCTGGCGGTGCTCAGCACTGCCGGCGTGCAGCGTGTCCTGGTGGTGACGCAGGACCAGCGGGCCGCCGGGCAGGCCGCAGCCGCAGGTGCGTTTGTCCTGCCGGACCACCCCCGAGCGGGGCTCAACGCCGCGGTCCGCCGCGCCACCGCCTGGGCGAGTGCTGATGCACCGGACCGCCCGACCGCCGTCCTGACCACCGATCTGCCCAGTCTGCGCAGCACCGAGCTGCAGCAGGTCCTCACGGAGGCAGCCGGCCACCGCGTGTCCTTTCTCGCCGATCACAGCCGGCAGGGCACGACCTTCCTGGCGGCGACGCGCCCGAACCTGCTCACGCCCTGCTTCGAGGGGCACTCCAGCCATGCGCACCGTCTCAGCGGAGCCCACGAGATCACCGAGGTTCTTGCCTCAAGCGTTCGACTTGACGTCGACACCCTGGGCGACCTGGAGCTGGCCCAACTGCTCGGGCTCGGGCACCATACCGACAGCGCTCTGCGCTCAAGCCTCGGCACGTCCACGTTCAATGCAGCCCCGCTACAGACCGCAGCTGGCCTGGGCGAGGTGGTGCAGTACGTAGGTGCGGGAGCAACCGTGGTACTGCGGTGATGCCCTGGTGCGAGTTCACCACAGTGTCCATGCGGCCGCGTACAAGGGCTGACACCTTTGAACCTGCGCTCCGGGTATCCGCGCCATTCCATGATCCGGGCAGGCCTACTTTCATCGAGCGGACAGCAATGCAGCAACGGGGAAAGGGCCACGACAGCTGCAGTCACGCCAGCCGTGCCGGGAGACCACGGTCCGGGTCGCCTGCGTCTGGGGTACCGGCTCGTCCATCGACTGCTGGACCACGTGGCTCCAGGGGGCACCACTGGGACGTCGCCATCGCAGCTGTTGAGGATGGCGGCACCGTCCGGCGCTTGGGCGAGGTTCGGGCGAGTCGGCGTGCGTTCTATGAGGTGGCCGACGCCGGTTCTGGCTGTCCTACTGGGCCGTCGGCGGCGAGGGCTTCTTCGGCATGTACCACGCTGTCGCCGACCAGCCGCTCGGCCCGTTCGAGCCGGTGGGCCCGCTCGTCTCGCTCGGCAACGCGTGGAAGAACACGCCCCCGGGGTCGACGGACCGCAGGGGGAACACCCACGGCGGGATGTTCGAGGCCGGCGGCACCTGGTACCAGGTCTATCACCGCCACACCGCGGACGGACGGCAGGCCTGTGCCACACCCCTCACCCGCGCGCCGCACGGCGGATTCGAGCACGCCGAGTACACCTCCCGAGGCCTGGACACGTCCGACCTCGACGCGTTCCGGGCCTGGCCGGCCTCCATCGCCTGCCACCTGGTGGGACCGCGCGGCCTGCCGGGCCGTTCCCGGCGCCCGTCGATCGTGCTCCGCGAGGACCTGCGCGGCACCGAGGACGAGTCGGGCCGGCACACCCTCCAAGTCGTCAGCGACACCCACCGCGGCGGCACGATCGGCTTCAAGTACCTCGACTTCGGCCCCGAGCAGGCCCCGCACACCCTTGTGGTCGAGATCGACGCCCGCAACACCGGCCGGATCCAGGTGTACGTCGACGCACCGCACACCGGCACGCCCATCGCGACCGTCGCAGTCCCGGAGAGCGCGGTCGGCGCCGGATGGCGCACGATCGAGGCCGAAACGACTCCCGTGGCCGGTTCGCACGCCCTGTTCATGGTCTTCGAACCGGACCGCGGTCAGCTCGGCGACCTGTCTTTGTTCGCCGTCCGGCGCCGCGAGGACGACGCGAAGTGATGGGATGCTCTCGCCCACCTCCCCCCTCTACCTCGATCACCCCTACGCCGAACCGAGTGCCAACGCCGACGACGAGGCCCGGCGCGCCCAGGTAGGCCTGGCCTTCTACCCACCCAAGCAGGTATACGGCTTGGATCCTGGCGGCACACTGGCCACGACCCCCGACCGCGAAGCCACCGCCACCGGTACCGAAGCCACCGTCTGGCGCCAGACCACCACCTCGGTCAAGGACCTCGAATTCCTGCTCCTGCCCCGCCTCACCGGAATCGCCGAACGCGCGTGGTCGCCGGCTGCCTCCGGGGAACGGGACGGCTACCGCGGCCGCCTGGCCGCCCAGTCCGTGGCATGGCGTCATCACAATTGGACCTGGTTCGCGTCCACCCCGGTCGACTGGCTCTCGCACCCGTCCGGAGACGAGGAGGCCTGAACCGCTGACTTCTCCGTTGCGGGCCGGTGGCAGGCCTGTCCCGCAATGGAGCTCCCAGACCGGGCGGCGTGACCGCTCCTCGGCCGGGTCCGGTAGGAGAAACCGGATCGGCCGAGACGCTGCCCGGTCGTTGCAGCGACCTCGTCGCTGCAACGGAAGGCCCCCGGTGCCCACCCCCGCACCGGGGGCCTTCTGCCGCTTCACGGCGCCAGGCGCGGAACCCCTCGCCGCGCTGTTCGACAGCAGCCGGGCCGCCATGCACCGCACACTCTTGAAGATCAGGAGGCTGCTCATGGCGCACGACATCGACATCGCGATGGACGGCAGTTCCGGAGGGAGATCCGCACTTGCTGCACCTCCTGCTCCTCGCTGTCCGAGGCCGTGAGGTGGTGCCCAATAGCGGGATCTGGGGTGAGGGTCGGTCCAATCTCGGCGAGGCAGCCGTCGATGGCGCTGGACGGCGCTGGGTGCGGGCGAGTTCTCGGCGGAATGTGCGCTCGAGTGGTCGGGGCGGTGAAGGCGGTGTTGGCCATCGGCTCGCGCCGCAGCAGAGGCCAGATGCCTTCCAGGGGATTAAGTCCGTTCTGCAGGACTCCACGAGCATCCTGTTTGCTATACGCCCCTGCCTCGAAGGGAGGCCGCCGCGGCCCTCCTGCTTGCTGTCGGGCCGGTGGACTCCCGTGCCACGACGCGCATCAAATCGCCGTTGTTGCTGTCATCGCGCTCGCGTGCTTCGACACCGTCGAGGACGTCGGAGAGCGCATCGGCGTACAGCAGCGCAATCTTGTCGACGTCGAACTCGATCGATGACAGCGGCGGGTCCATCGAGCCGTTGATGGCCATTTCGTCGACTCCGATGACGGCGAGGTCGTCCGGGCATCGCAGTCCTGCTCGACGGATACCCGCGAGGACGGTGATCGCGACTTCGTCGTTGTACGCAGCGACGGCGGTCACGCCGGCATTCACCCAGCCGCGGACCTTGTCCTCCGCCCCGCCACCGTCGAGATCGAACTGTTCGTAGGCGGGCGCGGGGAGTCCATGCTGTTCACAGGCGTGGGCGACACCGCGGCGCCGGAGCTGTGCCACCACGTCCAGTCCACGTTCGGTCGTGTCGGCGTACGCGATCCTGGAGTGGCCGCGGGCGACGAGGTGCTCCACCTGAAGCCGGCCCACCCGGGCGTTCATGGGTGCGGCGGCGCTGTCGCCGTCGAAGAGCGACGCGACCGGGATCCCGCGCGCCCGAAACCAGTCGGCGGCGTTGTCGCGCAGGCCGAACATGCCGAAGACCACGCGGGGACGCAGGTCCTGTGCCACGTCGATGACCGGTCTGCTCGCAGGGCCCTCGAAGTGGGCGATCAGGGTGACGCCTTGCTCGGCGGCGCGGGCCGTCAGGTGACTGCTGATCGCCAAGGACAGTTCGCCGAGGTGAACGCTCGGCACCACGAACATCGCGATCCGCGACCCGCCGACGGCGAGGCTCTGCGCTGCACGGTTGGGTCGATAGCCGAGCTCGTCGGCCGCCCGCTGAACGGCCTGACGCGTCTTGTCCGAGATCTTCTGCGAGGTCACGCCGTTCAGCACGTAGCTGACAGTCGCCCGCGAGACGTTGGCCCTGCGGGCCACGTCCGCGCCCGTCGGCAGAGCCACCGGACCCCTGCCGGAATCCTCCGGGGGCTTGACGCAGGCATCGTCCATGGGCCTACTGTACCCGCTTAAGCGCGTAAGTGACGCGCGTAAGTCAGCCCGATTGGACTGCCATGACAGAGCCGTCATCGGTCGCTATCGCAGCGCCGACCATCGAGACCCCCGGCATCGTGACCATCGGGGAGACGCCCGCCAAGGCTCCGAAGGGGTACACGTCCGCGCTCGCCGCGGTGAGCTTTGGGATGTACCTCGCTCTGCTGACGCCGATCATGGTGTCGCTGGCGTTCAAGGTGAAACACATCTCGGCGACGCCCGCGGCCGCGACCAGTAGCCTCGGCCTCGTGATGGGCGTGGGCTCGCTGTTCGCGCTGCTCGCCAACCCGCTCGCCGGTCGCCTCTCCGACCGGACGACCTCGCGCTGGGGCATGCGCCGGCCATGGATCCTAGGCGGGTCGGTCGTCGGTACCGGCGCCCTGGCGCTGATGGGTATGGCGCAGTCGGTGTGGGTGCTGCTCGTCGGCTGGTGCCTGGTCTCGGTGGCGATGAACGCCGTCCTCGCCGCCGCCAACGCGACGCTGCCCGACCAGGTGCCGGCGGCCGGGCGCGGCAAGGTGTCAGGAATCGTGGGCATCACGACGGCACTGGGCATCCTTGCCGGCTCGTTCCTGGTGAACCTCCTCGACAACGACACAGCGCGTTTCGTCGTGCCCGGTGCGATCGGTACCGCGCTCGCGGTGTTGTTCGTCCTGGTCCTGAAGGACCGCCGCCTCGAGGACAAGCCCGCGCAGCGGTTCACGACACGCGAGTTCCTCGGCTCGTTCGTGTTCAACCCGGTCAAGCACCGCGACTTCGCATGGACGTGGCTCACCAAATTCCTCGTGATGTTCGGCTACGCCGGCGTCGCCACCTTCCTGCCGTTCTACCTGACGGAGAAGTTCTCGCTCGACGAGAAGAGCGCGATCTCGACGATCCTGCTGGCCAACGTGGCGTCGATGGCCGCGATGATGGTCTCCGGCCCTGTCGGCGGCATCCTGTCGGACAAGGTCGGAAAGCGTCGTCCGTTCGTGGCGGTCGCCGGGGCTGTCATGGTCGTGGGCCTCACCCTGCTCGCCATCGCGCCGAACGTCACGACGGTGATCGTCGCGCAGGCCGTCATCGGCCTGGGAGCGGGCTCCTTCTTCTCCGTCGACCTGGCCCTCGCGACGCAGGTCCTGCCGAACCCCGAGGACACCGCCAAGGACCTCGGCGTGCTGAACATCGCCAATGCGCTGCCGCAGGCGATCGCACCCGCGATCGCACCGGCGATCATCGCGGTCGGGGCGGCCACCCCACTCGGCGGATACACCACCTGGTACCTGTTCGGCGCGCTCATCGCCCTGGCCGGCGCAGTCCTCGTGTACCGCATCAAGGGCGTCAAGTGACCGAGGCGACCGCACTGACCGCCAACCCCAAAGGGAAGTAGAGACATGAACACGAACACCACGTGGGCCACGACCGACGCGTCCCCGCTACAGCGCGCCGACGCCCTGCTCGCGCAGATGACGATCGAGGAGAAGGCGCTGCAGCTGTCGGCGACGATGCCGATCGGGCTGCTCGGCGCCGACGGCCTGATCGAGTCTCAGGCGACCAAGGTACTGGGCAACGGGATCGGGCAGATCTCGGCGCTCGGCATGTTCGGTCACAAGTCCCCCGAGGCCACGGCCCGTACCGTCAACCAGATCCAGCGCTTTCTGGTCGAACGCACACGCCTGGGAATCCCGGCCATCTTCCACAACGAGGCCCTCAACGGGGTCATCGCGCCCGACTTCACCGTGTTCCCCACGGCGATCGGTCTGGCCGCAGGCTGGAACCCTGACGCTGTCGAAGCGATGGCCGACCTCATCCGGCGTCAGATGCGCAGCGTCGGGCTCCTCCAGGCCCTCGCGCCCGTGATGGACGTCGCCCGCGACGCCCGCTGGGGTCGCGTGCACGAGACCTACGGGGAGGACCCCTACCTGGCCTCGGCGTTGAGTGTCGCCTTCACCCAGGGCCTCCAGGGCACAGACCTCCGCGAGGGTGTCATCGCCACGGCAAAGCACTTCCTCGGCTACGCGATGACCGAGGGAGGCCAGAACATGGCCGCGACCCAGGCCACCGCGCGCGAGTTGCGCGAGGTGTACGCGCGTCCCTTCGCGGCAGCGATCCAGCTCGCCGGCCTGGCGTCGGTCATGAACTCCTACTCCGAGATCGACGGGATCCCGGTCGGCGCCTCGAGGGAGATCCTCACGGGCCTCCTGCGTGACGAGCTGGGCTTCGAGGGCACCGTCGTGTCGGACTACACGACCGTCGCGATGCTGCACAAGCGGCAGAGAGTCGCGCGGGACCTCGCGGAGGCGGGTGCGCTCGCGCTGGCGGCCGGACTCGACGTCGAGCTCCCCGCGATCGCCGGCTACGGCACGCTGCTCGCCGAGCAGGTGCGCTCCGGGGCGGTCAGCGAGGACGTCCTCGACACCTCAGTTCGACGCGTGCTGCGCGACAAGTTCGCCCTCGGACTGTTCGAGCGCCCCTACGTCGACGATGACCCCATCGTCCTCGCGGGCACCGCACAGCGGGGTGCCGAGCTCGCGACCTTGCTGGCCAGCGAGTCGCTGACTCTGCTGAAGAACGAGGGGCCGGTCCTGCCCCTGTCCACCGGAGTACGACGCATCGCGATCGTCGGCCCGCACGCCGACGAGGTCGGCTTCGCGTTCCCGGGCTACACCTACCCGGTCGGACTGGCGATGCTCGGCGCCATGATGGGCGGCGGCGACGGCGCCATGGCCGGACTCGACGACCTCGGCATGGAGATGCCCGCGGAGGCGATGGAGGCCGCCGCCGCAGAGTTCGGTGCGGCCTTCGCGGTCTCGCCCGAGGAGTACATCCGTCAGCACTACGGGGCCGTCAGCCTCGCCGAAGCGATCTGTGAGCTGGTGCCCGATGCCGAGGTCACGGTCGTGCCCGGCTGCGGAGTTCTCGACTCCGAGCCGTCCGACATCGCCGCCGCCGTCGCGGCTGCCGCCGATGCCGACGTGGTGATCGCGGCGATCGGCGGCCGTGGCGGCTGGTTCTTCGGCGCGACCACCGAGGGCGAAGGGTCCGACTCGGCGGACATCGACCTGCCTCGCACACAGCGGACCCTGCTCGACGCCGTGGCCGCTACGGGCACCCCTGTCGTGGGTGTCCTCTCGACCGGGCGGCCGATGGCGCTCAGCGAGTCCCTTCCGTCGCTGTCCGCCCTGGTGCACGCCTACTACGGCGGCCAGCAAGGAACACGCGCGGTGGCGCAGGCGCTGTTCGGGATCACGAACCCCGGTGGCAAGCTCCCCTACAGCATGCCGCGGCACACCGGGCAGGTCCCGATCCACGCAGGGCAGCACACCGGCAGCGGCTACCGCCGCACGGAGTCCGACATGTACAAGGGTTACCGCGACCTGCCCGCGACACCGCTGTTCGCGTTCGGACACGGCCTGAGCTACACGTCGTTCGGCTACCGCGACCTGACACTGAGTGAGTCGTCCGTCGACACGGCCGGCTCGATCGACATCAGCATCACGGTCGAGAACACCGGGACCGTACAGGGCGACGAGGTCGTGCAGCTCTACGTCAGCGACGTCGCGACGGGCCTTGCGCGACCTGCACAGGAGCTCGTCGGGTTCCGTCGGATCACGCTCGTACCCGGCGCCGTCCAGAAGGTCACCTTCTCGGTGCAGATGAGCCAGCTCGCCTACCTCGGTCTCGACGGCAGAACCTTCGTCATGGAGCCCGGCCCCGTCGACGTGCTCGTCGGCTCCTCGTCGGACGACATCCGCGCACGCGCGACCTTTGAGGTCGTCGGCCCCACGGTCCGGCTCGGCCGGGCACGCTCGTACCTGTCGACGTCGCAGGCCGGATGATCTGCACGGCGACCCGCCGTCGACCAAGGCTGTCTTCCCCGGGATGACGCGGCCACCTGAGCAATCGAAGACCTCCGCGCCGGAATCCTGGCGCGGAGGTCTTCGGCCGTCAATGATTCCTAGAGGGCGTCTGAAAAGCTTGTCAGCGGGCTGGTCTTGCGAGGCGCCGTATGAGGAGCATGGCCATGGTGAGGTAGATGGCGTTCTCCGAGCAGACGCGCAAGTACTCGTAGTCCTTGGACAGCCGGCGACACCGTCCCAGCCAGGCGAACGTCCGCTCTACCACCCAACGCCGCGGGACCACCGCGAAGAGGGCCACTGGCGGAGGCGGTGTCCCGACCTTTGCCCAGGTCGAGCGGAATCCTCCGTCACGGCGCTGCACGATCTCCACGGTGATACCGGTGGCCTCCAGAGCCCAGGCATGGAAGTCGGCGCCGCGGTAGCCCTGGTCCGCCCACACGCGTCGCAGACGCGGGAAGACATCGGCAGCCCGGGAGAACAGCACCGCGGCGCCGTCGCGATCACCGACGCTGGCCGGGCTCACGCAGGTGACCAGAACAGTGCCGCGGGTGTCGACAAGCAGGCGGCGCTTGATGCCGCTGACCTTCTTCCCTCCGTCATATCCGTGCAGGCCACCGCATTCACTGGCCCGGACGCTCTGACTGTCCACGATGGCCGCACTGGGAGTGGGATCACGGCCGAGCCGCACACGCTCACGTTCGCGCAGCGCTGTCAGCATCCGCTCCCGCACGCCTTCTTGCTGCCATCGCCGCCAGTAGTGGTAGACGGTCCTTAAGAATATGAGGTGGTCCGGGAGGGCCGGGTGTGGCTGGTAGACGGTTGCCGTTGATGGCTCTGGCAGAGTGGCCGCCCGGTCCTCCGGGATGCTCCGGCCACTGATTGAGAGCTGCGGATATCGCTGGTTAAGGACCTGTCGGCGGGGTGTTCCTTGGGCCATGAAGGTGCTGGCACAGGAACGGAGTGGCGTCTTGAACTCATCCGGCAAGCGCATATGGGTCGGCATTGATGCCGGCAAGGGGCATCACTGGGCAGTGGCCGTCGGCTCAGACGGCCAAGCACTCTTTTCCCGCAAGGTGATCAACGATGAGAACGAGATCCTCCAGCTCATCGCGGTTGCGGGCGAAACGGGTTTCGAAGTGCGCTGGGCCGTGGACATCTCCGGCCGGGCTTCCACGCTTCTTCTGGCCCTGCTCATCGCTCATGGTCAGCAAGTTGTGTATGTTCCCGGTCGCACGGTGAACCAGATGTCCGGCGCTTACCGCGGGGCCCACGACACCGGCCTGTCCCTGACCGTTGAGCCGACCGCCGCCGCGGCAGCGATTCGGGTGGAGCTCGTCACCTGCGGTCCCGATGCCGAGGAACTAACCGCTTTGCCGGAGGCGGGAGGCGTCCGGGCCGACGACGGCGACCCGGCCGGCGAACGCTACGGACTGGAAGTCCAGAGCACGTACGTGCGCGTGTGGGCGGCCACGGTCGAAGGTGCGCACCGAGGCCTGACCAGCCTCCGGCAGCTGCTGAACGCCGGGCTGCGGCCCGACGGCACCGCCGAACTGCCGCCGCTGCGCGTTCTGGACGCGCCGAGGTACGCCTGGCGCGGCCTGTCCCTGGACGTCGCGCGCACCTTCCACGACGCCGACCAGGTCGTGCGCGTCCTGGACATCCTCAGCCTGCACAAGCTCAACGTGCTGCACCTGCATCTCACCGACGACCAGGGCTGGCGTGTTCCCATCACGGGATGGCCTGCCCTCACCGAGGTCGGCGGGGCCGGCGCGCTCGGCGAGCGGCCCGGTGGCTGGTACACGCCCGAGGACATTAACCGCATCGTCACCCACGCGCGCCAGCGATTCATCACCGTGGTACCGGAGATCGACATCCCCGGCCACTGCCAGGCGGTATTCCGGTCCTACCCCGAACTCGCACCCACCGGCACTGCGGTCGCAGGCCCGGGGCCGATCCCGATCGGCACCCTTGATCCCGACCGCGGGATCACCTGGCGATTCGTGCGCGACGTTCTCACCGACGTGGCCCGGCTCTTCCCCAACTCCGCCTACCTCCACCTCGGCGGCGACGAGGCCTTCGGCATACAGGATGACGCGCACGCCGCCTTCGTCGACCGCGCCCGGGACATCGCCTGCTCGTTGGACCGGCGCGTCGTCGGCTGGCAGGAGACCGCCCGGTCCGCCATCGGCCCCCAGGAGGTCGTGCAGTACTGGATCGAGGCCACCGAGATGCGCGAGGTGATGGACTCCGGCGCCCTGGCCCAGATGATGCCCGAATCGATGGTCGCCGTGTTCACCGAGATGATGGCCAAGGCCGAACACGACGTCGACCGTGCCGCGGGCAAGGGCGCCAGCCTGCTGCTCTCGCCCACCTCACACCTCTACCTCGACCGGCCGTACGCCGAAGAGAGCACCGAGCCGGACGGTGAAATCCGGCGGGCCCGGGTGGGTCTGCCTGTCTATCCGCCCAAGACCGTCGAGCAGATCTACGACTGGGACCCCGCCGCGGCACTGAACGCCGCAACCACAAACGGCAGCGCCACCGCCGCAGGAGTAGAGGCGGCCGTCTGGTGCGAGACCGTCACCTCGGGCGAAGACCTCGAATTTCTGCTGCTGTCCCGCCTGTCCGGAATTGCCGAGCGTACGTGGTCACCGCGGAATGCCGGCCACTGGGACGAATACCGGACCCGCCTGGCGATCCAGTCGTCCGCATGGGTCCGCCGGGGCTGGACCTTCTTCCCCTCGTCGCTGGTGGCGTGGCCCGCCACCGTGCCGGCCTGAACGGCTCCATGACCGAACGCTGAATCAAGCACGGCGGAGCGCCCCGCGAGAAGTCTGAGGCAAGGTGCTCCGCCAACTACACAGACAGGGGTGGAACCCGTGTGACGGAACAGGCTAAGACGCACTCGGGTGACGCGCCGTCGACCCCCTGAGGAGATCCCGCGACCCGACCGTCGCCGAGGAGGTGTCGAGGGTATTCCGTCATGTCGGAACGGGCTCAGGGTCTGGCGGCGAGGCGGATCATCGCGCGGAACAGGGCGGTGGGCGCGGGGGCGTCCGGCAGGGGCGGGGTGTCGGTGGCGGGGTTGGCGAAGGCGCGGAGCAGGTGGCCGACCAGGCGGCGCCAGCTGTCGGGGGCGGCGT
>NZ_JBIRQM010000002.1:624443-772074 GCF_044333225.1 Streptomyces sp. NPDC021080 | reverse complement strand
GACAGGCTCGGCCACGGCGGCTCCTGCGGTCGGAATGGACGTCACCGCACATCCAACCGTCACGACCACCAACCCGGCGAACCTTCGCGGTCAGAGCACTAGCCAGGTGGAACGGCATTGGGCTGGGGCTGCCTTGGCGCGAGTGATCATGGCCCCTTACGCTGGCCCGCGGATCGGGCAGGCTCATTCCCCAGCTGAGATTGTGTCGCGCGGTCACCCTGGCAGCGATCTGGCCATGACTGCGGGGACGGCTCACCGGACAGTGCCTAGTAGGTTGATCGCCCACACTCGGTTCCCGGGCGGGCAGAACTGTCCGTATGCAGACGACGAAGGAACCAGCTTCGTGGCCAGAATCAGGAGAGCCCCCAGGGTGGTGCTGGCCGTTGCGGCACAGGCAGCGTCGGTGGCAGTGCAGCTGGCGGTGCTGGAGGACCCGGCCGTGGTCGGAGGGTGGCAGACGCGCCTGATCATGCTGAGTTTCCCGACGTTCTTCATGTACTTCATCTGGCGGCTGTTCCTGAACCCTTTCGTGGCGTTCGGGCAGCACCGCCTTCGGGTGAACAACATGTTCACGCACTACCTCATCCCCTACCACCTGATCACGGAACTGACGGGTCGGTCCGCCCTCAACCTTGTCGTGTCGGGGTAGGCCTGATGCAGGTGGACGCACTCGGCGCCGCTCCCTTGACGGGCAAGGCCAAGCGGGACAAATTGGCGCAGGAACTGCTGCGCCGCCGCGCCGCCGCCGCGCCAAAGGCCGGACCTGGCTTCGAGAAGCGCTTCACGATCGGGCTCCCGGAGTGCTTGGGGTTCGGCATTCCCCTCGCGTGCTTCCTCGTGGTCGGCTTCGCAGCGGCCTTCGGGTAACACGCCCCTGGCCCTCGGCCAAGTGCCCCGGCAGGACTCGAACCTGCGACACCCGCTTTAGGAGCGAGGTTGGTCGACTCGGTGGCTGACCTGCGAAGTGAGCCCTCCGCAGGGCGCGGGCTTCACGGCCTGCGGACGCCTGCTGTTCCCCGTGACTCCCCGCTCGTTCTGGCACGGTTGTGGCACGCGTTCAGTCGCCCTGGAACCACAGGTGGCTGCCGGGGGTGTTGGCGCACTGCTGTAGTTGCGCTGCGAGGTCGTCCAGCGCAGCAACCTGGTGCTGATCGCTGCACTGTTGACGCAGACTGCTGATCTCGGTGAGTGCGACGGCGGCCTCTTGCTCGTTCATCAACGTGTCTCCGTACGGATCAACAGCGGTGAGCCGCCCAGGCACCCCTAGCAGTTGCAGGGAGCCGAGCGCATCGGCCAACGCGTCCCCATGCCCGTACGAGCTACGCAGAAGTGTTGCTCGGGATCTGCGCCAGTTTCGCGTTGGCCGTGCGGAGTGCAGCTCCAGGTCGATCCCCATGGGCCCAAGCCTCTCGCAGACTCCGTGGGGGCCGTCGGCATTTGATCCGTAGCTCTATGTGGATCGGTCGGTGGCGGTCATAGCGGTTGCGCTATGGCCCTACGAGGACGCTACAGGGCGTAGCCGGTTGCTGGAGTTGTGGTAATCCGTTGCTGTACCGCTACTGACCAGCAAGGTGAGGAAGGCAGCGGCATCGGCGAACGCACCGACGACTTCCCTGCACTGCGCTGACAGGAGAACGACGACACGGACCGTTGCCGACGGCAAGGCCGTGTCTCCTTGAAGGCCGCCTACGGTCGCCATTCATCGTGGTAGGCCGGGTGCGTCGCGTACGCCTGGGCAATGATGCGGAGGGCGTCTGTGAAGCCGTGCGTGCGTCCGTCCCAGGGGTCCGGCATGCTGCTGTACTCGTTGGCCAGCCTCTCGACCGCATCGAGCAGTGGCAAGTGGCTGTCGAGGAGGGCTTCGCTGCCGACGGTGCCGGCCGCGTGGCGTCGGTCCTCGTCGATGCGCGAGGCAAGGAACTGCAGCATCTCTTCCATGCACTGATCTTCGCGCGCCGTGGCAGAGAGGGGCCGTGTCGGGGGAGATTTCTCCCAGGATTCTCCCAAGAGCCCGAGGAGAAGCAGTCAGGGCCCGTCTCCCTGGAAGGAGACCGGCCCTGAGCTGGTGTTTCTCTGTCGGGGTGGCGGGATTTGAACCTACGACCTCTTCGTCCCGAAGCGACTTGGGCGAGGGCGCTGCCTTGGGCCGGTGTGGCGCTCGCCTGCTGGAAGGGTCCGCAGACGTACGCCGTTGTTTGCCGGCGTTGTCACGCAGTTACTGACGTTGTTGCCGCGATGTCGTCAGGGTGAGGCCGGTTTCGGCGAGGCATCCGTCGATGAGGCTGCTGCGGTACTGGAGTTGGCGGAGACCGTGCCGAAGGGCACTCATGAGGTCCTCAGGACTGGCGAATGTGGTGTTGGCCTGGCTGCTGCGTCGCAGTAGTGCCCAGATCCCCTCGACGGGGTTGAGGTCGGGTGCGTAGGACGGCAGGAAGTAGCAGGTGATCCAGTCGTGGGTGTCGATGAACTCCCGCAGCCGGCGGTCTTTGTGGACGTTCAGGTTGTCCCACACGAGCACGATCGGGGCGCCGAGTTGCCGGTGGGTGGCGATGAGCAGGTCGCGGTAGTCGGTCCAGGTGAAACTGCGTCTGCCGCCTTGCCTGTGATTGACGTGCTGTTTGGGCCGGTAGATCAGGCGTGAGAGTTCGCCCTGCCTGTAGCAGGCCGGAGCGGCGATGGAGAAGCGGCGCTGGGAACGTCCCCGCACCCGGATGACGGGTGTGTGTCCGCGCCGGGACCAGGTCCGGGCGGTGGGCGGCGTCATCGAGAACCCGGCTTCGTCTTCGAAGCAGAGCCAGGCCCCGAGCGCCGCCATGGCATTTTTGCCTGGGGCCAGGTTTCCTTCACCCAGCCGGTGACGGCTTCCTCGTTGCGCTCGGTCGCCCGGCGGGCCGGGACCTGGTGACTGAAGCCGTGCCGGTGCAGCATCTGCGCGATCGCCGACAGCGTCATGCTCTTGTGGAACCGGCGCCCGATCAGCGTCTCGATCCGTGCCAGTGTCCAGGCCTGATCCGGCCAGCCGTGCGCGACCGGGCCCTTGGCCAATTCCTGCTCGAGCACGGCGAACAGCTTCTCGCTCAACTTGGGTGGCGAAACCGGCCCTGCCGAGCGAAGACCGTCCGTGCCCGCGTCCTGCCAGGCCCGGCGCCATCGCTGAACCGAGCGCACACTCACCCGTAAGTCCTTGGCGACCTCCGCGCTGGAGGCACCGGCGCCGAACCGTTCGGCCGCCTCCATCCGGATCCGCTCACGAAACACCTGCCGTTCAGGCGTCAGCCCACCACCCTGCGGATACCTCATACAACCGGCGTACCGCGACGATCACACCGTGTCAGCCCCCAACGACAACACGCCAACAAGTTCAGTAGACACACGTGCACTCCGCGATGCGAATTACCGGCAGCGTGGTCGCTGAGGTCATCTGCGCAGGTCATAGGCGGTGCGAGGGACGCTGACGGTCACTGCTGGATGGCCTGGTTGCTGTACTTTGCTGCTGTACTTTCAACCCGCTGGCTGAATGGCTGCCATAGCCCTGGCCGACCTGGATTTGTTCGTGGTCCCGTCCGTGTCGCCGCTCGCGCCGTGCGCGGCTCAGGAGTTCACCGGGCTCAGTTCCAGCCGGGGGCCGGTGGGAGCGGCCAGGTGGGCGGGTCCGGCAGTGGATGGTCGAACGCGAGCGGGGCGTCGCTCGCGCGGCCGCTGAGCCAGGCGAGGAGGGCGTGGCCGATACCGTCGGCGGCGGGGCGCCGTCGTGGAGGTCCGACCGGACATCCGCGAAGCCGCAGGGACGCTGAGTGTGGCTGCGGTGCCGCACGATTCGTCGGCGCTCACCACGTCGCGGCCGATCGCCACTCGTTCTGCCCGCCGGGGATACGAGCCTGTGCCGGGGTCGCCCCGTCAAGTGCCGGCCGACCGCAGCCGTACCCAGCACCCTGGCGTGATCACAGCCCGAGTTCAAGAGGAATGATGCAGCACTTCGTCCGACCCGACAGCACCCCGCCGGTCAACGGTTACAGCCACGCGGTGGCGTTCACCGGGCCCATGGCCGCGGTCTCCGGACAGGTCCCGGTGGATGCCGAGGGGCGAGTGGTGGGCGCAGGGGCCGCCGAGGCCCAGGTACGGCAGGTCTTCGCGAACCTGGCCACCGCGTTGGCGGCGGCCGGTGCCGGGATGGAGCACGTAGTCGAACTGACGGTGTATCTGACCGACCTGGCCGATCTGGACACCTTCCGCCAGGTGCGCGACGAGTACCTGGACCGGCCCGCCCGCCGGCCTGCCCACTGGTCAGGGTCGCCGGGCTGGTCCATCCTGCCTTCCGGGTCGAGATCGACGCACTCGCGGTGCTGCCCGCTGGGGTATGAGCTCAGCGGAGATACGAGTCGATCGCAGGGACGGCGTGGTCCAGCATCTCCTGTACTCAGCTCGGCTCGGAGCCATGCCCCAGACATGCGCTCTCGCCAGCGGCCATCTACCCCTCCCGACTCTCTGCGGTCCCGCCCGTAGATCCGTCGTGCCCGGTTCGCTGGCGGCGGCGGTAGGAAGCGGCGCGGTCCTTGCCGCCACAGGCGGTGCTGGAGCACCAGCGGCGCCGGCCAGGGCGGCTGGTGTCGACGAACAGCAGGCCGCACTCGCGACTGGCGCATTCGCGGATGCGGTCGACGGCGGTGCCGGTGAACAGGTCGATGGCGTCGCGAGCGACCGTGCTGAGCGCTGCCCGCTCGCCACCGGTCGCCGGCAGGGTCAGCCGGGCGGTTCCGTCGCGAAGGACCGGGACCAGCGGCGGGGCACCGGCAGCGGCGTTGACGACGGCTTCGTCCGCGCCGGCTGGTTCCTGTCCGCTGATCAGCGCTTGCGTGATGCGGTAGATCGCCTCACGCAGCGTGCGAGCCGTGCTGAGCCCAGTCGACCTGATCGCGACCGGTTCGTCGAGCAGGCCGACCTCCCGGTACCAGCGGGCCAGGTCGGCGGGCTCCCGCAGGCGTTCGTGGTTGCCGCGCCAACGCTCGCCGACCGTGGCGACGAAGGCCAGACACAGGCGGCCGGAGCGGAAGTTGAACCGCAGTTCCTCGGCGGGTACGTCGGCGGGTGGGGTTGCCTCGACATTCACGTCACGAGTATAACTCGTGACGTGACGATGAATCAGGATGAACCTGCTTCCGAGTGGCCCTGTATCGAAGAGTTCCTGCGTGCCCGGGGAGCCGGCCGCATGCCCCACCCTGGCGGCACGCTGCTGGGGCACTTGGTCCGCGTCGCCCGGTTGCTGGCAGAGTGGGGCGCCGATCCCGTCGTTCAGGTCGCGGGGCTGTGTCACGCCGCCTACGGAACCGACGGATTCGACCAGTCCCTGCTGGGAGTCACCGAGCGCGGAACACTCGCGGAGCTGATCGGCAATCAGGCGGAGTCACTGGTCCACCTGTACGCGAGCTGCGACCGTGCCGTCGTCTATCCGCGACTCGGCGGTGTCCAGCCGGTGGTCTTCCGTGACCGCTTCACTGGCCGGGAGCACACGCCCGCCGACGCGGACCTGCGCGCCTTCCTTGAGATCACCGCGGCCAACGAACTCGATGTGATGGCGCACAGCCGCGACCTGGCCGCGCGGTACGGCCCGGCCCTGTACCGGCTGTTCGCCCGCTCTCGCGACCTGCTGTCCCCGACCGCGTGGGACGCCTGTACCCAACAACTCGGCCAGTGCGCCCCGGATCCGACACCAGGGGTCCAGATCACCGGCCTGGACCATCTTGTGCTCACCGTGGCGGACATCGCGCGGACCGTCAGCTTCTATGAACGGGTCCTGGGCATGCGCCCGGTCGCCTTCGGTGGGGGTCGCCGCGCACTGGCCTTCGGCTCGAGCAAGATCAACCTCCACCAGGCCGGCCGCGAACTGCTCCCGCACGCGGCCCGGCCGACCCCCGGCAGCGCGGACCTGTGCCTGCTCACGGACACGCCACAACAACAGGTCCTGGAACACCTGGTCGTCTGCGGGATCCCGACAGAGGAAGGCCCGGTGCCGCGCACCGGCGCCCGCGGACCGATCACCAGCACCTACCTGCGCGACCCCGACGGCAACCTGATCGAGATCAGCACCTACGACACCATGCCCGAGGCGCACGGCTGACAGCCGCAGCAGCGTGCCGGCAAGGTCTACATGTCCATGACCTACGGAAGGACCTCTGTGGCCAGGATCAGCTACGACCAGAAGACAGCGCTGGCATTCCAGCGCGCACGTGAGGTCCCACGGGCCGGGCTGAACGAGTGGCGCGAAGCGATCGAACGGCACCTGAAGCCCCGCACCGGGATGAGGGTGCTGGACATCGGTGCGGGCACAGGGGCGTTCACCACCGCACTTCGGGACTGGTTCGACGTGACCGTGACCGCGGTGGAGCCCGCCTCGGCGATGCGCGCCCTGATCCCGGCCGGTCCCGGGATCCAGATCCTTCCCGGGACCGCCGAGGCGCTACCGGTCGGCGACGCCGTCGCCGACGGCGCGTGGCTGTCCACCGTCACCCACCACATCGCCGACCTGCCAGCTGCCGCAAGAGAATTGCGACGGGCCCTCCGGCCACGTGCCCCGGTGCTCATCCGCAACGTCTTCCCCGGCCGCCTCGACCGCCTCAGCCTGGTGCGCTTCTTCCCCGAGGTACGCCAGATCTTCGATACCTACCCGAGCATCGCGGCGACGGGCGATGCCTTCGCGACCGCCGGCTTCCGCCAGGTCGCCCTGGAGACGGTGCCACAGCAGAACGCGCCGAGCCTGAACGAGTACGCTGCCCTGATCGACCGAGACGCCGACACCGGCCTGCGCTCCCTGACCGACCAGCAGTTCGCTGAAGGAATGGCGCGGCTGAGGGCCGCTGCCGAGGCCGAAAATGCGGCCTCAGCTCCCGCCCCGGTCGTCGGCTATCTGGACCTGCTCGTACTGCGGTAGCGCCTCGCTCACTGCCAGAGCCACCAGCGCGGGGACGGCTGGGGCGACAAACCCCACGCAACATGCCTGCTTGCGCGTGCGCGCTTCGGGCGCGTTGGCGATAGCTCCCGCGTGGTCGGACGGGGCCTCCCCCTGAGTGGTGGACACGCTGATACTGGATCTACTTGATCCGGAGGAAGCGAGACAACCGCCGATGGCTATGAAGGACTACTCGGACGAGTTCAGGGCCGATGCCGTGGCCCTGTAGGAGTCCACGCCCGGGGCGACCTACAAGAGCATCGCCGCCGACCTGGGCATCAACCGGGCCACCCTGCGCGAGTGGGTGTTGCGAGACCGCGAATGCCGCGGCGTCACTGCCACGGCTGCGAAGCCGGCCGTCCAACCGGTGGCGCCAGTGCCGTTTGAGGCTTCGGCCTTCTGACGGGCGTGGGCGAGGTTGTTGCGGCTGGTAAGAGTGTCGGGGTGGGCGTCGCCCAGGACCTGTCGATGACCGCATGCGCAACGGGCCGTGGGAGGTCTGCCCGGTGCCGCGGCTGTTCCGTTGAGACTCCACCGGCCTCAGGGACGTGACCAGGCGCTTGACCGGGTGGAGTGGGCCGTTCTCGGGCCGCCGGGCAAGTGCCCGACGGCCTCGATCACTTCAGTAGAGTTCGGCCGTCAGCGCCGGACCGTACGCCGGCGGGCCAGCAGTACGGTGCCCGCGCCGACGGCGAGGGCTGTCGCGGCCGCGCCCGCGAGGGGGAGAGCGGAACCGGAGCCGGTGTTCGCCAGGCCGCCGCTGGTGGTCGCGGAGTCCGAGGAACCCGCCGACGCGGAATCACCCGCGGACCCGGAGCTGCCGGTGGAACCGTCCGTCGACCCCGAACCCCCCGTGGACCCGGTGCCGGAGCCGCCTGTGGTGGATGTCGAACCGGAACCACCGGTCGAGCCGGTGCCGCCCGTGTGGCCGTGGCCGTTCGTCGAACCGCCGCCGGCGGCGTCGATGTCGAGCAGGATCGCGGCCGTGTCGTTCTTCTTGTTCCTGTCGTACGGGCGTTCCTTCGCCTCGATGGCCACCGAACCCTTGGCCCCGGGAACCGCCTTGTCGATCCGCAGGGTGAAGGCGAAGGGCTGGCCGTCGCCCACGTTGAACCAGTCCACGGTGGAGTAGCAGTCGTAGCCGCCGGTGTCCTTCTTGTAGCAGTAGTCCGGCGCCTTGATGACCGTCGTACCGGAGGGCATCTTGACCAGGGTCTGGGGCAGTTGCCCGTTCGGGTCCAACCAGGCCGGACCCTCGTTGCTGATCCTCGCTTTCACGGTGACCGTGTTGCCGACGCGTCCTGCCAGCTGAGCGCCCGTCACTTTCAGGTCGGCGGTGTTCACCGCGGTCACCGGAACTGTGGACCCGTCCCAGTCCGGGTGCTCCGGGTTGCTGTCGCCCACCGGGGTGGTCGGGGGCAGCTCGACCAGCTTCACCGTGGGTCCGGTCCCGGGTACGGGGTGTTCGGGACGGTCCGGGTCCGGGTCTTCCGGACTGGTGGCGACCGACACCCAGACGGACTCGTACAGCGCGTTGCCGAGGACGTTCAGCGACAGCGTCTTCTCGGGCGCGTAGACCGCGCCAGGCTTCACCGTCTGGTCGAACTCGCAGACTGCGACGGAGTAGGCCTGGACCCCGTCCTCCTCGGAGACATCGGAGCGGGTGCAGTTGGAGGGCAGTTTCTGGTCGGCCAGTCCGTAGGAAGCGGTATAGGTCAGGTAGACCTTGTCGAGTGCGGTGGTGCCCTTGTTCGCAAAGGTGACCGGCACCTTGAAGCTGCTGCCCGGCTTCACTCCGACGACCGGTGACACGGGCCCCAGCGCCAGCACGGGCTGGGGCCCGTCGGCCGAGGCGGGCCCGGCGCCCGCGCAGGCCGGGTGGTCCGGACACCGGGCTCTCCGGACCATCCCGTCGTCGCGGCTGTGTGCCTGCCGGTCTCAGTCGGGCGTGGGGGCGACGCCTGTCCGGCCGGACGTGAAGAACGCGGAGAGGCCCATTCGCGATCAAGCGAATGGGCCTCTGACCTGTGTCGGGGTGGCGGGATTTGAACCCACGACCTCTTCGTCCCGAAGCAACTTGGGCGAGGGCGCTGCCTTGGGATGGTGTGGTTCTCACCTGCACCGATGGGCTGCAGACGTTCGCGGGCGTCCGCCGGTGTTCGTCGGCGTTGTCACGCAGTCGGACACACAGCGGGCACCTGCCTCTCCGCTCTTCCTGCCCACTCGAGGTGTCAGCGTCAACGCTGCGAAGGGTGTGAGTCGACAGGCGATCCAGCAGCATGTCGGAATCGCACAGCGGTGCCCGGCTTCGACTAGGACACGCCGTCGTAGCTCGGTGGGTATTGCAGGTCGGCCCTCAGGCATGAAGAGAAGCGTAAAGGTCCTCACGGACAGGAACTCAAGCAGAGAGGGCCACGGGAGATCGGTTGAGCCTCATCCGGCGAATGTCAGCGGCAACGGCGGCTGCAGCGACCGATCACGCGTGTGTGCCTCACCGCTTCCGCTCCCTGTAGTGCTTCATCAGCGCAGTGATCCGTACGGGGTCCGCCTGGCCGTTGAGCTCGGCCACGAGATCGTCAGGACACAACTCGTAGAGATCGCCCCACCATCGACGCCCGCGGTTGTCCCAAACCCGGTAACCACCCGGGACGCCCCGGGCGACGTAGCGTCTCCTGCTCACGGTCCTCCGTTCCCGGCACGACCCCGTGCCGTATTTCGGCGAGTCGCCCCTGACACGCGACCCCACGCGGGCTGCGGCCGACCGGTGAGACGACGGGCAGTCGCTGACTCGCACGCTTTCCGACTGTGTTGATGGGGGCGGCACATGGTTCTAGGCCGCCTCCCAGCTGAAGCGGCCCTCCAGGCGGTCGGGGCTGAGGTAGGCGAATCCGCTGCCGTACGCGAAGTTCAGAAAGTACGGTCCGTCGTCCTCCATGCCACCGAGGCAGAAGAAGAAACGCCATGGCGCCTCCACCCCGGCCCGGTGCGGATGGGCAGGCTTGCCTCCCAGGTAGTCGCGGACATCGACCGTGCCGTCCTCTTCCAGGTTGCGCTCCACCGTCTCCGGGACGGCTGTGGTCCGGATGCGGAACTGGACGGACACCTGCTCCTCGTCGGGGCCGAACCGCCACAGGGAACGCCCCTTCGTCCCGGCCGGCCCGATGGTGGCGAACCCGGGCACCCGGCCGCCGGGCTGGACGAGCAGGACGGCTTCGCCGTCCTCCGGGTCCGCCCCGCCGGTCTCGTAGTCGTCGTAGGACAGGAAGAGATACGCCATGCGCCGCTCCTCACCCGGTTCCACGGGGACGGGAAACTGTCCGACGAAGTCCAGTGGCTCCGTGGTGCCGGGGCGCACCGGCCAACAGGGCTCGTCCAGCCATACGGGCTCACCGCCCAGTTTGGCGACCGGCTCGGTGACGGGCTCCTCGACAGGGTGGAACGTCATCTCCAACCGGGGGAGGTACCCGGCGTCGTACGGGCCTTCGGCCCCCTCGACAGGGCGTGGCAGCAGCATGCCCGGACTGTAGCCGTCGGCTCCGACGAACCGGGCCGGCAGCCGAGCCCACGGCCGAGGGCACCTCGGCTCGGGAACCGGGGTCCGGGCCGTCACCGGCCTTCGACGGGGACGGTGTGCGCGTGCGACGCTGCGGCTGCTCCGTAGGCACCCGGCCCGACCCTGTGTCGGCGGGCACGAATCGCCAGGACCGACAGCAGCATGCCCACCCCGGAGGCGACCGCGAGCAGCAGGCACGCGCTGGACAGGCCCGCCGCCAGAGCGTCCGGAACGCCGCGACTCGCCCACCGTCGCGTTGACCGTCGCCACGGCCGCCGTGAACGCTGCCGCGCCGATGTATCGCGCCATGTTCGAAATGCCTGATGCCGCTCCGACGTCGTCGGCGGACACCGACGACGTGGACGCCGAACTCGCCGGACCGTTGACGAGTCCCAGACCTGCGGCCATCAGCACGAGCGGCAGGACGAACGCCGCGTACCGCCAGTCGCCCTGGACGAACACCAACAGCACGCAACCGGCCGTCGCCGCCGCGAAGCCGGCCGCGATCACCGGTCCGATGCCCAGCCGCTGGACCACCCGGGGCACGAGTGGCGTGACCGCGATCAGACCCACCGTCGCGGGCAGCGTGGCCAGGCCCGCCTCGAACGGGCTGAGCGCGAGCGTGGCGGGGTTCTGGAAGTAGAGGCTGACCAGATACATCAGACCGTTGATCACGCCCGCGCTCAGCAGGATCCCGATCGTCGCCCCGATCAGTACGCGGTCTTTCAGCAGCCGCAGGTCGACCAGCGGTGCCTCGACCCGCCGCTCCACCGCGACGAACGCCACGCCCGACACCAACGCCAGCGCGAAGCACCCCAGCACCGCGGCCGACGTCCAGCCCCATGCGGCTCCCTCGCTGAGTGCGAGCAGCGCCGGGGCGAGCACGCCGGCGATCAGCACGGTCCCCGCGAAGTCGATCGAGCGACTGCGATCCGGATCGCGGGATTCGGCGACACCTTTCAGCGTGACCGGTACGCAGGCGAGCGCGATCGCCGCATCGATCCAGAACAGGCCCTGTCATCCCGTGCCGTCCACCAGCACACCGCCGAGCAGCGGCCCGGCCGCGGCGCCCACCGCCGACGCGCCACCCCACAGCGTCACTGCCCGTACCTGTCCCTCTCCCGATGAGGACACGGACAGCAGGCTCATCCCGCACGCCAGGATCGTCGCCCCCGCCGCCCCCTGGATCGCCCGGCCCGCGATCACCCCGCCTCCGCTGCCGGAAAGCGCGATGAGCACGCACGAGGCGATGAACAGTGCCAAGCCGCCCAGGAAGACCAGTCGCCGTCCGAAGACGTCGCCGAGGGCCCCCGACGTGACGATCACCGCCGCTCCCACCAGCGAATACCCGGTGACGGCCCACTGCAGGGTTTCCAGCGACGTGCCGGTGTCGGCACTGATGGCCGGGAGCAGGATGCTCACCGCCGAGGTGTTCGCGTTGACGACCAGAGTCGAGACGCACGTCGCGATCAGCACGGCCATCGGCGCCGACCGGCCGGTGCTTCCGAGTCCCGCGTCACGTGCCTGGACATCCACACAGGCAGGTTCACACGGGCCGTGCCGCCCCGCAGCCCGGGCCGTCGCCCCGGCAACCGGCCGCGCGGCGCACCACACGATGCTCGTGCAGGGTGTCCGGCTCCGCAAGGCGGCCGCCCCGGACCGGATCGCCTTCCACCACAGGAGTGAAGGCACCCACTGCGACGTGTGCCTTCACCGGTGGCGTGTTCGGTGATGTCGGTGAGTCACAGCCGGTTCGGGCCGGTCGCGGTGAAGTCGCGGCGGACCGGGCCGTCGTGACTTCACCGCGGAGGGCCTTCTCGATCCTGCTGCGTTTCTTGGCGAACACGCTCCACCACCTGTTGTTCCGGCGGAAGGGAACACCACGGGCACGGCAAAGCCCCTGTCGGTCACAGCGGTCGGCCTGGCGACAGCCGCTGTCGTGGGATCAGGAGCCTCGGTCTCGGTGACGGCGGCGGTACCCGCACCTACTACCCTGTGACGCAGGGCTGCGCCGGCGGCATCGGCCGGGCCCGAAGACCCGCTCCGACAACGAACCGCGCAAGGGATGCGGGACCAGGTCTCCGAATCCGCAGGAGAAGCGCATGGCTGAACAGCCCCCCACGCGTTACTCACCCGAGGGCACCCCCTTGGGCCGCAGCGCGGACGACATCCGGTTGAGCAACAGCCACTCCACCGAAACCCCGCGCGCCCGCGAACTGTGGTGGCGTATCAGGGACGCGCTCCGCCGACCGGTGAGGAACAGCGAGCAGCGTCACTGAAACCGAACCGCGCACCCCGGCTTCGCCTGCTTTTTTCCTGGTTCTTCCGGCGGGCATCGGCCTCTTCACCGCACACCCTCAATGGCCTGTCCCGGCAGGGAACTTGTCGCTTCTTTCAGGTTCCCCTCGTGCGGGAGTCGCTGATCAGCCTCGACGGGCTCGAACTGCGCGTCGTGTAGACGCCCGGGCACACCGCCGACCGCACACAAGGGGCAGGCCCGTACCCCGGCCGACATGACCACCTGATATACCCGCCTGTGGGGGAGGAGAAAGCGCGGTGCGAGCCGCAGTCCGGAGCAGAGCCCGCATCGCCTTTGCGTGCGGCGCGGTGATCCTGGCCTTCGGTTACCTGGTGGTCTTCGGTCTTCGTCCGCCGTGTACGTCGAGGTCATTTCGGCGGGGTGACCGCAGGCCGCCTGCCCGGTCGATCCGCTCGGCCACCAAGTCGACGCCCTGTGTGGTCCGTTGCCCGGAACGCCGGCGCACCTGCCGCTCGGCCACGGCGTCCTGGCCGTGACCGCGGCCCTCGGCCTCCTGTCCGCGTCGTCCCTGCCGGGTCGGCCGGGTGAGAGCGGGGCCCGGGCCCGGCCCGTTGATCGATTGGTGAGGCGGGGCGGGCAGGCTTAACGTCGATGGAGTGAACGTCCGCGTTCACCGCCGACCCGCGATGCAGGGCCCTCTCCGATGACGGCCGATCACGTGACATCCTCCGAGTCTGCCGAGTCCCCGCAGCGGGGCCGAGGCAGCGGTATCGCGCTCCTCGTCATCGCCTCCTGCCAGCTGATGGTGGTCCTCGACATCACCATCGTGAACATCGCGCTGCCGCACATCCAGACCTCGCTCGGCTTCTCGACCGAGAACCTGTCCTGGGTGATCAACGCCTACACGCTGACCTTCGGCGGTCTGCTGCTGCTCGGCGGACGCTCCGGCGACATCCTCGGCAGACGCCGGATGTTCATTGTCGGCGTGCTGCTCTTCGTGTTCGCGTCGCTGCTCGGCGGACTCTCCCAGGAAGCCTGGCAGTTGCTCGCCGCCCGCTCGCTGCAGGGTGTCGGCGGGGCCATCGCCTCACCCACCGCCCTGTCGCTGATCACCACCACCTTCCGTGAAGGCCCCGAGCGCAACAGGGCGTTCGGCGTGTTCGCCGCCGTCTCCGCGGGCGGCAGCGCGATCGGACTGCTCGCGGGCGGCATCCTCGTCGAGTGGCTCGACTGGCGCTGGGTGTTCTTCGTGAACGTCCCCATCGGTCTGCTGATCGTGCTCGCCACTCCCCGTTACATCAAGGAGTCCGAACGCCATCCGGGCCACTTCGACTTCCTGGGTGCCATCACCTCCACGCTGGGCATGGTGCTGCTGGTCTACGGCTTCATCCGAGCCTCGGAGAAGGGCTGGAGCAACCCCCTCACCCTGGCGTCCTTCGGAGCAGCCCTGGCGTTCCTGATCGCCTTCATCGCCGTCGAACGCCGGTCGAGGCAGCCCATCACGCCGCTGTGGATGTTCCGCGACCGCAACCGCTCGGGCGTCTACGCGATGATGCTGAGCCTGTCCGCCGCCATCTTCGGGATGTTCTTCTTCCTGACCCTCTTCGTGCAGAACATCCTCGGGTTCAGTCCGCTCAAGGCGGGCTTCGCCTTCCTGCCGGTGAGCGTGATCATCGCGATCGGCGCGGGAGTCGCCTCGAACCTGCTGCCCCGGTGGGGTCCCAAACCCTTCATGGCGGTCGGCGCGATCCTGGCCGCGCTGGGTCTCGGCTGGCTGACCCTGACCGACGTCAACAGCACCTATCTCGGCAGCATCCTCGGCCCCACCCTGGTGTTCGGCTTCGGCATGGGCCTGCAGTTCGTGTCGCTGACGCTGATGGCGGTGTCCGGGGTCCAGCCCAAGGAGACGGGTGCCGCCTCCGGCATCCTCAACGCCACCCAGCAGGTCGGCGGATCCCTCGGCCTGTCCGTGCTGGTCACGGTCTTCGGCACCGCCAGCCGCAACGAGGCGACGAACCAGGTCGCGAACTTCATGGCGACCGCGACCCCGGCACAGAAACTGCAGTTCCGCAGGACGGGACAGCTGCCGACGCCCTGGAGCAGCCAGGTACTGACCCACGGCATCTCGGGGGCGTTCGTCGCCGCCGCCGCCTTCGCGGTCGTCGCCGCGCTGGTCGCCCTGATCGTCATCCAGGTGCGCCCCTCCGACCTGGAGCGGCTCCAGGGAGGCGCCGCCGCGATGACACCCGTCGACGGGGCCGGCGACGAGGCGGGCGCGTCGACGGGCGCGAGTCCCTCGGGGGAACCGGACACCCGGGACGGCCCGTCCGCCCCCGGCTGACCCGGCTGACCCGGCTGACCCGGCTGACCCGGCTGACCCGGCTGACCCGGCTGACCCGGCTGACCCGGCTGACCCGGTGGCAGTCGGATGCAGTCGGCCACGGCCCCGTCTCGCTCCACCCGACCCGTCCCCCCCCCGCATCGGCCACGGTCCACCCCGGCTCAGGGCAGCGGCTGTTCCGCCCAGATGACCTTGCCCTCGGGTGTGTAGCGGGTGCCCCAGCGGTCGGTGAGCTGGGCGACCAGGAACAGGCCGCGTCCGCCCTCGTCCGTCGTCGCCGCGTACCGCAGATGCGGTGACGTGTTGCTGCCGTCGAAGACCTCGCAGATCAGCGCCCGGTCCAGCAGCACGCGGACCCTGATGGGCCCGTTGCCGTAGCGGACCGCGTTCGTCACCAGCTCGCTGAGGACCAGCTCCGTGGTGAACGCCATCTCGTCGAGCCCCCACAGCGCCAGCTGCCGGCTGACCGCGGCACGCACCTCGCCGACGGCGGCCGGTTCGGACGGCACCTCCCACGACGCGATCCGGTCGGCGCCGAGGGCGTGGGTACGTGCCACGATCAGCGCGATGTCGTCGCTCGGCCGGGCCGGCAGCATGGCACTCAGCACGGCCTGGCAGGTGTCCTCCGGCGAACGGTCGGCTCCGGCCAGCGCCGTGCGCAGCAGTTCGAGCCCGACGTCGATGTCCCGTTCCCGGTCCTCGACCAGGCCGTCCGTGTAGAGCACGAGCCGGCTGCCCTCCGACAGTTCCAGTTCGGCCGTCTCGAACGGCAGACCGCCCAGGCCGAGCGGCGGGCCGGCCGGCACGTCGGGGAACTCGACACTGCCGTCCGGGCGGATCACCGCGGGCGGCGGATGTCCGGCGCGGGCGACGGTGCAGCGCCGGGTCGTCGGGTCGTAGACGGCGTACACGCAGGTGGCGCCGGTGACGGCGGCCCGGCTGTCCTCCGGGAGCTCGTCCTGGTCGATCCGGCCGACCAGTTCGTCCAGCAGTCCGAGCAGTTCGTCGGGCGGCAGATCGAGCGCCGAGAAGTTGTGGACCGCCGTACGCAGCCGGCCCATCGTCGCCGCGGCCAGCAGCCCGTGGCCGACGACGTCGCCGACGACGACCGCGACCCGGGCGCCGGGCAGCGGCAGCACGTCGAACCAGTCGCCGCCGACCCCGGCCTGCGCCGGAAGATAGCGGTAGGCGAGGTCGAGGGCGCTCTGGTCGGGCAGCGTGCGCGGCAGCAGGCTGCGCTGCAGGGTCACGGCCATCGTGTGCTCGCGTGTGTAGCGGCGGGCGTTGTCGATGGAGACCGCCGCGCGGGTGACGAGTTCCTCGGCGAGGGCGAGATCGTCCTGGTCGAAGGGTTCGGGCTTCTCGGAGCGCCAGAAGTTGACCACGCCCATGACCAGGGGGCCGACGCGCAGCGGGACGATGATGAGGGAGTGGATTCCGTAGTCGACGACCTGTGCGGTGCGCTGCGGGTCCTGGGCCAGCCAGCCCGGGGCACCGCCGAGATCGGGCTCGACCACGGCTTCCCCGGTGCGCAGACTGTGGGCCTGGGGCGAGGAGGGGACGAAGCCGATGTGCTCGCCGACCGGATAGAGCGGCGCGTCCTTGCGGATGCCGCCGGAGGCGGTGCGGCGCAGACCGGTGCCCGCGTCCGGCTCCTGCCCGTTGAGTACGGCGTCGGCGAGGTCCACGGTGACGAAGTCGGCGAACCGGGGGACGGCGACCGCCGTCAGTTCCTCGGCGGTCCTGGTGACGTCCAGGCTCGTGCCGATGCGCACGCCGGCGTCGTAGAGGAGTTTGAGCCGCTCGCGGGCGATCTCCGCCCGGCCCGAGAGCGCGCGCAGTTCCGTGGAGTCACGGAGCGTGGCCACGCTGCCCGCCGGCCCGCTCTGCAGGTGTGTGGGCCGCTGGTTGACGGCCAGGAGCCGGTCCCCGACGAGGTGCACCTCGTCGGTGGCGACGCGGCCGGAGGCCAGCAGCTCGGCGGTGCCCGCGTCGAGGCCGAGCCGCTGGACGTGCTGCCCCTCGGCGTCCGGGGGCAGGTCGAGCAGGCGGTTCGCCTCGTCGTTGGCCAGGAGCAGCTGCCCCTCCGCGCCGACGATGATCACTCCTTCCCGGACGGAGTGCAGCACGGCGTCGTGGTGCTCGTACATCCGGGTCATCTCGTACGGGCCGAGGCCGTGCGTCTGGCGCAGCAGCCGCCTGGTCACCAGCGCGGTGCTGGCGGTCGCCAGGGCGAGTGCGGCGGCGGCGGCGCCCAGCAGCAGCGGCAGCTGGCGGTCGGCGGCGCCGCCCACGGCCGCGGTGGTGATCCCGGCGGACACCATGCCGACGACCTTGCCGTCGGGGGCCTTGATCGGGACCGTGGCCTGCACGAGCGGTCCGAGCGTGCCGTTGATCTGCTCGACGACGGAGTGACCGGCCAGCACCGGTGCGGTGGTCCCGATGAACTTCTTGCCGATCCGGTCGGGCTTGGGGTGGGTGTAGCGGATCGCGTCGGTGTTCAGTACGACGATGAAGTCCACCTTCGACGCCTTGCGGGCGGCTTCGGCACTGGGCTGCAGCAGGGCCGTGGGGTGGGGGGCGCTGAGTGCCGCGCGGGTACCCGGTGCGTTGGCGAAGGTCTCCGCGACGGCGAGGGAGCGGTTGCGGGCCTCCTGGCTGCTGTCATGCCGCACCTGGAGTACCAGTGCGACCACCGCGGCGACGACCAGGAGCAGCACGATCACCACTTGGAGGACGAACACCTGTCCGGCGACACTGCGCCCGCCGAGGGCGGAACGTAGCCCGTTGGACGGGCCGTGCCTGTGCTTGCCGTCGTGTGGCCCACGCTCAGGGTGCGCTGTACTGGGGCGGCGGGTCGACTGAGCCCGGCTTCGACCCAATAGTCCGACCATGAGCTATGTCTACACTGCCCGGCGTCCGGTGGCGAGGGGCGTCACGGACAGTGACCGGACGTCGTCCGGGTCGCGGGGCCGGCCGGCGGAGCCGCGCGGCGCGGTTCACGGGTGCGTGGCCGCATGATGGAGACACAGTCCCGATGACCAGAATGTGCCGTTCCGGCACGGAGGCCCTGATGAAGAATGTGGACCGTTACCGGCTGACCTTCACCCATCCCGGACCGGACGCGCGCATGGTGACGGATGAGGTGGTCGTCGAGCGGACGAGTGCCAACGGGCCGGGCGGCCACCCGGTGTACAGCGATCCCACCGGCATCCTGCGCGCCGAGATCAGTCCGGCGGGCGAGGTCCGCATGCTGGCCAGCGGCGCCTATCAGTCGCCGATCAACCCGGCTGTCGAACCGCTTTCCTGAACCACCGTGCTTCCGGCCGCGGGCACGGCGCCCGCGGCCGGAAGCTCCCGCGCGAAGCGGAGGGCCGGACTCCCGTTCAGCTCCGTGCGGCCGGTGACGCGAAACCCGGTGCGGGCCAGAACCTTCCGGGACGCGGTGTTGTCGGTGGTCGCGACGGCGCGCAGGGTGTGCAGGCCGTACGCGCTCGCCGCCAGGGCGCACACCTCCCGTACGGCGGCTGTGGCGAGCCCCTGGCCCGCCGCCCGCTCGGCGACGCGGTATCCGAGGTCGGCCGAACCGTGCGCCACGTCGACCAGGTTGACGCGGGCCAGCACCGTGCCGTCGTCGTCCACCACGAGATGGAAGCGGGCCAGCCCTGCGGCCTGTTCGTCCAGACGCTCGCGAAGGAGGGCGTCGAAGCGGGCGAAGAAGGCGTCGCCGCGGTCGGGGATCGACGCGGCGAAATAGGCGCGGTTCTCCCGTTCGAACACGAGCAGCGCGGGCGCGTGGCCGAGACGGAGACGTTCGATCCGGGGCATCACGCCATGCTAGGTACCCGTGCGGGCCGGGGCACGCGGATTTCCCGCGCGTGCGCCCGCGGCCCGGACCGGGCGCCGTCGCACCGCCTCGTACGATCCCCGCGGCAGGCGTCGTCGCGCAGCCCGGCCTAGGCGTCATCGCCCTCCGGGTCGATGTGCGGGAGGATCCGGTCCAGCCAGCGAGGTGTCCACCAGGCGCGTGGCCCGAGCAGGGTCATCACCGCCGGAACCATCAGGAGCCGTACGACCGTCGCGTCGATCAGCACGCTGACGGCCAGTCCGAGGCCCAGCATCTTGACGACGATGTTGTCGCTCAGGATGAACGCGGCGAAGACGCTCATCATGATCAGGGCTGCGCAGGTGATCACCCGGGCGGTGATCTCCAGGGCGTGCGCGACGCTGTCCTTCGCGTCCCCGGTGCGCAGCCAGAACTCGTGCACGCGCGACAGCAGGAAGATCTCGTAGTCCATGCTGAGCCCGAAGATGATCGCGAACATCATCATCGGTACGTAGCTCTCGATGGGCACCTTGCCGGAGACCCCGAGCGCGGGTCCGCCCCAGCCCCACTGGAAGACGGCGACGACGACACCGTAGGAGGCGGCGATGGACAGCACGTTGAGGATCGCCGCCTTCAGCGCGACGAGCAGCCCGCGGAAGACGATCAGGATGATGATGAACGCGAGCGCGACGACCACGAGGATGATGAGGGGCAGCCGGCTCGCGACGATGTTGCGGAAGTCGACCTGGGCGGCGGTCGTGCCGGTGACGTAGCCCTTGGCGTCGTACCCGGACACAGCCTTCGGCAGGGTGTCGTCCACCAGACGGTTCGTCAGGTCCGTGGTGTCCTGGTTCTGCGGGGACACCTTGGAGTAGACGGTGCCCACCAGCACGTCCCCGTCCTTGGTGGCGGTCAGCGGGGTGACCACGGCCGCCCCCGACACACCGCTGACCGTCTTCTGCGCCTGTGAAGCCAGCGCGGAACGCTTGTCCGACGGTACGTCCGTCTGGTCGATGACCACGGTCAGCGGGCCGTTGGAGCCGGCTCCGAAGGAGTCCGACATGATGTCGAACGCCCGCCGGTCCGTGAAGGACGTGGGGTCGGCGCCGTCACCGATGTGCCCGAGCTGGATGGTGAACACGGGGATGGCCAGGACGAGCACCGTGAGCAGGCCGCCGGCCAGGTACCGCCAGGGGCGCCGCTCGACGCGCTGCGCGTAGCGGTGCCAGGTGCCGGTGACCGGCGCCCCGGGCTCGGCGTTCGTCTCCGCGATCGGCGTGCGCACGTGATACCGGTCGATGCGCCGGCCGATGAGCCCGAGCAGGGCGGGTACGAGGGTCAGCGCGCCGGCCACCGCCGAGACGACCGTGACGGCCGCCGCGAGGCCGAGTTTGCTGATGAACGAGACACCGGAGACGGACAGCCCGGCCAGGGCGATGATGACGGTGCAGCCCGAGACCAGGACGGCCCGTCCGCTCGTGGTGGTGGCACGGCCCGCCGCCCGCACCGGGTCGGCGCCGTTGATGAGGTTCTGCCGGTGACGGGTGAGCAGGAACAGGGCGTAGTCGATGCCGACGCCGAGTCCGATCATGGTGGCGAGTGTCGGTGACACCGTCGCGAAGTCGGTCGCGGCGGCGAGCAGGCCCAGGATGGCGAGGCCGCCCACCACGCTGACCAGGGCGGTCACCAGCGGAAGAACCGCGCCGATGACACTGCCGAACCCGACGAGCAGGACGACGATCGCCACCGCGAACCCGATCAGCTCGCTGATCTTGTCGTTCGCCGCGGGCCTGGCCAGCTCGCCCAGCGGGCCGCCGTACTCGACGTCGACTCCCGCGGACCGCAGCGGCTGGACGGCGCTGTCCACCCCGTTGAGGTACTCGTCGCCGAGCGTCGAGGGCTGCACGTCGAAGCGGACGGTGATGTAACCGGTCTTCCCGTCGCTGGACAGCGGTCCGACGTTCTGCTGCTGGGACTGCCCGGTGGACGGCTGGGAGCCGGGCGGCGGCAGCGGGTTCTGCGCCGACAGGACGTGCGGCAGCTTCTCCAGGGAGCTGACGGTCTGGCTCATCTGGGAACTCAGGTCGGTCAGCGGTTTCTGCGTGTCGCGCATCACGATCTGGCTGCTGTAGCCGCCGGCCGCCGGATCGTGCGCCTTGAGAACGTTCAGCCCGTCGGTGGACTGCACGCCCGGCAGCTGGAAGTTGTCCGAGTACTGTCCGCCGAACGAGTGGTTCAGCCCCTGGAGCACGCCGAGCGCGACGAGCCACGCCACGATGACGATCACGAAATGGCGGGCGCACCACTCGCCCAGTCGCTGCAGTCCTCCGGGCTTGGTCTGCCCGCTGGCTGAAGGGGCTTTGGTCGCCGACATGGGCAGCTCCTGCTGGAAGACGACTCCTCCGACTCCGTCATTAAACGATGTGACGATCATCGCGGCCCGCCGAGAACCACGGCGTCCGTTCGCCGTCCGGCCCGTGGTCCGATGGCCCGTGACTGTCGATCCGGCCGGGGTCCGTTCGTTCGGTCGGTGGGACACCGGTGCAGGGCCGGTCCGGAGCGAAGGCTGTGATGAGGATGCGCGAGGTGCGGAAGCTGCTCGAAGGCCGTGGGCTGGTCGAGTCGCCGCGCTGGCACGGGGATCGGCTGTACTTCTCCGACTGGACCGCGGGCGAGGTCCTCGCCCTCGATCCGGCGGAGGGCCGGAGCGAGGTGGTCGCGCGGGTGGCGTCGCTGCCGCTGTGCACCGACCGGCACCCCGACGGCGGCATGCTGATCGTCTCCTCGGCGGACGGCCTGCTGCTCCGCCGCGGGGCCGACGGTTCCCTGTCCCCGTACGCGGACCTGGGGCGACCCGGCTGGAACGACATCGTGGTCGACGGACGCGGGAACACCTATGTCAACCGGGCCGGGTCCGACCCGATGGCGGGGGAGGCGTTCGCGCCCGGCTCGGTCGCGCTCGTCACCCCGGACGGCTCGGTGCGCGAGGTGGCCGACGACATCGCGTTCCCCAACGGGATGGCCGTGACGCCCGACGGCTCCACGCTGATCGTCGCCGACTCCTACCGGCACGCCCTGGTCGCCTTCGGCATCGGCCCGGACGGCGGCCTGTCGGGCCGCCGGGTGTGGGCCGACCTGGGGGAGGGCACCCCGGACGGCATCTGCGTCGACGCGCACGGCGCGGTCTGGTACGCCGACGTGCCGGGCCGGTGCTGCGCGCGGGTCGCCGAGGGAGGTGCCGTGCTGGACCGGGTGGACCTCGACCGCGGCGCCTTCGCCTGCGCGCTGGGCGGCCGGGACCGGCGGACCCTGTTCGTCGTGGCCGCCGTCTGGCGCGGCATGACGGAGCCCGGGCTCGTGACACCCGGCTCCGGGCAGGTGCTCGCCGTCCGGGTCGAGGTGCCGGGAGCGGGCCGGCCCTGACACGACGGCCGTCCGGCCTCGACGCGCCCTTCGCACGGCCGCCGTACAGCCTCGGCACAGCTGCCGTCCAGCCGTCGTACGGCGGGCTCACAAGTGGTGGCGCGGGCGGGTCGTACAGGCGGTCGCGTAGGCGTGCCGTGCGGCGCGGTCCGGCCTCGCAGCCGGGGACCCGGCGCATGGAAAGGGGTTTCGGTGCGCGGACGTAGGGATAACCCTCGATCGACATCAAGGCCATGTCATGCCTTGGTCAAAAGTGCGATCCTTCCCACACCTGTGGGACAGGTCGTCCATGGTCTGCTCACAGTCGCGTTCCCGCGCGCCCCTGCTCAGCTCTTCCCGGACAGCACATCCCGTCTGCCCGGTCTGTCACCGGCCGCCGACCGCGGCCGAAGCAGTAGGAGTACGAGTGAGACGTATCCCCCGTCAGGCGACCGCGGCCGGAGCCCTGGTGGCCACCGCCGCGTTCCTGGCTGTCGGCATACAGACGGTCCCCGCCGTCGCCAAGCCCGCCCCCCACACAACCCCCCTGCGCACCGGGGGACTCGAGGCCAAGCTCACCCCGGCCCAGCGCGCGGCGCTGCTGACGAAGGCGTCGAAGCAGACCACCGCGACCGCCGGCACCCTGGGCCTCGGCTCGAAGGAGAAGCTGGTCGTCAAGGACGTCGTCAAGGACAACGACGGCACCCTGCACACCCGTTACGAGCGCACCTACGCCGGCCTCCCGGTGCTCGGCGGCGACCTCGTGGTCCACACCCCGCCGGCCTCGCAGGCCACCGGAACGGTGAGCACGACCTTCGCCAACAAGCACGCCATCAAGGTCGCGAGCACCACCGCCGCCGTCTCCAAGTCCGCCGCGGGGGCCCAGGCCCTCAAGACGGCCAAGTCGCTCAAGGCGGAGAAGCCCTCCACCGAAAGCGCCCGCAAGGTCATCTGGGCCGGCACCGGCACCCCCCGGCTCGCCTGGGAGACCGTGATCAGCGGGTTCCAGGACGACGGCACGCCGAGCAGGCTGCACGTCGTCACCGATGCCACCACGGGCAAGGAACTCACCCGGTACGAGGGCATCGAGACCGGTACCGGCAACACCCAGTACAGCGGCTCGGTCACGCTGAACACCACGCTGTCGGGATCGACGTACCAGCTCACGGACTCCACGCGCGGCGGCCACAAGACGTACTCGCTGAACAACGGCACGTCCGGCACCGGCACGCTGATGACGGACTCCGACGACGTCTGGGGCACCGGAGCGGGCTCCAACACCCAGACCGCCGGCGCGGACGCCGCCTACGGCGCCCAGACGACCTGGGACTTCTACAAGAACACCTTCGGGCGCAGCGGCATCAAGAACAACGGCGTCGCCGCCTACTCGCGCGTCCACTACAGCACGGCGTACGTCAACGCCTTCTGGGACGACACCTGCTTCTGCATGACCTACGGCGACGGCACCAGCAGCACCCACGCGCTGACCTCGCTGGACGTCGCGGGCCACGAGATGAGCCACGGTGTCACCTCCAACACCGCGGGCCTGAACTACACCGGTGAGTCCGGTGGCCTCAACGAGGCCACCTCCGACATCTTCGGCACCGGCGTGGAGTTCTACGCCAACAACTCGACCGACGTGGGCGACTACCTCATCGGCGAGAAGATCAACATCAACGGCGACGGAACCCCGCTTCGTTACATGGACAAGCCGTCCAAGGACGGGTCGTCCGCCGACTCCTGGTACTCCGGCGTCGGCAACCTGGACGTCCACTACTCCTCGGGCCCGGCGAACCACATGTTCTACCTGCTCTCCGAGGGCAGCGGCTCCAAGACCATCAACGGCGTCACGTACAACAGCTCGACCTCCGACGGTGTCGCCGTCGCGGGCATCGGCCGCGCCGCCGCCCTGCAGATCTGGTACAAGGCGCTGACGACGTACATGACGTCGACCACCAACTACGCGGGCGCCCGTACCGCCGCGTTGAACGCCGCGACCGCGCTGTACGGCGCGAACTCCACCCAGTACGCGGGTGTGGCGAACGCCTTCGCGGGCATCGCCGTCGGCAGCCATGTCACCCCGCCGAGCAGTGGTGTGACCGTCACCAACCCGGGCAGCCAGTCCTCGACCGTCGGCACCGCGGTGAGCCTGCAGGTCTCGGCCAGCAGCACCAACAGCGGCTCCCTCACGTACTCCGCGAGCGGACTGCCCACCGGTCTGTCGATCAACAGCTCCACGGGTGCCATCACCGGTACGCCGACCACCGCCGGGACGTACAGCACCACGGTGACCGTCACGGACAGCACCGGTGCGACCGGCACCGCGTCGTTCACCTGGACCGTCAGCTCCTCCGGTGGCGGCGGCACCTGCACCTCGGCGCAGCTGCTCGGCAACCCCGGCTTCGAGTCCGGCGCCACCACCTGGACCGCGTCCAGCGGAGTCATCACCACCGACTCCGGTGAGGCGTCGCACGGCGGCTCGTACAAGGCCTGGCTGGACGGCTACGGCTCCACGCACACCGACACGCTCTCGCAGTCGGTGACCATCCCCAGCGGCTGCAAGGCCTCGTTCACCTTCTACCTGCACGTCGACACCGCGGAGACCACCACCAGCTCGCAGTACGACAAGCTGACGGTCACCGCCGGATCGACCACGCTGGCCACGTACTCCAACCTCAACGCGGCCACGGGGTACACCCAGAAGACCTTCGACCTGTCCTCGTTCGCCGGCTCCACCGTGAGCATCAAGTTCAGCGGTGTCGAGGACTCCTCCCTGCAGACCAGCTTCGTCGTGGACGACACCGCCGTGACGACCAGCTGACCTTCGGGACCGACATCCCCCCACACCGGCCGTGGGGGGGGGGGGGGGGGCCGCCGGCCCCCCCACCCCCCCCCCCCGGGGGGGGGGGGGCCCCCCCCCCCCGGCCCCCCCCCCCCCCACGCCGCTTTCCGGGGCTACTCGAACCGGCTGGGGTCACCCGCTCCGAGGCGTACGAGCTCGGTCCCGCCGCCCGAGAAGTCGACGACGGTCGTCGGCTCGGTGCCGCAGTCGCCGGAGTCGATGACGGCGTCCACCACGTGGTCCAGACGGTCCTTGATCTCCCAGCCCTGGGTCAGCGGCTTGTCCTCCTCCGGCAGGAGCAGGGTGCTCGACAGCAGCGGCTCGCCCAGTTCGGCGAGGATCGCCTGCGCCACGACATGGTCGGGAATCCGCACCCCGACGGTCTTCTTCCTCGGGTGCAGCAGCCTGCGCGGAGCCTCCTTCGTCGCCGGGAGGATGAAGGTGTAGCTGCCGGGCGTGGCCGCCTTGACCGAGCGGAAGACCGCGTTGTCGATCCGTACGAAGTGCCCCAGCTGGGCGAAGTCCTCGCACATCAGCGTGAAGTGGTGGCGCTCGTCGAGCTGACGGATCGAGCGGATGCGGTCGATCCCGTCCCGGTTGCCGAGCGCGCAGCCGAGCGCGAAGCAGGAGTCCGTCGGGTAGACGATCAGCCCGCCGCTGCGGACGATCTCCACCACCTGGCCGATGATGCGCCGCTGCGGGTTGTCCGGGTGAACGTCGAAGTACTTGGCCATGTTTCGAGCCTAAGGGCTGTTCCCGGCGGCATCCGCCGAACCGCACCGGCCGCCCGCGACAGGGCGGCGCCCGCCTTCGCGCCCCCGCAGGCCGCCCGGTGCCACCGGCTCCGGTTTTGTGCCGGAATTCTCCCGGTCACGGCTCTAGGAACCTCAAGGCCCTCTCGCTACCCTCCGCCGCATGATTTCCACGGTGGTCTGGGGTACCGGCAATGTCGGCCGCGCGGCCATCCGCGCCGTCGACGCCCATCCGAAACTGAAACTGACGGCCGTCCTCGTCCACGACCCCGGCAAGGTCGGCCGCGACGCGGGCGAACTCGCCGGGCTCGACCACGGCCTCGGCGTGGCGGCGGGCGACGACATCGACGTGGTCCTGGCCGCCGGCCCCGGAGCCGTGGTCTACGCGGCCACCGGCGACATCCGCCCCGACGACGCCCTCGCCGACATCGCGAGGGCGGTCCGGGCCGGCGCGGTGGTCGTCACGCCCGCCCTCTACCCGCTCTACGACCAGCGCAGCGCCCCGCCCGAGTTCCGTGACCCCGTGCTCGCCGCGATCGCCGACGGCGGCGGCTCCCTGTTCGTCTCCGGAGTCGATCCGGGCTGGGGCAACGACGTCCTGCCCCTGCTGATCAGTGGTCTCGGCACCACCGTCGACGCCATCCGCTGCCAGGAGATCTTCGACTACTCCACGTACGAACAGGAGGAGTCCGTACGGTACTTGGTCGGCATGGGACAGCCGATGGACTACGAGCCGCTGATGCTCGCCCCGTCGGTCCCGACGATGGTGTGGGGCGGCCAGATACGGCTCATGGCGCGGGCGCTGGGCGTCGAACTCGACGACATCCGCGAGACGATGGAGCGGCGCCCGCTGACCGACACCGTGAGCACCCGCACCATGGGCGAGTTCGCGGCCGGGACCCAGGGCGCGATCCGCTTCGAGGTGCAGGGGATCGTCGGCGGAGAGCCCCGGATCGTCATCGAGCACGTCACCCGCATCCACGCGTCCTGCGCGCCGGACTGGCCGTCGCCGCCCGACGGGGACGGTGCCCACCGGGTGATCGTCGAGGGGCGCCCGCGCATCGAGGTCACCGTCGCGGCCACCGACGAGGGCGAGAACCGCTCCGCCGGCGGGAACGCCACCGCGGTCGGCCGCCTGGTCGGCGCGATCGACTGGCTGGTGGACGCGGAACCAGGGCTCTACGACGCACTCGACGTCCCGCTGCGTCCCGCAGTCGGCCGACTCGGAAGGAAGTGACCCATGACCCTGCGCATCGACATCCCCGAGGGACAGGAACCGATCGGATACGTCTGGGGCGAGATGGTGCCCGGCATCGGCATGGCCGCCGCGAACTTCTCCCTGTCGGTGTACGAGCACACGACGCTGGGCCTGCGCGAGTTCGAGGCCGCCCGGCTGCGCATCGCGCAGATCAACGGGTGCCTGTTCTGCCTGGACTGGCGGACCGAGCGCGAGGGGCTCAAGGTCGAGGAGGGGTTCGCGGACGCGGTGACCCAGTGGCGCACCACCGACGCCTTCGACGACCGGACACGGCTGGCCGCCGAGTACGCCGAGCGGTACGCCCTGGATCACCACGGCCTGGACGAGGAGTTCTGGGCCCGGATGACGGCGCTGTACAGCCAGCGGGAGATCGTGGAGCTGACCATGAGCATCGGCTCCTGGCTGGCGTTCGGCCGGCTCAACCATGTGCTGGGCCTGGACGCCGTGTGCGTGCTGCCGACCCATTGAGCGGGTCGGGTGACGTCCGTCCGGACGACGGGTCCTAGAGGTCCACGGCGATGATGTTCTCGATGTTCCGTTCGGCGAGGGCGGTGATCGTGACGAACGGATTGACGCTGGTGTTGCCCGGAATCAGCGCTCCGTCGATGACGTACAGACCCGAATAGCCCTGCAGGCGGCCGTAGTTGTCGGTGGCCTTGTTGAGCACGGCGCCGCCGAGCGGGTGGTACGTGAGGTGGTCGCCCCAGATCTTGTACACGCCGAACAGATCGGTCCGGTAGATCGTTCCCTCCTTCGCGTTGATCTTGTCGAAGATGCTCTTCGCCATGGTGATGGCGGGCTGCTTCCAGGCGGTCTGCCAGTTGAGGTCGACCGTGCCGGTGGCCGCGTTCCAGGTGAACTGGGCGCGGTTCGGGTTCTTGGTGATGGACAGGTAGAACGAGGCCCAGGTCTCGATGCCGGTGGGCAGCGGCGCCACCTCGGCGAAGGCGCCGCCCGCGGTCCAGTTGTCGATGCCGCCGCAGGGGATGCTGGCCTGGAGCGAACCGGTCGGATCCCATATCTGGTTCGCCCGGCCGCACATGACGTTGCCGTTGTCGCCCCAGCCCTGGCCGATCTCGCCGTTCAGGGCGGGCAGCGCGCCGGTCGCCTTCAGCTTGACCAGCAGCTTGCTGGTGCCGACGCTTCCGGCCGCGAAGAACACCCGGTCCGCGGTCACGGTCTTGGTGGCCGTGGTGTCACCGGTGGTGTTGATCTGGTCGATCAGGACGGTGTAGCCGCCGCCGGCCGCGGGCGCGACCGAGGTGACCTTGTGCAGCGGTGAGACGGTGACCCTTCCGGTGGCCGCGGCCTGGGCGAGGTAGGTCTTCTGGAGCGACTTCTTGCCGTAGTTGTTGCCGTAGAGGATCTCCCCGGCGAGGGCCGACTTGGTGACGGTGCCCGCGGCCTCCTGCTTCATGTAGTCCCAGTCGTACACGTCGGGCACGAAGACGAAGGGGAAGCCGGAGCGCTGGGCCTGCTTGCGGCCGACCCGCGCGTACTGGTAGCAGTCGGTGGTGTCGAACCACGCCGGGTCGACGATGCCCGTGCCGAGCGTGGCGTTGGCGCGCGGATAGTAGGTCGCGTACATCTCGTCGGCGTTCACCGACGGGAGGATGGCGCCGAAGTTCTCCCGCTTGGGGGTGACCGCCATGCCCCCGTTGACCAGGGAGCCGCCGCCGACGCCGCGACCCTGGTACACGATGATCTGGCCCATCTCCTCGGCGTCCAGGATTCCCGTGTAGCGGGGGATGTCCTTGTCGATGGGGAAGCCGAGGAAGTTGCTGAGGGGCTGCTTGGTCCTGGTGCGCAGCCAGTACGAACGCTGGTCGGGGCTGGTCGTGTTGGCGAAGATCTTGCCGTCCGAGCCGGGGGTGTCCCAGGCCATGCCCATCTCGACCATCTGCACGTCGACGCCGGCCTGGGCGAGGCGCAGCGCGGCGACGGAGCCGCCGTATCCGGTGCCGATCACGAGGACGGGGACGTGTGCTCCGGAAGGGATCGACGTGGCTGCCGTGGCGATCCGGGTGGGGGCCGCGACAGCGTGACCGGCAAGGCTCACCGCTCCAAGAATAGAACCTGTTCCAGCTATGAATCGTCGGCGCGAGACACCCCTGGAATCGTCGGTCTGCTGGTTGATGTCACCCATGTGACACTCCTCACTCTCGATGAGTGGGAACAGGTTCTACTGTTACCGGCTTGTCAAGTCACTACATACCGGTTGGTAACTTCTGTCCGATCTTGGGGTGATCGGCGAACTCTGCTCCGCTTGCCCTTGACTTCACAAGACCCTCGCGCGACATTCCTGACGCTGCATCAGAACTGGTACGGCGGGGGCCGGTCGGGCTCCCGGAGCAACGGAACGCCTTCCCTTCCCCCGCCCCGCTGGAGAGCCCTGCCATGTCCCCGAGCGCGGACCCCGTCGGACGTACCGACCCCCTCCCGGCCCCCGGCCCGTCACGGCGCGGCGTGCTCGGCACGGCCGCGGGCGCCGCACTCGCGCTCGCCGCGGGTGCAGCCGCTTCCACCGGCTCCGCCGCCGCGGCCGACCTGCCCCTGCTCGGCACGTACGACGTCGTCGTGGCCGGCTCGGGAGCCGCGGGGATGACCGCGGCGCTCACCGCCGCGAAACGAGGACTGAGCTGCGTCGTCCTGGAGAAGGCGGCCACCTTCGGGGGTTCCGCGGCCCGCTCCGGCGCGGGCATCTGGATCCCGAACAACCCGGTGATCCTCGCCGCCGGCGTCCCCGACACCCCGGCGAAGGCCGCCGCCTACCTCGCCGCCGTGGTCGGACCCGACGTCTCCGCCGACCGGCAGCAGGCCTTCCTCGGCCACGGACCGGCCATGATCTCCTTCGTCATGGCCAACAGCCCGCTGCGCTTCCGCTGGATGGAGGGGTACAGCGACTACTACCCGGAACTCCCCGGCGGCCTCGCGGGCGGGCGCTCGATGGAACCCGACCAGCTCGACGGCACCGTCCTCGGAGCCGAACTCGCCCACCTCAACCCGGCGTACATGGCCGTCCCGGCCGGCATGGTCGTCTTCAGCGCCGACTACAAATGGCTCACCCTCGCCGCCGTGAGCGCCAAGGGCGCGGCCGTCGCCGCCGAGTGCCTGGCGCGCGGCACCAGCGCGGCACTGCTCGGCCAGAAACCGCTGACCATGGGCCAGTCGCTGGCGGCCGGGCTGCGCGCCGGCCTGATCGCCGCCCGGGTTCCGGTGTGGCTGAACACCCCGCTGTCCGACCTGCTCCTGGAAAACGGCGCGGTCACCGGCGCGGTGGTCACCCAGAACGGCGCGTCCGGCCTGGTCAGGGCCCGGCGCGGGGTCATCGTCGGCTCCGGCGGCTTCGAGCACAACGCGGCCATGCGCGCCGAGTTCCAGCGGCAGCCCATCGGGACCGCCTGGACGGTGGGCGCCAAGGAGAACACCGGTGACGGCATCCAGGCCGGCCGGCGTGCCGGGGCGGCGCTCGACCTGATGGACGACGCGTGGTGGGGCCCGGCCGTCCCGCTGCCCGACCAGCCCTATTTCTGCCTCGCCGAACGCACACTGCCCGGCGGCCTCCTCGTCAACGCCGCCGGCGCCCGTTTCGTCAACGAGGCCGGACCCTACAGCGACGTCGTGCACACCATGTACGACCGCAACCCGAGCGCTCCGGACATCCCGGCCTGGCTCGTCGTCGACCAGAACTACCGCAACCGCTACCTGTTCAAGGACGTCGCCCCGACCCTCGCGTTCCCCGACTCCTGGTACACCTCCGGGGCCGCGTACAAGGCGTGGACCCTGGACGACCTCGCCGGCCGGATCGGTGTCCCCGCCGCCGCCCTGCGCACCACCGTCAGCCGCTTCAACGCACTGGCCCTCAGCGGAACGGACTCCGACTTCCACCGCGGCGACAGCGCCTACGACCACTACTACACGGACCCCGCGGTCCTCCCCGACTCCTGTCTCGCCCCGCTGTGGCTGCCTCCGTACCACGCCTTCAGGATCGTCCCGGGCGACCTCGGCACCAAGGGCGGCCTGCGCACCGACGCCCGCGCCCGCGTGCTGCGCCCGGACGGCACGGTGATCCCCGGCCTGTACGCGGCGGGCAACGCCAGCGCGGCCGTCATGGGCCACAGCTACGCGGGAGCGGGTTCGACGATCGGTCCCGCGATGACGTTCGGCTACATCGCGGCCCTCGACCTCGCGGGGACGGCGTGACGGAGCACCGTCAGTCGCCGGTGCTCCCGCCGGTGCTCTCGCCGTGGCTGTCGGCGGTCTCGCCGGGATCCCCGTCCGCGTCCCCGTCTGCGTCTGCGTCTGCGTCGTCGTCGCCCTCGCCCCCGTCGTCGCGGAGCCGTGGCGACAGGACCAGGACCGAGACGTCGTCGCGGATCGACGGGCAGAACCGTACGAGGTCCTCCCACAGCCGGTCGACGAGCACGTCCGAGGACTCCTCGGCGAACACGGCCAGCCGGTCCGGCAGCGGATAGAAGGCACCGGTGCCGTCCCGGCTCTCGCTCACGCCGTCCGACGCCATGAACAGCCGGTCGCCCGGTTCCAGCTCGACGGTGCGCCCCCGCGGCGGGGACAGCTCGAAGAACCCCAGCCCCAGCGGGGGCCCCGGCTGGGTGTCGAGTTCGAGGACCTTCGTGCCGCGCAGCAGCAGCGGCGCGGGGTGCCCGCAGGACACCAGCCGCACCGTGCCGGTGCCGGGCGGGAACTCCAGGAGCAGCGCGGTGGCGAACAGTTCGGCGTGATCGACCGACGTGGAGTCCACCACCAGCCTGCGGTCGAGCCGGGCCGCGGCCGCCTCCAGATCGCCCTGGTCCAGCACCGTCTCCCGGAACGCGCCGAGCAGCGACACGACCGTCCCCACGGCCGACAGCCCGTGCCCCTGTACGTCGCCCATCACGGCCCGGACACCGAAGGGCCCGTCGCGTACGTCGAAGAAGTCGCCCCCGACCAGGGTCTCCTGCTGAGCGGGCCGGTACAGCCCGGCGCAGCGGACCGGGCCGACGCGGTCGGGCAGCGGTGGCAGCACGGCGAGCTGGGCGGCTTCCGCCACCGACCGCACGGTGACCAGATGCGCGTCCCGGCGGGTACGGAGCAGGGCCACGAACACGCTGAGGGCGGCGATGAAGCTGATGGTGAGGAGGTCCGCGTTGCCCGGATGGTTGAGCTGCAGCGCGGGAACGTTCAGCAGGCCCACGACGACCGCACCGAAGGCGGCCGTCGCCACGGGCCCGTAGGACAGGACGGCCAGGGAGGGGATGGCGCCCAGCAGAAAGCCGATGTCCAGTGGCTCACTGCTGACGAGCTCCGCCACACAGACGCTCACCAGGAGGAACGGCGGGAGCAGCCGGACCCAGCGCGGAGGGGGCGAGCCGCGCAGCCATCCCCGGCGGTCGCCCACCTGGCGGGGCGCGGCCTTCGTGGCCATGGCACTCCTCCCTTCGCCACCACGCTCCTCCCTTCCCCGGTGTCGCGCATTCCGATCGGTTCGCGGACACGGGCGGGCCGACAGGAGGGGCAGGGGGTGCCGGGCGGCACGAGCAGCACGGAGCCCCGCCACCACGGGGATGGGATGACGAGGCTCCTCTGAGCGGGTGCCCGGCCGCCGACGTTTCATCCCACCGGTGTTCCTCATGCGCGAGGAGGCCCGGAATGCGCGAGGAGGCCCGGACCCGCGTCCCGGGGCATGGTGGAGGGGTGACAGGACTGGCCGTGCTGTTCGCGCTCCTCGGGGCCGCCAGCAACGCGATGGGCACGGCGTTCCAGCGCAAGGCGGCCTCCCGCGTCACGGAGGGAGGCGGGCTGCGCTTCATCCTCCGGCTGGCCCGGCAGCCGCCGTGGCTGATCGGCATCGCCGGGGTGATCGGGGCGGCGCTCTTCCAGGCCCTCGCGCTGGCGAACGGACCGCTGTCCCTGGTGCAGCCCCTGTTCATCCTGGAACTGCCCTTCGCCCTGATGATCGCCGTCCCGCTGCTGCACCGCCGGCTGTCACGCGCGGCGTGGCAGGCCGTCGCCGGTGTCGTGGCCGGGCTCGGTGTCGTCCTCCTTTCGGCCGCACCCTCGGGAGCACGGTCCGACGCCTCCATGGAGCGCTGGATCCCGGTACTGATCGGGTGCCTGGGAAGCGTGACGGTCGCGGTCGTCGTCGCCCGTCCGGGCCGCCCGCCGCTCTTCCGCGCCGCCGTGCTGGGATCGGCGTCGGCCATCAGCAACGCGCTGACCGCCGCTCTGCTCAAATCGGCCATGGGCACGCTCCGCGACGACGGGTTCGCCGCCTTCCTCGGCGTGTGGCAGACCTACGGATTCGCCCTGACCGGGATCGCCGCCGTCCTGCTGCTGGAGAACGCCCTCCAGGCGGGCCCGCTGGCCGCCTCGCAGCCCGCGCTGACCATCGGCGACGCGACGCTCAGCCTCGTACTCGGCGTCACGCTCTTCGACGAGACGATCCGTACGGGCTGGTGGCTGCTGCCCGAGCTGATCGGTGCCGGGCTGGTGCTGTGGGGCGTCCTGCGGCTGACCCGGGTGGTCCCGCACCTCGCGGACATGGCCCGTTGACGGCCGTTCCGGCCCGCCTGTCCGGGCCGGGCCCGTCCGAGCCGGGCCCGGCTCGGCGGTGAGACCGGCGGTGAGATCGGCGGTGAGACCGGTGGCGAGGCCGGAACGCGACGGGACGACACCGACTGGCCGGGCCCCGCCCGCTTAGTGACTGCCGGGACTGGACAGACCAAGGTGGTGACGACTCGGATCGAGAACGTTCGGGAACTGGTCGCGCGGACGCGGTATGTCGTCTTCGGCTTCGACGGTCCGATCTGTCAGCTGTTCTCCGGCCCCTCGGCGGCGGCCGTCGCCCGGGCCCAGCAGGACTGGCTGACGGAACGGGGCCTGGGCGCGGTGCTCACCGAGGAGGAGCACGGCCGGGCGGACCCCTACCGTGCCCTGGCGGCGGTGGCCGTACGGCACCCCGGCGGCGAGGTCGCCGCCCGGCTCGACGCCTGGCTCACCCGGACCGAGCAGGAGGCGGTGCGCACCGCGATGCCGACGGCCTACGCGGACCCGCTGATCCACACCTGGGCGGCGGTCGGGGCGAGACTCGCCGTGGCCACCGACACCTCGGCGCGGACCGTCACCTCGTATCTGACCGCGCGCGGTCTCACACCCTGCTTCGCCCCGCACATATTCGGCCGTACCCCGGACCTGGCCACGCTCACGCCCCGTCCCGCGGTCCTGGAACTGGCCCTGGACACCATGGCGGCCGAACCGGAGGCCTCGCTCATGATCGGCGGCACGCCCGCGGACCACGCGGCTGCGCACCGGGCCGGCGTCCCCTTCCTCGGATACGCCCGCCACCCCGCCCGGGCGAGGGCACTGCACGAGGCCGGGGTGCCCCCGCGGAGCGTCACGGCGTCCCTGGAGCCGCTGCTGCGTGCCCTGCGGGAACGGTCCTGAGCCGACCGCTCGGCCATACGAGGGGAAAACCGGCCGGAAACCCGTGTGCATGCATCCTCGGAGGCGGGGCAGCAGCATCCTGAGACAGTTCGGGAAGCTACCCCCCTGGCGAAGCCCGAGCTGCACGGCCCCGCAGGCAGTCACTCCCCCCGGCTGTCGGCGGGGCCGCATTCGTACGGCCCTACTCCACCCGGATACCGACGATGCAGGTGTCGTCGTCGGTGTCGGACCTGCTGTACGTCAGGAGCCGGTCCAGCTGCTGGTCCAGCGTCCCGGAGGTCGTACGGGCCGCGGTGAGCAGCTGGCGCAGCGACACCTCCACCGAGCGGTCACGCCGTTCGACCAGGCCGTCCGTGTACATCAACAGGGTGTCGTGGACCTCCAGTTGCACCTCGTCCTCCGCGAACGTCGCCTCGGGGACGGCACCGAGCAGGATGCCCTTGAGCAGCGGCAGCGGGGTGGCGTCCGCGTCCCGGACCAGAACGGGCGGCAGATGTCCGGCCCTCGCCCAGCGCAGGACGCGGCGGTGCGGATCGTAGAGCCCGACGACCGCGGTGGCGGTGACCCCGCCCGTCAGATGGTGCGCCACGATGTTGAGCCAGGACAGCAGCTGCCCCGGCCCCGCGCCCGTCACGGCGAGCCCGCGCAGCGCGTTGCGCAGCACCACCATGCTGGTCGCCGCCTCGATCCCGTGACCGGCCACGTCGCCGACACACAGCAGGACCAGGCCGGAGGACAGCACGACGGCGTCGTACCAGTCGCCTCCGACGAGCTGTTCGGTCTCCGCCGGCCGGTAGCGCACCGCCGCGTCGAGGCCCGGGGCCCGCAGCGGCGTCCGGTCCGGCGGCATGATCGCGTGCTGCAGCTGGAGGGTCAGCCGGTTGCGCTCGTGCGCCTGCTGCTCGGTGTGCGCCAGCTGGTCGCGGGTGACGGCCAGCGCCACCTCGGTCCAGTGCTGCGCCGAGATGTCCTGGTAGGCCCCCCGGACCGCGAACAGCCGGTCGTCGGCGTCGGGCACCGGCTCGGCCACCACGCGGATGTGGCGGGTCACGCCGTCGGGACGCCGCAGCCGGAACGCGGCCGTGGCGGGCCGGTGATGGTGCAGGACGGTCCGCAGGAAACGGCCGATGGTGACGGCGTCGTCGGGATGGGCGTGTGCGGCCAGTTCCTCCAGCGGGACGGGAGCGTCCGCGGGGGAGCGGCCGTACAGATCGAAGAGCGTCTCGTTCCAGATGGTCTCGCCGGTCAGCAGGTTCTCCTCGAAACCACCGATCCGGCCGAGCCGTTGGGCGTGCTGGAGCAGACTTGCCAGCCGTGCCGTCTCGTCCTCTATGCGCCAGATGAGCAGCACGCATCCGCCGTGCCGGCTGACGTTGATGTCGGCCACCGCCGACAGCGGCACCTGGTCGACCAGCGCCGTCAGGTCCATGCGCCGCGCCCGGAACGGCTCCCCGGTGGCGTAGACCCGCTCGACGCACCGGAACAGGCCGCTCTCCCCGGCGGCCAGCGGATAGGCCTCGAGCAGCAGTGCCCCGTGAACGGTGCCGCGCGGCCGGCCCGCCGGGTCGAGGAAGCGCCCGTTCACATGACGGATGCGGAAGTCGGCCAGCCGTCCCTCGCCGTCGAGCTGGGGCACCAGGACCAGGGTGGGATCGTGCAGCCCGTCCACCAGGTCGATCAGTTCGCAGACGTCGGCCGTCCCCCGGACGTCCTGGCCGTCGGCCGGCGGCGCGTGGGTCTCCAGGGTGTGCGAGCACAGCTCGGCCAGGGCCTCGATCTGCCGGACCACCTGCGGTGGCTGCGGCTCCAGGACGGACGGCCAGACGATCTCCATGACTCCGTGGATACGGCCCCCGGAGCCGGCCGGCACCGCGACCCGGCCGCCGTCCGGATGGTCCGCGTGCCCGATGGACGGCAGCCCGGTGTCCGCCAGCGAGCCCGCCCACTGCGCCGTACGGTCGGACAGGGCCCGGCGTGCCATCGTCGCGACGCCCGGGGGGACGTAGCGCCAGCGCCGGGCCTCGCCCGCCGAGAACCCGGCGCTGCCCGCCAGGGAGAGCGAACCGTCCGCGTCCGCCGCCCAGATGGCCACGGCGACCGCCCCGAGCGGGGTGAGCGCGTGCTGGAGCAGGGAGTCGGCCACCGCCTGGGTGTCACCGGCCGCCAGGGCGCCGCTCTCGGCCGCGCGCAGTCGCACCGCGAGAGCGTCGCCGTCCGGCGGCCGCTCCGCCGTGGCGGAGAGGAAGGCGCTGGTCACCTCCGAAAGCCGGTCGTGCGCCGCCTGGTCGATGATCTCGACCGCGAGCTGGAGCTGTGACACCTTGGCCTGTCCGGCCAGCTCGGTGAGCTGGCGGGCGGCCTGCGCCGGGCCGCAGCCCAGCCGCTCGACCAGGATGCCCTTGGCCAGCTCGATCAGGGCCCGCCCGTCGGCCTCCGCCTGGGCGGCCCGTACCTCGCGGCGCAGTCGTTCGACGGTGGCTGCGAGACGGCCCACCGGAGACGTCCGGGCCACGCCCGGAAGGCCGCCGGCCTGTCCGGCGCCGCGGACGTCGTCCGGGGAACCGGGGACGTCCGCGCCGGTTGTCCCGGGACCGTTCATCGTGCGGATGCTCCTCGGTCAGGACCCCGGTGGGGGCGGGGGAGGGGCGGCAGTGGCGGGTGTCCCGCCGGACGGCCGCGACGGAGGGTGGCGGGTGTCATGTCACTCCCCGAGCCAGCGTCGGACACACGCGATGAGGTCCTCGGTGTCCACCGGCTTGGTGACATGGTCGCTGGCACCCGACAGCAGGCTCTTCTCCCGGTCGCCGGGCATGGCCTTCGCCGTCACCGCGATGATCGGCAGGTCGGCGTACCGCGGCATCCTGCGGATCTCGGCGGTCGCGGCGTACCCGTCCATCTCGGGCATCATCACGTCCATCAGGATCAGCGCGACCTCGGGCCGGGCGAGCAGCGTCTCGATGCCCTTCCTGCCGTTCTCCGCGTGCAGCACCTGGAACCCGTGCAGCTCCAGGATCCCGCTCAGTGCGAACAGGTTGCGGGCGTCGTCGTCGACGACGAGCACCGTACGGCCCTGGAAGGCGCTGTCGACGGGGCGTGCCGGCTGGGGCCTCGCCTCCTCGGCACGGACCAGCGGCACCACGTCGCCCGGCTGTTCCGCGGACAGGTGCAGCGCGATCCGCTCGCGCAACTCGTCCAGACTGGACAGGAATTCCAGCGACCGGGCGCCCGAGCGGGACTGCAGCGCCCGCTCCTGCGCGAGGTCGACGCGGCTGCCGTTGTGGACGAGCACGGGCACCGTGGCCAGGGCCGAGTCGCCCTTCACGGCTTCGAGGAACCGGGCCGTCTCGCCCTCCGGCATGCCGAGTTCGAGCACGACGCAGTGCCACGGCTCCGCGGCCAGGGCGCTCGCCGCCTCCTGCGCCCCGACGACGGTGACGACGTCGACGCTCTCCCGCGCGTCGCCCTCGTCGCGGCTGCGCGCCACGTCCCCGACGGCGCTCTCGGCCACCAGCGTCAGCAGGCCCCGCGGACGTTCCTCGACGACCAGCAGCCGGCGTCGCCGTTGGCGGGGCAGACCGATCGAACCGGGCGCGGTGCGCCGGGGTTCGGTGTGCGCCGTGGCGTCCCCGTCCGGCGCCGGCTCGGACCCGCGGCCGCCGGCCAGCAGTTCCTCGAACTCGGGCCGTGCCACCGGGAGGAACAGCGTGAACGTACTGCCCTGTCCGGGGGTGCTGTCCACGGTGACCGCTCCGCCGAGCAGATGGGCGATCTCCCGGGTGATGGACAGCCCGAGACCGGTGCCGCCGTACTTGCGGCTCGTGGTGCCGTCGGCCTGCTGGAAGGCGCCGAAGATCGTCTCCAGCTGCTGCTCGGGGATGCCGATACCGGTGTCCTTGACCCGGAAGGCGGCGATCGTCCCGCCCCGGTGCACACCCGCGGGGATCTCCTGGCCGGACGCCGGTTCGATGCGCAGCTCGACCCGGCCCCGCTCGGTGAACTTCACCGCGTTCGACAGCAGGTTGCGCAGCACCTGCCGCAGCCGGGAGTCGTCGGTGAGCAGGTCCACCGGGGCCCCGGGAGCGGTGCTGACCGCGAATTCCAGGCTTTTCTGCGAGGTCATGGGGCGGAAGGTGGCCTCGACGTACTCGAGGAGCTGGCGCAGCGGGACCCGCTCGGGGGTCACGTCCATCTTGCCGGCCTCGACCTTCGACAGGTCCAGGATGTCGTTGATCAGCTGGAGCAGGTCGGAGCCCGCGGAGTGGATGATGCCCGCGTACTCGACCTGCTTCGGCGTGAGATTGCGCGAGGGGTTCTGCGCCAGCAACTGGGCCAGGATGAGCAGGCTGTTGAGAGGGGTCCGCAGCTCGTGGCTCATGTTGGCGAGGAACTCGGACTTGTACTTCGAGGCCAGCGACAACTGCTGGGCCCGCGCCTCGAGTTCCTGCCGGGCCTGCTCGATCTGGAGGTTCTTCGCCTCGATGTCGCGGTTCTGCGTCGCGAGCAGGGAGGCCTTGTCCTCCAGTTCGGCGTTGGAACGCTGGAGTTCGTCCTGCTGGACCTGCAACTCCTCCGAACGGGCCTGGAGTTCGGCGGTCAGGCGCTGCGACTCGCCCAGCAGCTCATCGGTGCGGGCGTTGGCCACGATGGTGCTGACATTGACGCCGATGGTCTCCATCAGCTGTTCCAGGAAGGTCCGATGGCCCTGCGTGAAGCGGGTCACCGAGGCGAGCTCGATGACACCGAGCACCTGCTCCTCGACGACGATGGGCAGGACCACAAGGGCCGTCGGCGCCGTCTGCCCCAGTCCCGAGGAGATGGTGACGTACCCGGGCGGCACCTCGTCCACGGTGATCGCCCGCCGGCTGCGCGCGGCCTGCCCGACGAGCGAGCGGCCCAGCGGGATACGGGTGGGGCGCCCGTCGTCGTCGGGACAGCCGTACGAGCCGACCAGCCTCAGCTCCGTGCCCTTCGCGGCCTCCTCGGCGAGGTAGAAGGCGCCGTACTGCGCGGCGACCAGCGGGGTGAGCTCGTCCATGATGAGGTCGGCCACCACGTCCAGGTCGCGGTACCCCTGCATCAGACCGGAGATACGGGCCAGGTTCGTCTTGAGCCAGTCCTGCTCCTGGTTGGCGCGTGTGGTCTCCCGCAGCGACTCCACCATGGAGTTGATGTTGTCCTTCAGATCGGCGACCTCGCCCGAGGCCTCCACGGTGATGGACCGGGTCAGGTCGCCCTCGGCCACGGCGCCGGTGACCCCGGCGATCGCGCGGACCTGACGCGTGAGGTTGCCGGCCAGTTCGTTCACGTTCTCGGTCAGCCGCTTCCAGGTGCCCGAGACGCCCTCCACCTCGGCCTGGCCGCCGAGCCTGCCCTCGCTGCCGACCTCCCGCGCGACGCGGGTGACCTCGGCGGCGAAGGCGGAGAGCTGGTCGACCATGGTGTTGATGGTCGTCTTGAGTTCGAGGATCTCGCCGCGGGCGTCGACGTCGATCTTCTTGGACAGGTCGCCCCTGGCCACCGCCGTCGTCACCAGGGCGATGTTGCGCACCTGCCCGGTGAGGTTGTTGGCCATCGAGTTGACGTTGTCGGTGAGGTCCTTCCAGGTCCCCGCCACATGGGGCACGTGCGCCTGGCCGCCGAGGCGTCCCTCGGTGCCGACCTCGCGGGCGACGCGGGTGACCTCGTCGGCGAACGCGGACAGCGTGTCGACCATCGTGTTGATGACGTCGGCCAGCGCCGCGACCTCGCCCTTCGCCTCCACCGTGATCTTCTGCGAGAGGTCGCCGCGGGCCACGGCGGTCGCCACCTGTGCGATGGAGCGGACCTGACCGGTCAGGTTCGACGCCATCACGTTGACGTTGTCGGTGAGGTCCTTCCAGGTGCCCGAGACACCCCGCACGGTTGCCTGCCCGCCCAGGTTGCCCGCCGTGCCGACCTCGCGGGCGACGCGGGTGACCTCGTCGGCGAACGCGGAGAGCTGGTCGACCATCGTGTTGATGGTCTCCTTGAGTTCGAGGATCTCGCCGCGCGCGTCCACGGTGATCTTCTGCGACAGGTCTCCCTTGGCCACCGCGGTGGCCACCTGCGCCACGTTGCGGACCTGGGCGGTGAGGTTGCCCGCCATGAAGTTCACCGAATCGGTGAGGTCGCGCCAGGTGCCCTTGACCCCCTTCACGTCGGCCTGGCCGCCGAGGCGTCCGTCGGTGCCGACCTCGCGGGCGACGCGGGTGACCTCGTCGGCGAACGCGGAGAGCTGGTCGACCATCGTGTTGATGGTGTTCTTGAGTTCGAGGATCTCGCCCCGGGCGTCCACGGTGATCTTCTGGGAGAGGTCTCCCTGGGCCACCGCCGTGGTCACCTGCGCCACGTTGCGGACCTGGGCGGTGAGGTTGCCGGCCATGAAGTTCACCGAGTCGGTGAGGTCGCGCCAGACGCCGCCGACCCCGGGAACCTGCGCCTGGCCGCCGAGGCGTCCGTCGGTGCCGACCTCGCGGGCGACGCGGGTGACCTCGTCGGCGAACGCGGAGAGCTGGTCGACCATCGTGTTGACGGTCTCCTTCAGCTGCAGGATCTCGCCGCGGGCCGGCACGTCGATCTTCTGCGAGAGATCGCCCTTGGCGACCGCCGTGGCCACCTGCGCGATGTCGCGGACCTGCGTCGTGAGATTGCCCGCCATGGCGTTGACGGAGTCGGTGAGGTCGGCCCAGGTGCCCGAGACGCCCGGCACCTCCGCCTGGCCGCCGAGCGTGCCCTCCGTGCCCACTTCGCGGGCCACCCGTGTCACTTCCGAGGTGAACACGGACAACTGGTCGACCATGCCGTTGAACACGGTGGCGATGTCCCCCAGCAGGCCGCCGGCCTCGTCCGGGAGCCGGGTGCCGAAGTCGCCGTCGCGCACGGCGGTGAGGCCGGCCAGCAGTTGCCGCAGCTCCTGCTCACCCGGCGTCCGTACGGACGTCCCGCTCGCTGCCCTGGTCATGGCCACCCTCGTTCCGCTCCCCTGGAGTCCCGCGGCACGGGACTCGGAACCGCGCCGGGCCCACGGACGGCCCCCCGCCTGTCCGTGGGGTTCCCGCAGATCACGGGTCATCCCGTCAAGAAAATACGCCGCAGGCTAACCCAGATCGCGGGGCCGGAACAAAGCGTGGGAGGGAATTCATCGGGGGCCCGAAAATGTCGTCGGTGGCAGGAATAACCTGGAGTGAAGTGGATACACAGGACCCTCTCGTTCCGTGTCGCCGGGACCGGGTGCGCGAAAATCCCGCCGGCCCGCCGCGGACCGGAGTCCGGGGCGGGCCGACGGGATGGCCGTGAGGGCTCTGACGTGCGAGAGCGTCAGGCGACCGCGGGATCGAGGAGCCCGGTGCGCAGCCGCTTGATGATGCGGGTGATCAGCCGGGAGACATGCATCTGCGAGATTCCGAGTTCCTCACCGATCTGCGCCTGGGTGCGCTCCTCGACGAAGCGCATATGAATGATCCGGCGCTGACGCTCGTCGAGCTCGGCGATCAACGGGGCCAGCGAGTTGAAGTCCTCGACCAGTTCCAGCGAGGGGTCCTCCTCGCCGATGAAGTCCGCGAGGACCGCCTCTCCGTCCGCACCGCCGTCGGCCGTCAGCGCAGCGTCGAGGGACGAGGAGTTGTAGCCGTTCGACGCCTTGCGCGCCTCGATGACCTCTTCCTCGGACAGGCACATCAGCTCGGACAGTTCACGGGTCGTGGGCGTACGGCCGAGCCGGGTGCGCAGTTCCTCCGTGGCCTTGGCCAGTTCGACGCGTGCCTCCTGCAGCCGGCGCGGCACGTGCACGGCCCAGCTCGTGTCACGGAAGAACCGCTTGATCTCACCGACGATGTAAGGAACCGCGAACGACGTGAACTCGACCTCGCGGGACAACTCGAAACGGTCGATGGCCTTGATGAGCCCGATCGTGCCGACCTGGACGATGTCCTCCATCTCGCCCTGGCTGCGGCTGCGGAAGCGCGCGGCGGCGTACCGGACGAGGGAGAGGTTCATCTCGATGAGGGTGTTGCGCGCGTACTGGTGTTCATGGGTGCCCTCCTCCAGAACGGAGAGCCGGTCGAAGAACTGACGGGACAGCTCCCGCGCGTCCTTCGGACTGACCTTCAGCGGCTCGTCGATCTGCGGGAGGGTGCCCTCCGCGGCCGTCGCTGCCCACTGTGCCGTGTCCGTCGCCCTCGCTGCCGTCACGGCTGTCATGCCGTCCACCCCACATCGTCTAAGGAATTGATGACAGGGCCCGTCTGCCCCGCATCACACCGCTCATGCCACCCGATTCCGGGATTCCTCGAAACGCGTACGTCCCGCCCCTCACCGACCCCGGATCAGGGTTTGCTTCCGGTCGGGGACACCGTTCGGATGCGGAGACGTAAAATGATTCACGGGGTGAGTCCGTGGGCATCGAGCGAGAGGCAGGCCGTGCGCAGACGCGCACGTTCGTGGTGTGCCCGTACGCGGGACGGACGGACGGACGCGGGCCTCGCGGCGCGGTGGTCGCGGCATGACGGCGCAGTCACCCGGCGGTGATCCCTTCGTCCACCCCGCGCTCATCTACTGCGACGACCACGAGTACGTGGAACGGACGACGCGTTTCGTCTCCGACGGCGTAGCCGCGGGGGAGCCGGTGGCCGTCGCCGTTCCCGCCCCGCGACTGGAACTCATCCGGGGCGCACTCGGACCGCTCGGCGCCGGCGTCCGCTGGATCGACATGGCGCGGGCCGGCCGGAACCCGGGCCGGATCATCCCCTCCGTCCTGCGGGCGTTCACCGACGCCCACGAGGGGGTCCGCGTACGGATCATCGGCGAACCCGTCTGGCACGGACGCACGGCGGTCGAGTACCCGGCCTGCGTGCAGCACGAAGCCCTGATCAACCGGGCGTTCGCGGGACGGGACGTGACGATCCTCTGCCCGTACGACGCGCGCGCCCTCCCCCAGGACGTGATCGCCGACGCCCACGCCACGCACCCGGTCGTGATCAGCGCCGGCCGGCAGAACGTCAGCCTGTTCTACGACCCGGACGCGGTCCTGGCGCGCTTCAACCGACCGCTGCGCCACCCACCGGGCGCGGCGACGGTCGGGTTCGACGCGGAACTGCTGCCCGTGGCCCGCGACTTCGCCCTGGCCGAGGCCCGGGACCGGGGGATGACAGGGGCCCGGCTGCAGGATCTGAACCTCGTCGTCGCGGAGCTGACGACCAACAGCGTGGTGCACGGGGGCGGTTCGGGCACCTTGAGGATCTGGGCCGAGAGCGAGCAGATCGTGTGCGAGACACAGGACGCGGGGCGGCTGAGCGATCCGCTGGCCGGCCGGTATCCCGTACGTCCCGATCAGACCGGCGGACGGGGCCTGTTCCTCGTGCACTTCCTCTCGGACCTCGTCCGTGTGCACACCGACGGGTCCGGAACGACGGTGCGCAGCTACATCGCCCGCGCCTGACCCGCTCGGCCGACGTGCGGCGCCGCCTTCCCGGCGGTCACCGGACCGGTCGTGCCGCCCGGACCCGGCAGGGGCAGGGGATCCGCTCCGAGACCGCATTGGGCCAAATAGGTCGTCTGGGACGGTTGTTGCGAATGAACCGTCGCGAACCCGGGCACAGGGACGAAAACTCGAGAGAGGAGCCCTCGCCGTGCTCGTGCCCGACCCGAAGGTTGTCCGGAGGCTGCTGACGCGTTACGCGGCCCTGAAGATCGCGTACGCCGAGAAGGAGACGCTGGAGACGGCCCGCAGCCTGGAGGACGTCACCTACACGCTGTGCGTGATGACGGGAACGACCACCGTGCGCGACGCCGTCGTCGCCGCCGACGCGCTGCTCGTGGCCGCGGAGAAACGGCGGGACGCGCGGCAGGCCGGACTGCTGGCGACGACCGGGACGTCCCCGTCGCCCTCGCCGAAGACGGTGACCGCGGCCGCTCCACCGCTCACGCAGCCGCACACCGAGGTGCGGACCCTGCACAGCCGGGGTCTCGGCATGCCCGGTCCGCTCCGCTGAGCGCCGCACGCGTCCGTCCAGGGGCGCCGCCCGACCGGGCGGCGCCCCCGTAGCCGCACCGGTCGGCCACCGGGGCGCACGGCGGCGGAGCCCGTCCCGACAGCGCCCGTGCCCGGACGGCGAGGGGTCCATGACGGCGGTCCCTGTCCGTCGAACGGCTGAACTACCTAGTCGGCTCCCGCTCGTTCTCCTGTCTGTGAGCATCGTCGAGGCGGAGATGAGGAATCGATGAGCCGACACAGCAAAGGCCGCAGGCACCGCAAGGTGAACATGACGCCCCGTCCGGTCGGACCGAGGAGATCACCGCGCGAGGTCCTGAAACAGGGGAGCGTGGTCGCCGCGCAGTCGGCCGGGGCCAGGCCTCCCGTTCCGGGGCAGGACACGAACGGGGTCGAGGCCGTGTCCAGGACGGTGAGCGAGAGCGGGCTGAGCCGCCATGCCGTACGCACGTGGGAGCGGTTGGCGGAAGCGGGTGCCGACGGAGTCGAGGTGGATGAACTCACCGCGGCCGTGGGCTTCCGGCGCTCCACGGTCCTCGGGCATCTGAAGGGCCTGGCCGGACTCGGCCTGGCCGAGGACCACGAGAACGTGTGGCGGGCGACCGGCCCGGTGGAGGGCGCGGCCGCGCGGGCTTCGGCCGGGAGCGTCCCCTAGGGCCTGTCGTCACATTCCCGTCGTCGCCCGGAGGGCGGCCTCGCGGCGTCCGGTGCGTGCTCTCGGCGTGCCGGGGGGAAGCCCTCGTACTGGACGCACTCGGGCTTTCGCCCGGTGCGGCGAGTGGGGGTCCCCCCTGCTCGAAGAGCTCGGGGGAGCGTGCCAGGCGTTGCGGGGCAGACGGGAATTTGACGACAGGCCCTAGACCGGCGGGCCGTGGCGGCGCTTGCCGGGCAGCGTGCCCGGGCGGAGCGCCGTCGGCGGTCCCGGCCGGAGCGGACCGTTTCAACCGCCCGGTGCGGACCGGGGCTTTCGGCCGGACCGCGGGAGACGGTCCGCGACGCACCGGTCGCGAGCGCGCCTCCAGCGGCCCGGCGACGGTTTCGGGCGACGGACTTCCGGGCGGCCTCGCGCGGGTGGTGGTGCTGCCGGTACGGATCGCCGTGCCGGAGCTCGCTCGACGCGCGCCCGTCCACGCCGAACGTCAGGATCACCGGCCCATGGCGAAGCCGACGACGACGTTCGTCATGCCGGGCCGAGGACGCCGGCGGACCGGTCGAGGACGGAAGACCGCCCGGGGGTCGCGCCCCTTCGCCGGGTGACGGATCCGGCGGAACCGTGACCCGGCACGGTGTCGGGCCGCCGTCCCGGGGCATTCGGTCTCCATCGCTCGACGACCGGACCTTCACGAAGGAGTCCTCATGCTCGGCATCGCCGCCGCCGTACTGCTGTTCATCGCGTTCCTGATCAACGCCGGTGACGTTTCGACCAATCACGTGTTCACGTCCACCAACGTCATGCTCATAGGGCTCGCCCTGCTCGCCCTGCACCTCTCGGGCGTCGGCGGGGGCTGGACGACGCGCAGCCGCCGCCGCTGACCCGCGCCACCGGCCGGAACGGGTCCCTTTCGCACGACTTCGTCAGGGCGACTTGCCGTGACGGGGTCCGCCACGAGATGGTTGTCGGACGGAAACAATCTGTCGTCCGGAAAGGTGGTGGGCTCGCGGAGCGGGCCCTTGCTCGTGGACACTTCCCAGCAACCCTCCGCCGGCCCGCGCGGCGCCGGTGCGGGCGCCACGTGGGGTTTCGCCCCCTGGCCCGTGGTGGTCGCCGACCCGTCCGGAGGCGTGGTCGGCACGAACGCCGCCGCGGCCGCGATCTTCCCGGACGCGACCGCCGGAGCGTGGCTGCGGGACGTGGTCCCCGCGTGGATCGCCGACGCCCACACGCGGCTCGGGGGCATCGTGCCCGGGCCCCGGAACTCCGGCCCCGGCGGCTTCGTCCACGGCCCCGTCGGCGACCGGACCTTCGCGGCGCACCCCACCTCGACGGACGACGGCGACGTCATGTGGTGGCTGGTCGACGACACCGACCGGCGCCGGGCGGAGGACGCCCTCAGGACCGAACGGGAACGCGCCGCCTTCCTGGCCGGCGCGTCCAGCGCGCTGCTGTCGTCCCTGAACGTCGAACGCTGCATGGAGGTGACGGCGGAGCTGGCCGCCGAGCACCTCGCCGACGCCGCCGTGATCGTCGCGCCTCCGTGCGGGCGGAAGGTCCGGCTGACGTTCTGCGGGCCCGACGGCGCCGTGGCGCACCGGACGGTGCGGGACGACGTACGGCAGCTGCCGGGACTCGGCGAGGCCCTGCGCGGATTCCCGCCCGTACCGTCCCGCTGGATCGACCCGGCCGCCGTTCCCGGATGGGCCGTGCCGGACGGGTTCACGGAACCCGTCGGCTCGGCGGTCGTCACCCCGCTGCCCGGCCACGGAGTGCCCGCGGGCGCCCTGATCCTGCTCCGGTCGAGCCGGCACGCGGCCTTCACGGAGAGCGAGGAGATCTTCGCCCGGCTCTTCGCCTCACGCGCCGGAGCGGCCCTGTCCGCGGCCCGCATGTACGCCGAACAGGCCGCCATCACGGCGACGTTGATGCGTGAGCTGCTTCCGCCCCGGTTGCACGCGGTGCACGGCGTCGAGTTCGCCGGACGGTACCGCCCGGCGGGCCGGGCCGAACGCGTCGGTGGGGACTTCTACGACGTCCACCCCGCCGCGGAGGAGGGACAGGAATCCCTCGTCGTCCTCGGGGACGTCTGCGGCAAGGGACTCGAGGCCGCCGTGCTGACCGGCAAGATCCGCAACACGGTGCAGGCGCTCCTGCCGCTCGCCGAGGACCACCAGCGGCTGCTGGGACTGCTCAACGGCGCGTTGATGAACTCCCACCACACCCGCTTCGCCACCCTCGCCATGGCCTCCGTCGTCCGCCGCGCGGGCATCGTCCATCTGCGGGTCACCAGCGCGGGACATCCCCCTCCGCTGATCGTGCGGGCCGACGGCGCGGTCGAACAGGCCAGGACACGCGGAACGCTCATCGGCGCGTTCCGGGACGTCAGCTCCACGACGGCCCGGGTCGAACTGGCGCCGGGCGAGACCTGCCTCTTCTTCACCGACGGCATCACCGAGGCCAGGGGAGGGCCACTGGGGGACGAGTTCTTCGGCCTCGGGCGGCTGGAGGCGGCGCTCGCGAGGTGCGCGGGCATGCCGGCCGAGGCCGTGGTGGAGCACATACAGATGCTCGCCGCGCAGTGGGTCGGACGCGGCGGCCACGACGACATGGCGACGGTCGCGGTCACCGCGCCCCATCACGCGCACCTGAGTGCGGTGAACGGCCGTACTCGGGGCAGGTACACAGGATGACCCCGCCTCCCGTGCAGCCCCCCGACGCCCTGGCGCTCGATCCCGCCCGCGACCGACTGTGGTCGGCGGTCCGTCAGGGCGACGAGCGCCGCGCCGCGGTGGTCGTCCTCGACGCGCTGGAGGCGTCGGCCGACGCCGAGACCGTTCTGCTCGACCTGATCGCCCCGGTGCAGGCGAAGGTCGGCACGGAGTGGGCGGCGAACCGGCTCACCGTCACGCAGGAACACACGGCCACCGCCATCCACGAGCGGGTCATCGCCGTCCTCGCCCATCAGTCCGAGAGCCGGCCCGAGACCCCGGACGGTCCCCGTGTCACGGTGGCCTGTGTCGACGGCGAGTGGCACGCGCTGCCGGCCAGGCTCCTCGCGGAGGTGCTGCGGCTGCGCGGATGGCGGGTGGACTTCCTCGGCGCGCACGTGCCCACCCCCCATCTGATCGCGCATCTGCACCGGACGGGACCGCGGGCGGTGGCGCTCTCCTCCTCGGTCCCCACCCATCTGCCCACCGCTCACACGGCCATCACGGCGTGTCAGGCGGCGGGCGTGCCCGTCATCGCCGGTGGTGCCGCCTTCGGCCCCGACGGCCGGTACGCCCGTGCCCTGGGGGCCGACGGATGGGCCCCCGACGCCAGGAGCGCCGCGGCCGTCCTCGACCGGGGCCTCGGCCGCCCCGGACCCCCGGCCGTCCACCGGACCGTGGACGACCTGCCGCACCTGGCCGACCAGGAATACACGATCGTCGCGGCGACGACGCACCAGCTCGTCAAGCAGACACTGGCGGACCTGGAGGACCGGTTCGAGCCACTGCGCGGGTACACCGAACGGCAGCGCCGCCACACCGCCGAGGACCTCGCCCACGTCGTCGAGTATTTGGCGACCTCGCTGTACGTCGCCGACGACGAGCTGTTCACGCGGTTCATCCTGTGGACCGCGGACATCCTCACCGCCCGCGGCGTGCCCGCGCGGAGCCTGGACCCTGCGCTGGACCTGCTGGCCCTGCACCTCAAGGACTTCCCGCGCGCCTGCCGCACGCTGGCCCACGCGCGGGAGGCGCTCGGAAACCGGACGCCGCCGCCCACGACCCCCGCTCCCGGAAAGCCGGCATGACCACTTCGCATCCTCCCGCCTTCACGCTGACCGTCGATGTCCAGCCCGCCGCCCTCGTCGTCCACGTCGCCGGAGATCTCGACCACGAGACGTGCGACGAGTTGATGAGGGCCGTCGACCGGCACCTCGGCGACCACCGCGGCTCCGAGGGGCGGATCCTCGAACTGCGCCTGGACTTCGCCTCTCTCGGCAGCATCGACTCCATGGGCCTGGCCACCCTGCTGATGATCCGGCGCCGTACGGACGCCGCGGGCCTGCGGCTGCGTCTCGACCGCAGGACCCGCTGCCTGGACCGGCTGCTGGAGATCACGGGAACGCTGGAGCACCTCACCCGCCCCGCGACGAGAGCGGCGGGGAGCGGAGCCCCGGGGCCGGCTGACGGGCGTACGGCCGGTCACGCACCCGGGTGAACGGAGCCGGTCGCGTGGATCACTCGGCCGGATTGTGTCGAATGCCCGCCGGACAGCAGGGTATTGGCAGGTCTGTGAGAGACGGCGCGGAGCCGGATTCCCGCCGTCGGACCCCGTGCCCGCCGTGTCCCCGCCCCGGGCGGGCCGTCGGCGGAGGGGACCCGCGAGCTGACGGAGGAAGACATGACCATCGACAGAATCTGGTCGTACGCACCGGAGTTCAGCCACCCCGAGGCGCACGAACTGGCCGGCTACAGCGTCGAAGCGACCGACGGGACCATAGGGCATGTCGACCGGCAGGCCGACGATTCGGGGATGCGGCACCTGGTCGTCGACACCGGTGTCTGGGTGTTCGGCAAGAGCGTCCTGGTGCCCGTGGGTGTCGTCGCCCGCATCGACACGGAGTCCCAGAAGATCACCGTCGCGTGCACCCGCGCGGAGATCAAGTCGGCGCCCGTGTTCAGGACCGACCGCGAGACCTCGGACCCGGCCTACCTGTCCAGCGTCGGTTCCTACTACGGAAGCCTCCCGCCGCGGCAGCCCGCATGAGGCGTCGTCGAGCGGCGTACGGCGGCGGGTACGTGGCGGCCGGCCGCCGCATCCCGGCCACCCGGCTCCGCCGCGGGAGCGCACGAGAAGGAGTGTTCACATGTCCGACGGGGCGGAAGCCACCGTGACCCACGGGGCGGCCCGGGACGCCTTCGTCGTGCGCGTGGGCGGCGACATCGACCACGAGAGCGCGTTCCGGCTGGAGGAGGCCCTGGGACTGGCGTACCGGACGGGCCCGGAACGCACGGTGGTGGATCTGTCGGAGACCGGCTTCGCCGACTCGTCGATCCTGCACGTCCTCCTCGAGGCACAGCGCGCGCACCGGGCCCGCGGCACGCTCATGGTGATCTGCGGGCCCTTCGGCGACATCGTCCGAAGGCTGTTCGACGTGACGGGGACCGGGGGCTTCTTCGTCCTCGCGGACAGTGTCGGAGCGGCGCTGGAACTCCCGGACCCGGCGACCGGGCGATGAACCCGGCCGACTGCACACCCGCGGCCGACCGGAGCCCGGAAGCGGGCGGCGCGGTCACGAGCGCCGCGACCGCACGCGAACACGTCCGGGCGTTGCTGTGCGAGCACGGCCGGTCCGGCGGGCCGGACCCGGACGCGGTCATCGACCTGCTGCTGGTGGTCTCGGAACTCGTCACCAACGCCATCCGGCACGGCGACGGGCTCGCCGGATTCGACGCCACACCGGCCGACGGGGGCGTACGGCTCGCCGTACGCGACCACAGCGACGTCCTGCCCGCCCGGGTCCACGACACCGACGAGGCACCGGGCACGCACCGGACGAACGGATACGGGTGGCCCCTGATCATCCGTCTCGCCGGTTCCGTCACCGTCGAACCGTGCCCCGGCGGCGGCAAGACGATCCGCGTGTTCGTCCCCCTGACCTGAACCGGGCCCCACGCCTCTCCTCGTCGCGCACGCGTCCCGTACGGGTCCGGCCTGTGCGTTCGCCGGGTCCTGCCGGTCGCGACACCTCCCCGGCCGGCAGGCGTAGGGGCAGGCGCGCGTGGAAGAAGAGCCTCGACCGGCACCGCCGGACAGTGGGTCGGCAACGCCGGCCGGACCGGCACGGAGAGGTGAGGGATGAACAGACGATCCGACGCGAGGTTTCCGCAGCCGCGGGGCGTCGCCGGCCCCTACCCGTGCCGAACCGGACCCGGGTACGGGCCGGTGGCAGCCCCCACCGGACCGCGCGTGTCCGCCGGATCCGGGCCGGACGGCGTCATCGGGGCGGTCCGCCCGGCACGGCCCCGCCGGTACGGGCCACGGCTGCCCGCCTTCTGGTGGCCGGCGCTGCGCCGCACCCCGGTCTCGATGTGGAACGACGACGTGTCCGACTGGGCCGCGGCGCTGACGTACTACGCGATCCTGGCCGTGCTGCCGGCCCTGCTGGTCATGGTCGTCGCCTTCGGTCTGATCAGCCCGGACACCGCCGAGCGGTTCATCGCGCACGTCACGGCGTACGCGCCCGCGCAGTCGGGGGCGGAACTGCACCAGGCGCTGGGCGAGATGCTCCGGCAGCGGTCCGCCGCCTGGACGCTGCTGGTCACCGGCGCGGCGAGTGCGCTGTGGTCCGCGTCGAGCTACCTCGCGGTGTGCCGCAGGGCGCTGCACCGCATGCACGACGCGGCGGACCACCGCTCGGCCTGGCGCACCGCGCACCGGCTGGTGCTGACCGCGCTGGCGCTGCTCGGGCTGCTCGTCGTGAGCGCACTCGTCCTGCTGCTGACCGGCCCCGTGGCCGAGGCCGCGGGCCGTGTCCTCGGCGTGGACGGCACGGCAGCCCTGGCCTGGAACCTGCTCCGCTGGCCCCTGTTGATGTGTCTGGTGGCCCTGCTGGTCCTCGTCGTGTTCCACATGGGACCACCGCCCGCCCGGCGTCGTCGGCACAGCCTGCCCGGCGGCGTCCTGGCCGCCGTCCTCTGGCTGGCCGTCTCGGCCGGGTTCGCCCTGTACGCCTCCGTCCTCGGCGCCTACAGCAGGCTCTACGGCTCTCTCGCCGGCCTCGTCGTCTTCCTCGTGTGGCTGTGGCTGTCCAACCTCGCGCTGCTGGCCGGCGCGCAGTTCACGGCCGAACTGAACAGGGCCGCGGAGGCGGCGCGGCGGGCGGCTCCGTGAGGTCCGCAGGTTTGTTCCCGCCGGGACGGCGCACACGGACTCGGGAAGTCACATCGTGTACGGACGGACGACGGAGGAACCGTGGGCATCATCGCTTGGATTCTGATAGGGCTGCTGGCCGGTGCCATCGCCAAGCTGCTCCTGCCGGGCAAGGACCCGGGCGGGATCATCGTCACCATGCTGATCGGGGTCGCGGGAGGCCTGCTGGGCGGCTGGCTGGGCAAGGTCCTCTTCGGCGTCGACTCGATCGACGGGTTCTTCGACCTGTCGACCTGGATCGCCGCCGTCGCTGGATCGCTGATCCTCCTGATTCTCTACCGGGTGCTGACGGGCAACAGCCGCTCGCACCGCCACGCGTGAGGGCCCGGGGCCCGTTCGGCGCGTCATGACGTACGGCCCGGGGCCGGCACCGGAGTTCCCGGTCGCCGGCCCCGGGCCGTACGCCATGGAGGGCGGGTTCCCCCGAGGCGGACCCGGCGCGCGGCGTGAAGCGCGTCCACGGCCCCGCGCCGCCTTCCCCGGCGCGGGGCCTCCTGTCATGATCACCGGAGAACCGCAGGCCCGCCCCGTCCCGGGCTTTCGCCCACCGGACCCGTTCCGGCCCAAGGCGCGGGCCGCGCCGCCAGTGAGGAGTCCGAGTGACGTACGACGTCGGCGCCCTGCGTGCCGAGATCCCCGCCCTGCGGTCCGGTGTCGCGCACTTCGACGGGCCGGGCGGCACCCAGACCCCGGCCCGGGTGGCCGCGGCGATCGCGGACGCGCTCACCGCCCCGCTGTCGATCCGGGGGCGGCTGACTCCGGGAGAGGTGAACGCGGAGGACCTCGTCCAGGGGTTCCGGCGGGCCGTGGCCGACCTGGTGGGCGGTGATCCGTCCGGGGTCGTCCTCGGCCGCAGCGCCACCCAGCTCACGTACGACGTCGCCCGCGCCCTCGCGAAGGACTGGGCGCCCGGTGACGAGGTCGTCGTCAGCCGTCTCGACCACGACGCGAACATCCGGCCCTGGCTCCAGGCGGCGGAACGGGCCGGCGCCCGCGTGCGCTGGGCGGACTTCGACCCGCACACGGGTGAACTCCCGCCCTCGGCGGTGGGCGACCTGCTGAGCGAGCGGACCCGGCTGGTCGCGGTCACCGCCGCCTCGAACCTGCTCGGGACCGTGCCCGACGTCGCCGGGATCGCCCGCCTGGTCCACCGGTACCCGGGAGCGTTGCTCCACGTGGACGGCGTGCACTACGCGGCCCACGCCTTCGTGGACCAGGAGCGGCTCGGCGCCGACTTCTTCGTGTGCTCGCCCTACAAGTTCCTCGGCCCGCACCACGGTGTCCTGACCGCCTCCCCGCACCTGCTGGAGCGACTGCGCCCGGACAAACTGCTGCCGTCCACCGACGCGGTTCCCGAGCGGTTCGAACTGGGCACGCTGCCCTACGAGTTGCTCGCCGGCACCATCGCCGCGATCGACGTCCTCGCCGGGCTCGCGGGCGGCACGGCAGGCGGGCGCAGGGACCGGCTGCGCGCGGCCTTCGAGGCGATCGAGCGCCACGAGGGGGCGCTGCGCGAGCGGTTGGAGGCGGGCCTGGCCGCACTGCCCGGTGTCACGCTCCGCTCCCGGGCGGCCGAGCGCACGCCCACGCTGCTGCTGACGTTCGACGGCCGGGCGGCCGCCGACGCCTCGGTGTTCCTGGCGGCCCGCGGTGTGCACGCGCCCGCCGGATCGTTCTACGCGCTGGAGGCGTCCCGGCACCTCGGCCTCGGGGACACCGGTGGCCTGCGGGTCGGGCTCTCGCCGTACAACGACAAGGACGACGTCGACCGGCTGCTGGAGGGCCTGGCGGCCTTCCTGCGGTCCTAGGGGGGGCGGACGGTTTCCGGTCCCGGGGTGCTCCGCGGTTCTCGGGGCGTGCCGCCGGGTCAGGAGTGCGCCCGATCCGTCGCGTCGGCCGTCCGGTCGTCCGGCGCGGTGATCATGCGGAGCGCCTCGGCGAGGTGATGGGGGCGAAGGAGTCCCGGTCCGGTCTGCGGCCAGCCCGGACCGCCCAGCAGGACCTGGCTCCGCGTGCGTGCTCCCCGTACTCCCCGGCGCGTCTCGGCGATGTGCCGGGCGAGCGGGAGGTTCGCCGTGGACCAGGACTGCGACCACAGGACCACCGTCGGGGGGCCCACGCGTCGCACCGCGGCCGTGAGTGCCTCGGGCGGGACGGCGGCACCGAGCATCAGCACGGGTACCCGCCGCTCCGCCAGCGCCGCGTTGAGCGCCTCCAGGGACAGGGTGTGCCGTTCGCCGGGAACGCAGGCCAGCAGCACGGGTGATGCCGAGGCGGGCGGTTCGTGCCCCGCCGCGGACACGTAGACACGCAGGAGGGTGGCGGAGACGTTCCAGGACATGAGGCGCTCGACCTCGACGTGACGGTCCCCCGAGGTCTCCCATCTGCGGCCCACGGTCCGCAGGGCGGGCACCATCACGTCCTCCCAGGCCTTGGTCAGCCCGTGGGTCCGGACCGCCGCCGCCAGTCTTTCCTGGACGGCGAGGGTGTCCAGTCGGACGGCGGCCCGGACGAGGCCCCGGCACTCCTGGGCCACGTCTCCCGGCGGCAGTTCGGTGTCCGGCGGGGTTCCCGGGCCGGGGCCCGTCGGCGGAGCCTCCTTCGGAACCCGGGCGCCGGCCCGCGTGCGCGCGGTGGTCCGCGTCGGGGAGGCGAGGGCCGGTGAAGCCGCGACACGGCCGCGAGCGGCCTCCTTCGCGGTGCGGGCCGCCTCGGCGGGCGGCAGGCCGGCGGCGGTCAGCCGGCACATCTCCCGGAGCATGGCCACGTCGTCGGGAGACCAGCGGCGGTGGCGGCCGTCCGCCCGCACCGCGGGTCCCAGACCGTACCGCCGGTCCCAGGAGCGCAGCGTCGTGGGCGACACCCCGAGTCGGCGCGCCAGGAAACCGGTGGTGACCCCCGCACCCGCGGTCCCCGTCTCCCCGTCGGAGCTCAGTTCCACGGCGCTCCTCCCGGAAGAGCGGTGGACCACGCTCCGCCGGAAGCTGTGTCCCACCCGTCCGTGACAGGGATCGATGCAGGGCGGCAGCAGGACATGACGGTCCTCACCTCGATTCCGGAGCCGTCGGACACCCGGCCGGTCCGCCGGGCTCACCCCTGCTTCGCCGCGGAACGGCCCTGCGGATGCAGCGCCCCGGCCCTCCGCGGCACGGCGTCACCGGACGCCGGCACGCCTTTCGAGCCGGGTGCCCCGGCGCAGGGTGATCGACATCAGGTCACTGGCGGTGTCCAGCTCCAGGCGGTGCCAGCGGCCGCGGGGGACGATCGCGGCGGTGCCCGCCCGCAACGGGACCATGTGCTCGGGCTCGTCGGGTCCGGTGGGGCGGAAGTAGAGGCGGACGCCGCCGGTCAGGCAGCACACCGCCTCCTCGGCCTCCGGGTGCATCTCCCAGTGGTCGGCGTGGACTTCGGCGTCGTTCTCCACATGGAACGTGGCGATCTGCCAGGCGCCCGGGTCGCCGCTCGTCATCCGCCGCTCGGCGGCCCGGACGCCGCCGTCTGGGTGGATGTGCAGCGCCGAGGCGAACAGGTCGACGGGTGAGACGGGTGTCGTCGTCATGACGGAGTTCCTTCCGGTCGGTTCTCTGCGGAGGCGGCGCGCGGCGGTGCGGGTGTCGCGGACCGGTGGCGGGGCGGTACGCCCACCGGCACGGGCGCCGTGATCACGCCGTGAGATTTTTGTACGCGTAAGAAAAATAGCCCGAGGGGATCGCTGCTGTCGATACCTGGGGGAGGATGGCGTCATGCCGCAATCCCCCGTACCGCGCAAGAGCCCTGGCCGGCCTCCCCGTATCTCCCGTGATGAGGTCATCGGGGCGGCGCGTCGCATCGTGGACGCGGAGGGAGTGGACCGGCTGACCATGCGGCGGCTGGCGGCGGAGATCGGCAGCACTCCGATGGCGCTCTATCACCATGTCCGCAACAAGGAGGAACTGCTGCTCCTGCTGCTGGACGACTACGCCGCGCGGGTGCTGCGCCGGCCCGAACTGCCCGACCGGCCGAGGGAACGGGTCGTCACCGCCGCTGCCGCGATCCACGAGGCGCTCGCCGCCTGCCCCTGGATCGTGGAGGTACTGACCGCCGACGACCTGATGTCCGTGTCCGCCCTGTGGTTCGTCGAGCAGATCGTGGACGGCCTGGTCGCCTGCGGACTGACCCCGGAGCAGGCCGTCCACGGATACCGCGCGATCTGGTTCTACACCGCAGGGGAGATCGTCGTCCGCACGGCGGCAGCACGGCGGCGCGCGGACACCGGCCGATCCACCTACCGTGAGCGGGTCTTCGGTGATCTCGACCGGGGCGAGCTGCCCCGGTTGGCGCAGGTCGCCGACCGCTGGGCGCCTCTGACCGCCCAGGACACCTACGTCGAAGGACTCCGGGCCCTGGTGGACGGCCTTCTCGCCGCGGGCTGACGAGCCAAGCCGGGGAGGTGCGCGCCGCTGCGGGCCCGATCTGCCTCAGGAACCCCTGCGGGGACCGTCGAGGAGGTGGTGCAGGATCGTCTCGGGGTCGCTGAGCGTCGAGTGCAGCAGGACCCGTTCGTAGCCGTCGTCGCCGAGGAGGGAGCGGGCCGTGTCCTCGTAGCGTTCGCGTACCGGACCCAGCTCGGGTGTGCCGCGCTGGGGATGTCCCACGGCACTCCAGTACGTCTCCCCGGCGCCGTACGCGGCGACCGCCCGCTCGCCCGCGCCCTGTGCGGCCAGGGCGCAGGCCAGCAGATCGAGACCGAGCGCGATGCCGAAACTGTCGCTGATGTGCCGCTTGCCGTCCAGCATCGACAGGGCGTGGGCGGTGGCGTCCTCCGCACGGTCCTCGAAGAGGGCGATGAGCGCCAGTTGGTAGTCGGTGTACGAGCGGGTCCACCACTCGCCGCGGGCGACACAGCCGCGCCGCAGCTCCTCCGCCTCCCGGCGCGCCGTGTCCAGCATCCCCTCCCCGGTCAGGGCGAACACCCGGACCAGATGGCACAGGACGTGTCCCGCGGAGGTGAACGCCGTGCCGCCGGTTCTCCGCAGCGCGGTCTCGACCTCGTGCCGGGCCGCCATGGGCCGGCCTTCCAGCAAGTGCGTCAGACCCAGGAGATAGGAGGCGTGCAGGATCCCACCGACATCGTCCTGGAGGTCCGCGCGGTCCCGGCAGAACGCGGCCAACTGCCCAGCGTGCTCGTGCTCGCCGCGCAGGACACGGGTGATGCCCAGCGCCCACAGGGCTCTCGTCCTGACCGGGCCGGACGCGGCGGACAGCGCCAGTGCGTCCTCGAGGTAGGCCGCCGCCTCCCTCAGATGACCGCAGCAGCTCCACGGGAAGGCGAGCAGGCCGATCAACTCGATGGCGGTGTCCGGCCGTTCGGAGAGGAAGTGGTCGAGCGCCGCACACAGATCGGCGTGCGCCGAGCCGAGCCGTTCGTACCACGCGGCCTGCCGCTCTCCCAGCCAGCCGCGATGGGCGTCGCGGGCCGTCCGAAGGAAATGCGCGGCGTGCCGGTCGGCCAGCTCCCGGCTCTCGCCCACCTGGCCGAGCCACATGCGGCCGTACTCCCGGACGGTGTCGAGCATCCGGTACCCGGCGCCGACGCGCGACAGCACCGACTTCCTCGACAGGCCCGCCAGAGCCTGGCCGACCTCGTCCGCGGGCAGCGGACCTCCGGCGCACACGACGCGCACGGTGCCCGCGTCCACCGGTTCCCGGAACACCGACATCCGTGCCCACAAAAGGCGTTCGGCGGGCGTGCACAGTTCGTGGCTCCAGCCGATCGTCGTCCGTACCGCCCGGTGGCGCGGCGGCCCGGGAAGGCTGCCCTCCGCCGCGATGTCCAGGCGCGGGCCGAGTTCCAGCTCGAGCTCCTCGACCGTGCGGTGCGCCAGCTGCCCCGCGATCAACTCCACTGCCAGCGGCATGCCTTCGAGCCGCGCGCACAGACGCGCGACGGCCACCAGGTCCGCCGGGGAGGACACCGGCGTGCCCGCCGCGGCCGCGCGCAGCCGGAACATCTCCACGGCGTCCGTGGCGGGTGGCAACGGCTCCACGGTGACGACGTGTTCACCGGGCACGCCGAGCGGTTCCCGGCTCGTCGCGAGAACGGTCAGGCGCGGGCAGGCCGTTGTGAGCCGGGTGACCAGGCGGCGGCAGGGGACGACCAGGTGTTCGCAGGAGTCCAGGACGAGCAGGACGTCCCGGTCGGCCAGCCAGCGGGTCAGGGAGTCCACCGCCTGGTGCGTGGTGTGGTCCGCGAAGTCCACCGCGTCGGCCACGGACGTGACGAGCAGCCGGTCGTCGCGCAACGGCCACAGGTCGGCCCACGCCACCCCGCGCTCTTCGGCGCGCAGAACCCGGTCAGCCGCCTCCAGCGCCAGCCGGCTCTTGCCCACACCGCCCGCCCCGGTCAGGGTGACGACACGCTCCTCGCACAACGCGTCGTCCAGGTGGGCGAGTTCGCCCTGGCGTCCGACGAAACCGGGAGGGACGGCCGGCAGATTTCTCAGCACACGCACAGTCTTTCGGTCCGGAGCCCCGCTGTGTGCCGACTTCGCCCGATCAGTGCCCCTTGGTGCGCCGGCGGGGCAGGGGCGCCCGGGCGGGCGCGCCGGTGCCGGTCACGCGACCGCCCCGACGGTCCGCGCCCGCTGCGGTGCCATCGCCCAGCGCACGGCGGAGGTGAAGGCGCAGCCCAGGGGACGTACGCACACGCTGTCCACCAACGGCAGCCGGGGCAGCCGCAGTTCGGCGGCGGCCCAGGGGGGCAGCAGGGACACCGCGTTCGCGGCGAGCACCCCGTACGGCAGGCGGGCGACGAGCGGCACCGGCGGGTTCAGCAGGAGGAACCGGGCGGCGTCGCGTGCTTCCGGCGTCGTCCGCACCTCGCCGCGGTACGCGTTCAGCCGCTTCGCGAGCCCGGCACGGTCCGTGGGCGGGTCCAGGACGCCCAGCGCTGAGGCGACGCGGGCCGTGTCCGCCACGTACGCGTCGTAGTCGGCCCCGGACAGCGGTCGCGCGCCGTAGCGCCGGTGCGCGCGCAGGAAGCTGTCGACCTCCGCGACGTGGACCCAGCCGAGGAGGTGCGGGTCCGCCGCGTGGTACGGCGTTCCCTCCGAGGTCACACCGCGCACCCGCTGATGGACCGCCCGTACCCGGTCACAGGCTTCCTGGGCGCTCTCGGCCGTTCCGTACGTCGTCACGGCGAGGAAGGTGCTCGTGCGCTGGAGTCTGCCCCAGGGGTCCCCGCGGAAGCCCGAGTGGGCGGAGACGGCGGCCATGGCGAGCGGGTGGAGCGACTGGAGCAGCAGCGCGGAGAGGCCGCCGATGAACATCGACGCGTCCCCGTGCACGGTGCGGATGGGGCGGTCCGGCCCGAACCAGCGGGGTCCGGGCGTGCCGTGGATACGGGCGCGGTTCTCCGGCCCGTCCGGGCCCGCGACCCGGCTGAACAGTGCGCTGCCCAGCCGTTCCCGTACTCCGCCGCCGTCCGCTCCGCTTCGTCCCATGGGGCGCCGGCCTCCCTTCGCGTCGTGTTCCGCCGGGTCCGCGGCCCGTCCCCGACCGGCCTGCCCGGGCCCGCGACTCCGGAGGTCCGGGCCCTCGCGCGGACCTGCGGAAGCACCCTTCAGCATGGCCGAACCGGGGGAGGAAAGTCCACGGCGCCCCGTCGCCGGCTCACATGGAGACGCGGGTGCCCCATGCCTTCGCGCGGGCGACGGTGTCGGCGACGTGGGCCGCGGCGACGTCGAGTGCGGCGTGGCCGGTCGACTTGAACAGGGTGATGTCGCCGGCGTCGCGCCGACCGGGGTGATCGCCGCCCAGGACCGAGCCGAGGAGTGTCACGCGCCGCCCGCCCGGGAGGTCCTGCAGTTCGTGGGCGCCGGAGGGGGGCCGGGTCGTGGCGGCGCCGGGCCACTCGGCGAAGAGGGCGGCGTCCCGGACGGTGTCGGTGTCCAGCTCGGGCCCGTGGGAGCCGCCCACCGAGCTGACGTGCGTGCCGGGGGCGAGCCAGGCGCGGCGGATCACCGGGCGCACGGCGCCGGTGCAGCAGAACACCGTGCCCGCCCCGCGCACCGCCTCCTCGATGCTCTCCGCGGCCCGGCCGGCGGGGTGGAGCGCGGCGGCGCTCCCGGCACGCCCCGGGTCGCGGCCGGCGACGGAGACCGGGGTCCCGGGATCCACGGCCGCGAGCAGCGCGATCTGGGCGCGCGCCTGGGCGCCGGTTCCGATGACGGCGACCCGGCCGGAGTCCGGACGGGCCAGGGCGTGGGCGCTCAGGGTGGCGGCCGCCGCGGTACGGACCTCGGTGAGGGGCTCCGCGTCCATCAGGGCCAGCGGGCGGCCGTCGGTCTCGTCGAAGAGCGCGACGATGCCCCGGTGGCTGCTGCGACCGGGGCGCGCCGGGTCGGCGAACACGGAGACCAGCTTGGCCGCGAGTCCGAGCCCGGGCACGTGACCGGGCATCGCGCCGAGCAGGCCGTGCGGGGTGTGGGCGGCGATCCGCGGCGGTGCGGAGACCTCGTCGCGGGCGATGGCGACGAGGGCCGTGGCCACGGCGTCCAGGACGCGGTGCGGATCGAGTGCGGCGCGCGTCTGCGCCCCGTCGAGGAAGAGGATCTCGCTCATGCCGGGCCTTCGGTGGACGGGGAGGTGGGAGTGGAGGCGGACGCGGCCTCGTCGTCCATCGGGGTTCCGGAGGCCGCGGGGCCGGAGAGGATCCGCGCCAGGTCGTCCGTCGCCTCGCGCAGCCGCTCCCGCAGGCCGGGAAGCAGGGCCTCGTCGAAGTCCGGGCCCAGTCCGACCAGAGTGAGGGCGCAGACGGGTGCGCCCGGACGGGTGACCACGGCGCGGGCGAGCGAGGCGACCGGCTGTTCGTTGCGCCCGTACTCGACGGCGAATCCGGTGCGTTCCGCGTCCCCGATGTCGGCCAGCAGCCCGCCGGGTCCCTCCAGCGGGTACCCGGCCTCCTCCGCGGCGCGCAGATAGGGGACCCGGTCGGCCGGGGTGAGGGCGGCGACGAGGGCGAGCGGACCGGCGAACCGGTGAACGGGCAGCGCCTGGCCGGTCAGACTGCTGATCATCGCCAGGCGGTCGGGACGTACGACGTCGATCACCCGGGACCGGTCGACCTCGGGCACCTGAAGGTTGACCATCATGCCGGTCCGCTCGGACAGCGCCGCGAGAACCGGCCGTGCGAGCGCGCCGAGCGAGTTCCTGGCCGCCGAGGACGACAGCTGCAGGACCGCCGTACCCGGCAGATAGCGGTCGCCGGCCCGCAGCACCCAGCCACGCCGGACCAGATCGACGAGCACCCGGTAGGCGGTCGCGCGGTGCAGGCCGACCTCTTCGGCGAGGTCGGTGAGACGCGGCGGCCGGGACGCACGGGCCACGGCCTCGACCAGGTCCAGGGCCTTGTCCACCGCGCTGCGGGATGCCTCGGGCATTTCCGGCCCCTCCTTGTGACGTCGTGAGCTGCGAGCGTACGGTAGCGCATGTTGCAAGAGACGATACGAATGTTACCTAGAGCGTAACAACATCGGTCGAGCGGTCAACCGGTCCGGACTGAGCCGCTCCGGTCAGAGCTACTACTGAGGTGAAGATGACGGACGAGACTTCGGGCGCACCGGCCCTGTACGCGCCCGCGGCGAAGGGGGCCGTCGCGGTGTACCGCGGCGCGACGCTGTTCGACGGAACCGGGGAGCCGGTCCGCGGCTCGACGTCGATCGTGATCGACGGCCCGGTGATCCGTGCCGTCGGGGACGACGCCGTGATCGCCGAGAACCTGCCCGCCGATGCCCGGGTCTTCGACCTCGACGGCCGTTTCGTCGTCCCCGGTCTGATCGACTCCCACCAGCACATCGCGACGCCGCCCGACCGGCCCGCCGCCGAGGCGGTGCTGCGCCGGCTCGTCCACAGCGGGGTCACGGCCATCCGTGACATGGCCGACGACCTGCGTCAGGTCGGCGACCTCGCGAGGGCGACGCTCGTCGGGGAGATCCCCGGCCCCGACATCCGCTACGCCGCGCTGATGGCGGGCCCCGGCTTCTTCGACGACCCGCGCACCCACCAGGTGTCCCAGGGCGAGACGCCCGGCGCCGTGCCGTGGATGCAGGCGGTCACGAAGGACACCGACCTGCGGATCGCCGTCGCGCTGGCGCGCGGCACCCACGCCTCGGCGATCAAGGTGTACGCGGATCTCGACCACGAGACCGTCGCCGCGATCACCGCCGAGGCGCACCGCCAGGGCATCCCCGTCTGGGCCCACGCCACGGTCTTCCCCGCCTCGCCCTGCGAGATCGTCGAGGCCGGCGCCGACAGCGTCTCGCACGTCACCCTGCTCGCCTTCGAGGGCACGGACGAACCGCTGACCAGCTACAAGACCAAGCCGAAGGTCGACCACGAGCGGTTCGCCGCCGGCGACGACCCCCGGATCGAGGAGCTCTTCGCCCTGATGCGGCGGCGGGGCACCGTCCTCGACGCGACCGCGGGCATGTGGGCGAGCGAGGCCCTCGCGGGCGAGGGGCCCGAGGACGCGGAGCGGGCCGAGGCCAACACCGGACTCGCCGCCGTGCTCACCGCCCAGGCCCACCGCGCCGGTGTGGAGATCGCGACCGGCACGGACTACGAGACCGATGCCGCGGACCCCTTCCCCGCCCTCTTCGAGGAACTGGCCTTCCTCGTGGAGCGCTGCGGGATGACGCCCGCGCAGGTACTGCGCTCGGCCACGCTGATCGGCGCCCGCAGCGCCGGTGCCGAGGACGTCATGGGCAGCGTCGAGGCGGGCAAGCTCGCCAACTTCGTCGTCCTGGAGGACGACCCGCTGCGGGACATCGCGAACCTGCGCAGCGTCACGCTGACCGTCAAGCGGGGCCGGCGCTTCGAGCGCCGGGACTTCGACCGCGTCGCACCCGGCGCGGGACGGCCCGAGGGCGTCCGGGACCCCGGGGTCGACGGGCCCGCCCCCGTCGTCGGGACCCGCTCCGCCGTCGGGACCCACCCGGTCGCGGCGCCCCACCCCGCCGGGGCGACCGACGTCGCCGAACGGCCCCACCCCGTCGAGGAGACCCGATGACCGACCTTCCCATGATCATCAACGCGCTCGGGCAGCTCGACAATCCGAACGCTCCCCGGTCGGCCGAGGCCGCCGCGGAACTCAACCCGTCCAGCGAGCAACTGACCGTCGACGCCCGCACCCTGGCGGACGCCCATGCCTCCGGCCTCACCGCCGTCAACATCACGCTCGGCTACACGATGGGCGATCTGCCGCCCTACGAGCACACCCTGCACGAGATCGCCGTCTGGGACGGCATCATCCGGGACAACCCGGCCGACCTGCTCAAGGTCCGTACGGCCGCGGACATCCGCCGGGCCCGGGAGGAGGGCCGGATCGGTGTCGTCTACGGCTTCCAGAACGCCGTCGCGGTCGGCGAGGACACCGGGCGCGTCGCCACCTTCGCCGACCTCGGCGTCCGGGTCGTCCAGCTCACGTACAACCAGGCCAATCACATCGGTGACGGCTCCATGGCGCCGGAGAACCGGGGGCTGACCGAGTTCGGCCGGAGCCTCGTCGAGGCCCTCGACGAGCACCGTCTCATGGTCGACCTCTCCCACAGCGGTGAGCGCACGTGCCTGGAGGCCGCCAGGATCGCGCGGCGCCCCGTGTCGATCAACCACACCGGCTGCCGTGCGCTCGCCGACCTCCCCCGCAACAAGACGGACGAGGAACTGCGCCTGGTGGCCTCGCGCGGCGGCTTCGTGGGCATCTACTTCATGCCCTTCCTCAACGTGTCGGGCCACGCGACGGCCGCCGACGTCGTGGAGCACATCGTCCACGCGGTCGACGTGTGCGGCGAGGACCACGTCGGCATCGGCACCGACGGGACCGTGACGTCCATCGACGACCTGGACGCCTACCGCGCGCATCTCGCCGAGCACGTGGCCCTGCGGCGTCAGGCCGGTGTCGGGGCGGCGGGGGAGCGGGACGACACGCTTCCCTTCGTGCTCGACCTGCGCGGAGTGGACCAGTTCCGGGAGCTCGTCCGCCTCCTGGAACAGCGCGGCTACCGCTCCGGGCGCATCGAGAAGATCCTCGGCGGGAACTTCCTGGACTACGCCGACAGGGTGTGGGCCCCGGAGGTCTCCCGGTAGCCGGATTCCGGCCCCCGTGGGTTCGGTGGCCGGAGTCCGGCCCCTCGGGGGCGGGAGAGGGTGATCGCCGATTCGAGCATCATGACACTCGAATCGGTTGTACGTGCTGCGGAATCAATCGTTGAACTTTGCTCAGGAGCTGTATACGTTCGTATCGTTGCCGTATCCGCTCGCCGAACCCGTCGTCGAACCGTCGTCGACCGAGCTCGGCGACCGTGTTCACCGACAGAGGAGCCCCCGATGGACCGCACCCGCCTGCAGCAGCTCCTGGCGCGCGAGAGCGCCGAGGCCGAGCGCCGCAACCCGCGGTCCAGGGCCGCGTACGAGCGCGCGGAGCACCTGTTCGGCAGGGTCCCGATGACCTGGATGAACAAGACCGCCGGGGCCTTCCCGCGCTATCTGGACAGCGCGCGCGGCGCCCGCGTCACCGACATCGACGGCCACGAGTACATCGACTTCTGTCTCGGCGACACGGGTGCGATGGCCGGTCACTCGCCCGAGGTGGTGGCGGAGGCGGTACGGACCCGGTTCGCCGAGAGCGGCGGCGCCACCGCGATGCTGCCCACCGAGGACGCGGAATGGGTGGGCGCCGAACTCACCCGCCGCTTCGGGCTCGCGCGCTGGAGCTTCTCGCTCACCGCCACCGACGCCAACCGCTGGTCCATCCGCCTGGCGCGAGCGGTCACCGGCCGCCCGAAGATCCTGGTGAACAGCTACAGCTACCACGGCAGCGTCGACGAGTCGCTGATCGTCGTCGGCCCGGACGGGCACGGCGAGGCCCGCCCCGGAAACGTCGGCGCCCCCTGCGACGTCACCCTCACCAGCCGTGTCGCGGAGTTCAACGACCTGGCGCAGCTGGAGCGCGAGCTCGCCCACGGCGACGTCGCCGCCGTCCTCATGGAACCCGCGCTCACCAACATCGGCATCGTGCTGCCCGAGCCGGGCTACCTGGAAGGCGTCCGTGAGCTGACGCGCCGGTACGGAACCCTGCTCATCAACGACGAGACGCACACCTTCTCCGCCGGCCCCGGTGGCTGCACCGCCGCCTGGAACCTGGAGCCGGACATGCTCACCATCGGCAAGGCGATCGGTGGAGGCATTCCGGCCGGCGCCTACGGGCTCTCGGCCGAACTCGCCGACAAGCTGCTCGGCCGCGCCGATCTGGACCTGGTCGACATGGGCGGCGTCGGCGGCACCCTCGCCGGAAACGCCCTCTCCACCGCGGCGACGCGCGCGACCCTGGAACACGTCCTCACCGACGCCGCGTTCAGCGCGATGGCGAAGTTCTCCGAGCGCTTCGAGGCCGGGGTGCGGGCGGGCATCGACAAATGGAGCCTGCCGTGGTCGGTGAGCCGGCTCGGAGCCCGTACGGAATACCGGTTCGCCGACCCCGCGCCGCGCACCGGAACGGAATCGGCCGCGGCGGCCGACACCGAGCTGGAGGACTTCCTCCACCTGTACCTCGCCAACCGGGGCATCCTGCTGACCCCGTTCCACAACATGGCTCTCATGTGCCCGGCGACCACCGAGCAGGACGTGGACCGGCACACCGAGGTGTTCGCCGCCGCCCTGGCCGAACTGGCGGGCTGAACGGCGCCGTTAACCTTGGAGCGGGCCAGCCGGAGAGGAACAGCGTGGACGAGATCGACCGGGCCATCCTGCGGGAACTGCAGATAGACGGCCGTATCGCCTATGCCGAGCTCGGCCCCAAGGTCGGGCTGTCCGCGTCGGCGGCCCGCCAGCGCCTGCAGCGCCTGCTCGACTCGCAGGCGGTCCAGGTCGTCGGCGTCACCGACCCGATGGGCATGGGCGGACAGGCGATGGCCCTGCTCGGCATCGCCGTGGACGGGGATCCACGAGCGGTCGCCGACACGCTGGCCGAACGGACCGAAGTCGTCTACGCGGTGTTGACCTCGGGCGGCTTCGACCTGTTCGCCGAGGTGGTCTGCCCGGGACCGCGGGATCTGCTCGACTTCGTCAACGACGTCGTACGGCAGATCGAAGGCGTCCGGCAGGTGCAGTCGTTCCCCTACTTCGGGATCCACACGCACCGGTTCCTGTGGAACGTGGGCTGAGCCCACCGCCCCCGCCGCGACCACCGTGCCGTGCCGCCGCCACCGCGCGACGTCCTCGGCGCGGCTGCCGTACGACGTGCCCGCCGGCTACCGCGCCGTGCTCCGGGCCTCCTTCTTGCCGGGCGTGGAGATCCGCACCCCCAGCGGCCGGGCCAGACCGATCACCCCTTCGTCCAGGCGCTGCAGATGCCGCAGGACGCGGCCCGTGACCCGGTCGTGGCGGGGCGAGTCCGGGGTCTGCTGCTCCAGCATGGCGGCGAGGCTCGCCCCGGTCTCCGCGAAGCTGTCCCCGACGTCGTAGGCCACCCGGGCGACGAGCGCGTCGATGTTGTGGCTGATCCGGCGGCCCGCCAGTTTGAGCCGGGGATCCGCGGCGACCGACCTGCTGTACGGGAGGAGTTCGGCCGTCGCCGCCAGCGACCGCGCGTGATAGGCGCACGTCTCCAGCAGGGCGACGATGTAGCGGGCGGTCCGGCGGCGGGTCCGCCACGGAGTGATCGGGTGGGTGAGCGGTTTGGTGGAGGCCCGCAGATCGTCCAGAGCCGTGTCGAGTTCCCGGGCCTTGTCCAGCAGACCGAGGGAGATCCCGCCGCTCAGCTGCTCCACCGCCGCGCCGGTGACGTCCCCGAGCCGGACGAGCACGGAGGCGAGGAGTTCGTCCGTACGGCGGTCGGTGTGCACCGGAAGGACCACGGCGGCCGCGACCATCCCGCAGATCGCGCCGAGCGCCGTCTCCTCGATCCGCAGGACGAGCACCGCCGGACTGTAGGTGTTCAGCACCGTGTACAGCAGCCCCAGCATCGCCGTCACGAAGAAGGACATCAGGACGTACGACACGGGGGCGGTGAAGTACATGGCGAAGATAAACAGCAGGACCAGCGCGAACGCGGTCCAGGTGTGGTTGCCCACCACACCCGCCAGGATGACACCCGCGATCACGCCGAGGACCGTGCCCAGCAGCCGGCGATAGCCCTTGACCAGGATCTCCCCGGTCGAGGAGGTGTTCAGGAAGACGACCCAGCAGGTCAGCACGGCCCAGTACCACCGCTGCGGGGAGAGCAGTTCCCCGCCGACGATCGCCAGCGTCGACCCCACCGAGACCTGCACCGCGGCGCGGGTCGTGGGCCGGTCGAGTCCCCTGGGGGGCGGCTCGTCCCGTTCGTGTTCCTCTGCCGCGATGGAGACGTCCTCGGCGTCCAGTTCCTCTCGGGAACGTTTCGTCTCGGGGGAGTCGTCGGCCTCGTCCTGGGGACCGTCGAGCGCCAGCCGCAGCCCGAGGGCCGCGCGGGCCGCCTCTCCGATGCCGCGGAAGACGTCCTGCACGGCTGCCGGGGCGTTCGGCAGATTGTCCTCCTCCCGGTAACCGAGCAGCCGGTTGCGCAACTGGGCCACCCCGGTGCCGTGCTCACCGGAGACCGGGCCGGCCACCAGTACCCGCAGTGAATCGAGATCACGGTGCAGCGTCGCGATGGTGTCGTCGCGCTCCTGGAGCACGCCTCCCGGAGCGGGCAGCGGCGCGTGCGGCAGATGCAGGGCGAGCGTGTCGGCCTGCTCGGCGCTGCGCGCGGTGAGGATGAGGATGCCGAGCCGCTCGGCGGCGATCTCGGCCTCGGCGACGCGCCGCTGGAGCAGCGAGGCGCTCGCGCTGTCGGAGGTTCCCTCGTCCAGGCGGTCCTGGATCATCATCGCGCTCTCGTGCAGCCGCGCGGTGTGCACCCGTACGTCGTCCAGGGCCTTCTCGACGTCGTCGCGATCGGCGTCGAGCAGGTCGATCTGGACGGAGACCAACTGGGCCACGCGGGCCCGGAACGCCTTGCGCAGCCGTTTGAGGACCCGCTCGGTCGACTCGGCGACCACGCCGAAGCGCACCACGGCACTGCAGACGAAGGCGATGACCAGCGCCGCGCACAGCTCGGCGAGGGCGGAGTAGGCGGCTCCGCCGAACAGGGACAGGAAGTAGATCTGGAAGGCGATCAGCCCGAGCGCCGTGCCGCGGTCACCGTAGCGGCGGCAGTAGACCGCGACGAAGATCAGGGCGATGAAGCACACGTCGCCCGCCAGCGTATGGGTGCTCAGCACGGCGCCCAGCGACATCGCCAGGACGGCCACGGGAAGCCCGAGCGCGAGGGTGACGGCCTGCGCGCCGCGGTGCTTCTCCTTGATGGAGAAGGTGGCGACCATGGCGGTCATGGCCCCGCTCACCATGAGACTGGGGCCGGCCCCGCGCAGGGCGAGGACGACCAGGGTGAGGGCGATGGCGCCGACGGTCCGCAGTCCGGCCATGAGCCGCAGCAGACCCGGGTCGGACGCCACGAACCGGTTCCAGATCGCCGCTCGATTCGGCCGTGTCACTGTCCTCACGCTGCCGTCGTTCCCTGCTCTGCTCCCAGGTCGTGATCCGGTACTTCAGCATCGCACCATGCGGCGTCCCTCGCCGGATCTCGCCGTCCGGCCCCGACCTCGGCGGGCATGGCGCATCCCGTGGCCGGTCCCGGTGGGCACGGAGCGCATCCCGTGGCCGTCCTCCGGACGGCGGTCGAGCGCGCACCCCCTTGTGGGAGCGCTCCCAAGGAGTCAGGATGCGGTTCATGAACCCATCGCCGACCATTCGTGCCTACCGGCCCGCCGACCGTGCCGCCGTCGCCGACGTGTGCGTGAGCACCGCGGACGAGGGAGGGGATTCGCGCGCCCTGTATCCGGACGAGGAGCTGATGCCGGCCCTCTTCGCCGCGCCCTACTGTCATCTGGAGCCCGAGCTGGCCTTCGTCCTCGACGACGGGAACGGCCGGGCCGTCGGCTACGTGGTCGGCACGGGCGACACCACCGAGTTCGTCGCGCGGTTCCGCGGCACATGGATCCCCCGTGTCGCGCACCGCTATCCCGCGCCCACGAGGGAGCCGAGCACGCCCAGCGAGGTGATGGTCGGGCTGCTGCACACCCCCGAGCGGATGATCCTGCCCGAACTCGCCCGCTATCCGGCCCACTTGCACATCGATCTGCTGCCGCACTTCCAGCGGCGCGGCTACGGGAGAGGGCTCATGAACACCTTCCTCGCCGCGCTGCATGCCCGTGGGGTGCCGGCGGTCCACCTGGGCATGGTCACCGCGAACACGGCCGCGCGGGCGTTCTACGACCGTCTCGGCTTCCACGAGATCGCCGTCGCCGACCCGGGGCCGCTGACGTACCTGGGCAGGACGACGGCGGTCGAAGGCCCGGAGCACGCCGCATCTTCGTCGGCCGTCCCCCTGCCGGGAGCATCCGGGCGTCCATAGTCACTCCACCGTCACTCCACCCCGAGTCTGTCTCCGGGGGTGCCCGCCGGGCCGCTCCGGGCTCCCCGCGCGGCGGCCGGCAGCGGATAGTCGTCGACGGTCACGGAGTCGTGGAAGCGCGCGCTCCGGGTGGTGAGGCGGAGGAAGGCGCGGGCGGCACCGGTGGGCAGGGCGGAGATCAGGCGGGCGCCCTGGGCCAGCCCCCACACGCCGAGGCGGGACGTGGGGATCAGGGTCTTCGCCGCGCTCAGAGCGACCGCGCGGCTGCCGCGCACGTGCTCCGCCATCGCACGCTCGTAAGCGGGGAAGGCGCGCCGGTGGTCGCCGCCCGCCCGAGCCAGCTCTCCGGCGAGGACGTACGCGCCGACGACGGCCAGGCTGGTGCTGCCGCCGACGACCGCACCGGGGCAGTAGCCCGCGTCGCCGACGAGCGTCACCCGCCCCCGCGACCAGGTGTCCATGCGGAGCTGGGTGATCGAGTCGAAGTGGAACGCCGGGGTGTGGTCGAGCCCGTCGAGCCAGCGGTCCACGTGCGGGTGCATGCCGGTGAACGCGCCGCGCAGCAGCTCCTTGTGCCGGGCGACGTCGTGGTGGTGGCAGTCGAGCTCCCGCTCGCTGCGGAACAGGAACAACGCCCGCGCGTCCCCGAGGTGCCGCGCACCGTACAGTCCGGCGGTGCGGCCGACACCGACGTGCAGGAGGAGTTCCCCGTCGAGGCCGGGGACGCCCGGCAGGGTCAGCACCCCGAAGTAGGCCCCGCTGAAGGCGCTGAGACGGGACTCCTCACCGAAGACGAGGCGGCGCACGGTGGAGTGCAGCCCGTCCGCGCCGACGACGAGGTCGAAGCGGCGCGGCGCGGCCTTCTCGAACCTCACCTCGCCGTCGGGCGAGATCGCGGTGACCGAGTCGCCGAAGAGGTACTCGACGTCGTCGCGCGCCGCGTCGTAGTAGATCTCGCTCAGGTCGTCCCGCATGATCTCGGCGTGACGGCCGGAGGCGTCGTCGAAGATCTTGGAGAGGTCCGCCCGGACCGGGTGTCGTGAGCCCTCCCGGTGGACGGTCATCCGGTTCGTTCCGGTGGTCCGTTCCCCGATGCGCGGGAGCACGCCCATCTTCTCCGAAATGTCCATGGCGGGCCGGAACAGGTCGACCGCGTGGCCGCCGGTCCTGCGCGGAGCCGGCGCGCGCTCGACGACGGTGACGGAGAAGCCGTTCCGGGTGAGCCAGTAGGCCAGCACCGGACCGGCGACGCTCGCGCCGGAGACGAGGATCCGCATGGCAGCCCTCCCTTTCGGTCCGCCCGCACGGCGTGCGTCGCCGTGGCGGTCATGAGGCCACTGTCCGCGCCGGTACCCGCCGGTGGATTGGACGAATGTTCCCCTCAACGGGCTTACGTAGAATGGGGACATGCGGACCTTCGCGCACGGTGCGGCCACGTGGGGCGTGGCGTGCCCGGGGCGGCCAGGCCGGACGGCCGGTGTCACCATGGCCGGTTTCCGTGTCCCCGATCTGGACGCGCTCCGGATCGTCCCGCACCCGGCCGTGACGCTGCTCCTGGAGTTCGGCGCCGGCTCGCCCGTCATCGACTGTGCCGCGGGGCAGCGGCGCGGAAGCGTCGTCGCGGGGCCCGGACTCGGGTCGGCGGGCGCGGTGCGAGCGCGGGGAGAGAACGTCGAGTGCGTGCAGGTGCGCCTCTCCCCGGTCGTCGCGCGCGCGGTGCTGGGCGCGTCGCCGGCCGACCTCGACGGGGCGGTCGTGCCGCTGGAGGACCTGTGGGGCCGGGAGGTGTCACGGATCCGCGGGCAGCTCGCGGAGGCCCGGTCCTGGCAGGACCGTTTCGCGCTGACGGAGGCGCTGCTGGCCCGTCGGCGGGAGACGGGGCCGCCGGTGGACCCGGAGGTGGCCCGGGCCTGGCACCGCATCGTCGCCGGCCGCGGCCTGACCCGGGTCGACGAACTCGCGGCCGAGGTCGGGTGGAGCCGCAAGCGGCTGTGGTCACGGTTCCGGTCACAGCTCGGCCTGCCGCCCAAGCACGCCGCGAAACTGGTCCGCTTCGACCATGCCGTCCACCGGTTGGTCGCGGGTGAGGGCCCGGCCCGCGTCGCGGCCGACGGCGGCTACGCCGACCAGTCCCATCTGCACCGGGACGTCATGGAGTTCACCGGGACGACCCCCAGGACCGTGGCGGCCGAGCCGTTTCTCGCCGTCGACGACATCGCGTGGCCAGGTCGCGGAACGACCGGCACGGACCAGGACTTCGAGGGTCGCTAAGGTCCGTTCACCAACCGGTCACGGGGTCCCCCAGCACACGCGCACCGACCTGGGCGGCCAGCCACTGTGCTCGGGGGAGATTGCCGAACTTGGTCATGTGGACGAAGACCGTGTGGTCGGCGGCGGGGCGTTCCCAGTCCGCGTCGTCCGTGTGGAACACGGCTTGCACCCCTTCGCACTTCGTGTTCGCCCGGAGGTCGGGGCCGGGGCCGTCCGGCCAGACCCCCTCCCAGTCGATGGTGGCGGGCCCGGTCCCGAGGGCACTGACGAAGGACCGCTCCACCGTGTTCACGGGCATGTCGACGTCGACGAAGATCGGGAACAGCGCCTTGAGCTCCTCGTCGGCCCTCGGCAGTGTGTCGGCCCGGTATTCCTGGCTCGGCCGCCCGGGATCGAACGGATCGCCGTCGGCGTCGTAGTAGTACGCGTCCGGCAGCACCTTCGTCATGCGCCGCACGTCCTCGGCCCGCAGCAACTCGGCCGCCACCCGGACGGTCGGCTTCGACCAGGACATCAGGGCGCGCAGGCGCTGAGCCAGGGCGAACGCCTCCGTGGCACTGGTGCTTCTGAAGACGGGGTATGCCTGCGAGTTGCCCATGGCCGCAGGGTGTCATGAAGCTGATCGATCACCCGCAGGCGGGGGCGGTGCTTGCGGGGGTGAGCGGGCTGTGGCGTTTCAGCGAGGAGCGCCGGCGCACCGGGTCGGTGGACAGGGCGTCCGCCGAACCGGTGCGCCGGTGAGTGAACCTCAGCGCGCGGCCGCGGCCGTCTCCGGGGCGGCCGTGGGGCCGGTCCTGTCGTCACCGGCGGCGGCGCGGGCCGCCGGGATCACGGCGGCGATGGCGGCGGCCACCAGGGCGACGCAGCCGCCGACGACCAGGCCCGTGCGGAAGCCGCTCTCGGAGGTGAAGGTGTAACCCGCCGTGCTGGTCGTCATCTGGGCGAGGACGACGCCGATGACTGCCGCGCCGACCGAGGTGCCCAGCGAGCGCATGAGCGTGTTGAAGCCGTTCGCGGCGGCGGTCTCCGCGAGCGGGACCGAGCTCATGATCAGGGCCGGCATCGAACCGTAGGCGAGGCCGACGCCGCTGTTGATGACCATGCCGGTGAGCATGAGACCCCAGGGCGTTCCCATGAGGACCAGTGCGAGGCCGTAGCCGAGGGCGATGACGAGGACGCCGCTGATCAGGGTGAACTTGGGGCCTCGGGCGTCCGTCAGCTTCCCGCCGAGCGGGGAGACGATCATCATCATGATGCCGCCGGGTGCCATCCACAGGCCCGCCGCGAGCATCTTCTGGCCCAGGCCGTAGCCGGTAGCCTCGGGGAACTGGAGCAGCTGCGGGATGATCAGCATGCTGGCGTACATGCCGAATCCGACGAAGATCGAGGCCACGTTCGTGAGCAGGACCCGGGGACGGGCGGTGGTGCGCAGGTCGATCAGCGGGTCCTGGGTGCGCGTCTCCCAGACGGCCCAGGCGATCAGGACCGCCACGGCGGTGGTGAACAGCCCGAGGGTCGTCGCGGAACCCCAGCCCCAGTCGGCGCCCTTGGAGACGCCGAGGAGCAGGCAGACCAGTCCGGCGCCGAGTCCGAGCGCGCCGAGGACGTCGAAGCGCTGACCCTTGGCGCCGGCCGGCACGTCCGGGATGAGGAACCAGATCAGCGTTCCGATCGCCACGGCGAGCACGGCGGAGCCCCAGAACAGCACGCGCCAGTTCGCGTACTGGGCGACCGCGGCGGAGATGGGCAGGCCGAGGCCGCCGCCGATGCCCATCGAGGCGCTGACCAGCGCGATGGAGGAACTCAGCTTCTCCGCGGGCACCACGTCACGCAGCAGGGCGATGCCCAGTGGCACCATGCCCATGCCCATGCCCTGCAGGCCCCGCCCGACGATCATCGGGACGACCGACGAGGAGAGCGCGCACACCACGGATCCGGCCACGAGCGGGACGGAACAGGCGAGCAGCATCCGCCGCTTGCCCAGCAGGTCGCCCAGACGGCCGGAGACCGGGACGCAGACGGCCGCGACCAGCAGGGTCACGGTGATCACCCAGGCGGAGTTCGCGGGCGTGGTGTGCAGGATCTGCGGCAGCTCGGCGATGAGCGGAGTGACCAGCGTCTGCATGATGGCCGCCACGGTGCCGGCGAGGGCGAGCGTGGCGACCACGCCGCCCGCTCGGGCGGAAGGTTGGGGGGCGTCCATGGGGGACTCCTCGGGTCTGTCTGCGGGCAAGGGATGTGCATCGTACATGTCTTATGTATCGCGCATGAGGTGTGGCTTATGCATGTGATGTGGCTTGTGCACGCGGATGTGGGAGCATGGACCCGGGCCGCACCGACATGCGCGGGACGCGCGGCTCAAGAGGACGGCGGGAGGCGGCAGGCGGATGGTCAGGCCCACACACGAGGTCGAGTACGAGCAGATGCTGCTCAGCCGCCATGGATGGATGAACCACCGGGGCGGCCGGACCAAGGACGGCGTCCTGGAGCGCAGCGCGTACATCCTGCTCAGCCGTATCCGGATCCAGGGGCCGATGTCGATCGGTGAACTGAGCGACGCCTTCGGGCTGGACGCCTCCACCCTCAACCGGCAGACGGCCGCGGCGATGCGCGCCGGGCTGGTCGAACGCATCCCCGACCCCGACGGCGGCATGGCCCGCAAGTTCCGCATCACGGACGAGGGGGCGCGGCTGCTCGACGAGGAGCGGCAGGGGCTCATCAGTTCCCTGGACCGCGTCATGGCCGACTGGCCGGAGGAGGACATCGCCGCCTTCGCCGCCTACCTGAGGCGTTTCAACACCGACATCGAGCGCATCGGCGGACGTCCCTGGCCGCGCCCCTGACGTGCGCTCCGGCCGCCGCCGTACCGAAACCGCGCGTCGGCCCCGGGCCTCGGCGCGGAAATCCCGGTGACGCGTCCACGTGCCGCCTTCTACGCTCACCCGCATGAACAGCGCCGGGGGACTGCTCAACGTCGTGGATGTCGAGGCGACCTGCTGGGAGGGCGCGCCTCCGCCCGGTGCCGTGAGCGAGATCATCGAGATCGGTCTGACGGTCGTCGACCTGGACCGGGGCGTCCGGGTGGAGAAGCACCGCCTCCTGGTGCGGCCCGCGCGGTCGGCCGTCAGCGAGTTCTGCACCGAGCTCACCGGGCTGACGCAGGGCGAGGTCGAGCAGGGGCTCGAATTCGCCGACGCCTGCCGCGTGTTGGCCGCACGGCATCGTACGGGGGAGCGGCCGTGGGCGAGTTGGGGCGACTACGACCGTCATCAGTTCACCCGTCAGTGCGCCGCGACGGCGACCGCGTACCCCTTCGGCCGCCGCCACACCAACGCGAAGGCGGTCTTCACCGCCGCCCACGGCCTGCGGAAGCGGCCCGGGATGGCACAGGCCCTGCGCCTGGCCGAACTGCCCCTGGAGGGCAGGCATCACCGGGGCGAGGACGACGCCTGGAACATCGCCGCGCTCGTCCTCGACCTGGCGGGGCGCGGGACCTGGCCGGATGCGGCCCCTGAAGGTCTCTGACGTCCGGCGGCCCCTGTCGCCCGGATGCCGTCCCGGTGGTTCGGTCCCGGCGTCAGCCGTTCTTTCCGGCGTCCCGGGCCGCCTGCTCCAGCCTGGCCCGGTACTCCTCCCACCATGCCGGGTCGCCCGGCATCATGCTGTCGTTCCCCTCGTTCATCCCGACGGCGCCGTCGATGAGTTCGCGGATGACGTCGGCGTGCCCGGCGTGCCGCTGCGTGTCGGCGATCACGCGGACGACCGCGTGATGCAACGTCACCTCGTCCTTGCCGGCGGGCCACCACGGCACCCTGCCGACCGTCTCCAGCGGCAGCGCCTCGATCGTCGCGTCGGCGTGCGCCCATGCCCGGCGGTAGAGCCCCACGACGAACTCACGTGACTCGTCCGCGGTGGCCCACATGTCCCCGTTCGTCTCGCCGGCGTGCTCCAGCCAGGGCAGCGGTTCACCGGACGGCCGTCCGAAGGTGTCACCGAGGTAGCCCAGTTCCACGGTCGCCACGTGCTTGACCAGACCGAGGAGGTTGGTCCCGGTCGGGGTGAACGGGCGGCGGACGTCGTACTCCGAGAGCCCCTCGAGCTTCCAGACCAGGGCGTCACGAGCGGACTGCAGATAGCGGTGGAGGTCGGCCTTGGGGTCCGGTGAGGTCATGGCGTCCAGTCTGCCGCCCCCACGCGCCCCGGCCGCCGTTTTCCGGTTTCCGCGGTGACCCTGGACCGAGTAGGGTCACCTGCGTGAACACCGGACCGGCGCCACGCCACACACGGATCGGCAATCCGGTGGAGGGCTGATCGCGCGGTGGGCGCGCCGAAGGCCCCCTCTTCGTCCGGCACGCGGACCTCCTGGTGCTTGTGCACCGCGAGTCCCTTTCCGTGTCGAGCAGAATCGAGGCCGGCCTCATGACCGTCACCTTCAATCACACCATCATCGCGTCCAAGGACCGCCACCGGTCGGCACGCTTCTTCCGGGAGCTGCTGGAACTGCCGGAGGCGCCGTCCTGGGGGCCGTTCACCAACGTCCAGCTCTCCGACGGCGTGCTCCTGCAGTTCGCCGAGCCCCCGGTGGACATCCAGATGCAGCACTACGCGTTCCTGATCGACGACGAACTCTTCGACCGCGCGTACCGGCGGCTCCGTGACGACGGCGTCGAGCACTGGGCCGATCCCCAGATGCGACGCGCGGGCGAGATCAACGACGAGCACGGCGGCCGGGGCGTGTACTTCAAGGACCCGGCCGGTCACGCGATCGAGCTGATCACCCGCCCGTACCTGTAGCCGGCGGAGCCCAGCCGGGGGCGCCGGACACGGTGCACCCGGCCGGGCAGCCGGTCGACCCGGTACGCGGGGCGCGGTACGCCGGGACCGGTGCGCCGGAGTGCGGCCGGTTCACCCCGATGGGTTGTTTTGTGGCGGGTTGTGGTGAACGGAGCGTGGATGTCGGTGTCTTGGGGACAACCTGGGCGTACGCGCAACGCCGTCATCGAGGAGTGCCGCCGTGTCCGATGTCGTCTTCACAGCGGATTTCGCCTCGCCCCGGCAATGGGTCGCCGGCCATTCCTGGGCCTATCCCGACGGCGGTCCGGTCAACCCGGACGACGGCAAACTCGACCATCTGGTGACCGACCCCGCCTACTGCCGGACGGGCCGTTTCCGGGCCACCCGGCGACCGGACGGTGACTGGGACGCGGGCCTCCTTACCACCGAGGGCAGCGCGGACGGCTTCATGGTCCGTACGGGAGACGTGCTGGAGACGCGGGTCAAGCTGCCGACGGTGACCGGCGCCTGGCCGGCCGTCTGGACGTGGCGGGACGGCGGTCAGGAGATCGACGTCTTCGAGTACCACCCCGACAACCCGGACCTGCTCGAACTGTCCAACCACGTGCGCAACACGCACCGTTACCACCGGCACCAGGACATCGCGCCGGGTGCCTGGGTCGACTTCAAGGTGGAGTTCGGCGCCCACCGCGTCGTGTGGTGGGTCAACGGAGTCCAGGCCTTCGACGACCGCCGCGGAGTGGGCAGGTCCTGGCACGCCTATCTCATCGTCAACCTGTCCGTGTGCGCCGGGCGTTACCACCCGCCGCCGCCCCCCGAGGTGTCGGAGATGGACTTCGAGGTGGCCCGTCTGACGGTCCGCAGGCCCCCGGCCGGCGGGCCCTTCCCCGCGACGGTGGAGTACGAGGCAGGTCTTCTCGATTGACGCGCATCGTGAACCCCGACCGGGAACCGGGCCTCGGCAGGTGCATCCGCCGAGGCCCTCGGCGCGGAAGTACGGCATCAGAAGCGACGCTGCGCTCGTGCGCGTCGCGCCGACAGGTGCCGAGGGTCATGCCGAATCCGCAGCCGGGGCGGGACGTCCCCGAGACCGCCTATGTCAGTCACGTCGGCAACTGCCGTACGTGCCAACGGGAGTCGGGACGCTGCCCGCAGGCCACCCGCCTCTGGCGTTTCTACCAGGAATGGCGCAACAACTACCGGGCCCGGCCCGAGGACGACGACTGACGGCGCGGACCGGGGACGGGCCGCCGTCGCCGCGTACGATCTGCCCGCCTGCCGGTGACCGGTAACCGGCGGTCGCTGGGCGGTGGCCGGTGGCCGGTGGTCACCGTCCGGTGAGACGATCCCTCCTCACGGTCCGGTGCGAGGCGTCGAGAAGCGCCGTGAAGGTGGAGAGGTGTCATGCGAGACTCTGTGCGGATGTCCGCCGATGACGTGTCCCGGCCCGCGGCGGCCGGCGCCCCCGCGGCGCTGCGGCCGTGCCGTGCCGTCCGTCCGGACGCGGCCCCGGCGCGTGCCGCCGTACTGATCCTGCACGGTGGCGCCGCGGACAGCAAAGCCCCGTTGCGGCCGTGGAACGTCGCACGCGCACGGATGCGGCCCTTCGCGCGCTCCGTGACGCGGGCCCTGCCGGACGAGGACACCTTCGTCGGGCAGGTGCGCTACCGCTACCGGGGATGGAACGGCGCGGACGCCGATCCCGTCGCCGACGTCCTGCGGGCACTGGACGAACTCACCCGACTGGTGGGGGAGGTACCGGTCGTGCTCGTGGGCCACTCGATGGGCGGGCGCGCCGCCCTGCGGGCCGCGGCCGCGCCGCAGGTCCGGGCCGTGGTGGCGCTGGCGCCCTGGTGCCCGGAGGGTGAGCCGGTCGCCCACCTCCGGGACAGGCGCGTGATCGTGCTGCACGGCGACCGGGACCGCGTGACCGATCCGGCGGAGTCGTTCGCGTTCGTCCGCCGGGCCGTGGAGGCGGGCTCCTCCGCGAGCGCCGTACGGGTCGCGGGCGGTGACCACGCGATGCTCCGGCGCGCGCGGACCTGGCATCGGGCCACGGGAGAGGCGGTCGCCGATCTGGTGACCCGGATCGCCGCCGGACTCGACCCGCTCCCCGCCGAACGGCCGGGCGGGGAGCCCGGCGTTCTCTAGCGCCGCGGTATCAGGGAGTGTCGAGCCGGTCGTCGGGGTCCGGAGTGGGGGAGAAGGGGCGCCGGGAGCCGGACGTCGGCCGGGCGGCGGACGTGGGAAGCGGGGCGCCCGTCGACGGATCCCAGCTCAGGATCCACTCGAAGTCGCGTTGCAGCCGACGGGCTTCGCTGCGCACGAGCGTCGGTATGTCGCCGCGTTCGGAGATCAGTTGGGCATAGATCGGCGCATCGTGCACGTGGGGATCCTCGACTCGCTCTGGTGGTCTGACGTGCCTCGACGGTACGGCCGGGGCGTGGCCGCAGCGGTCATCCGGCCAGCTCGGCCAGAACCGGTCAAGGTGTGACAGGCGGGCGCCGTCCATGTCGAACGACATGTCAGGGAACGCCAGTTCTGTGCACACTTCCGACACATCCGCGACGGCCGGGTGTCCGACCGGCGGGTCGGGGCGAACCGGGACGGGCCGGGACCGTCGGTGCGGACGGGAATCGGGACGGAACGCATCGCACCACCGGACGGGATTCGGAACCGGGCCCGGACGGGGAATCGGTGCCGGATCGCCCCAACGCGCGTGCTCAGCCGCCTTTTCGAGCACGGCGTGTGTCCTCGCCGTCGCGCTGCGGGGTGGTGCGACGAAGGTCACGAAAATGTATCGGACATCTGGGACGTGGATCTTCACATCGGGTGCACAACATGGCTAAGTTGGCGACCGGGTCGCCCGATTCCCTCCGGCGGAGTTCGCCGGGCGGTGCGCCCTCCGCCGAGTCCTGCTGTCCGCGCGGCAGCGGGAGCCGGGGACCCACCGAACCTGGGGTGAATCGACCAACTGTCTTACGGGGCAGGGGTCGTAGGGCATACCTTCCGGAATCGTCCGCCCGAACCCGACAGCTAACCCGGTAGGCGGACGACGGAAGGAGCACCACTCCATGGCGCCGGAACGCACCCCGCCCAGCGGCGAAGAAGTCGCCCGACGGCTCTCGTCCCTCTACGACCAGGCGGAGCTCGCCACCGGTAACTTCAACGGGACCCGCGCCTCGGCGAATCTCAGTCGCGGGCCGGGCCGACGGGGTTCCGGCCGGGGAGGCGGGAGTTCCGAACCTGCCCAGGAAGACCTGATGCGGCAGTGGTTCGACGGGGCGCGGTCCCGTTACGGACCCTCGGCCCCGGCCGCGCTTCCGGCCGACCGGCTGCCGGACCGCGGCGGCGCAGGCGCCCGTCCGAAGGAGGGCGCGCGAGGTTCCAAGGGGTCCTCGGACCTTCCGACGGTGTACGAGCTGGAGCAGATCATCCGGCCCGTCGCCGAGCTGACCGCGGCCCCGATGCGGGAGCTGACCGCAGGACCCGCTTCGGAATCCGCCGCGCGCCCCGCCCTGGAACTGACCGCGGGTCCGGGGGCCGAGGCCATGACCGGTGGCGCCCCGGCGGTGCCGGGAGCCGGGACGGCGGTCCGCGCGGCACTTCCGGCGGGGGCCGCCTCGGCCGCCCCGTCGCAGAAGTCCCCGCTGCACGACAGGAAGCAGACGGCCCGCCGCAAGATCGCCGCCGCGCAGGAGCTGATGTCGCGGCACGCGGCACGGCAGAGCATGCCCGTCGCGCAGGCGCCGACGGTGGAGTACCGGCCGGCGCAGGAACCCCGGCTCCCGTCCTTCGCGCCGACTGCCCCGTCCGCCGCGTTCCCGCCGGCTTCTCAGGCGCCCGCGTTCCCGCCGGCGCCCCAGCGCACGGCGTACGAACAGGCGCCCCAGCCGACCGCGTTCCAGACGGGCTCGATGCCCCAGGTCTTCGAGACGGGGTCGATGCCCCAGGTCTTCGAGACGGGGTCCATGCCCCGCGCGTACCAGTCGGCGCCCCCGCCGACCGCGTTCCAGCAGGCGCCCCAGCCGACCGCGTTCGAGACGGGCTCGATGCCGCAGGTCTTCGAGACGGGGTCGATGCCCCAGGTCTTCGAGACGGGGTCCATGCCCCGTGCGTACGAACCGGCGCCCCCGGCCGCGGAGTACAAGTCGGTGCTCCTGCCCCTCTCGTACGAGGTGCCGGCCCCGGCCCCCGAGACCAGATCGGTTCTTCTCCCGCTCTCGTACGAGACGGCGACCCGACCCAGCGGGTATCAGCCGGCTCCGACGCCTCCGGTGAGCGAGCCGGTGCCCCAGCCCCTTGCTTACGAGTCCGCGCCCCAGCCCCCCGCGTACGAGTCCGCGCCCCGGGCCGCCGCCTACCCCTCGGCCCCCGTGCCCCCGGTGAGCGAACCGGCCCCCCAGGCCCCCGGTCCGGTCGCGTACCGGTCGGCTCCCATGCCCCCGATGAGCGAGCCCGCGCCCCCTGCCCCCGCGTACGAGCCCCGCGCGGCCGCCTACCCGTCGGCTCCCATGCCCCCCGCGAACGAGCCCGCGGTGCCCCCGGCGCCGCCCGCCGAGGACGCCTGGCGGCAGTCGTTGCGGCAGACCGGGGGGCAGCAGGCGTGGCCGGCCGCCCCCGGGGCCGTCGACACGAATCCGGGGTTCGACATCGACAGCCTCGTCGCCGCCGCCCCGCCGGTCGTGGGACACGACAGCCGGGCCGCGGAGGCGGTCGCCTTCGCCCGTGCGCAGGTGGGCAGGCCGTGCGTGTGGGGTGCCTCCGGACCCGGTTCGTACGACCCCTCCGGTCTCACCCAGGCGGCCTGGAAGAGCACCGGGGTCATGCTCCCGCGTGCGATCGAGGACCAGGCGCGGATCGGCCCGGCGATCGACCTGACCGCCATCCAGCCCGGGGACCTGGTCTTCTTCCACGCCAACGTGAGCCACGTCGGTCTCTACGCGGGCGACGGCATGATGGTCCACGCGCCGAGCCCCGGAGCGCGGATCACCGAGGAGTCGGTCGAGTACGCCGGGCGGGCGGCCATCCACAGCGTCGTACGGCCGGTCTGAGTCCCGCGGTCGTCTCGGGCGCGACGGCGTCCGGGGGCCGCGGTCGTCCGCGGGAGCGCCGGGCCGGCCGCCTCAGAATTCCCGGTCGATCCCGGTGACGGCGGCAGGTCCCAGCGGGGCGTCGTCGGCGGACAGACCGCTGTCCCGGAGAGCGCCGGAGACGAGCCGTACGGCCTCGGCCTCGGCGCTTCTGCGGTCCGCCGCCTCGACCTCGAGCCGGACGGAGAACCTGTTGCCCTCGTCGACGGTCAGCAGGCTCAGCTCCTCGCTCTCGCCCAGGTCCGTGTTCTGCGGGTCCTGAGGGCGAAGCCTGCGTTCCACGTCGGCACGGGAGGCGTCTGGCAGGCCGTGGACGAACGTCCCGGGAACGGTGATGACGTAGGTGGTCACAGGAACTCCTCGTGCGGGCGGCGCGCGGACCTGAAGCGCGCTCGGCTGGGTGATCGCCCGTATACCCCGCATTGTGCCGGGCATCCGGATCTTCTTCGCGTCGGGCGGAGCCGCCGTGCGGTGACCGTGTCCGGCGGTCCCCGCCGCCCGGTGATCGCGTGGCGATACGGTCCCCCCATGGCTGACGCTAGGTTGACCACCGCCTCGTATCTCGTCCTCGGCATCATCGACAAGCTGGGCGAGGCCAGCGCGTACGACGTGAAAGGGGAGGCGGCGCGGACGATCGCGCCCTTCTGGTCGGTGCCGCACGCGCAGGTGTACGCGCAGTGCGACCGCCTCCTCGACGCCGGGCTCCTGTCCCGGGTGCGGCAGGAGAGCGGTCGCAACCGCAGGGTGCTGACGCTGACGGAGCAGGGCAGGGCGGCCCTGCGGGGGTGGCTGGACGACCCGGCGTTCGTCCCGGTGGAGGCCCGGGAGCGCGGCATCCTCAAGCTGTGGTTCGGCGGCCGGCCCGACGTCCTCGCTCCCGTGCAGCACGAGGAGCACCGCCGCACCCTGGGCGAGTACGAGGAACTCGCCGGGACGGTCGGGGACTTGCTCACGCGCGGGCAACGGGACGCGCTGGAGTTCGGCATCCGCTACGAGCGGATGATGATCGACTTCTGGCAATGGGTGCAGCACCGGGACGAGGGCGCGACAGACCGTTGACCCCGGCGGTGGACGGCCCTACCGTCTCGATAGTCCAAACGAGACTATCGAGGGCCGGGTCGGTCGCGGCCACGAGCAGGGAGTCGTCGTGCGTCGTCCAACGGGCACCACCTGGCGCCGCCTCGCCGTCATCGCCGTGTCGGCCGTGTGCGTGGGCTACGCGCCGATCGCGATGACCGAGCTGTGGCCGTACGCGCGCCCCGGCGCACCGGCGTACGGCGAGTGGATCCTGGCCCACGTGGTCTCGCCGCGGTACGTGGCCGACGCGCTGGCCACCCGGATCGGTCCGTACCGCCACAGCCTCGTACCGATGATCGTGCACTCCGTGCTCGGCGGTGTGCTCATGCTGCTGGGCCCCGCGCAGGTGATCACCGCCGTGCGCAGGCGCGTGCGGCTCCACCGGGCGCTCGGGGTCCTCTTCGCGGTCACCGTGTACGCCTCGATGGCGGGCGCCGGGATCTACCTGGCGCGCACGGCGCCCGAGGACGCCTTCAGCGGCGCCGCCTTCTGGATCGTGCTCGCGACCATCCTCCTGGGCACCGTCATGAGCGTCACGTTCGGTGTGCTCGCCGCCGTCGGCGGATTCCCCGACCTGCACCAGCGCTGGATGCTGCTCTGCTACGGCTTCCTGCTGACCGCCCCGCTGCTCCGGTTCGAGTGGGGCGGCCTGCCGCTGATCCTGCCCGGACTGTCCATGGCCGAGATCAACCAGCTGGCCACCATGCACCTGGGGTCCGTCGTCGCCTTCGGCGCCCTGATCGCCTCGCGCTCCCTCGACCGGCGCAGGACGGTCGCCGGGGTGTCCGGGTCCTGGGCGCCCGTGCCCGTCCTGGTCCTCGCCCACCTGGCCGGGGCCGCCGCGCTGGCCTGGATCACGCGCGCCTCGCTCGCGCACGGCAGCCAGGGGCGCCGGCTCCTGCTCGCCTATGCCCTGCCGTACGCCGTCACGTACGCGCTGACGGCCCTGCGCGCGAGCCGCGCAGGGCGGGAGGGGCGTCTCTGGGCGCGCGAGGAGTGGCGGCTGCACTGGGTGGCCCTGTGTCTGGCGCCGGTCCTGTCGGTCGGGGCCGCTCCGCTCTTCGAACGGTCCCTGGGACTCGACGGGCTCACGGCCCTGGCCGCGGGGGTGGCGATCGGCTGCGGCGTGATGGCGGTCACGGCGACCCTGACCGTGAGCGTACGCGTCATGTACGCGCGGGAGGTCCTCAAGAGGGCCGTGCCCGCGCCCGGTTCGGCCGCCCGGCTCTCCGCGCCGGTCCCGTAGCTCCTCGTCCGCCGGCGGACGGTGCTCCTCGGCCGCCGCCTCCGGCATCGGCGCGCCCTCCCGGCCCTCTCGCTCACCTCGTCGTGCTTCCCGCCCGGAAACGGAATTCCCATGCCGAACGCATCCGACCCGCCCCCGCCCGACGACGCCTCGGGGCACCCGCGACAGGCTCCGCCCGGTGTGCCGGAGCGGCCGGGGGCCAAGGAGCCCCACGACGTGTCCGGGGCGTCGGACGGGCTCCCGAGCCTGCCGGGAGGCGCTGCCGGGTCCCTCCCGACGGGCGGGCGGCCCCTGACCGCGGGAGTGGCGATGCTGGCCGTCGCGGTCGCCGTGGTCAGTCTTCTTGTCGGCGGCCTGCTGGCGGCCGTGGCCCTCACGGGACATGTCTTCGGCGCGTGGCGCTCCCCCGAGTCGCTGACTCCGGGGCTGATCGGCGCGGCCATGCTCGGTACCGCGCCGGGGCTGTTCGCGGTGAGCCGGGCCCGTGCCTGGCACGAGGTCCGCTCGCTCGTCCACCCGCTGGCCGTGGTCCTCTTCGGGCTGTTCACGGTGAGCGTGCTCGACGCGGGGCATCTGTACATCGCCCGGGGCGGCCCCGTCGTCCCGGTGCTGTTCAGCCTCGGCTGGCTCTTCGTCCTCGGCGCGCTGTGCGTGTGCGCCCTGATCGCGCTGGTCGGGCAGTACCGCACCCCTGGCCGGCCGCCCGGTCCGAGCGGCGCGCCGCTGCCCGCCTGGTCGAAACCGGCGCTGGCGGTGCTCGGTTCGGCGTGGCTCGGCATCGGCACGGGGTTGCTGGTCCGGCCCGGCTTCTGGGCCGGCTTCGTGCCGTGGAGCGTCAACCGTATCGACGCGCAGGCGCTCGGGGTGTGGGCACTGGCCCTCGGCGTCGGTGTTCTCGGCGCGCTGGCCGAGGACGACCTCGGCCGCACCGGCCCGGCCCTGATCGCCCTGCCGGGCACGGCCGTCGCCGTGACCGTCGTGCTGGTCTGCCGCGCCGGTGCCGTCGCCTGGGCCTCCGGCCCCGCCCTGTGCCTCGTCGCCATGGTGGCCGGGCTCCTGCTGGCCGGCCTCAGCGGGCGCCTCCTGTCGGCGAGGTCCGCCGGGGCGCAACCCCCGCAGATCTCCGGGACGTGAGGGCCGAAGACGTCAACTCTCCTATTGATGGGTGTATTTGACGAACAGTCACTGCGATGTTTCGGTCGGTTCGTTTCGTGAACGGCGCGGACGGGGGCTTCGCTGCCGACTCCCGGAAACGTTGTCCACGTCATCTGTTCCGGACGGAGGCAGGGCCGCGGTCCGTACCAGGGCGGCAGGATACGAGGCGCTGACAGACGGGAACGTTGCCGGGGGTGGTACGGGTATGCGCCGGTGGGGTCGTCCTCCGGCCGTCCAGGAGTCGGACCTGACGGCGTACCTGCGGAGCACGGTGTGGGGGCCCGCCGAGTTCGTCGGATGGCCGCCCCGGCGGCTGGTGGGGGAGGGGATTCTCGTCGGGGGGCTCGGGGCCGGGTCGATCGTGGGGGCCGGGGCCGTCGGCGACCGCACCGGGGTGCCGGTACTGGCCAGCGGTGAGGCCGGGCTCGTGTGCGCCGGGGTCCTCGTCCTGCACCTGGTGTTCCTGCGGTCGGGGCGGGCGCTGGTCGGCATCGTCGCCCTGCTCGGCGTGTGTCTCGCCCTCCAGGCCCCGCAGGCCGCGGCGGACGTGGTGCCGGTGGACGGGGAGCGGGTGGCGCCCATGGTCGTCATGTCCGTCGAGGGCGGCGGACGGGGGAGCACGGGCCGCGCCCGCTACCTCTGCTCGGTGGTCGCCCGGGACGGCGCCCCGTTCAAGGTCCGCGTCCGGCGGGGCTGCGGGCGGACCACCCGGCCGGGGGACGTGCTCGCCGTCGTCTACGACCCGGCGGGGCGGATGCCGCCGCGGGCCCTGGCCACGGGGCCGGTGCGGTCGGGGCCGCTGCGCGCGCTGGCCGCCCTGGCCGCGGCGCTCGTCGCCGCCTGTGCGCTCGCGGTCGTCCGCTCCCACCGGCTCACCCTGTCGGCCTCCACGACGTGATGCCGGCCGGCGGCCACGGCCTGCCGACAGCGAAGGTCGCCCGGGGCCTCGGTCTGCCGGTGGCCGCGGGGGCGTCGGCCGCGGTGGGGCGTCAGGTGCGGGGGCCTGCGCTCCCGGTCGGTTGTCAGCCGCGGGGCGCCGATGGCCACGGGGGTCTGGCCCGGGTCGCCTGGCGGCCGTGGGAGCGTCGGCCGCGGGCGCCTGCGGGCTCCGGCGGCCGGCAGCGCGGTGGCCGCCGCCGCTCGCCGGGCGCGCTCACAGCGGGAGGATCACCAGGGCCGTGTCGTCGGTGACGCCGGCGGGCGGGAGCAGGTCCGACAGCAGGGCGTCGGCGAGGGCCTCGTGCTCGGCCTCCCGGTGGTGGGTCAGCGCGGTGGCCAGGCGTCCGAGGCTCGTGTCGATGTCCTCGCGACGGCGTTCGATCAGACCGTCGGTGTACAGGACCAGGGTGTCGCCCGGGGTGAAGTCCGTCGCGGCCTCGGGGCGGTCCACGTGCTCCGGCCGGGCTCCCAGCGGCGGATCCGTCGCCCCGTCCAGGAACTCCACCGTCCCGTCGCCGCGCAGCAGGGCCGGTGGAAGGTGCCCGGCACTGCTGTACCTGATGGTGCGGGTCTCCCAGTCGATCCAGGCCGTCACCGCCGTGGTGGACTCGGCGCCCTCGACGGAACGCGCGTACAGCCCGAGCACCTCGAGCGCCCGGGCAGGACCGCTGGAGGCGCGGGACGCGGCACTGAGGGCACTGCGCAACTGGCCCATGACGCAGGCCGCGGACAGCCCGTGGCCCACGACATCGCCCACCGCGACCGCCATCCGGTCGCCGCTCAGCGCCACCAGGTCGTACCAGTCCCCGCACACGTTCAGCGAACTCGTGGCCGGCCGGTAGCGGACGGCGGCGTGGTGCGTCCCCACCTGCTCCGGTGAGGGCAGCAGCGCGTCCTGGAGGGCGACGGCGACCTCCCGTTCGCGGGCATGGGCGCGTCGCAGGCGCTCGTTCACCTCCTGCAGTTCCCGGGCCCGTGTGTACAACTCGGCCTCCAGCACCGGGCCCCGGTCGCCCTGCTCGAACCCGCCGCGGGCGCGGATGAGTTCGGTGACCTCCTCCACCCGGTGCACCACCAGCGCCACGGTGCCGTCCGCGGCGAGCACGGGCGAGTTGACCGGGCTCCAGTACCGCTCCTCCCAGACCCCGGGCCGGTCCAAGGACTCCACGTCGTAACGCTGCAGGGCCATGGCGTCGCGCTCCCCGGACTCCACCACCCGGTGCAGGGACGCCTCCAGGTTCCGCATCCCGGTGGAGGTGGCGTCGCCCGGCCGGTCGGGAAAGACGTCGAAGAGGTACCGGCCGACCAACTGCTCCCGCGAGCGGCCGGAGTTGCTCAGATAGTCCTCGTTGGCGTCCACGAAGACCAGCTCCGGGGTCAGCAGGGCGACCATGCCGGGCAGGGCGTGGAAGACACCGGCGAAGTCGATCTCCGCTCCCGTCACCCGTTTCACCCGCCTCGTGCCGCTGCCCCGGCCGTGCCCACGGTGGAAGCGGCGGAGCACCCTGCCCTGCCCCACCGCCCCGGGGCCGGTCCCGGGGCACGACAGGGGCCCACGTCCAGGGCGTACCCGTGGGGCAGTGTTCCCATCAGGCCACCGGTCCGCGTCCGGTGCAACCGCAGAGGAGGGCGTGGCCCGTGCCGGGGTCCCGGACACATGGGACGAGCGGGGCTCCAGGGGCTCCGTGAGGTGTCCTCGTGCCACTGCTCCGTACGGGATCGCTGTGAATGCGGGAGACGGTTGAACACAACGGGACCCGCGTGCGTATAGGGCCGGGGGAAAACCATGCCGAGCCGACCACGACGCGTAGGAGCACCACCTTGGGACGCAACACGCGAAGACGCCCCACGGGCGTACGCCGCGCGACCTCTGCCGCTTTCGCACTGATATTGGGCGGAGGCGGACTGCTGGCAGTCAACGTCTACGCCTCCGCGACCGAGACCGGGGCGGGCGGCGACCCGACGGGCGTCCACGTCCTGTCCGCCGGGTCCGTCACCATCGACTGCCCGGACGTCGGAGAGCAGTTGAAGACGGTCCCGGACGCCGCGAAGGCAGATGTCGACAAGGAACTCGCGGATCTGGACCAGCAGATCGCCGCGGCCTATCAGCAACTCCAGGCGAACGCCGACCAGATGCAGCAGAACGGCGACAACGGCGCCGACGCGGTGATGAATCCGCTGAAGGAGAAGCGGTCCGAGTCGATCGGCCGCATCGTGGCCGCCATCGACGCGGCGGGCGACCCGCCGAGCGGGCTCGACGCTCTCGCTCCCTGCATCCTCCGCCCCTCCGGCAACCAGCCCGGCACCGGGGCGGACGCCGGCCAGAGCTCCGCGCCGCAGAACCAGGGGAGCGCATCCCCGAGTCCGAGCGGCGCGGCCCAGAACCAGGGCGGCCAGCAGGGCGGCACCCCGGCGGCCGGCAACGGTCCCGTCGTCGCCGACTACGCGGACATCAAGTCCGTCCAGCCCAACGTGCAGACCCCGCAGCCCCAGGCCGACGCCTCCCAGGGCGAGTTCGTCTCCAGCTGCGGTGTCAACGCCAACGGACTGTTCAACTCGGACAACGTGATCGTGGCTCCCGGTGTCTCCAACGGCGCCCACCACTTCCACGACTACATCGGCAACCAGTCCAACACCGCCTTCGCCAGTGACGACGACCTGTCCAAGGCCGACACCTCCTGCCAGGACAAGGGCGACAAGTCCTCGTACTACTGGCCCGTGGTGCGCCTCCAGAACGGCAAGCAGGAACGCGACGCGGGCGCGCCCGGAGGCGGGACCGAGGGCAACGCCGGCCAGATCGTCACGCCCAAGCAGGTCACGCTGACCTTCGTCGGCAACCCGCGCAGCAAGGTCACGGCCATGCCCCGCCTGCTGCGCATCATCACCGGCGACGCCAAGGCGTTCGTCAACGGGCCCGCGAACGCCAACGCCTCCTGGAGCTGCACCGGTTTCGAGGACCGGCAGTTGAAGGACAAGTACCCCCTCTGCCCGCAGGGCAGCGACGTGGTGCGCACCTTCAAGTTCCAGAGCTGCTGGGACGGCGCGAACATCGACAGCGCCAACCACCGCACCCACGTGGCCTTCGCGGACGCCCAGGGCAACTGCCCGGCCAACTTCAAGGCCATTCCGCAGTTGGTGCAGCGCATCGTCTACGCCATCGACGCGCCGAGCCTCCAGGACGGCGGCCGTACGTCGCCCCTGTTCGCGGTGGACTCCTTCCCGGAGAACCTCCACAAGCCGATCACGGACCACGGCGACTTCATCAACGTCTTCGACGAAGGCCTGATGAACGACATGGTCGACTGCATCAACAGCGGCAAGAAGTGCGGCGCGGGCGCCGGTAACGGCGGCGGCAACGGCGGCGGCAACGGCAACGGTGGCGGCAACGGCAACGGCGGCGGCAACGGCAACGGTGGCGGCAACGGCAACGGTGGCGGCGGACAGCAGGAGAGCCCTCCAGCCACCGACAAGCCGTCGCAGAGCGCCGAGCCGAACCCCTCGGAGGCGGCCCCGAACCCGTCCGAGGCGGACCCGAACCCCTCGGAGAACCCCTCCGAGGAGCCGGCGCCCACCGCGGACGACCCGTCCGACGGCAACGGCGGTAACGGCGGCAACGGCGGCAAGGGTGGCACCGGATCCGGTGACAACGGCGGCGGCCAGAGCGCCGAGCCCACCGACGGGACGCCGGGCACCGAGCCGGCGGGCGACGACGCACCTCCCGCCACGGTCGAGCCCAAGTCCGACGTGACGTCGTCGGCCGGCGACGGCTCGTCCGCCGCGCAGGAGACCCCGGGTGACGACCAGGGCGGCGAGGTGGGGACACCCGCGCAGACGGAGCCGGCGGCCGAGTCCTACCCGCCCGCCACTTCGGGGGTCGAGCCGCAGGGACAGGCGGTCGGGACCGGCGGGCTCGCCGAGACCGGGGCGAACCTGTGGCCGGGCGTGATCGGCGGGATCTTCGTCCTCTCCGGCATCTTCGTGCTCTACCGCATCCGGCGCGCCTACGGGTGACACGGACCGTCCGGCACCGGTGACTCCCGACGGATGAACCCTGACGGACGAAACCCGCCGGACGAGTTCTGACGGACGAGTTCCGAAAGACGAGTTTGAGGGGGCTCGTGGCCTGTGCTGACAGGGCACGAGCCCCCTCGGCCATGTTCCGGGCGGCCGTCTCGACCGGCGGTGCGCGCCGATTCACAGCATGCTGGTGGAAGACGCGATCATGTCGTCCACATTGGGGAAGGCGAAGCTCCATGGACGCATCAGAGCAGGCACCGGATGACCGGCCCCTCGACCTGTACCTCGAAATGCTCCGCCTGCGTATGGATCCGGCGGACTACGCGCTCTTGCTGCGCATGGTCGAGCCCGTACTCGAAGCGATCAGGGAGGAGAGGGTGGGAGCGATCGAACTGTGTCTCGACGGCGCGGAACCCGAGAGCGTCCCGCAGGAGGTCCGTGACGAGGCGTCCCTCGTGGTCGCCGTGGCCGTCACGGGACGGCTGGACAACCGGATCGTCGAGCTGGAGACCGAGGAGATCGGTGTCGTGCGGGTCGTCACGGACTCGGGCACGGCGGACGATCCCGAGCGGTGCAAGGAGATCGCCGACTTCATCGGGGAGCGGCACCGCCAGGACGAGGAACTGCGCGGCATCGCCGAGGTGAGCGGTCTGCCCACGGACGTGTGACCCCCTCGGAGCGGCCCGGCCGCCCGCCGACGGACGATCATGGTCGTGGGTCCGGAAAAGATGACGTAGAGTTGTGTTCACCGACGCGGGGTGGAGCAGCTCGGTAGCTCGCTGGGCTCATAACCCAGAGGTCGCAGGTTCAAATCCTGTCCCCGCTACTCGAAGCCGAAGGGGCCGACATCATCTGTCGGCCCCTTCGTCGTGTTGTGCTCCAGGTCCGGCGGGACCCGCCGGTCGTCGGAACATACGAGTGTGCTCATTCGGCGGAGGCCGTGCGCTCGATGACGCCACAATCGCCCCATGACGAAGATCGAAACAGTCGCGGAGCGCGTCGTGGCCGCCGCCCGCGCTCGGGGCGACCAGGGACTGGTGCTGATCGCGGTCGACGGTATGGGCGGTTCGGGCAAGTCGACCCTGGCGTCGGCCGTGGCCCGGCTCGGTGATGCCGTGGTCGTGCACGGAGACGATTTCTACCGTCCGATGGACGCGGACGAACGTGCCGCGCTGACCCCCGCGCAGGGCTACGACCGCTACTTCGACTGGCAGCGGCTGCGCGACGAGCTCCTCACCCCGCTCGCCACCGGCCATGACGCGTACTACCGGCGCTACGACTGGCCGAGCGGATCCCTGGCGGCCGACGAGGCGCATGCCGTCGCCTGTGACGGCATCGTCCTCGTGGAGGGGGTCTACACGGCGCGGCCCGAACTCGCGGATCACTACGACCTGATCGTCTACGTCGACACCCCGCCGGAGGAGTCCATGCGCCGGCTGCGGGCGCGCGGTGACGACCACGGTCCGATCGACTGGGAGGCCCGCTGGCGCCTGGCCGAGGAGCACTACCTGAGCACGACCCGCCCCCGGGAGCGGGCGGATCTCGTGGTCCCCGGGCACTGACGGGGGCCACGACGCCCCGGACGCCGGCCGGGCCCCGGTTCGGATCAGGACCGAGCCCGGCCGGTGGGCCACATGAAAAAACACCGCCTCCGGTCGGACGACCGGAGGCGGTGTGTGTGGAGCGCCGGGCAGGCCTTGCACCTGCATTTCCCCGCAGGAAGCGGGGCGTCTTTCCTTGGACCACCAACGCCGGGCTCGTCACCGAGTGTTCGGTGCGGGCTCGAGAATGAGCATATCAGCTGTTCGGCGGGTCCCCTCCGGGGTGCTCCGGGCGTGTCGGGTCGGGCGTGTCGACCACGCCGTCGGCCGGATGCGCACGACGGCGCGGTCACACCGCGTTCAGGCCGTACGAGGCGAAGACGGAGCGGGCTTCGGCTATCTGGGCGGCGCTCGGGACGGGGGTGGCGGCGAGGGTGAAGTCCATGCCCAGCCCGGCCCACTTGTCGGAGCCGAGCTTGTGGAAGGGCAGGATGTCGACACGGGTGACGTTGCCCAGGGACGCCGTGAAAGCGGCGACTCCCGCCACGTTCTCCGGGGGGTCGGTCAGACCCGGGACCAGGACGAAGCGGATCCAGACCTCCTTGCCGAGTGCGGCCAGGCGACGGGCGAAGACCAGGGTCGGCTCCAGCTGACGGCTGGTGAGGCGCACGTAGAGCTCGCGGTCCCAGGACTTGATGTCCAGGAGCACCAGGTCGACGCTCTCCAGCATGGTGTCGGTGGCGCGGGCGCCGAGGAAGCCGGAGGTGTCCAGGGCGGTGTGCAGGCCCAGGTCGTCGTGGCAGCGGCGCAGGATCTCGCCGACGAAGTCCGGCTGGAGCATCGGTTCGCCCCCGCTGACGGTGAAGCCGCCGCCCGAGGCGCGAATGAACTGCACGTACCTGGCCGCCTCCGCGACGACCTCGTCGGTCGTGGCCCGCTTGCCGTTGCTCATCCGCAGGGTGTCGGGATTGTGGCAGTACAGACAGGCCAGCGGGCAGCCGGCGACGAAGACGACGAAACGGGTGCCGGGCCCGTCGACACCGGTGGATAGGTCCCAGGAGTGCACCGATCCGGTGACCGGACCGGTGCCGCGCCGGGGAACGGCCTCCTCGACCGGCCTGTCGGGGCCGCCGGAGAGGATGGGCGGGAGAGCGTTTCCCGGCTGGATCAGGGACATGGCGAGGCCTCCTGACGTCGTGGCGGTTCCCGGGGGAGCGCGGCGGGCGGTCCGCGCTCCCCCGGGAGGCCGGCGGCTACAGCGACCCGTGGAAAGTGCGGCCCAGCACGTCGAGCTGCTGCTCACGCGTCAGCCGCACGAAGTTGACCGCGTAACCGCTGACCCGGACGGTGAGCTGCGGGTACTTCTCCGGGTGCTCCATCGCGTCCATCAGTGTGTCCCGGTTGAGCACGTTGACGTTCATGTGGAAGCCCTGGGAGGTGACGAAGCCGTCCAGGACGCCGGCCAGGTTGCGGATCCGGTCTTCCGGGGTGCGTCCCAGTGCGTCGGGGGTGATCGTGTTCGTGAGCGAGACCCCGTCCTCCGCCTGCTCGTAGGGCAGCTTGGCCACCGACAGTGCGCTGGCGACGTAACCGTGGGTGTCACGGCCGTTCATCGGGTTGGCGCCCGGCGAGAACGGCTCGCCCGCGCGGCGGCCGTCGGGCGTGTTGCCGGTCTTCTTCCCGTAGACCACGTTGGAGGTGATGGTGAGCACCGACTGGGTGTGTTCGGAGCCCCGGTAGGTGGGGTGCTTGCGCACCTTGCGCATGAACTCCTCGACCAGCCACACCGCGATGGCGTCGGGCCGCTCGTCGTTGTTGCCGTACGCCGGGTACTCGCCCTCGATACGGAAGTCCACGGCCAGCCCCGTGTCGTCCCGCACCGGGGTGACCTCGGCGTACTTGATCGCCGACAGGGAGTCCGCGGCGACCGAGAGCCCGGCGATGCCGCAGGCCATGGTCCGCCGGATGTCATGGTCGTGGAGCGCCATCTCCAGCCGCTCGTAGGCGTACTTGTCGTGCATGTAGTGGATGACGTCGAGGGCGTGGACGTAGGTCTCGGCCAGCCACTCCATCTGCTGGTCGAGGCGGCCCAGCACCTCGTCGTAGTCCAGCACCTCGGCGTCGATCGCCCCGGTGGCCGGCCCGACCTGGTGGCCGGACAGCTCGTCCCGGCCGCCGTTGATGGCGTACAGCAGCGTCTTGGCGAGGTTGACCCGGGCGCCGAAGAACTGCATCTGCTTGCCGACCTCCATCGCCGAGACACAGCAGGCGATGGCGGTGTCGTCGCCGAAGCGCGGACGCATCAGTTCGTCCGACTCGTACTGCAGGCTGGAGGTGTCGATCGAGACCTGCGCGCAGAACTCCTTGAAACCCTGCGGCAGCGCCGGCGACCAGAAGACCGTCATGTTGGGCTCGGGGGCCGGGCCCAGGTTGTAGAGGGTCTGCAGGTAGCGGAAGGAGGTGCGGGTGACCAGGGTGCGGCCGTCCGCGCCGATGCCGCCGATGGACTCCGTGACCCAGGTCGGGTCGCCGGAGAACAGCTCGTCGTACTCCGGGGTGCGCAGGAAACGGACGATCCGCAGCTTGATGATGAAGTCGTCGATCAGCTCCTGCGCGGTGCTCTCGTCGAGGATCCCGGCGTTCATGTCCCGCTGGAGGTAGACGTCGAGGAAGGTGGAGGTGCGGCCGAGCGACATCGCCGCGCCGTTCTGCTCCTTCACCGCCGCGAGGTAGGCGAAGTACAGCCACTGCACGGCCTCCCGGCCGGTGCTCGCCGGACCCGAGATGTCGCAGCCGTACGAGGCGGCCATCTCCTTCAGCTCGCCGAGCGCCCTGATCTGCTCGGAGACCTCCTCCCGTTCGCGGATCACCTCCTCCAGGCGCGAGGCGTCGCGGGGCATGGCGTCCAGGCCGGCCTTCTCCTCCTGCTTGGCCTCGATCAGCCGGTCGACGCCGTACAGCGGGACCCGGCGGTAGTCGCCGATGATGCGGCCCCGGCCGTAGGCGTCGGGCAGGCCGGTGACGATGCCGGCCTTCCGCGCGGCCCGGATGTCCGGGGTGTACGCGTCGAACACCCCGGCGTTGTGGGTCTTGCGGTACTGGGTGAAGACCTTCTCCAGTTCGGGCGAGACGGGATAGCCGTAGGTCTGCAGTGCCCCGGCCACCATCCGCCAGCCGCCGAAGGGCATGATCGCCCGCTTCAGCGGGGCGTCGGTCTGCAGACCGACGATCAGCTCCCGGTCGCGGTAGATATAGCCCGGCGGGTGCGCGGTGATGGTGGACGGGACGTCGTACGACACGTCCAGGACGCCCTTGGCGCGCTCCTCGGGGAACAGATCGGTGATCTTCTTCCAGACGGCCGTGGTGCGCTCGGTGGCACCGGCAAGGAAGGAGCTGTCACCTTCGTACGGGGTGTAGTTCTGCTGGATGAAGTCCCGTACGTTGATCTCGTCCCGCCACAGACCTCCCCGGAAGCCGTCCCAGGCGCTGCGGACGGACCGTTGCTGCTGCGTGGTCATCGGTGTACGACTCCTTCGCGGTCGATCAAGGGACGTGCGGTTCGTGCGGTGCGGTCCGTGCCGTTCGTACGAGGACTCACACCGGGTCGCCGTAGTAGGCGCGGCGCATCAGTTCCTGCATGTCGGCCAGCATCGGCAGCCTCGGGTTGGCGGGCGCGCACTGGTCCTCGTAGGCGTTCATCGCCTGCTCGGGCAGCGCCTCCAGGAACGCCGCCTCGTCGACCCCGGCGTCCTTGAACGACCGCGGGATACCGACCTTCTCGCGCAGTTCCTCCAGCGCGTGGGCGAGGGACTCCACACCCTCCTCCGGCGTGTCGGCCGGCAGGTCCAGCATCCGGGCGATCGTCTGGTAGCGCTCGGGGGCGACGTAGTTGTGGTACTTCGGCCAGCTGGTGACCTTGGTGGGCGCCGACCCGTTGTAGCGGACGACGTGCGGCAGCAGCAGCGCGTTGGTGCGGCCGTGCGCGACGTGGAAGGTCGCGCCCAGGGTGTGTGCCATGGCGTGCACCACGCCGAGGAACGCGGACCCGAAGGCCATGCCGGCGATCGTGCCGGCGTTGTGCATCTTCTCCCGCGCGACCGGGTCGGCCGCACCCTCGTTGACGGCCTTCTCCAGGTTGTCGAAGATCAGCCTGATGCCCTGCAGCGCCAGTCCGTCGGTGAAGTCGTTGGCGTACACCGAGACGTAGGTCTCCAGGCAGTGGGTCAGCGCGTCGAATCCCGAGTCGGCGGCGACGCTCCTGGGCAGGTCCAGGGTCAGCGCCGGGTCGCAGATCGCCACGCTCGGGGTCAGCGCGTAGTCGGCCAGCGGGTACTTCTGGCCGGTGGCGGTGTCGGTGATCACCGCGAAGGGGGTCACCTCACTGCCGGTGCCCGAGGTGGTCGGGATGCACACCAGCCTGGCCTTCTCCCCCAGGTCGGGGAAGGTGAAGGCGCGCTTGCGGATGTCGAAGAACTTCTCCTTCAGGTCGGCGAACTCCAGCTCCGGATGCTCGTACATCAGCCACATCACCTTGGCGGCGTCCATCGGCGAGCCGCCGCCGAGCGCGATGATGGTGTCCGGCTCGAAGTGGCGCATCATCTCGGCGCCCTTCTGCACGGTGTCCAGGCTCGGGTTGGGCTCGACGTTGTCGATCACCCGGATCTCGGGGATCTCGCTGCGGCGGCTCAGGACGTTGCGGATCCGCTCCAGGTGCCCGATCTCCACCATCGTCTTGTCGGTGACGACGACGAACTTGCGGGAACCGCGCACGTCCGCGAGGTACTTGATGGAATCGCGCTCGAAGTAGATCTTCGGCGGGACCTTGAACCACTGCATGTTGTTGTTCCGCCGCCCGATGCGCTTGATGTTGATCAGGTTGAGCGCGGTGACGTTGCCGGAGACCGAGTTGCTGCCGTACGAGCCGCAGCCCAGGGTCAGGGACGGCATGAACGCGTTGTAGACGTCACCGATGCCGCCCTGGGAGGTGGGCGCGTTCCAGATGACCCGGCAGGCCTTGACCGCGTGCCCGTACTCCTCGGCGAAGGCCGCGTCCTCGGTGTGCACGGCGGCCGAGTGGCCCAGACCGTTGAACTCCACCATCTCGGTGGCCAGCCGTACGCCTTCGGCCCGGCTGTCCACCGTCAGCACGGCCAGCACCGGGCAGAGCTTCTCCCTGGTCAGCGGCTCTTCCACACCGACCTCGGAGACCTCGACCAGGAGCACCGAGGTGTCCCCCGGCACCTCGAAGCCGGCACCCTCGGCGATGGCGACCGAGCTCTGTCCGACGATGTCGGCGTTCAACTGGGCGCCCGCGCAGTCGCGTCCGCCCTGCTGTTCGGCGCCCACCCCGAACAGGTACGCCTCCAGCAGCGCCTTCTCCTGGTCGTTGACCGTGTACGCCTTGAGCTTGCGGAACTCGGAGATCGCCTCGTCACGGATCTCCCGGTCCAGGATCACGGCCTGTTCCGAGGCGCACACCATGCCGTAGTCGTAGGTCTTGGACAGCACCACGTCGTTGACCGCACGCTGGATCTGGGCGCTCTTCTCGATGTACGCGGGTACGTTGCCGGCCCCGACGCCCAGTGCGGGCTTGCCACAGCTGTAGGCGGCCCGGACCATCGCGTTGCCGCCCGTGGCCAGGATCGACGCCACTCCGGGGTGGTTCATCAGGGCGCTGGTGGCCTCCTTCGAAGGCCGCTCGATCCACTGCACGCAATGGGCCGGGGCACCCGCCCGCACGGCCGCGTCCCGGACGATCCGGGCGGCCTCGGCGGAGCAGTTCTGCGCGGCCGGGTGGAAGCCGAAGATGATCGGGTTGCGGGTCTTCAGCGCCATGAGGGACTTGAAGATGGTGGTGGACGTGGGGTTCGTGACGGGGGTGACGCCCGCGAGCACCCCGACGGGCTCGGCGATCTCCACGATCCCGTCGATGTCGTCGCGGCGGATCACGCCGACGGTCTTCACGCCCTTCATCGAGTGGGTGATGTTCTCGCAGGCGAAGATGTTCTTGACGGCCTTGTCCTCGAAGACGCCGCGCCCGGTCTCCTCGACCGCCATCATGGCGAGCCGTGTGTGCTCGGCGAGCGCGGCCAGACTGGCCTTCTTCACTATGTGGTCGATCTGTTCCTGGGTGTACTCGGCATACTCTTCCAATGCCTCCAGGCCGCGTGCCACCAGTTCGTCGACGTCCTGCTCGACCCCGGGGGGCTGGGATCGGGCGGCGGACGCGGGGGCTGTGCCGGCCCCGGAGGATTGCTGGCCGTCCCTCTTCTTGCGGCTGGTCATCGGATCACCCTTCGGTGGCGGTGTGCCGAAACAGCCGGGCTTCAGCGGCTCCGGATTACTTCCAGCCTTGCACCGCGCACCGGATCGTGCAGCCGGGCGGGAGGCGCTTCCGGGCCGTTCGTCGCAGGTGACGGACGGTGCACCTGCGCGGATCCGCGCAGGTGAGGGGCGGTGTCACCGAGTGGACTCGGGCGCGTGCGGTGCTGAGTCGGGGTGTCTGGTTCCGGATCGGGTGTGTGCTGTGCGATGCCGGGGCGCCTGGTTCCGGAACGGGTGCGTGCGGTGCGGTGCGATGCCGGGATGCCTGGTTCGGGAACGGGCGGTGTTCGCCCGGCGCGCGGGCGCCGTACGTCACGAGCACCGTCTTCGGCCGGCCGCCGGTCCGTCCCGGCGGTGCTTGCGCCGGCGGCGGGCGGCGCGGCAGGGTGCGGGGTGTGCCTACTCTGCTGATCGTGCATCACACGCCCTCGCCCAACTGCCAGTCCCTGTTCGAGGCCGTGCTCTCCGGCGCCACGGCGCCCGAGATCGAGGGCGTCCGGGTGGTGCGGCGGGCGGCGCTGGAGGCGACCGCTTCGGACGTGCTGGCCGCCGACGGCTATGTGCTCGGCACCCCGGCCAACCTCGGTTACATGTCGGGCGCGCTGAAGCATTTCTTCGACCAGGTCTACTACCCGTGCCTGGACACGACGGTCGGGCGCCCCTTCGGCTACTACGTACACGGCGGGAACGACGTCACGGGAGCGGTGCGCGCCATCGAGTCCGTGACGACGGGCCTCGGCTGGCGCCGCGCGGCCGAGGCGGTGAAGGTGACCGGCGAGCCGGGCAAGGCCGGCACCGAGGCGTGCTGGGAACTCGGCGCGACCCTCGCGGCCCGATTGATGGACTGATCTGCCGCGTCGAGGTCGGCGCACGGCAACGCCGTCACCGCGTCCCGGAGCCGGCCGGGGTGAAGGTGCGGGCGAGGTGGGCTGTCAGCCCCGTCGCCGTCGGCGGGGACAGGCGGGCGCCGATGTATCCGTCCGGGCGGACCAGGAAGGCGGTCGCCCCGTCAAAGACCCCGTAAAGACGGGCGAACTCGCCGAGCGTGTCGACGTACGCGGGCGGGGACGAGGTCTCCACGGCGGTGCCGGAGGGCCGGATCACGCAGGTGCCGACCCGCCCGCCGGAGAACTCGTCCGCCGCCTTGGCGAGCCGGCCGCCCTCCTCGCCGTCCCCGTACACCAGCAGCATGTGTCCGCGGTCGCGCAGGAGGTCGTACAGGCGCAGCGGGAAGGCGGCGATGTGTGCCGCGAGGCCGGTGCAGTCGGGTGCCCGGTCGCCCGGCCGGAGCCCGGGTCCCGCGGAGGCGGGGCCCACCAGCGGGCTGTCGCGGTAGCCGACGAGCAGCTGGGCCTCGCGCAGCATGACGGTCTCCGGGTCGGCCCGGTCGGCCTGGATGCCCCGGGTCGCGTGGCGGACCGTGCGCTCGACGACTTCCGCACCGACGGGCCGCCGCTCGGCGTCGTAGCTGGCGGCCAGGCCGTCGCTCGCGCCGCCCTCGACGGCGAGGGCGAGCTTCCAGGCCAGGTTCCAGGCGTCCTGGATCCCGGTGTTCATGCCCTGGGCGCCGGTCGGGGGGTGGATGTGCGCCGCGTCGCCCGCGACGAAGACCCGGCCGTCGCCGTAGCGGTCGACGATCCGGTGGCTGATGCGGAAGACCGAGGCCCAGCGCAGACAGGAGGCGGTCGTGGGCAGTGGGGACAACCGGTCCAGCACGGCCTGGATGTCGGGGAGCGCGGGGGCGTCCCCGCCCTCCAGACCGTGGACGACGCCGTCGCCCGGCCCGCTTGGCCCGCCGCTTCGCCCCGTCACGGAGAGTTCGGGTGGGACCATCATCGACATGCGGTACCGGTTCCGGCCGGGCAGCGGGATGCACACCAGGAGGTCGTCCACCTCGCCGTTCTCGTTCCGGTGCATGGAGCGGACGCCGTAGCCCCGCGGCAGGTCCCAGTCCACCTCCACGTCACCGAGCATGTACTCCTCGGGGAACGCGCTGCCCTCGAAGGTGAGACCCAGTTGCTTGCGTACGATGCTGTGCGCGCCGTCGCAGCCCACCAGATAGCGCGCCCTGACCTCTTCCTCCGCACCGGACGCCGACCGCAGGGCGACGCTCACGCCGTCGGAGTCCTGGCTGAACGAGACCAGTTCCGTGCTCCGTTCGATCCCGGTCCCGAACCGCGCGAGGTGCCCTTCGAGGATGCGTTCGGTCTCGTACTGCGGCAACGCGGCGAAGCGGTACGGCACCTCGGGCGGCAGGACGAGGTCGATCCGGGGCTGTTCGGCGCCGTTGACGTAGGCCAGCTGCCCGTACATCGGTACGGCCGCCTCGAGGACCGTGCGGGTGAGGCCCATGTGGTCCCAGATCTCCAGCGTGCGCGGCTGGATCCCCACCGCCTTCGCGTACGGGAGTCGTGCCGGGAGCCGGTCGACGACACGGCAGCGGACGCCACGTCTGCGCAGTTCCGCGGCCGCGGTCAGACCCACCGGGCCCGCACCCGCCACCACGACGTCGGTTGCGAAGGTGTGCGCCACGGGAGCCTCCCGGTGTCAGCCCCCTGCGTCGAGTCGATCTTCCTCCATCTTGGCCCCGCGGTGAGCGCCCTCGCTACTCGGGCGACCGGCGCGGCCACGTCGGTCCCGCCGGCCGTGCGGCTCTTCCGGTTCGGCGGGGTGCGGGCGGTTCAGCGCGGTGCGGGAGGCTGGGCTCCGTCGGTGCCGAGCCGGTGATGGCCGTCCACCGGGAAGTGGGGGAGATGGAGGTGGTGCGCGGGGGCGCGTTCGACGATCAGGAAGGCCGCGTCGTCGCCGGGCTCGTCACCGATGTGCCGGACGAGGTCGTCGTGGATGTGGCGCAGCAGGACGTCGGGGCTGGAGGCGGGGAACGTGGCGACCCGCTCGGCCAGGGGGTAGAAGACGCCCTCGGGGGAGCGGGCCTCGATCACGCCGTCGGTGTACAGCAGCAGGAAGTCGCCGGCCTCGAACGTGAACGGATCGGTGTGGTGGCTGGAGGCCGGCAGCTCGCACATGCCCAGCGGGGGCACGGGGTGCCGTGCGTACAGGACGCTGACCTCGTGGTCGCGCAGGAGCAGTGGCGGCGGATGACCACAGTTGATCATCTGGGCCTGGGTGCCGTCGTCGGGGATGTCGAGAACGAGCGCCGTGATGAAGTGTTCGCCCGGGTCGTGCTCGGTGTCGGCCACCTCGTCCAGGTCCCGGCACACGCTCACCTCCAGGGCCGCCGCCAGCTCCGGCAGCGTGGCGTACCGGTGGGCGCCCTCGCGGAAGGCGCCCAGCACCACCGAGGCCTCGCCGATGGCGGCCAGCCCCTTGCCCCGTACGTCCCCGATGATGAGGCGGGTGGACGCCCCGGCGGCCCGGGTGACCGCGAACAGGTCGCCGCCGATCTGCGTGTCGTCCTCGGCGGCCAGATACAGCCAGGCCACGCGCAGCGGACCGATCCGGCGCGGCGGGGGCCGCAGCAGCACCCGTTGCGCGGTCTCCGCGACCGAGCGCGCCCGCACCAGCTCCCGGGCGCGCCGCTCCCGTACATGACACACGAACACCACCAGGGCGGAGAGCACCACGAGGGCGATGAGCTGCGCGATGTGATTGGTGGTGCCCAGTCCGCCGTGCAGGACGGCGATGACCACCTGGGCGGCGACGGCGAGCAGGCCGACCAGGGCCGTCAGCCCGGGGCCCGCGAGCGAGGCCGTCAGGGTCGGTGCGATCACCAGCAGTGGGCCCAGGTGCACGTCGGTGGGGGAGCGGATGTCCACCACCGTGATCACGACGATCAACGCGAGGGGGATCGCCACCAGGCCGCGGTTCGACGGCTGCTCCACAAGACGGTCCACTGACATGCGCCGCATACCCACATGCCCCATTTTGTACCTGTTTCTGTGGCTGCGGGATTCCGTACGGTGTTCACCGTCGGCGAGTCCTGCGCGAGCCTCGGTTCCGGGGTGCCCCCTGGAGCGGCTTGTGGCCGCGGCCGTCAGCGGGCGATGCCGGGTCCGCGGGGGACCGGCGTCAGTTCCACAGCGGGTAGGTGACCTTGTGCGCGTAGCCGTCCGGGTGGTCGTGGGTGTAGACCAGCGTCATCCGCGTGTAGTGCTGCAGCTGCGGCCTCTTCTTCCACTGCTGCGGGTGGTCCAGCACGACGACGACCGGGTACGAGTGGAATTTGCCCGCCGCGCAGTACGGCTTGCAGTCGTTCACCATGTTGACGCCCCGGGCGACCGCGGAGTTCTGGTTCCAGTGCGACCAGTGGAGCGAGACCAGGCGGCTGTTGCCGTCGCCGCAGGCCAGGATGAAGTCGGTGGGGCGCACATCCGGGTGCCACAGGCAGTCCACGAGTACGGGGGGCGCCTGCCGCTGCTTCGCGGGGTGCGAGGCGGCGGGGGCGGCGGATGCGGCGGGGCCGGGGGTGGCGGAAGCGGTACCCATCACCGCTGTGAGCGCCGCGGCCGCGAGGACGGTGAACGCGGTCCGGATCGAGTTTGTGCGCATATCAGCTCCGTGCGGGACGCTCTGTCATGTGGCCGTCAGCGTGTCGGCTCTGCCTCGACGCTACGGCCTCGGTGTGTGATGTACCACTCATACGGATTAACGATGCCATTTCGTAAGAAGTGTCCAGCATCGGTACACAGGGCGACACGTCGGCACACAGAGCCACGCGGGGAAACGCGGCGCGACGCATCCATGCGCACAGTGACGCGCCGGAACACCGGACGACACGACGGGCGCGCACGGCTACACTCTCGCCGCCGTAGAATTCGTCCGTGATGAATAAACCCGGCTCGCATCGCGGGCGCCGGCCGGGAAGCCCGGACACCCGGGCCGCGATCCTGGACGTCGCCCGGCGCCGCTTCCTGGAGGACGGCTATCACGCGGTGACCCTGCGGTCCGTCGCCGCCGAGGCCGGGGTCGACCTCGCCCTCATCAGCTACTACTTCGGCTCCAAGAAGGGCCTGTTCGGTGCCGCTCTGGCGCTGGGCGCGAACCCGGCCGAACTCCTCGCACGGGTCGTGGAGGAAGGGGACCTCACCACCTTCCCCGAACGGGTCGCCCGTCAGGTCGTCGCCGTCTGGGACGACCCCGTGACCGGTCCGCCCCTGATCGCGATGCTGAAGACCGCGATCGACGACGACTCCCTGGGCGCGCTGGTGAAGGAGGCGGTCGAGCGCGAGATCGTCGACCGGATCGCGGGCCTCGTGCCCGGACGGGACGCCCGGCACCGTGCCGCCGCGTTCACCACCGTGATCGCCGGACTGATCGCCGCCCGCTATCTGCTGCGCCTGGAGCCGGTCGTCTCCATGACGACCGAGGACGTGGTCCGTTTCATGAGCCCGCAACTGCGGCAGGCACTGCTCGGCCCCGGACGCCCCGCGCGAAGGGCCCGGCCGCAGGGGCGCACGGTGCCGCGCCCCTGATCCGTCGTTCCGTTCCACCTTGTTCCGTTCCGGCCCAGGGTGCGGGGCGCGACGCGCCGAGGACCGGCGCCTCGCGCGGTGCGAGGAGCCGGTCCGGTCCTTTCAGCGGCCGTCTCGGAAGGCGGCCGTCTCAGAGGTGCGAGGGCTGCTTCCGTGCGCCGACGGCCTCCGGCGTGTCCTGCGGCTCGGCGGGCGCCTCCGGTCGCGGAGCGGAACGCAGCAGCGCCGCGACGGCGACGGCGGCGAGCAGGGCGGCCCCGGCGGCGGCGGCGAGCGCCAGGTGCATGCCGTCGACGAAGGCGGTCGTCGCCCGGGCGGAGACCGGACCGCCGACGGCGTGGGCGGCGGCCAGCGAGGAGCGGGCCGCGTCCGCCACCTGCTGCGGCAGACCGGGCAGGCTCAGGTGGTTGCGGTAGGCGGCGCTGAGCAGGCTGCCGAGGACGGCGATCCCGAGGGCGCCGCCGAGCTCACGCGCCAGGTCGTTCATGGCCGAGCCGACGTTCTGCAGCGAGCGCGGCAGGGCGTCCGTGATGGAGGTCGTGGCCGGCGTCATGGCCAGGCCCATTCCCGCGCCCAGCGGCACGAGACCGGCCGCGATCAGCCAGTACGGGCTGGACGCGTCGAGCCGGGAGAGGACCCCCATGCCCGTCGCGACACCGGCGAGACCGGCCACCCAGGGTCCCCGGAAGCCGAACCGGCCGACCAGCACAGGGGCGGCGCGGGAGACCGGCACCATGGTCACCGCCATGGGCAGCATGGCGGTGGCCGCCATCAACGCGCTGTCGCCCCGCACCAGTTGCAGGTACTGCATCATCACGAAGACGAACCCGAAGAACACGAAGAACTGAAGCATGATCGACAGCGAGCCCGCGGCGAAGTGGCGGTTGCGGAACAGCCGGGGGTCCAGCAGCGGGTTCTCGCGGCGCAGTTCGAAGAGGACGAACCCCGTGAGCACCGCGAGACCCAGTCCGATGCCCGCGAGGGTGACCGGGTCGGCCCAGCCGCGGGTCGGAGCCTCGATGACCGAGTAGACCAGCGTGACCAGGCCCGCCACGGCGAGAAGAGCCCCGCCGACGTCGAGCCGCGGCTGCTGCGGCTCCGCGGACTCGGGCACGAACAGCAGCGTCCCGACGAGGGCGACCAGGGCCAGGGCGACGTTCAGGAGGAACACCGAGCGCCATGACCAGCCCTCCAGCAGGGCCCCGGAGGCGAACAGGCCCACCAGGGCACTGGCTCCGGCGACCGCTGCCCAGACGCTCACCGCCCGAGCCCGCTGGGCGCGCGGGAACGTGCTGGTGATGGTCGACAGCGTGGCCGGCATGACCAGCGCCGCGCCCACTCCGAGGACGCCGCGCAGCGCGATGAGCGCCGAGGGCTCGGTCGTCAGCGCGGCGGCGGCGGAACCGGCACCGAAGATCGCCAGTCCCGCGAGCAGGGCCCGCCTGCGGCCGAAACGGTCCCCCAGGGCGCCGGCCGGCAGCAGCAGCGAGGCGAAGACCAGGCTGTAGGCGTCGATGATCCAGGACAGCTGCGTCTGCGTGGCATGCGTCTCGCGGGCGAGAGAGGGCAGCGCCACATTGAGCGACGCCATGGCGGCGACCACCGTGCCGAGGGCGAGGCAGGTGACCACCAGGACCAGGTTGTGGCGTGCGGCCGGTGTGGAACCGGCGGCGGGGGTGAGCGTGGAGGGCATGTGCTCCGTCCTTCGTCCGAGCGGTCCGGGAGGTTCCCGGTGCCTGGACCCAGAGTCGGGAGTCGGGGACACGATTTCCATGTTGATGAATTAGGGGTACGGGCCGACGGCCGGTGTCGAGGGGCCGCGTACGAACACGGTCCCTCGGCACCGATCCAGGCGGAAACGCAGGTCAGCGGGCTGGGGTGCCAGGGGCGGCGATTCACCGGGGACGAGCTCGCCGACGCCCCTTTTCCCGGATCGGTACGACTGACCGGCACCTGTTGAATTTCCGGTCCCTGACCTGTTCCTTGCCCCGTCCTTTGGCCCTGCCCCTGCCCCGTCCCGAGGGCCCGGGCGAGCGCGTACCGGTCTCCGCGTCCGGAGGGCGGGGACCGGACCGGCCCGGAGGGTTTCGGTGCTTGGGCCGGGCGAGCCGCGGCCGAGTGGAGGAGGCGGCAATTCCGTTTGTCTGTCGGGTAGTTGACATCAGGTCAGCGCATCGGCGAGTGATGTAGATCATGGTCTGGATCCAGCCCTGTTGTCCGGATTTGCTGGGTTCAAGTGGATCAAGGAATCGCCGGTGCGATCTTATGATGATGCGTCAAATCACAGTAACTACATACAAGGTGACCTTTACATGCGGATCTCCGTCGTCCAGAAGTCGCTCGCCGTCGCGACCGCCTCGATCGCCCTCGCCGTCGGATTCACGGGGAGCGCCAGCGCCGCCGCCTATGACGGCCAGGACCCGATCTCCAGCGGTTGCGCGAACACCGCCATCACGGCGAAGTCGAGCGGGATCTACGTCGGCAGCACCCAGGTCGGCACGATCGAACTGCGCTACAGCACCGCCTGCCGCACCGTCTGGGCGCGCGTGCGCTCGACCGGCCCCTACGGCACGGCCACCATCACGCGCACCTCGAACTGGGACTGGGACCGGTGCGACAGCCTGTCCTGGAACTCCTCCATGGGGCAGTACTCCTGCTACACCCCGATGCTGAACGACGCGGGCGTCCAGTCCTACGCCTCCGGTTCCGCCTCGGCGTCCAACGGCTACAACTCGGGCCAGGTCGACACCGCCCGCTACTGAGCCCGAGCCGTGTGCCGCCGTCCGCCACGGCCGGACGGCGGTCCTGTCTCACCGATCGACGCAATGAACACCGGAAGGACTTCAGGGATGAAGCTCAAGAAGATCGTCGGCACCGCCGTCAGCGCGGTCATGCTCGCGGGCCTGGGTACCGTGGCCACCGCCACGAACGCCTCGGCGGGCGGCAACTGTTACATGATCCAGTGGTACAACGCGGACCGGGCCCCGCACAGCTGGTGGGTTCCCGACCACAACCTCTCCTACGCCCCCGGCACTCAGGACGGCTGCGTGATCATCCTGCAGCAGATGCTGAACCAGGCCTACGGGGCCGGCCTCGCGACGGACGGCTACTTCGGCCAGAACACCCTGAAGTGGGTCAGGCAGTTCCAGGGCGACTTCCACTGCGCCGGCGGCGTCGACGGCATCGCCGGGCACAACACCATGAGCTGCCTGGACTGGGTCACGGGCAACTACCAGATCTCCTGAACGGCCCTCGCGGCCCAGCTCCTGGCCCCGCACCGCCGGGGCCAGGAGCTGGGCTCCGCGGATCCACGTCGCCGACGGCGCCCGTGCCCGCCGCAGCCGGTCCGCATCGTCACCGAACCGAGTGGTCGAGTTCGGCGCACCGTTCGACGACGGGCGTCAAGGGCCGAGTCGGCGGGTCCCGGGGTGCGTCGGGAGGTCGGTCACCCGGCGGCCGACGTCCCGGGGTGCGTCGGGAGGCCGGTCACCCGGCGGCCGACGTCCCGGGGTGCGTCGGGAGGCCGGTCACCCGGCGGCCGACGTCCCGGGGCGCGCCAGGAGGTCGGTCACCTGGCGGCCGACGAGCTCCCAGGCCGTGGCCGGAAGACGGCCGAAGGAACCGTCGCGCAGGGTGCGCAGGATCTCCTCGGAACCGCCGTGGCACACGGTGCTCTCGCTGAACACCTCGTCGTCGGAGCGGACCGCGACGCGCAGGCGGGCCCGGCCGCCGTCCCCGGCGTGCAGGGCGGCGGCGACGACGAGCGGCGACGGCCCGCCCGGCTCGGCCGCGGCCTTGTGATAGCTGCTGGTGACCGGTGTCCGCCAGCGCAGGCTCAGGAGCAGCTGACGCTTGGCGAGCACCTCGGCCAGGTCGGTCTCGGTGACGCCTTCCGGCTCCAGGATCACCGCGCGGGCGTCCAGGACGAGCGCCGCGGGCAGCAGACACCGCAGCGTGCTGCCGACGATGTTGCCGCCCACCGTGGCCGTCCGGCGCACGGCGCCGGTCCCCACACCGGCGGCCGCGCGGCGGAGCACCTCCGGCACCCGGTCGTCTATCCGGTTCAGCACCACGGCGGCACCGAGGGACTCGTGCCCGATCGTGTTGGCCTCCGGGAGATCGCGCAGCGACATGGCGTGGTCGGGGAACCCGTCCCGTTGCCAGGTGGCCCACACCAGCGTGGCGCCGCCGATCGGCACTGCTCCTTCGGTCAGGCACTCCTGTGCTTCGGACACGGACGAGGGCAGACGCAACAGCACGACAGCCGACCTGCTTTCCTGGTGACTTGGCGGCGGGGTACTAGGTGTCTTGGCGAAATCGCCGTCGACAGGCGCATTTTCACCGTTCGGACGGGGGCGCGTACAGAGCACACGCCCTCGACCGGTGCGCCCCGCCGTGCGGACACGCCGAGCCGGGGCCGGCCCGCGTCGTCCGCGCTCGTGGGGCGGCAGGAGCGCCCGTCACTTTCCCTTCCCGCGCCGCGAGTTGCTTCGTACCGCTGTCAACTACCCTGGTGGGAACCGGAATAGGCCGCCCATCGTCCGCCGTGCCGGACCACGGTGATCCGGCGCCCGAAGCAGCTCGTCATCCAGGAGTCGGTCAGGGCTTCGTCGACGGGTCCCTGTGCGAGGACGCGCCCCTCGCGCAGGAGCAGGGTGTGGCTCACGGCGGGGGACAGCTCCTCCAGATGGTGGGTGACCGTCACGGTGGCCAGCTCCGGGCGGCTCCCGGCCAGCCGCTGCATGGCCTCGACGAGATCCTCGCGGGAGGGCAGGTCCAGGGCGTTGAACGGCTCGTCGAGCAGCAGCAGGGCCGGCTCGGCCATCAGCGCCCTCGCGATCAGGATCCGGGCCCGCTGCCCGCCCGAGCAGACCCCGTACGGCCGGTCGGCCAGTTCCTTGATGTCCAGCTCGGCGAGCAGTTCGTGGCCCCGCCGGCGCACCTCGGCGTCGTACTTCCGCCACAGCGGTTGCACCGTGCCGGTGTGGCCCGTCAGGACGACGGCGTGCGCGTCGAGGTCCTGCGGTACGCGCTGGGCCGTGCTCACATGGCCGATGCGGGCACGCAGCTCGCGCACGTCGACCCGGCCGAGCCGGGAACCGAGCACCTCGACGCTCCCCGTGGTCGGATGCATGAGCGCGCCCAGCAGCCGCAGCAGGGTCGTCTTGCCCGCGCCGTTGGCTCCGAGCAGGGCCCAGTGCTCACCGGCCCGGACCGTCCAGTCGATCCCCGCGAGGATCACCTGGCTGTTCGTGTGACGGTGGACGCTCACATCGCGGAGCGCGACCACCGTCTCCCCGTCGGCGACGTCCGACTCGGTCCGCACCTCGGCCATGTCCGGCTCCCCTCGATCGGTCGGCGCGCCTCACACACTAGTTGCAGTGAGCATCTTGTTGCCGGTGCGTCCGCTTAGTGGACGGTGGCGGTCACTTGAGGATGTTGACCGCGCGGGCCACCACCAGCACCACGGTCATCAGGGAGACCGTGGACTGGAGCATCATCAGCATCTTGGCCCAGCGGGACAGCGGCATCACGTCGGTCGGGCTGAACGCGGTGGAGTTGGTGAAGGAGAGGTACAGATAGTCCAGGAACGCCGGCTCCCAGTCGGGCGGCGCGGATTCGGGGCTCTGCATCTGGACGAAGAGGAAGTCGGCGAACTGCCGTTGGCCCATCATCCGGTTCGCCGGTCCGCCTCGGTCCAGCTCCCAGTACCACAGGGCGAACACGATGACGTTCGTCAGCCAGATGTTGCCGCCGGTCAGTAGCAGCGTCGCCGCGCCCGACCCCTCGGTGCCGTGGACCAGGCCCCGCACCAGTTGGGCCGCGGCCCAGCCGTTGGCCAGGCTGATCAGGCAGATCAGAGCCAGGCCCAGCGACCGCAGCCGTCTGTTCCGGGGTTCGACCCGGCGGGGGTTCGCGGCGACGAGGCCGATCAGCAGGACCACCTCCAGGCCCGGCAGCACCCCGAACGGCAGCAGGGTCAGATGCTCCGGCAGCTTCAGCTGGAGGGCGACCGCCGCCAGGATCGCGGCGGTCACCGCCCAGCGCGGCTCACCGTGCGTCGCCCTCCGCCAGGCGGGCGCCACCTCACGCCCGCCGGACTCCAGGAGCCGTTCGATCCTGCCGAGCCGGCTCTCGGTGTCGTTCGATCTTTCGTCCATGCGGGTGATTGTCGCGTGTCACATGTTGATCATGTGGCCGGCCAGCCCGTGAACGGCCTCCTTGACCGCCTCGCCGAGGGTCGGGTGCCCGTGCACATTGCGCGCGACCTCGTGCACCGTCAGGTCCCACTGCTGTGCGAGCGTCAACTCCGGCAACAGCTCGGTGACTTCGGGGCCGATCAGATGGGCGCCGAGGAGTTCGCCGTAGCGGGCGTCACTGAGGATCTTGACGAATCCGGCCGTCTCACCGAGACCGTGGGCCTTTCCGTTCGCCGTGAACGGGAACTTCGCCACCTTGACGTCGAAGCCCCGCTCGCGGGCCTGCGCCTCGGTCCAGCCGAAACTGGCGATCTGCGGCTGGCAGTAGGTCGCCCGCGGGATCATCACGTAGTCGAGTTCCATCGTCTCCGCGTCGGCGATCGTCTCGGCGGCCACGATGCCCATCGACTCGGCCGCGTGGGCCAGCATGAGCTTCGCCGTCACGTCACCGATGGCGTAGATGTGCGGCACGCTCGTACGGCACCGGGCGTCGATGTCGATCGCCCCGCGGTCGGTGAGTTTCATGCCGGTGTTCTCCAGCCCGTAGCCCTGCACACGGGGCTGGAACCCGATCGCCTGCAGCACCTTGCCGGCTTCCAGCGTCTGTCGCTGGCCGCCCGTGGTCACCATGACCTTGACCCGGTCCCCGGAGTCGTCGATCGCCTCGACCCGGGTCGAGGTCAGCACGTTGATGCCGAGCCGCTTGTAGCGGCGGGCCAGTTCGGAGGAGACCTCCTCGTCCTCCAACGGGACGATCCGGTCGAGGAATTCGACGAGGGTGACCTGGACGCCGTAGTTGTGGAGCACATAGGCGAACTCCACACCGATGGCGCCGGCGCCCGCGATGACGATGCTGTCGGGGAGGGTGTCCGAGAGGATCTGCTCCTCGTACGTCACCACCCGCTCGCTCAGCGAGGTTCCGGGGAGCAGCTTGGTGGTGGCGCCGGCGGCGACGATGCAGTGGCCGAAGGTGACCGTCTCCGCGCCGCCGTCGGACAGGGCGACGTCGAGGGTGCGGTCGTCGCGGAAGGTGCCGCGGCCGGTGTACTGGGTGATCTTGTTCTTCTTCATCAGGTAGTGGACGCCCTTGACGCGGCCGTCCGCCACCTTGCGACTGCGGGTGAAGGCGGCCCCGTAGTCGAAGCTCACCTCGCCGTTCACCTGGATGCCGAAGGTCCTGGCCTCCTGGGTGAAGATGTGGGCCAGCTCCGCGTTGCGCAGCAGCGCCTTCGACGGGATGCACCCCACGTTCAGGCACACACCGCCCCAGTACTTCTCCTCGATGATCGCAGTGCTGAGTCCGAGCTGGGCCGCCCGGATCGCCGCGACATATCCTCCCGGGCCGGCGCCCAGGACCACCACGTCAAAGTGTGCGCTCATGGCGGCCAGCCTAGAACGCCACCGGTCTCGGAGACGGGACGGGCGCGGCCGTGAACGCCCGGGACCGGTCGGCGCCGCGGCACGCGTGAGGGCCGGCCCCGGGCGGGGCCGGCCCTCACTTCGGGCGTCAGACGAGGTCGAACCGGTCCAGGTTCATGACCTTGTCCCAGGCGGCGACGAAGTCCTTCACGAACTTCGCCTTGGCGTCGTCGCTCGCGTAGACCTCGGCGAGCGCGCGCAGTTCGGAGTTGGAGCCGAAGACGAGGTCGGCACGCGTGCCGGTCCACTTGACCTCGCCGGTGGCGTCGTCGCGGCCCTCGAAGGTGGTCGCGTCCCCGGAGGTCGCCGTCCACGTCGTGCCCAGGTCGAGCAGGTTGACGAAGAAGTCGTTGGTGAGCTGTCCGGGGGTCGCGGTGAGGACACCGTGCGAGGACTGCCCGTGGTTCGCGCCCAGGACGCGCAGACCGCCGACGAGGACGGTGAGTTCGGGCGCGCTCAGGGTCAGCAGGTTGGCGCGGTCGAGCAGCAGGTACTCGGCCGGAAGCCGGTTGCCCTTGCCGAGGTAGTTGCGGAAGCCGTCCGAGGTCGGCTCCAGCGCGGCGAAGGACTCCGTGTCGGTCTGCTCTTCCGTCGCGTCGACGCGGCCCGGGGCGAAGGGCACCTGGACGTCGTGACCGGCGTCCCGGGCGGCCTTCTCGACCGCGGCGACGCCGCCGAGGACGATGAGGTCGGCCAGCGAGACGTGCTTGTCGCCGGAGTTGAAGTCACGCTGGATGTTCTCCAGCGTGCGCAGCACCGTCGCCAGCGTGTCGGGGTCGTTGGCCTCCCAGCCGCGCTGCGGCTCCAGGCGGATGCGGCCGCCGTTGGCGCCACCGCGCTTGTCGCTGCCGCGGAACGTCGAGGCCGACGCCCACGCGGTGGAGACCAGCTGTGCGACCGTCAGGTCCGAGGCGAGGATCTTCGCCTTGAGGGCGCTGACGTCCTCGGCTCCGATGACCTCGCCCTCGGCCTCCGGCAGCGGGTCCTGCCACAGCAGGGTCTCCTCGGGGACCTCCGGGCCGAGGTAGAGGGACTTCGGGCCCATGTCACGGTGGGTCAGCTTGTACCAGGCCCGCGCGAATGCGTCCGCGAACTCGGCCGGGTTCTCGTGGAAGCGGCGGGAGATCGGCTCGTAGACCGGGTCGAAGCGCAGCGACAGGTCGGTCGTGAGCATCGAGGGGGCGATCTTCTTCGAGGAGTCGTGGGCGGCCGGGACGGTGCCCTCGCCCGCGCCGTCCTTGGGCTTCCACTGGTTGGCGCCCGCGGGGCTCTGGGTCAGCTCCCACTCGTAGCCGAAGAGGACGTCGAAGAAGCCGTTGTCCCACTGGGTGGGGGCGGTGGTCCAGGTGACCTCCAGGCCGGAGGTGATGGCGTCGGCGCCCTTGCCGGTGCCGTACGTGCTCTTCCAGCCCAGGCCCTGCGCCTCGATCGGTGCGGCCTCGGGGTCGGCGCCGACGCTCTCCGCCGGGCCCGCGCCGTGGGTCTTGCCGAAGGTGTGACCGCCCGCGATCAGGGCGACCGTCTCCTCGTCGTTCATCGCCATCCGGCGGAAGGTCTCACGGATGTCGCGGGCCGCGGCGATCGGGTCCGGGTTGCCGTTCGGGCCCTCGGGGTTGACGTAGATGAGGCCCATCTGGACGGCGCCGAGCGGGTTCTCCAGCTCACGGTCGCCCGTGTAGCGCTCGTCGTCGAGCCAGGTGGTCTCCGGGCCCCAGTACACGTCCTCCTCGGACTCCCACACGTCCTCGCGGCCGCCGCCGAAGCCGAAGGTGTCGAAGCCCATCTGCTCCAGGGCGACGTTGCCGGCGAGGATCATGAGGTCGGCCCAGGACAGGCTCTGGCCGTACTTCTTCTTGACGGGCCACAGCAGACGGCGGGCCTTGTCCAGGTTGCCGTTGTCCGGCCAGCTGTTGAGGGGAGCGAAGCGCTGCTGGCCGGCACCGGCGCCGCCGCGGCCGTCGCTGATGCGGTAGGTGCCCGCGCTGTGCCACGCCATACGGATCATGAAGGGGCCGTAGTTGCCGAAGTCGGCGGGCCACCAGTCCTGCGAGGTGGTGAGCACCCCGGCGATGTCCTGCTTCACGGCGGCGAGGTCGAGGGCCTCGAAGGCCGCCGCGTAGTCGAAGTCCTCGCCGAGCGGGTTGGCGACGGCGGGGTTCTTGGCGAGGATCTTCAGGTTGAGCCGCTCCGGCCACCACTGGCGGTTTCCGCCGCCCTGGGTCGGGTGCGGAGCGCGGCCGTGCGCGACCGGGCAGCCGCCCGCGGCCTCCGAATTCGCGTCGGTGACGATCGCGTCATGGTTCTCAGACATGGGAATCCTTCCGGACAGGCCGATCTTGGTGCTCAGCGACTGCGGGTGGGGGGAACAGCCGGGGCGGGGCCCCGGCGGGTGGCCCCGGAACCGCCGACGGGGTCGACGGGGAGGCCGTGGTCTTCGGGCGGGAACGGGCGAAGGGGCCGGCCGGTCGCACGGCCGGGGGCGGGGACGGCGTACGCGGCTCGCGCCGGACCGGCTGGACCGGTCCGAAACGGGGTACGCATCCCGCCACGGTGAGCGGACGGAGGGCTGGGTGCGACGTGCTGGGAAGTGCAGCGCCGGGTTGCCCGCCACGGCGGCGATCGCGTCGTCGCCGAGGGGGTCCCGGGCTCCGGGAGGGTCCCGGGCTGCGTGTCACGACGGCCGTCACCCGCAGACCGGCGCCGTGGGGTGCCACGGCGGTGGTCCCGACATCTGTGTCTCTCCTGCCCGTACCGAAGTCTTCTTGTCCCTTGGCCAGTGCCAAAACCGATCCTACGATGGACAGAGTCCAAGTCAAGAAGAACACCAGACCCATATCCGATCGGACCCAGGATGCGCACAGATAAACTGCGGGTTCCCACTGATCCCGAAAAGGTGAACCGATATGAGTGACCTGCTGGAGCGACTGCGCGAGCGTGGCTGGCGGATGACTTCCCAGCGGCGCGTCGTTGCGGAGGTCCTCGACGGCGACCACGTGCACCTCACCGCCGACGAGGTGCACGCCCGCGCGGCCGAGCGGCTGCCCGAGATCTCCCGGGCGACCGTCTACAACGCCTTGGGGGAGCTGGTCTCGCTCGGTGAGGTCATCGAGGTGGCCACCGACGGCCGGGCCAAGCGCTACGACCCCAACGCGCACCACCCGCACCAGCATCTCGTGTGCTCCAGCTGCGGCACCGTCCGTGACGTCCACCCGACCGGCAACCCGCTGGCCGACCTCCCGGCGACGGAACGCTTCGGGTTCACCGTGGCGGCCGTCGAGGTCACCTACCGGGGGCTGTGTCCTTCGTGCGCATAGGACCCGCCCCGATCGCCGCCTAGGCTTCCGCCGTGAACGAGATCGAGTGGGACACCTCACAGCCGATACGGATCAGACCGGGCGGGCCGGCCGACGCACGGGCCGTTCTGGACATGCTCGACGGAGCGGTGGTCTGGATGAACGCCCGCGGCAACACCGAGCAGTGGGGCACGACCCCGTTCTCGGCGACGCCGCACCTGGTGGAGCTGATCCACCGGTACATGACCGAGAACGCCACCTTCGTCGCGGAGGCGGACGGTGCGCCGCTCGGGGCCGTGGTCCTCGACACCGGACCCAACCCGAAGATGCCGATCGAACCCGCCGGGGAACCCGAGCGGTACGTCCGGCTGCTGGTGTCGGACCGCCGCTGCGCCGGACGGGGCATCGGGGCCGCGCTCCTCGCCCGCGCCGCCGAGGAGACCCGGCGGGCCGGCGTCGAACTGCTGCGGGTCGACTGCTGGGCGGGCGGAGGGGGCGAACTGGTCGCGTTCTACGAGCGCCAGGGCTTCACCCCCACCGAGCCGTTCCTGTCCGGGACCTGGCCGGGCCAGGTGCTGGCCCGGCGGATCGGCGTACCGCCCGGTCCCGGCGGTCAAGAGGGGTAGCCGGCGACCGGCCCGGTCCCGGCGGTCAGGCGAGGTAGTCGGCGACCAGTTCGGCGAACTCCTCCGGTGCCGCCAGTCTGATCCCGAGGGTCTCGGCCTTGGCGCGCTTGGACCCGGCGCCCTCCCCGGCGACGACCAGGCTCGTCTTCTTCGACACGCTGGAGGAGGAACGGCCGCCGGCCCGCTCGATGAGCTCGTTCATCTGGTTGCGGCTGAGCTGTTCCAGCGCCCCGGTCATCGCGCCGGTGACCACGACCGTCATCCCGGCCAGCGGACCGCCGGCCGCCTCGCCCGGCTCCGCTTCCGAGCCGTCCTCACCGGGCGCGGCGGGCGGGGTGGCCCCGGGCTCGGTCATGTTGACCCCGGCGGCGACGAGTCTGTCGATGAGCGGGGCCAGTTCGGCCAGCTCCGCGACGATCGAGGGGGCCTTCTCCGTGCCGATGCCATCGACCCGCTGCATCGTTTCCGCATCCGCCGCGCGGACCTCGTCCATGGTGGCGAAGTACCGGGCGATGCGCCGGGACATGGAACGGCCGGTGCCGCGCACACCGAGCGCGCACAGCACCCGGGACAGCGGCTGGCCCTTGGCCGTCTCGATCGCCGCGAGGAGGTTGTCGGTGCTGGTCTCGCCCATCCGCTCCAGACCGAGGAGCTGCTCGCGGGTCAGGCCGAACAGACCGGCGAGATCGGTGACCAGACCGGCCTCGACGAGCTGCACGACCCGTGTGTGACCGAGGCCCTCGATGTCGAGCTGGTCGCGGCCCGCGGCGTACGAGAGCGCGGCGACCAGATGGCAGTTGCGCCCCTGCTCGCAGCGCCAGCGCTGCTCACTGGTGTCGATCGCGGATCCGCAGTTCGGGCACGCCGTGGGGAAGGCGATGGGCTGTTCCTCACCGGTGCGCAGATGGGCGACGGGCGCTTCGATACGGGGGATGACGTCCCCTGCGCGGTGGACCATCACATGGTCGCCCAGCCGCAGATCGCGACGCGTGATGTCGGCCGGGTTGTGGAGGGTGGCGTACGTGATGGTCGAGCCGTCGATCTCGACCGGTTCCAGCACGGCGCGCGGGGCGATGATGCCGGTGCGGCCGACGTTCCACTCCACCGCCAGCAGCCGGGTGATCTTCTCGACGGCCGGGAGCTTGTACGCGATCGCCCAGCGCGGCGCGCGTGTGCCGGACCCGGCGGCCCGCTGGTCGGCCGCGAGGTCGGCCTTGACGACGATCCCGTCGATCCCGAACGGCAGCTCGGCGCGCAGCGCCGCGATCTCCTGGACGCGGGCCAGGACCTGCTCGGCGTTCGTCGCCGTGATGCCGGGGACGGCCGTGCTCGCCGTGGTGTTCACCCCCAGCTCGGCGGCCCGCGTCATCAGTTCGCTGTGCGCGAGCTCGTCGAGTCGGGCGGCGGTGTCCGCGTCGGTGCCGGGCACCGGCAGCAGCCCGTAGCCGAAGAAGGTCATCGGGACGGTGTAGGCGCGCTCCTTGGCGCGCAGCGTGCCCGCCGCGGCGTTGCGCGGGTTCGCGAACGGCTGCCCGCCGTGCGCGGTGCGCACCTCGTTGGCGTGCTCGAACTGCGCCGTCGTCATGAGGACCTCGCCGCGCACCTCCAGGGTGAGCGGCTCGGTGAGCTCGCCCGGAAGGCCTTCGACCGTCCCGATCGCGTGCGACACGTCCTCGCCGGCCGTGCCGTCCCCGCGCGTGATCAGCCGGGTGAGCCGGCCCTGGACGTAGCGCGCGGCGATGGCCAGGCCGTCGAGCTTCGGCTCGACGCCGTACCGCTCCACCTCGTGACCGGTGCGCCGGGCCAGCGACGCCGTCCAGGCGGTGAACTCCTCGGGCGAGAAGACGTTGTCCAGGCTCAGCATCGGCACCGTGTGCGGGACGTCCCCCTCGACGGCGCCGCCCGCGACCTTCCCGGTCGGCGACTCGGGCAGCACCTGATCGGGATGCGCGGCCTCCCACGCGGCGATGCCCCGCACCAGCCGGTCGTACGCGTCGTCGTCCAGCACGGAGGTGCCGCCCTCGTAATAGGCGGCCGACGCCTTCAACGCGTCCTCGACCGCCTGCGCGTAGGCGACGGCGTCCACGATCACTGCAACAGGTGTTGTCATACCCGCCATCCTGCCTGCCACCACTGACAATGCCCTCCCGGCGGCCCTGTCGGGGCACGCACTTCGGGCGATGCGGGCAACACCGTCACGCGGAGGTGACAGGGGCCCCGGGAGTGAAGTAGACCTGGGGAACCAGGGCGGGTTCCGGGTCCCTTCGCGACGGCCCCGCCCCAGCCCCGCCAGCCGACTTCAAGGAGTGGCCCATGCTCGCCGCGCTCGGTCTCGGTCCGGCCGAGGAGGAGATCTACCGTCTCCTGGTGGCGCGTGGACGGGCGGCCGTCCACGAACTGGCGGTCCACAGCGGCCGTTCCGAGTCCGAGACGCGTGACATCCTCGGCGGCCTGGCCGGGCGCGGCCTCGTCGTCCCGCAGCCGGTCGAGGGCGCGGCCACCCTCTTCGTGGCCGCGCCTCCCGCGGTCGCGCTAGGCGGGGAACTGCGGCGGCGCCGCGAGGAGTTGAGCGCCGCGGAGCACGCGGTGCTCACCCTCGCGGAGCAGCACCGCACGGGTGCCGAGGGCGGTGCGGTGGAGGTGATCAGCGACATCGACGCGGTACGCCACCGGTTCCGGCAGCTCCAGGAGTCCGCCCGGCACGAGGTGCGGTCGATGATGGTGCCCGAACAGAGCGTCGTCACGCGCGACGACAACACCGCGGAGGGGGCCGGGATCCGCCGTGGTGTGCTCTACCGGACGATCCTGCACCGGGACGCCCTGACCGAACCGGGAGTGGTCGCCCAGGCACTCGCGGCACTGGCGGCCGGACAGCAGATCGGGGTCGCCGACGCCGTGCCGGTCAAGATCATGATCGCGGACCATGACCTGGCCATGCTGCCCCTGTTCAGCGGCCGCAACACCGCCGCCGCCTCGGTGCTGGTGCACCCCGGAGGACTGCTGGACGCCCTCGTCGCCTACTTCGAGCTGGCCTGGGAGCAGGCGTACCCCCTGTCGCCCCACACGGCGGGAGACGGGCTCGTGGAGCAACGGCCGGACGAGATAGACGAGTTCGACGCCCGGATGCTGGCCCTCGTCCTCGCCGGACTCACCGACCAGGCGGTCGGCGCACGCCTCGGCGTCTCCCGCCGCACCGTGCAGCGGCGGATCGGTGAACTCATGGCGCGGGCGGGCGCCGAGAGCCGTATCCAGCTCGGCTGGCACGCCGCCCGCAAGGGCTGGGCCTGACGGCCCGCTCAGTGGCTGCCGAGGTCCTGTCCGACACTTCGCGTCGTTGCCCGGGGGGCGGCCGCCGGGCGGTGATCGCGGGACGGCCGCCAGGGCGTCAGTGCCCCCGGACGGCGGGAGAGTGCCGCGCGGACCGGGTGACGACGAGGTCCGGTTCGCGTGGACCGGGGGGCAGGCCCGTGTCGACGTCGGCCTGCCGCAGCTCGGCCAGCAACTCGGTCTGTCCGGCGAGCAGTTCGGTGAGGATGCGGCGGGCGGCGCGCAGCAGTTCGGCGACGTCGCCGCCCGCCAGCGCGTAGCTGACGGTCGAGCCCTCGCGGATGGACACCACGATCCCCGAGCGGCGCAGCACGGCGAGCTGCTGTGAGAGGTTGGACGGTTCGACCTCGATCTCGCTGAGCAGGTCGCGCACCGAGACGGGGCCGCTCTGCAGCAGTTCCAGGACGCGGATGCGCACAGGGTGTCCGAGCATCCGGAAGAACTCGGCCTTGGCCTGGTAGAGGGGAACCTGCCTGGTCAAAATCGTTCGCTCCCTGCCGCCTGGGGACGGGCTGTTTCTCCGGCTGGTGCGGTGGCTGTCCGCCTGCCCGCCGCGGACGGTGCCCGAGAGACCGATCCTGGCGGCTCCGCCTCCGCACGCCCACGTGATTGACTCCATCTGGATGTACCCAATTGAAGAAATCTTCAAGTCGTGGGCATGCGAAGGCGCGGAGAACGTGGCTGTCTACACCTCTAGTTCGGCTTCGATGCGCGCGAGCTGATGGCGGGCCATGGCCAGGTTGGACGTCGCCTTGTTGAGCACGAGGTACAGGAACAGCCCGTTGCCGTCACGGCCGGTGAGCGGCCGGATCAGGTGGTACTGCTTCTCGAGCGTGATGAGTACGTCCTCGATCTTGCTCTTGAGTCCCAGGTGTTCCATGGTGCGCACCTTGGCCCGGACCACGTCGGTGTTGCCGGCCGCCGCGACGTTCAGGTCGAGGTCCTTGCCGCCCCCCAGCGTGCCGAGGGCCATGCCGCTCGTGTAGTCGACGAGCGCCACGCCCAGCGCGCCCTCGATCGACGTCATCGTCTCCTTGAGGGAGATCTCCACATTTGCCATACCGATGTCTCCTTCGGGTCACCGCGCGGACGGAGGAGTTCCCGACCGGCCGGTGTCCCGGACCCTACGGACCCTCCGGCGTGGGCAGCCGGGTTGTTTCGGGACTGACGGAAGGAGCACCGATGAGCACTTCGAGGAGTGGGGAATCGATCGTCGCTGATCGACCCGTGATCACGAATGTCGTTCGGCGGTGAAGCGGGCGATGGGCGTGGAGCGGCGGCCGACGGCCCGCCGTCTCACCCGTCCGCCCGGGATCCGGGACGCGCCTCGCGTGCGGCGAACTCCGCGAACCACGCCAGCATCTCCGGGTGGGTGACGGACCCCTCGCTGCTGACCTCACCGGGGCGAGCGCCCTGGAGGACCCGCTTGACCGGGACTTCGAGCTTCTTGCCGGTGAGGGTGCGCGGGACGGCGGGGACCGGCACGATCACGTCGGGAACGTGGCGCGGGGACAGCCGGCTCCTGATGGCCGAGACGATGTGCCGGCGCAGTCCGTCGTCGAACGCGGTGCCCTCGACGGGCACGACGAACAGCGGCATGAAGTAGGCGCCGTCGGGCTGTTCGACACCGATGACGAGGCTGTCGGCGATCCCGGGAAGCTGGTCGACGACGGCGTAGATGTCGGCGGAACCCATGCGTACGCCCGAGCGGTTCAGGGTGGAGTCGGAGCGGCCCGCTACGACGACCGACAGGTCGGCGTCGACGGTGACCCAGTCGCCGTGCCGCCAGATTCCGGGGTAGGTGTCGAAGTAACTGGCCCGGTAGCGGGCGCCGTCCGGGTCGCCGACGAAGTGCAGCGGCATGGACGGCAGGGGCGCGGTCACCACCAGCTCGCCCTGTTCGCCCGTCAGGGGGCGTCCCTCGGGGTCCCAGGAGGCCAGGGCGACGCCGAGGGCGGGGGCCTGGATCCGGCCGGCCCGGACGGGCAGCAGCGGGGTGCTCCCGGCGAGGACCGAGCAGACGTCCGTGCCGCCGCAGATGGACTGGAGCCGTACGCCGGGCGTCAGCCGGTCGTGGACCCAGTGCCAGGTGCCGGTCGGCAGGGTCGACCCGGTCTGCAGCACGGTCCGCAGATTCCGGAGTCCGAACGTCTCCGCCGGCCGGGTGTCCGCCTTCTCCGCGGCGGTGAGATAGGCGGCGCCCAGGCCGAGCACGGTCGCGCCCGTCTGTTCGGCGATCCGCCAGGCGCCGTCGATGGCGGGATACGTCGGGCTGCCGTCGTACAGGACGACGGTGCTGCCGTGCAGCAGGCCGCCGACCAGGAAGTTCCACACCATCCAGCTGGTGGAGGTGATGAAGAGGTAGCGGTCCTCGGGGCGCAGATCGATGCCCAGGCCCAGTGCCTTGAGCAGTTCGACCACGATGCCGCCGTGACTCTGGACGATGCCCTTCGGGATGCCCGTGGTCCCCGAGGACCACAGGATCCACAGCGGGTGGCCGAAGGGGACGTCGGCGCATTCCAGTGGACCGTCCGCCGCGGGCAGCGCGGCCCAGGCGTGCTGGTGGATGTCCGTCCGCCCGGACCACGGCTCGGCCGGGGCCGGGAACAGGCTGTCGACGGCGAGGAGGTGGCGGAGGGTGGGCAGGCCGTCCGCGAGTTCGGCGACGTCGGGGCGTTTGTCGTAGGTCTTGCCGCCGTAGCGGTATCCGTCCGCCGCCACGAGGACCACCGGCCGGGCCTGGCGGAGCCGGGCGAGCACGCTGGGCGTGCCGAAGTCCGGGGAGCAGGCCGTCCACACGGCGCCGACGGCGGCCGTGGCGAGCAGCGCCACCACGGTCTGGCGGAGGTTGGGGAGATACCCGGCCACGCAGTCGCCGGGTTCCACGCCCATTTCCCGCAGTGCCGCCGCCACGTCGGCGACCTGCCGGCGGAGCTCCTCCCAGGAGGTCTCCTCGGGGGTGCCGCCCTCGGTCAGGGTGACGAGCGCGGGGCGGACGTCCGTGGCCCGGGCGAAGCAGCGTTCGGCGAAGTTCAGCCGGGCGCCGGGAAACCAGTCGGCGCCCGGCATCGACGCCTCGCCCAGCACCGTGTCGTAGTCGCTGACCGCGTCCAGCCCGTAGAACTCCCACACCGCCGACCAGAATCCCGCGAGGTCGGTGGAACTCCACCGCCACAGCTCGGCGTAGTCGGAGAAGTGCAGACCCCGTGCTTCGCCCACCCAGGTCATGAAGCCCGCGACGTTGGAGTCCTCCAACTCGCGGCGACCGGGGGACCACAGCAGGTCGGTGTCGGTGTTCATCGGTGCCTTCCTGGGCTGGACGCGGCGTTCAGCCGGTTTCGACTTCGCGGAGCAGTTCTTCCGCGCGCGGCCACGGGCCGTAGCCGGACGCGGGGTTGAGATGGCCGACCTCGCCCAGTTCCACCAGGGCGGCGCCCCAGTCGCCGGCCAGCGCGGCCACCCGCTCGGCGGTGCCGAGGGGGTCGTTCGAGCTGGCGGCGACGACGGCGGGGAAGGGCAGCGGGGTCCGGGGCACCGGTGTCCAGCCGTTCTCGCCGAGTACCTCGGGGGTCGGATACCCCTCGGGGAGCGGGGTGCCGAAGTCCGGCGGTGTCACGAGCAGCGCTCCGCGCACCTGCGCCGTGCTTCCCTGGGCCCAGTGGACCGTGGTGATCACCCCGGCGCTGTGCGCGACGAGCACGACGGGCCCCTCGGCCCCCGAGACCACCTTGTCGAGCACCGCCACGCGGGCCTCGCGGCTCAGCGTGTCCTCGGTGAGCGGGGGGACGATGCGTACGGTGCGGCCGGACTCGGCCAGCCGCTCCGCCAGCAGGGTCTGCCAGTGGTCGGCCACGTGGTCGCGCAGTCCCGGCACGATCACGACCACCGGGTCGGCGGTGGGGCTCACGCGGTCACCACCGCGTCCTCGGGCTCCGCCGCCGGGGCGGGGGTGCCCGTCAGACGGAGCAGGTCACGCTCGTAGAAGTGGCGGCCGACCAGGAACGCGAGGGTGGCGGCGAGCGCCGTGAGCGGGACGATCCGCAGGGCGCCGAGCAGCCCCATGCCGTCGGCCAGCGCACCCGTCACGGCGGGGCCCGGGGCCAGTCCGAGCAGGCTGTTGGCGAAGGTCAGGGTGGCGAAGGCCGTCGCGGAGATCGACGCGGGGGTCAGGTTGGCCACCATGGCGGTCGCGGGTCCCGCCGTGCCGGCCGCCAGCAGGGCCCCGGCCGCCAGAACCGCCAGCTGGAGCGGGCCGGTCGGCAGCTGGAAGGCGGCCATGAGCAGGACGAGCGAGCCCATGCTGAACCCGATGGCGACGGCCCATTTGCGGATGGGGAACGCCCGGCTGATGCGGTCGGAGACGATGCCGCCGCCGATCATGCCGACGCCGATGACGAGGATGAAGACTCCGGCGGTCGCGCCGGCCTTGGCGGTCGGCATGTCGTAGTAGCGGTTGAAGTAGCTGGGCAGCCAGGCCATCAGGGAGGCGGCGACGAACAGTTGGAGACCGCTGCCCACGTAGGCGCTGACCACCGAGACGGAGGAGAACAGCCGGGGCAGCAGCGCGCGCAGCCGTCCCTGGGGTCCGGGCTCGGGCTCGCCGTCGGCGGAACCGCCCTCCGGCTTCAGTCTCTTCTCGGTGACGACGACGCCGTAGACCGCGGCCAGCACCAGACCGAAGATGCCCATGGCGCCGAACGCCCAGCGCCAGCCGAGGTGTTGGGCGACGGCGCCACCGATCGACACGCCGAGGACCGAACCGAAGGCACCGCCGGCGATGAAGGCGCCGGAGAGGGTGGCGCGCAGGCCTATGGGGAAGATGCTGAGGACGACGGCGATGCCGACGCTTCCGTACGCCGCCTCACCGATGCCGACGAACAGCCGGCCGACGAGCATCTGGTCGTAGCTCGCGGAGACCGCGCAGCCCAGGGTCGCCACGCTCCACATCACCGCGGCCAGCAGCAGGCTCTTGACCCGGCCCCAGCGGTCGGCCATCAGGGACATGGGGAACGTGAGCAGGCCGACCATGAGGGCGACGACGCTGCTGAGGGTGCCGAGCTTCGCGTCGGTGAGCAGCCACTCGCTCTTGAGGTCCGGGAAGACGGCGTTGAGGACCTGCCGGGACATGTAGTCCGACAGCAGCAGGCCGAAACTGAGGGCGAAGACCACCCAGGCATAGCGGCGGGACACGGGCCATCCGGACGAGGCGGTCGTGTCCGTCTCGGAGAGGGGCCCAGCAGTGGTGTGCAACTCCATTGTCATCACCTCACGCGCTGTTGGAAAAAGGAGGTTAGAACGGTCTGTCGCCGACGATTCCCGCGCGCTCCATGCGGCGGACGGCGGGCCAGTAGTCCTGTACGGCGTAGTGCTGGGTGGAGCGGTTGTCCCAGATGGCGACGCTGTTCGGGGTCCAGCGCCAGCGCACCTGGTACTCCGGGATCGCGGCCTGGGCGATCAGGTAGTTGAGCAGGAGGCCGGCGCCGGGGGCGAAGTCCTGCCCGAACCGGACGTTCTCGGGCGTGTGGTAGTTGACGAAGTGGGTGGTGAACGCGTTGACGAAGAGGATCTCCTCACCGGTCTCCGGGTGGACGCGCACCACCGGGTGCTCCGCGTCCGGGAACTGCGCCTTGAGGGCGTGCCGCCTCTCCTCGGACATCACGGCGCCGAAGGTGGCCTCGATGCTGTGCCGGGCCCGCAGCCCCCGGATCTTGGCACGGATCTCCTCGGGCAGTCGCCGGTAGGCCTCGGCCATGTTGACCCAGATCGTGTCCCCGCCGACGGGCGGCCCCTCGATGCAGCGCAGCACGGCGCCCATCGCCGGGTTCTCGCGCCAAGTGCCGTCCGTGTGCAGGGCGTTCTCGTAGTGCTCGGCCGGACTGTCCAGGTCCTTGTAGATCCGCACCAGACCCGGGTGCTCGGGGTCGCTGCCCGCCACCGGGTGGTCCTCCAGCGCGCCGAACCGTTCGGCGAAGGCGACGTGTTCGGCGCGGGTGAAGTCCTGGTCGCGTAGGAACAGCACCTTGTACTGGAGCAGCAGGGACTTGATCTCGTGGAAGAGGTCGTCGTCGCGTGCGGCGTCGCCGAGGTTCACGCCGGACAGTTCCGCGCCGATCGAGCAGGTCAGCGGTTCGACCCGGATCGAGCCGCGGTGGTGGGCGCGGACCGGCGCGCCCTCGGGGGGAGCGAGCGTGTGTTCCATGGTGCTTCCTCCTGGTGGCAGTGGAGTTGACCGCGGGTCAGTGGTGGGCTCAGAGCACGAAGACGGACGATCCGGTGGTCCCGCCCGCCTCGAGTTCGCGGTGCGCCTGGGCGGCGTCCTCAAGGGCGTAGCGCTGGTTGACCTCGATCGTGATGCGGCCCGAGCTGACGTGGTCGAAGAGTTCGCCCGCGAGTTCCGCCCGTTCCGCGGGGTCCGCGATGTAGTCGGCGAGCGCGGGCCGGGTGACGAACAGGGAGCCCTGGACGGCGAGTTGCATGGCGTCGATGGGCGGGACGGGGCCGGAGGCGGTGCCGAAGCAGACGAGCAGTCCGCGGCGGCGCAGCGAGGCGAGCGAGGAGGCGTACGTGCTCTTGCCGACGCTGTCGAAGGCGACCGGAACGCCGGCGCCGTCGGTGAGTTCGCGCACCCGCTCGGCCACGTTCTCGCGCCGGTAGTGGATGACGTGGTCGCAGCCGTGCGCCCGGGCCAGTTCGGCCTTCTCCTCGGTGGAGACGGTGCCGATGACGTTCAGTCCGAGGAGCTTGGCCCACTGGCAGACGATGAGGCCGACGCCGCCCGCCGCCGCCGTGAGCAGGACCGTGTCACCCTCCTTGAGGGGGTGGATCCTGCGGAGCAGATACGCGGAGGTCAGACCGCGCATGGTCATCGCGGCGGCGGTCTCGAAGGAGATGCCGTCCGGCAGGTGGATCAGGGAGCCGGTGGGCATGACCCGCTCCGTGCTGTACGCGCCGAGCGGGCTTCCGGTGTACGTGACCCGGTCGCCCTCGGCGAACCCGGTGACGCCCTCGCCGACCGCCTCGATCACGCCCGCCGCCTCGACGCCGAGACCGGCGGGCAGCGGCGCGGGGTAGAGCCCGGTGCGGAAGTAGGTGTCGGCGAAGTTGAGTCCGACGGCGTGGTGACGGATCCGGACCTCGCCGGGCCCGGGGTCGCCGACGACGACCTCCTCCCAGCGCAGGACCTCGGGACCGCCGGTCTCCTTGAATCGAATGGCGTGGGCCACGGGGGCGCTCCGTTGTTGGTGTCGGGTGGATGGGGAGAGGAAGGGGCCGCCGGAGCCGGGGGGTCTGGCCCCGGCGGCCCCGTGGCGTGACGGGTGAGGTCCCCGCGCCGGGCCCGGTCCTGGCTGCGGTTCGGGCCGGCCAGGTGCGGGTGCGGCCCGGGTCGGGTCGCGGTCACGTGGGTTACGGGCGGTCGGGCCGTACCGGCTGTCCGCCCGGCGGCAGGGCGGGCCCTGCCGCGGTCCGCGCCCCGCCGGGCGGTCCCGGCGTGATGGCGGGACCGTCGGATCAGGCGTCGCGGAGCATGAAACCGCGCTGTCCGGGACGGCGGTTGGGCACCATGCCGAGCTGGGCCAGCGTCTCGTCGGTGCTCGAGTAGGTCTCGCCGATCTTGTAGATCTTCCGGGCCTCCGCGCCGGTGGCGATGTCACGGCCGAGCGCCTGGGAGATCTGCACCATCTGCTCGACCTGCTCGACGCTGGACATGCGCTCGCCCTTGCGCCGCCACAGGTTGTCCTCGTTGCCCACCCGGACGTGCACACCGAGCGCGATGCCGATCGCGTTCATGGGCGCCACGGCACGCATGGAGCTCTCGATGGTGAGGACGGCGCCGTCGGGCACGCGACGGACGAACTCGATGAGGTCGGCGGGGTGCCGGCCCGCGAAACCGCCGCCGATCGCCACGTAGTTGAGGACCAGCGGGCCGGAGTAGACACCGGACCGGATGAGTCGCTCCACGGTTTCGAGCTGGGCGAGGGTGGCGAGCTGGAAGTGCGGCTGGATCCCGCTCGCGCCGAGCCGCTTGAGGTGCTCCAGGTAGAAGTCCGGACCGGCCTCCAGGTACATGTCCCGGTACGCCTTGTAGTAGTCCGGCTTGGCGATCGAGGTGCCCTCCAGGTCGTCGTCGGTCATGATCTCGACGATGTTCATCTGGCTGGTGTTGATCGCGATGGTGACCTGGTCCGGCTTCGGGTCCAGGTCGGCGAGCATGTGACGGCTGTCGAAGTCGAGCCACTTGGCTTCCGAGCCCTCGCCCTCGGGGGCGAAGGAGATCGACCCGCCGATCTGCAGGACCATGTCCGGCACGGCCTCGCGCAGCCGTCCTATCAGCTCGTTGAACATGGACAGCCGCTTGGAGCCCTTGCCGTCGAGCTCGCGTACGTGGATGTGGAGAACGGTGGCACCGGCGTTGTAGCAGTCGACGGCCGCCTGTACGTGCTCGTCCATCGTCAGGGGAAGGTCGTCGGCGTCGCCGGGAAGCCATTCGGGGCCGTAGGGAGCGGCCTGGATGACGAGTTTTTCCTGGTTCTCGGGGAAGAGCGAGTCGTCGTGGAAGTGCACGGTCCGTCTCCTTCGTCGGATCTGTGATCACGTGCCGGGGGCGTCGCCGCGTGCGGCGCGGGCCTCGGGATGTCCGGCGGGATCGATGCGGGTCACCGGTGACAGCGGGCGCGAGCAGGCCCACTGCGATCGGCCGGTCCGGAGGGAGCCAGGGGGAGTAGTGGCTCCCTCCGACGGCCGACCGCGTCTTCTGTGCGGTGGTGCAAAGGTAGGGCCGAGTCCAGGGACGTGCTTGCCATCAGGGGACAGATGATTTGTCATTTGGGGACATCGTTGCTGCGGAGCGCCGACGGACACGGCGCACGGCCGAGGTGCGGGCCCCACCCGTCACTCCAGTCGCAGAAGGGGAGTTGCTAAGGGGTCCTGCTGCCGCGCCACGCTCTCGGGCTGCACCCGAACTGTTCGCGGAACCACCGGGAGAACCCGCTCAGCGACGAGAACCCCAGCAGGTCGGAGATCTCCGTCAGTGGCCGCCGGGGATTCGCGACGAACTGCTCCGCGAGATGGCGGCGGGTGACGTTGAGGAGCGAGGAGAACGTCTCGCCCGACGCGGCCAGATGGCGGTGGACGGTGCGCCGGTCGACGCCGAGGCTGCGTGCCACCTGTTCGATCGAGCAACGCCCGGTCGGCAGCAGGACCTCGATCAGTTCGCGCACCCGGTCCGCGGCGGTGGTGTCCTTCGGGACGGCGATCGCGTCGAAGTACTGGCGGGCGTACTCGCGCATCAGCGGGTCCGCCATGGCGTTGGGCGCGTCCAGGTCGTCGGCGTAGAAGACGATCCCGTCGAGCTCGCGGTCGAACTCCACGATCGGCCCGAACGCGTGCTGGTGCGCCGAGGTGTCCGCCGGCGCGGAGTGCCGGAACCAGACGGACAGCGGCTGCCAGCGGGCGTGCAGGAAATCGCTCAGGATGCGGTGGTACGCGGCGACGGCCAGTTCCGTGGCCTGCCGGGACTCCATCGCCTCGCCGAGCCGCAGATCCACCTTCAGTGTCGCCAGTCCGTCCCCCTCGGACAGCCGGGTGTGCAGCACCTCGTTGTACATGTACTGGTGGCGGATCAGCATTTCCAGCGCGCTGCGTACGTCCGGTTCCTCGCGGACGACCAGGCTGATGGGGCCGAGCGTGGAGAAGCGGCGGAACTCCGCGAGCCGTACCCCGAAGTCCTCGTGACCGGACTCGGCCGCCGACAGTTCCAGCACCTGGACGGCCGCGGTGCCGGAGATCCACCGGTCCTGGACGGTGAGGGCGGCGGTGTCCAGACCCACCCGCTTCAGCAGTGCCTGCGGATCGATCCCGAGGGAGCGGCACAGCTCGACATAGCCGCTCAGGGCGGCGGTGCGGACCAGCGGTCTCATGGGCGCGCTCCAGGGATGTCCCGAAAAGCCAAGTCTCCTGTCCCGTCACGACAAGCGCGGCGGTGGTCGAGGAACCTAGCATGACGCCGTTCACCGGCAGGGTCAGCTCCGGGGTGACCGCCCTGCCGAGGGTGAACATGCGACGGATTGGAGGCGAACATGACAGGAACGTCGGAGGCGGACCAGGCACCGCCCGCTCCCTGGCCGGGCACGGACCAGGTACCGTCCGCGCCCACGCCCTCCCCGGGCGCGCTACCGCCCACGCCCTCCCCGGGCGCGGACCAGGCACCCGCCATGCCCACGCCCTGCTCGGGCCCCTCGGTGTGGAAGGGCCCGGAGCTCGTCCACCCGGAGCAGTGGCAGCTGCACCTGTCCGGGACCCGGCTCGCCGAGATCGACTCCGCCCTGCGGGAGACGCGCAGACGGGATCTCACCCTGCTCAGGCTGACGGCCGCCGACTTCCCGCTCCCCGGCCTCGCCGCCGACCTGGCGCGCCTGTCCGGTGTCCTCGAACACGGACGCGGGTTCGCGGTCGTCCGGGGCCTTCCCGTCGACAGGCTCGGCGAGACGGCCGCGAGCACCGTGTTCTGGGGGATCGGCCGACACCTGGGGCACCCCGTGCCGCAGAACGCCGACGGAGTCGTCCTCGGCCACGTCCGGGACACCGGCCGCAGTCTGGGCGACCCCGCCGCCCGCGGCTACCAGACCCGGGAGGCCCTGCCCTTCCACACCGACCCCACCGATCTCCTCGCCCTGATGCCGCTGCGCACGTCCCGCACCGGCGGACGCGTCTCGCTGGTCAGCTCGGCCGCGGTCCACAACGCGGTACTGGACCTGCGACCCGATCTCGCCGGGCGCCTGTACCGCTCGTACCACTTCGACCGCCGCGACGAACACGCCCCCGGTGAGCCTCCCTGTACGACCGCCCCGCTGGTCACCCGCCACGGCGGCCTCGCCGGCGCGCTGAGCATGCGGTACAACCGGTGCTATCTCGAATCCGCCCAGCGCTTCCCCCAGGTGCCCCGCCTGGAGCCGGCGGACCGGGAGCTCTTCGACCTCGTCGACTCCGTGGCCGCCTCCCCGGAGTACCGGCTCGACCTCGACCTCCGGGCCGGGGACCTGCTGCTGATCAACACCCACCGGGTGATGCACGCCCGTTCGGCGTTCGAGGACCCTCGGCCGCCGGAACACGCACGCCACCTGCTGCGCCTGTGGCTGGCTTTCGTCCAGGAAGCGGGTAGCCAGGACGCACACCCCTGGGTCACTCTTCGCGATGTGATCCGACCGCGCGCCACCGCCGCGCCCCGCGCGACGAATTCAAGGAGATTCCCGGCATGACCAACCTCGTCACCCTTCTGGCCGCCACCGCCGCGGCTCACGGCGAGCGCGTCGCCGTCCGCCACGACGACAGCACGCTCACCTACGCCGAACTCGACGACGCCAGTGCCCGGGTGGCCGCGCTGCTGCGGGACCGCGGCGTGACGCCGGGCGACCGCGTCGCGCTGACCATGCCCAACGTCCCGCTGTTCCCGGTCCTCTACTACGGCATCCTGCGGGCCGGCGGTGTCGTCGTCCCGATGAACCCGCTGCTCAAGGCCCGCGAGGTCGCCTTCACCCTGCGCGACTGCGGAGCGCGTGCCGCACTGGTCTTCCCGCTGTTCGCCGAGGAGGTGACGAAGGCCGCCGCCGAGACGGGCACCGATTGCCTGGTGACCGATCCCGAGACCTTCGACGCCCTGCTGCGCGGCCACGAACCCCTGCGCGACACCCCGGACCGGGCCGACGACGATCCTGCCCTGATCCTCTACACCTCGGGCACCACCGGAACGCCCAAGGGCGCCGAACTGTCCCACCGGAACCTGGCCCGCAACACCCTCACCACGGCCGAGACCCTCCTCCAGGTCGGACCCGAGGACGTTCTCTTCGGCGGTCTGCCCCTCTTCCACGCCTTCGGCCAGACCTGCGCGCTCAACGTGGCCGTCGCGACCGGAGCAACGCTGACCCTGCTGCCCCGGTTCGACCCGCGCAGCGCCCTGGAGATCATCGCCCGGGACAAGGTCACCGTCTTCCTCGGCGTGCCGACCATGTACGCGGCGCTGCTGCACGCCGACCTCCCCGACGGCTTCGACGCCGGCCTGGTGCGCCTGGCCGTCTCGGGCGGGGCCGCGCTTCCGGTCGAGGTCCTGCACGGATTCGAGCGGCGCTTCGGCGCCGCCGTCCTCGAGGGGTACGGGCTCTCCGAGACCTCACCCGTCGCCGCGTTCAACCACCCGGACCGCCCGCGCAAGGCGGGCTCGATCGGCGTGCCCATCCGCGGGGTCGAGATGCGGCTCGTCGCCGAGGACGGCGGCGTGGCCGCGCCGGGCGAGGTCGGCGAGATCGCCATCCGCGGCGAGAACGTCATGACCGGGTACTGGAACCGCCCGGACGCCACCGCGGAGGCGATCCGCGACGGATGGTTCCACAGCGGAGACCTGGCCCGCGTCGACGAGGACGGCTTCTACTTCATCGTCGACCGCAAGAAGGACATGATCATCCGGGGCGGCTACAACGTCTACCCGCGCGAGATCGAGGAGGTGCTGTACGAGCACCCCGCCGTCGCCGAGGCCGCCGTCGTGGGGGTGCCGCACCCCCTGCACGGTGAGGAGGTCGCGGCCGTCGTCACGCTCAGGCCCGGCGCCGAGGCCACGGCCGAGGAGATCCGCGCGCACGCCAAGGAGCGGGTCGCGGCGTACAAGTACCCCCGTGTCGTGGAGATCGCGGCCGAACTGCCCAAGGGTCCCACGGGCAAGATCCTCAAGCGCGAGATCGTGGTCGGCGGCGCGTGAACCGGTGAGGGGCGGGGGCCTCGGTGGCGGTGGTGGCGATCCCGCCGCGGTCACCGTTCCCCGCCGCCGTCACCGCCCCTCGGCCGCGGCCCCGCGAGGATCAGGCTCTCGACGCCCTCGTACACCCCGCGTTCCCGGTCCGCCGCGCGGCGTCCGGACAGCACGCTGCCGAGCCAGCCGAACGCGAAGCCCAGCGGGATGGACACCAGCCCCGTGGTGGTGAACGGGAACCAGTTGAAGTCGGCGGCGGGAAAGGCGGACGTCGGGGAGCCGGACACCAGTCTGGTGCCCGGCATCAGGACCAGGACGGCGAGGGTGCCGCCGATGAGCGTGCTCAGCAGCCCGGCGCGTGTGTAGCGGCGCCAGAAGAGGCTGTAGACCAGGGCGGGGGCGATCGCCGAGGCACCCACGCAGAAGGACATGGTGGCGAGCGGTTGCAGGCTCCGGTCCTGGACGAGGACCGCGAGGGCGATCACCGGCGCGCCGACGACCAGGGCCGAGCCGCGGGCGAAGGCGGTCTCGCGCTGGGACGACATGGCGGTGGCGCGGTCCGCGAAGACGTCGTGGGCCAGAGAGTTGGCGCAGGCGAGGGTCATGCCGGCGACCGAGGCGAGCAGGGTGAGGAAGATCGCTGTGGTGACCGTGGTGAGCACGAGGGTCTCCGGCCGTGACACCACAGGGCCGAAGGCGGCACGGGAACCCAGCAGATAGGCGGTGTGCCCGCGCGGATCGGCGGCGGTGACACCGGACCGGCCGATCATCGCCGTCGCGCCGACGGCCACGACTCCCGCCACCAGCATGAACAACGCCACCGAGGACACCGCCCAGGACATCGAACGCCGCACCTGGCGGGCGTTGCCGGCGGTGAACATCCGCATGGTCACGTGCGGCAGGCAGGCACCGCCGAGCACGATGGCGAACTGTGTACTGATCATGTCGAGCCGGGGATGCGGGCCGCCGGCGAACTGGAGCCCGCCGTGCAGGAACGCCTCCGGCGCGCCACTGCGGTGCGCGGCAGCGGTGAACAGTTCACCGGGGTTCCAGTGGAACCGGCCGAGGATCAGCACCGAGACGACGATCCCGGAACCGAGGAGCGCGACCATCTTCAGGAGCTGGATCAGCGCGGTCCCCCGCATGCCGCCGATGGCCGCGTACGTGATCATCAGGGCGCCGACTCCCACGATGCAGCCCGTCTTCAGAGAGCTGTCCGTGAAACCGAGGATGAACGCCAACAGCTGTCCTGTGCTGGCGAGTTGGACGAGCATCATCGGCACGAGCGCGGCGATCGTGACACCGCACCCGGTGATCCGGACGGCACGCCCGGGCATCCTGCGGGCCAGTACGTCGCCCATGGTGAACCTGCCCGTGTTCCGCAGGGGTTCGGCCAGCAGGAACATGAGCACCAGCAGCGAGAGCAGAGTGCTCAGCGCCAGGACGACACCGTCGAAACCGCACAGGGCGATCACGCCGCCGATGGTCAGCACGGTCGCCGCGGAGATGTAGTCGCCGGCGATGGCGAGTCCGTTGCGCAGCGGGGACAGCGATCGGTAGCCGGTGTAGAACTCGGCGAGATCGTCGCTGTCGGGGCCGGTCAGCACGCACAACAGCAGGGTGACCGTGACGGCGATGGAGAAGGCGACGAGCGACCAGGACTGTGTGGAGCCGGCGAAGGCGCTCACCGCTTCCGCCCCTGCTCGCCGCTCGCCCACGGGACGCTCCGGTTCACCCGGTGGGCGAGGGGATCGACATGGCGGCGGGCGGTGCGCTCGTAGACGAGCACGGCGAGCCAGGTGGCGGGGATCTGGGCGAGGGCGATCACCAGGCCCGTCGAGAGACCACCGGTGACGGGCCGGTCCATCAGGGAGGGGCAGCCGGCGCAGAGGCCGAGGAAGAGGGTGAAGCAGCCGAGCACCGCGAAGGTGGTGACGCGCCGCTGCCGGCGGTAGGCGCGCCGCAGGATGCGCAGATCGCGGTGGTGCCCGGTCCAGGCGCGGGGTGCTGCCCCGCCGCGTAAGGGTTCCGCCGCGGCCGGGTCCGGGACGTGGTGGGCGAAGGAGCTGGGGTGTCCCCGTGGCGGTCGCGCGGGCCGTGGGGCGGAGCTGTCGTGCGGCATGCCGGTCTCCTGGTGGGCTGCGGGCCCGGCGTACACGGACTGCCGGACGGTGGGGACGGCTCGGGTCCTCGCACGCTATGCGGCTCCTCGGCCCGTGCGAAGGGCTTTCCTTCAACTACCTGGTCGGAGTGCGTCCACGCCCCTGACCTCGTCTGTTGTCGAAGAAACCGCTGTTGCGCCCGGGCTCGGAGTGAGGGCTGGGGTGTCGTCGGCGCGGACGTCCGGTGCACGCGCACCGGGCGCCGGTCCCACCGTGAGGCGGGGTTCCGGGGGCGCAGGTGCGGGTCGGCGAGTCGGTCCGGGAGAGCGGCGGCAGGGGGATTCGGCGTGGGACGGCGGGTGTCGTCGGCACGGGACGGCGGGCGTCGTGGGAGCGGTCGGTGCGGGCTCAGGAGGAGTCGCTCAGTTCGTTCAGCGGTGTTCCGTGCGCCCAGCGCCGCAGGCACGAACCGTCGATCAGACGCACACCGCCCTGGCGCCGCGCCCACTGGACGTCACGCCGGGTGAACGCTCCGCGGTGCACCACGAGACGCAGCGGCGGGCCGGGGCCGCCCGGACGTCCCGGACGCGAGGGCGTGTCCTCGTCGGGCAGCGGCTCGGCCACGGGCCGGAAGGCGACTTCCAGACGTCGCCCGTGGCCGTCCCGCGCGCGGACCCGGACGCGGGCCTCGCTCCTGCGCGGCGGGAGCACGCGCCAGCCGTCCCGGCGCAGCATCCGCGAGACGGCCAGGGCCAGTCCCTGCGTGTCCAGCTCCGCGAGTTCCCCGGGTGTGTAGAAGCCGAGGCGGCGGCGGGCTCGCGGACGGTACCGCCGCATCGCGGCGGGGGTGGTGACGGCCACGACGGCCAGGGCACCGAGGGGTACGCCGATCCCGGCCACGCGGTAACCGACGGCAAGACCGGCGACGACCGCGCAGAGGACGACGACCACCGCCGTGAGGGCGGGCAGTACATCACGAAGTGCGGGGCCGTAGGCTCCTTCCGCACGCAACCGGCGGACGGCCGACCGCCGCCGCGCGCGTCCGGACAGGCGTTTTTCCGCTGTCCGCCCCCTCCACCCCACTCGGGCCCCCCAACCCTCGCGCGCCTGGGCGCGTTCGGGGAGGACTACCCCTCGTGGGCGGGCCGGTCCCCTCGGGACGGGATCCGGCCATGAATCCGGCCGAACTCTTTCGAGGCGGCGCGACGTGTGGGGCACGATCGGTTCCGGTGGCCGCGGAGTCCTGTGCGGCGGGCCGTCCCGCGGGGGCGGCGGACCGGTGGACGGGAGCGGGGGCGGCGGACGCGTCGTCCGCCGCCCCCGTCGGCATGTGTCCGCGGAACGGATCCCGGACGGGCTGCCGGACCGGTCAGACGGTGCCGCTCTCGGAGACGACGATCTTCTTGGAGGTCCTGCCGGAATCGCTGCCGAGCGCCTCGATCGCCTTCACGACGTCCATGCCCTCGACGACCTCACCGAAGACGACGTGCTTGCCGTCCAGCCAGTTGGTGACGACGGTGGTGATGAAGAACTGCGAGCCGTTGGTGTTCGGGCCCGCGTTGGCCATGGACAGCAGACCCGGCTTGGTGTGCTTGAGCTTGAAGTTCTCGTCGGCGAACTTCTCGCCGTAGATGCTCTTGCCGCCGGTGCCGTTCTGCCGCGTGAAGTCGCCGCCCTGGAGCATGAAGCCCGGGATGACCCGATGGAACGGCGAGTCCGCGTAACCGAAACCGTGTTTGCCGGTGGCGAGCTCACGGAAGTTCTGCGCGGTCTTCGGCACGACGTCGTCGTAAAGCTTGAACACGATGCGGCCCAGCGGCTCGCCGTCGGCGGTGACCTCGAAGTAGACGTTCTCGCTCATTGCTCTGCTCCTCATGTGATGCGAAGGTTCGCCTCCGAGCATAGAGAAGCGGAGCCGGTGGGCGCGTGACCGGGGGTGATCATTCGGTGCGTGGCCCGGAGGGACGCGACGACGGGCCGCCGGTGGCACGGGCTCCGGGAAACGCCTGGAAGGCAGCGGTCCGCAGCGGGACCGGAGGGGTTGACGACCGCACACGGGCATGAGCCCTGGAGGCTTCGGCCCCGGACGCGCCATGGGTCCGGGGCCGAACGGGACACCGCCGGCCACCGGCGTGGCCGACGCGCCCTCCTATTCCACTTTCGCCCAGTCGAGTGTGCGCTCCACGGCCTTCTTCCAGTCCGCGTACCCCTGTCGCCTCCGGTCCTCGGACCACTGGGGCTCCCAGCGCCTGGACTCCTGCCAGTGGGTGCGCAGTTCGTCGGTGTCCTGCCAGAAGCCGGTGGCCAGTCCCGCCGCGTACGAGGCACCGAGCGCGGTGGTCTCGGCGATGCCGGGACGGCTGACGGGCACACCGAGGACGTCGGCCTGGATCTGCATGCACAGCTCGTTGGCGGTCACACCGCCGTCGACCTTGAGCACGTCCAGATGGACTCCGGAGTCCTGCTCCATCGCCTCGACGACATCGCGGCTCTGGTAGCAGATGGCCTCCAGCGTCGCCCGGGCCAGGTGGGCGTTGCTGTTGTACCGGGCGAGCCCGACGATCGCGCCGCGGGCGTCGGAGCGCCAGTACGGGGCGAACAGGCCCGAGAACGCCGGGACGAAGTACATCCCGCCGTTGTCCTCCACGGTGCGGGCCAGCGTCTCGCTGTCCGCCGCGTCCGTGACGATCTTCATCTGGTCGCGCAGCCACTGGATCGCGGATCCGGTGACCGCGATGGAGCCCTCCAGCGCGTAGACGGCCGGATCGCCGCCGAACCGGTAGGCGACGGTGGTCAGCAGGCCGTGCCGCGAACGGACCGGCTCCGTACCGGTGTTGAGGACCAGGAAGTTGCCGGTGCCGTACGTGTTCTTGGCCTCGCCGGGCGCGTAGCAGACCTGTCCGACGGTGGCCGCCTGCTGGTCGCCGAGCACGCCGGTGATGGGGATGGGGGCGCGCAGCGGCCTGGACATGCGCGTCGTGCCGTACGCCTCGCGGTCGGACGAGGAGTTGATGCTGGGCAGCATGGCCCTCGGCACACCGAAGAAGCCCAGCAGTTCGTCGTCCCAGTCGAGGGTCTCGAGGTCCATCAGCATGGTGCGGCTGGCGTTGGTCACGTCGGTGGCGTGGATGCCGCCGTCGGGGCCGCCGGTGAGGTTCCACAGGACCCAGGCGTCCGTGTTGCCGAACAGGGCGTGGCCCGCTTCCGCCGCTTCGCGGACCCCGTCGACGTTCTCCAGGATCCACTGGATCTTGCCGCCGGAGAAGTAGGTCGCGGGCGGCAGTCCCGCCTTGCGGCGGATGACGTCGCCCCGGCCGGAACGCTCCAGGGCCGCGGCGATGGAGTCGGTCCGGGTGTCCTGCCAGACGATGGCGTTGTAGTAGGGACGGCCGTTGCGCGGGTCCCACACGACGGTGGTCTCCCGCTGGTTGGTGATCCCGATCGCCACCAGGTCCTCCGCGGTCAGGTTCTTGTGCCGCAGGGCGTTCTGGATCACCGAGTTGGTGCGTTCCCAGATCTCCACCGGGTCGTGCTCGACCCATCCGGAGCGCGGAAGGATCTGGGAGTGTTCCATTTGATGCTTCGCCACCTCGTTGCCCGCGTGGTCGAAGATCATGAATCGGGTGCTGGTGGTCCCCTGGTCCACCGCGCCCACGAAGTCAGCCATGGGTCGCCGCCTCTGTTGCGGGTGTCAGTCCTGGGGAACCGGGATCTGTCCCGGTGGCTCGGGCTCCGCCATCGGCAGGAACCGGCCGATGAAGAGCTTGTACATGCCGGCGCCGAGCACGCCGCCGATCAGCGGACCGAGGATCGGCACCCAGAAGTAGAAGTTGCCGTACTGATCTCGCCATGCCCCTCCGTATCCCGTGAGGAAGCTGGCCAGGCGCGGTCCGAAGTCACGTGCCGGGTTGATCGCGTAGCCGGCGAGGGTGCCCCACGCCATGCCGATGCCCACGACGAGCAGGCCGATGATGAACGGGCCCAGGTTCGCGCCGGGCGGGGTGTTGAGCAGGTCGGTGACCGCCATGATCACCAGCAGCAGGATGGCGGTGCCGATGATCTGGTCGCGGAACGCGCCCCACTCGTGGACCGGCAGGTTCGGATTGCCGTTGGCGGGCAGCGTGGAGAACACGCCCTGGGTCTTGATGGTGTGTCCGGGGTCGACCTTCGCCAGGGCTTCCGTGTAGTTCCAGCGCACGATCAGCGCGGCCACGAAGGCGCCGACGGCCTGGGCCACCACGTAGGGAGCCACCTTGCGCCACGGGAATCCCCTGAACGTGGCGAGGGCCACGGTCACCGCGGGGTTGAGGTGGGCGCCGCTCAGCCGTGCCGCGACGTAGACGCCCATGGTCACGCCGATACCCCAGGCCCAGGCGATGCTGTCGTGGTTTCCCAGACCGCCCGGCGGCGTCGTGAGTGCTCCGCCGGCGACCACCTGCGCCACCACGCCGCACCCGAAGAGGATGAGAATCATCGTGCCGAGGAACTCACCGGACAGCTCGCCGATCAGCCCCGACCTTCTGAACCGCTCAGTCATGGAAGCCCGCTTCCCGCCGGTCCAGGACCGGCTGTTGACCGCCGCCCGAGCCCTCCCTCACCTCAGCATAGGATGATCAAGAGCAATTTGCATCAAAAGTTAACTATCGTGTTTTGTCGCTACATCGTCCTGGACGATGACGTTCTGACGCTGTGGGGAATGGTCGTCCCCGAGAGGGCCGGAGCGGATCCGGGCACGTCAGGCGGGCACCGTGACGATGCCGAGCGGCTCGCTCGTGGGCTGCCGTGATCCGCCCGCCGGTTCGGCCGTGATGCCTACGGCGCTGACGTCCCCCAGGGAGCCGTGGAGCAGTTGGGCGTGCCCGCCGCCGGAGCCCGGGAGCAGGCCCGCCGGGCGCAGGTCACCGGACTTCGCGGCGTACCAGAGTTCGTAGACCTGGTCGTTCTCGAGGCGGGGCAGGTCCGAGGCGATGAAGGCCGCCCGTCCCTGGGAGCGGGAGGAGACCACGCTGATGTCGGCCCCGCCGCTCAGTCTGCGCGTGCTGATCGTGGCGTCCCGGGCCGTCAGGAGGTCGGCGAGAGCAGAGGCCTGTGCCTTTCCGGCGGTGACCTCGGCGTGCGCCTCGTCCGCCCGGGTGTGCTGCCAGACGGCGATTCCGCCGAGCGCGGCCGCGAGGGCCAGGCATGCGGCCAGGGCCGCCCGCAGTGCCCGCCGGCGGACCGGAAGGGTGCGCGGGAGACGCTCCTGGCGCGTGCGGGCGATCTGTTCGAGGACCTGGCGGCGCAGTTCGGGGGAGGGGGTCGCGTCCTGGGCCGAGGCGAGTCGCAGCGTGACCCCGGTCAGCTCCGCCACCTCGTCCCGGCACGCGGGGCAGCCGGCCAGATGGTTCTCGAACGAGGCTTCCTCGGACGCCGGCAGGGCGTGCAGGACGTACGCGCCGATGAGCTGGTGCGGGTCTTCGGCGGCCGTCATCTGCCGGCCTCCAGACATCTGCGGAGCAGACGCAGCCCGGAGCGCATCCTGGACTTCACGGTGCCGGCCGGCGTGGCCAGGCAGGCGGCGACCTCGAGATAGGTCATGCCCTGGTAGTAGGCGAGCACCAGCGGTACGCGTTGATGCCGCTGCAACTCGGCGAGGCAGCGCTGCACCCGGTCGTGGTCCTCGTGCCGCTCCACTGCTTCGGCGACCTCGTCGAAGGGGCGGTCCTCCGCGAGCAGGGCGCTGCGCCGCTCCCGCTCCGTACTGGCCTGGACGTGCCGGACCCGGTCGACGGCCCGCCGGTGCGCGAGGGTCAGGACCCATCCCCGGGCGCTGCCGAGCTCGGGGCGATAGCGGTCAGCCGTCCGCCAGATCTCCACCATCACGTCCTGTGTCACCTCCTCGGCCTGTGCCTCGTCCCGCAGTACGCGGCAGATCAGGCCCTTGACCGGCCGCGCGAGGGTGTCGTACACGTCGGCGAACGCGTCCTGGTCGCCCTGCGCGGCGCGCTCGAGCCGGGCGTCCAGCCAGGTCTCCGCCGATGGGTGCCGTCGCGAACCGTGTCCGTCCTGGCCGGTCTTGGGCATCGCTCACAGAATCCGTCCGTTGCTTCCTTCTCGCCCGGCCCGACCGGCCCGACTGGTTCGACTCTCCGGCGCGGCCGTCTCCTTCGCAGCGCGGCGGGGCCGTTCGCCGACCGGCCTCGAGGGGGAGGGGGCTCTTCACCGTGTATTCGTGGCCGCCGGGCCCGCGGATGACTGCGAGCGGCCGGGGAAGCGGCCCGTCCGATCCCCCTCCGAAAACTCGAACCAAAAACTTACATGGGTCTATCCTCATACGTACCTTTCGTTGCTCCGAATGGCTTATGTCCCGCACATCGAGGGCCCGGAAACGTACCGTCAGCTTCGGCGCGGACTTCCCGGACATCGCCCCCGTTGTGCACGTCCACAGCATTTCGAGGGAGGTGAGTCCGATGACCACACACATCAGCCCCCGGCGGCTGCTCGCCGGTGTGGCCGCGACAGGCCTGCTGGCCGGAGGGGCCGCGCTGGGCATGGCCGGTTCCGCTGCCGCGACCCCGGCACCGTCGCCCACGCCTTCGGCGACGGCGCCCGCCCACCACGGTCACCACGACCGCTGCGAGTGGAAGAAGGGCCACTGGGTGAAGAAGTGGGTGCCCGGACACTGGGTCAAGAAGTGGGTCCACCAGGACTCCTGGCACCACGGCCATCACACCCACGGCTGGATGCAGAAGTGGGTCTACGTTCCCGGCCACTGGGACCACGTGTGGGTCAAGGGCCACTGGGACTGCCGCCATCACCAAAACCACTGAGGGTTCCGGTCGAGGTGTGAGGACCGGGTGCGGTCACCCCGCCCCGGTCCGCTCACCCGCGGTGCGTGCCGGCGCGAGCGTGCCGCAAACGCGGTGGAGCAGGGCCGATCCGTTGGTTAGGCTCGCCCGATGACCACTCGCACTTTCCGTATCACCGTTCGCGGTGTCTTCGACGGACTCAGCCCCGACCAGCGTGCCGAACTTCTGGAGCACGCGTCGGAACACGACGTCCTGCAGGCGGCCTTCACCCCCGAGGGGCACCTCAGCTACGACGTGGCCGCCCGGCCGGCCTTCACCTTCCGCTTCCTGGACTCGGGAGAAGCGGAGGAGGACATCCTGGAGGCGCTCGAACGGGCCGAATCCGCCGCGACAGCCTGGCTGAACGAGCGCGGATACGGCTTCAAGAGGCTCAAGTCCCAGGGTGAGGACCTCTCCCTCGCGCCGCTCGGCAAGCGGCAGCGGCGGGCCATGGCGCAGAACACCCCCTGACTCCTCGGAGTGCAAGGGGGATGTGTGCTGCAGATATGCTTGAGTAGTCAAGGAGGTGTCAATGAGCAGAGGCCTGGACGCGGCACTGCGGCTGGTGAGGGCGCAGGCCGCCCTGGTGAAGCGGTTCGACGCGAGCCTCGGCGGACTGCACGGGGTGAGCCTGGCCGACTTCACGCTGATGCTGCGGCTGTCCCAGGCCCCGGGCGACCGCATGCGCCGGGTGGACCTGGCGGAGGCGTTGGGGCTGACGGCCTCCGGCGTCACCCGGGGCCTCGTCCCCCTGGAACGCATCGGGCTCGTCAGACGCGACGCGGACGCCCGTGACGCGCGGGTGGCCTATGCGGCGCTGACGGAGACCGGCCGGGAGCGGCTGGCGGACATGCTCGTCACCGCCGAGCACGTCGCCGGAGAGATCTTCGCCGAACCGGAGTGGACCGAGGAGGGGACGGCACAGCTCGCCGGCCTCCTCGGTCGCCTCGGCGGCACCGGGTTCACCCGGCGCGAGCCCGGAGGCTCCTGAACCCGCCGCCGCCCGTCCCGGACGGGGCGTCCTTCCGGACGTTCCGCCCGGGACATTCCTGCCGTGACCGCCCCGCCGGCAGCCGCAGGGATCGGTGGAACCGTGGCCGAGGCCGGGAAGAAGCGGCGGCGACCATCCCGGAGCCCGGGACGGCGGAGCGAACGGCGCCTGCCGACGAGGGTGCCGGAAGCCCGCGAAATCGGCGTGCGCCGTGACGGACGTCCTCGGTACGGTCCGGTGATGGACAACAGGGACGGTCACTTCGGCGAGCGTGTCGCGGCGGTGTACGACGATTCGTCGGGGGAGATGTTCGAGCCGGACGTCATCGACGCGACCGTCGGTTTCCTGGCGGGTCTGACCGGAGGCGGCCGGGCGCTCGAGCTGGGCATCGGGACGGGTCGTATCGCGTTGCCGTTGGCACGGCGCGCGGTCGAGGTCCACGGCATCGACCTGTCACGAGCGATGGTCGCCCGGTTGCGGGCCAAGCCCGGCGGTGACGCGATCGGCGTCACGATCGGTGACTTCGCCACGACGAGGGTGGACGGGACGTTCTCCGTCGTCTACCTGCTCTACAACACGATCATGAATCTGACGACGCAGGCCGAGCAGGTGGCCTGCTTCCGCAACGCGGCGGCTCACCTGGAGCCCGGGGGCTGCTTCGTCATCGATGTCATAGTCCCGGAACTGCGAAGGCTTCCGGCCGGGCAGAACGTCGTGCCGTACCACGTGAGCCCGACGCGATGGGCCTTCGACATCTACGACGTCGCCACCCAGGCGACGAGCTCGAACTACGTCGAGGTCGTGGACGGTCGCGGTGAGTACCGGTCGATTCCCTTCCGGTACGTCTGGCCGTCGGAACTCGATCTGATGGCTCAGCTCGCCGGGCTGCGACTGCGCGAGCGGTGGGACGGATGGACGGGGGAAGCCTTCACGAGCGAGAGCCGTCGGCATGTCTCGGTCTGGGAGAAACCCGCCTGCCGAACATGACCGGGCGCCCCTCGCGTCCAGCGGGTCATGGGCTTCGGCCGCGGGCCGGGTGTCCGGTGACGCCTTGCCTGTCTCGTGAGCTCGGCGCACGCTGGTGGCATGGGAGCTCGCGACGGACCCACGCTCATCACCTCCGTCCAGCGGGCCTTCCGCCTGCTGGAGGCGGTGAGCGCGCACGAGAACGGCGCGCCCGCCAAACAGCTGGCACGCGAGACCGAGCTGCCGCTGGCCACCGCCTACCACCTGCTGCGGACCCTCGTCCACGACGGATACATACGCAAACTTGACGACGGTGGCTTCATCCTGGGTGACAAGATGCAGACGCTGCAGAGCCAGGGCCGCGGCCAGACGCGGCTCAGCCGGATCCGTCCCACACTCGCCGCTCTGCGTGACGAACTCGCCTCGGCGGCCTACCTCACCTTCTACGAGCAGGGCGAGATCAGGGTCGCCGAGATAGTCGACGGGCCCCGGGCGCCCCGGGTCGACCTGTGGGTCGGGTTCGAGGACGCCGGGCACGCCACCGCGCTGGGCAAATGCGTCCTGCGGGAACTGGACGAGGAGTCCCGCAACGACTACCTCGCCCGGCACGCCCTCGCCGACCTCACCCCGCGGACCATCACCAGCCGACGGGAACTGCTGCGGAGCCTGGCCTCGCCGCCGATGGCCCCGGCCGTCACGGACCTGGAGGAGTACGCTCTCGGCACGGTCTGCGTCGCCGTGCCCGTCTACAGCGGGGACACGCTCGGCTCGCTCGGCGTCTCGCTCCCCGCCGAGCGGCTGTCCCGGCTCGACGAGGTCCTGACCCGGCTGATCCCGACCGCGAACCGGGTGACCAGAAGCCTGTCGCTCACTATCTGAAATCTCCGTTCTTGTGGATCACGCCTCGAACGTCTTTCCTAGACCAATCGGACATTTCAGGGATGAACCCAGGTGAGGACTGCGGACCAGCATGAGTCATGCCCGAGAGCACGGTAGCGAGCACTGGCCCAAACGGACGTTCGGGAACCGAAGCGTCCGTTCCTGGGCGGCGGTCCGCAAGCGCGCCGCCCACCTCGCCTTCGGCACCCCCGTGCTGCCTTTACTGATCGTCGCCGCCATCGTGCTCGTCGACCTGGCCGGCGGGGCGGGGGTGATCTGGCTGCCGCTGTTGGCGGCCGGACCCGCGCTGGCGGCCACCACCAGCCGGCCGCGCGGAGTTCTGTGCGTCGGTTTCCTGGCCGCGGCGCTGAGCGCGATGCTCGGCACCCGGGACGGGGTTCCGGGCGGCGAGCTCACGGCGGTCCTGTCCGCCCTGGGGGCCGTCACCCTGGCGAGCGCCCTGGCCAGCGCGCTGCGCTGGCGCCGGGAGCGGGTCCTCGCGGCCGTCCGCTCCGTCGCGGAGGCGGCCCAGCACGCCCTCCTCGCACCCATCCCCTCGAACGTCGGACCGTTCCAGGTGGCCGTCCGCTACAGCGCCGCCGCGGCGGAGGCCCGGATCGGCGGGGACCTCTACGCGCTCGTGCCCACCCCGTACGGTGTCAGGATGATCATCGGCGACGTCCGGGGCAAGGGACTTCCGGCCGTGGGCATGGCCGCGCTCGTGCTCGGCGTCTTCCGTGAGGCCGCCTACGACGAGCCCGATCTCCTGACCGTCGTCGCCCGGATCGAGCGGAGTCTGGCGCGCAACCTGGACTACGACGACTTCGTGACCGCCGTGGTCGCCGGGTACCCGGAGCCGGGCCGGCTGGAGGTCGTCAACTGCGGACACGCGCCCCCGCTGCACGTCCGCGCGTCCGGGAGCGTCGCGTCGGTCGACCCCGTCCATCCCGCTCCGCCCCTCGGGCTGCGGGCCCTGACGGGGGAGACCCCGAGCCTGCAGGTGCTGCCCCTGGCCGACGGCGACCAGCTGCTGCTGTACACCGACGGCGTCACCGAGGCCCGGGACCACGGCCGGGAGTTCTACGCTCTCGCGGAAGGCCTGGCCCGGCATGTGTCCGACGAGCCGGCGACCACGCTCGCCGGGCTCGACGCCGAGCTGCAGGCCCACGTGGGCGGCCGGCTGCACGACGACGCGGCCCTGCTGCTGCTCCGCATGCCGGCCGTCACCGACCCGGAACCCGCGGCCGTCGTGGGCGGCGGTTCCGCTTCCGTCCCTTCCCCGCCGACGCCGCCCGCAGTGGCTGTCGGCTGCCGCAGGGGCGCGGAGTAGCCCTTCCGGAGAGGGCGCCCTCACCTCAGGAGCGCACCCCCTGACCCGGGTCAGTGCCGCGCGAACTGGAGCCGGGTCGACTGGACGGCGTCGGGGCGCAGCGCGATGCCGTCGACGGTCAGCCGTTCACCGTAGATGTCGGTGATCCTGATCGCGCCGCCGCAACCGCCGCCGTCCTCGGCGAGGAAGTAGTTGTAGTCGGTGCGGGGCAGCTGCCGCCATCCGCCGCCGCTCCGCAGTTCCAGCCCGGCCACCGGGTTCCGGTGGCCGATCACCTGGAGCGCGCACCAGTAACGGCTGGAGCCTGTTTTGTAGCGGACCGCGATCGTGCCGGAGCCGGCGGGGCTCAGCAGCTTCCACGTGACCGGGATCCGCCCGGCCGCCGGGTTCGCGAGCCGGGCGAACGCCTGCGCGCTGAGGTCGAGCTGCCCGGGAGCGCAGCCCGTCGGACATTCGTTGGTGATCCGGACCGTGACGGTCGCGCCGCCGGCCGCGCGCACCAGCACGTACGCCCCGCACGCCTTGGACGTCTCGTAGTCGGTGTGGTTCATCGCCGCGGTCATGAGGTCGTCGCTCGGACCGTAGGAGCAGGAGCCGCCGTCGCCGGTGCCTGCGTCATAGGTGGTCGCCACTCCCCGGTGGTCGGTTCCCGGGCGGATCCGTCCCGCGAGGGAAGCGGCCGTGGCCGTGGTCCGGGAGGTGGGCGAGGCCGACGGCCGCGCCGGGGCGGTCGAGGGGCGGGCCGTCGCGGTCGCGGAGACGACCGGGCTCGGCGACCGCGACGCCGAGGGGGACGTGGATCCGGCCGGAGACGCCTGGCCGGCGGCCGCGGTCCCCCGGGACCCGGCGGCCGCCGTCGCCGCGGTGTGCCCCGCGTCGGACCGGTCACCGGGCCGGAACGCCACGACCAGGCAGATCAGAGCGCCTGCCGCGACCAGTGCGACCGGGGCGACGGACCGCGGCCCCGGCCGGTGTCCGCGCCGCCGCGTGCCCTGCCTCGTTTCCTTCATGTGCATCCGTTCGGGAGATCGAGCCGGGACTGTGCCCGTCGGTCGCCGCGGGAAGCGAAAAGGCCGCCGCCCGTTCCGCGCCGGACAGGGCGGGAACCACCGGCCGCCGAGCCCCGCTCCGCACCCCCGGCCGCCGCCGTCCGGTGGGGGCGGGACATGTCTACTACGGACGACGGGTTGACGGGGCCACGTCGAACAAACCCGTTCGATCGGTTTCCGGCACGAACGGGGGTCACCCCGCCCCGGGGCACGCCGGCCGCCCGGCCCCGGTCCACCGGTGCTCGGTGTACCGGGCATGCGTCGGTTCCGGGGATGGGACACAGTGGTGCCATGGGCCGCCTGTGGATGACGTGGTCGATCGACGGTGTCGGATCGGCCGGCCAGAACGTCGCCGACGTGGAGGCGGCCTGCCGCGCTCTGGTCGGCTCCGTGGAGCGGTCCCGGCGGGCCTTCGACGTCCCGGAGCCGTGGGAGGAGCTCCGCGCGTCGGCGTTGATCCTCCAGGACCGGATTCTGGGGCCCGGGCGCGAGGTCCTCGACCAGGGCCGGGAGTGGGCCTCGACCCTGAAGGGTGTGAGCATCCTGCTGGTGCCGCGCGAGTGAACCGCCAAGGCCGCCGGTGCCGGGCCGGCACCGGCGGCCGGGCCCGCGCTCGCCGTCCGCGCGAGGCCCCGGTCACCTGCCCGGCCCCGGTTCCGCCAGGAGTGTCAGACGCTCGCTGCCGGAGACACCACGCCGGTCGCCCCCCGGAAGGCGGGGTGGTCGCCGAGGCGGCGTACGTAGGTCAGGAGCCGGGGACGCGCGCCGAGGGCGCCGGACCGGCCCAGCCCGGTGAGCGCCACCCACGCGTCCACGTCCGCGGCCGTGAGGACGTCGCCCAGGACGTAGGCCCGCGAGGCGAGTTGACAGTCCAGCAGATCCAGCGCCGCCGCGAGCTCCGCGGGTGGGGCGGACGGCGTGACATGGCGGGCCAGCAGATCGCGGAGCGCTTCGATGTCGGCGGTCAGGGACGGAGGGCAGAGCGCGGAAGGGCAGGCCGTCGTGTGACCGGAGAGCAGCCCGGCGAGATCGCGGAGGATGTCGGGCGTGTGGTTGCTGACGATGCGTCCGCTCCACCGGTCGCACAGCGCGGGCGCCGTCAGCGGACCGTCGAAGTGATGCTCGGTGGCCTCGTAGGCACGGCGCAGTGACGTGAAGGCGTCGGGGGTGCGCGCGGGGTCCGTGAGGAGGGTGGTGGCGACCGAGTCCCGCAGGCCGAGCAGTCCGAGGGTGATGGCGATCCGCAGCGAGCGCGGACAACTCCCCGACAGATACAGCTCGTAGCGGTGCGGCGCCGGGTAGAAGCCGCCGGCGATGCCCACACCGATGCGGCTGTCGACACGGTGGGGGAAGGCGGCCGCCGGCGTCGCGGGCTTGAGCCGAAGGGCCGAGGGGATGGAAATCTGGTCACAGGGACGCGGGTTGGCGGTACTGGACGTGCGCGAAGCTGTCTCGGGCATGACTCTCCCTGGGGGAAGAAGGAAGCCACCGCCGCTTTGTGGGCACCGGCGGCCGGGATGCGGATTGACTGCGCTTGTCGCACCGGTCCGGATCGAACGGACCGGCCGCGGATCAGTAAGCGCTGGAGACACGCAACAGATCGATGTGCAGGCGCCTCGTCAAGCCGTTCCTTGGCATTCCCACCGGTCCCGACCTCAGGGCTCGCGAGACGCGAGACCACGCTTGCCCCGCCGCGCCGGCGGGACCCGGTCGTCACCCGGGGCACCCCGTCGCGGTGGAAGGGTTGCCTGTCAGCGGGCCGGGGCCGATGACCACAGGCGCGGGGGACCCGCACCGTGGGCGCTGACAATCGTGACCGTCCATGCCAGTCTCGGGGCGCTCTGTTGCGCCGTCAAGAAGGCCGGGTGCGCGGTCTCACCTGGTGGTCACGCGCATTGACATTCTTTTCCGGACAGCCCTAACGTGCGGCCCACGACGGGATGACTTCCGACCGGAGAAGAAATGGTGACGGCGATGAGCACAGCTGAGGGGACGGCCGCATGGCGGCGCCTCGGCCGCGATGTGCTCTGCGCCGACCGCTCCGTGGACCTGCTGCGCGTCAACAGCGCGCTGTGTACGTGTCTGTGTCGCTCCCTCAGCCAGAGCTGACGCCACCTCAGAGTCCTTGACGACCACCGCTGTCGCGGTGCGTCCCTTTCTGCCCAGCCCCCGTTGTGCATGCGACCGCGCACCGCCGTGGGGCGAGCCGGCTCCGGCGCGGCCCGGCGCGGTCCGCTCGCGGCGGCGGGGGGGGCGCATCCGCGGGAGCTCTTCATGAGTCAACCACCCCGCCGCGCCGGGTCCGTGGGGGCCGCGACCCCCCCC
>NZ_JBIRQM010000002.1:291657-624433 GCF_044333225.1 Streptomyces sp. NPDC021080 | reverse complement strand
TCACTAAAAAAATCTAACTTACACTCCACCTTTTCCCGGTGTTCGTCAAATCCCCCCCCCAACTCTTAATCAACCCCCCCCCCCCCCGCCCCCCCCCCCCGCCCCCCCCCCCCCCCACGGCGCTGTCCGCTCGCGGCTGCGGGGAGTCCGAATCCGCTGGAGCTCTTCATGAGTCAACCTCCCGGCAGCGCCGTGTCCTTCGGGCCGGCGACGCCCGCCGAGGCCGTCCCCCGTACCGACGTCCCCGCGCCGCCCGAACCCCTGGCGGCCCAGCGGGTCCTTCCGCTCCGGCGCCCCGGCCGCTGGATCGTCACGGCCGTCGTGCTCGTGCTGGTCGCCCAGATCGCCCACGGCCTGGTGACCAATCCCTTCTACCAGTGGGACCGCTTCCAGTACTGGTTCCTTCGTCCGACCATTGTCGACGGCCTGCTCATCACCCTCGAAGTCACCCTCTACAGCGCCGTGCTGGGCCTGCTGGGCGGCATCCTGCTGGCTCTGGCCAGGCTCTCCCCGAGCCCGGTGCTCCGCGCGGTGAGCTGGGTCTACACCTGGCTGTTCCGTTCGGTGCCGCTGATCGTGGTCCTGCTGTTCCTCTACAACTTCAGCGCGCTGTACCAGACGCTGAGCGTGGGCGTTCCGTTCGGGCCGGCCTTCTTCACCTTCGACGAGTCCCGCCTGGCCACCGACATGGCCGTCGCCGTCGTAGGACTGAGCCTGAACGAAGCGGCGTACGCCTCCGAAGTGGTCCGCGGCGGCCTTCTCTCCGTCGACCAGGGCCAGCACGAAGCAGCCGCCGCCCTGGGCCTGCCGATGCGGTACCGGTTCACGAAGATCGTTTTTCCGCAGGCGCTGCGCTCCATCACCCCCAACTACGTGAACCAGCTGATCGGTCTGATCAAGGGCACCTCGCTGGTGTTCTACGTGTCCCTGCTGGACCTGTTCGGCTCCGTGCAGAGCATGGGCAGCACCTACCCCGGTGACATCGTGCCGCTGCTCCTCGTGGCCACAGCCTGGTACCTGATCCTCACCAGCGTCGTGTCCGTCATCCAGTTCTACGTCGAGCGGTACTACTCGCGGGGCGCGCTGCGCGTCCTGCCGCCGACCCCGCTGCAGAAGGTGCGCGGCGGTCTGCGTGACCTGAGGGCGCGCGTCCGGAGGGAGACGGCGATATGAGCGTCGAGACGAACAGCCCGCGGCCCGCGGCCGTCGACGTCCACGACGTCCACAAGTGGTACGGCGCCCAACACGTCCTGAAAGGCGTCCGGTTGACCGTGCGGCCCGGGGAGGTGACGGTCGTCGTGGGGCCGTCCGGATCCGGCAAGTCCACCCTGCTGCGCGTGATCAACCATCTGGAGAAGCCCGAGAGCGGCCATGTCGGTCTGAACGGCGAACTCATCGGCGTACGCAGGCAGGGCGCGCGCCTGAAGGAACTGAGCGAGCGGGTCATCCTGGCCCAGCGCAGCCGCATCGGGTTCGTGTTCCAGAACTTCAACCTCTTCCCGCACCTGACCGTGCTGGACAACGTGGCCGCGGCTCCCGTCGCGGTCGGCCGGCTCTCCAAACCCGGGGCCCGGGAAATGGCGCGCGATCTGCTCGCCCGTGTGGGGCTGGCGGACAAAGCCGACGCCTATCCCCGGCAGTTGTCGGGCGGGCAGCAGCAGCGCGTGGCCATCGCCCGCGCTCTAGCCCTGCGGCCCGGGGTCATCCTCTTCGACGAACCGACGTCGGCGCTCGACCCCGAACTGGTCGGCGAGGTCCTCGCCGTCATCAAGGACCTGGCCCACAGCGGCACCACGCTCGTCATCGTCACGCACGAGATCGGCTTCGCCCGTGAGATCGCCGACCGGGTGGTCTTCATGGACGACGGCCGGATCGTCGAACAGGGCACACCCGCACAGGTGCTGGACCATCCGCGACAGGAACGGACCAGGGACTTCCTGAGCAAGGTCCTCTGAACCCGCGGCCACCGCGAGGGGGCCGTCCCGACCGACTGCGGCCACCGCGAGGCGGCCGTCCCGCATACCCGCGGCCCGCCGGAACCACCCCCCACATCTCTCACCGCACACACCCGAAAAGGACAGTCATGCGCACCCTCAGCCCGAACAGCAGGACCCTGCGCGGCGTCGCCGCGACCGCCGCCGTCGCCTCCCTCGCCGTCTCCCTCACCGCGTGCGGAGCAGACAGCGACGCCGCCACCCGGACGCGGACCGACGCGGCCGGAACCGTGACCGTGGGCGCACTGTCCAACGGCGCCGCCGAGGAGACCACGCTCAAGGTGCCCGAGGTGAAGTCGATCCGCGCGGAGCTGCCCAAGTCCATAACCCGAAGAGGCACGTTGGTGGTGGGCATCGGCGCCCTGCCCGCCGGATCACCGCCGTTGAACTTCGTCGGCGACGACCAGAAGACACTCACCGGCAGCGAACCCGACCTCGGCAAACTGGTCGCGGCGGTCCTCGGACTGAAGCCGGTGGTCAAGAACTCGACCTGGGAGAACCTGTTCGTCGGTGTCGACAGCGGCAAGGTCGACGTGGCCTTCTCCAACGTCACCGACACCGAGGAGCGCAAGAGGAAGTACGAGTTCGCCTCCTACCGGCAGGACAACCTCGCCTTCGAGGTTCCGAAGAAGAGCACCTGGAACTTCGCCGGCGACTACCGCAACCTCGCGGGCAAGACCGTCGCGGTGGGCGCCGGCACCAACCAGGAGAAGATCCTCCTGGAGTGGAAGGCGAAGCTGGCCGAGGAGGGCAAGAAGCTCACCGTCAAGTACTACCAGGACAACAACGCCACGGCCCTCGCCCTGAACAGCGGGAAGATCGACGCCTCCTTCGGCCCCAACCCCGCCGTCGCCTACCACGTCACCCAGAACGCCAAGTCCCCGCACCCGACCCGCAACGCGGGGCAGTTCTCCGGCGCGGGCGCGACGATCCAGGGGCTGATCGCGGCCACCGCCAAGAAGGACAGCGGGCTCGCGAAGCCGGTCGCCGACGCGATCAACCACCTGATCGAGAACGGCCAGTACGCCAAGTGGCTGGCCGCCTGGAACCTCTCGAACGAGGCGGTGAAGACCTCCGAGGTCAACCCGCCCGGCCTGCCGCTCGACAACTCCTGAACCACACCGCCCGCCCAGGGGACTCCGCCGTGCCCCGGCGGAGTCCCGGGGCGCGTCCGGCCGCGTTCCAGATACGGAGAACCCGCACCGCCATGTCCACCAGCCTCCACCTCGTCCCCTCCCCGAGTCCGACCGCACCGCACATCCTCGACAATGCGGTGTGGGCCGCGCTGACCGGCCCGCACGCCCACCTCGCCGAGCGCGTCGGGCGGGCCGCCCGCTATCCCCGGGACGTGTCCCCGTTCGCTGCCGTCGCCGACCCCGCCGACCCCCGCTCGTGGGACGACCTGGCCGAACTCGTCGGTCCGGGCACCCTCACCCCGGTCACCGGGGTCCAGGCCGTACCCGTCGGCTGGAGCGTCGAACAGAGCGGTGAGGGAGTCCAGTTGACCGCCACCGCGCTGCGCTCCGAGCCCGCGCCCGAAGCGGTACGACTCGGCCCCGCCGACGTGCCCGAGATCCTCGAACTGATCGCCCTCACCCGGCCGGGCCCCTTCCTGCCCCGTACCGTCGAACTCGGCACCTACCTCGGCATCCGCGAGGACGGTCGTCTGATCGCCCTGGCCGGCGAACGGCTGCGCCCACCGGGGTGGACCGAGATCAGCGCGGTGTGCACCCGTCCCGGCCACCGGGGCCGGGGCCTGGCCACCCGTCTGGTCCGCGCGGTCGCGGCCGGGATCGGGGAACGGGGGGACACCCCCTTCCTCCACGCCGCCGCCGAGAACACGAACGCGATCCGGCTCTACGAATCGATCGGGTTCACCCTGCGCCGCCGCACGCGGTTCATGCTCGTCCGCACCCCCGGCGGACAACAGGACGCGCGAGAGAGACAAGAAGAAGCCCGGCAGCCGGAAGAAAAGGCATAGCCGTGCGGTTGCCCTTGTCCGAGGGCGTGCGGCGCCCCGCCGGAGACCCGTGGCGGCCCGGCGGACGCGGAACCCGGGAACACCGGGCCGAGAAGGCGGAGGTGAGGCACATGCGGCAGGTGTCCCGCCGTGCGCCGAGACCGCTCCCACCCCGCCGCACGCACCTGTACGGCCGGCCGCACATCGATCTGCTGCGGGTCGCCGGCGCGCTCTGTCGCCCCTGACCCGTTCCCACGCAGCCGCGCCCCGCTCGCCGGGGCGGGCTTCCTCGTACGGTCGATCAGGAAGGCACCTCCGTGTCCTCGTCACCCTCTTTGCTGCACCTCGCCGTCGCCCTGGACGGCGCCGGCTGGCATCCGGCCGCCTGGCGCGAGCCCGTGGCCCGCCCCCGCGACCTGCTGACCGCCGGCTACTGGACCGACCTCGTCACCGAGGCCGAGCGCGGTCTGCTCGACTTCGTGACCATCGAGGACGGGCTCGGCCTCCAGTCCTCCTCGTTCACCGGACCGGACGGGCGCACCGATCAGGTCCGCGGCCGCCTGGACGCCGTCCTCATCGCCTCGCGCGTCGCGCCGCTGACACGCCACATCGGCGTGGTGCCGACGGTCGTGGCCACCCACACCGAGCCGTTCCACCTGTCCAAGGCGATCGCCACCCTCGACTACGTGAGTTCCGGCCGGGCCGGCCTGCGCGTGCAGGTCAGCGCACGCCAGAACGAGGCCGCGCACTTCGGACGGCGCACCTTCCCGCCGTTCCGCCTCGAGGACTACGACACGCCCGCCGCGCAGGAGCTGGTGACCGAGCTCTTCGACGAGGCCGCCGACTACGTCGAGGTCGTGCGCAGGCTCTGGGACAGCTGGGAGGACGACGCGGAGATCCGGGACGGCGCCACCGGCCGCTTCATCGACCGCGACAAGCTCCACTACATCGACTTCGAGGGCGGCAACTTCCGCGTCAAGGGCCCCTCGATCACGCCCCGGCCGCCGCAGGGGCAGCCGATCGTCAGCGCCCTGGCCCACGCCACCGTCCCGTACAAGCTGGTGGCCCGGTCCGCCGACGTCGGCTATGTCACCCCGCACGACGCCGGCCAGGCCCGTGCCGTCGTCGGGGAGATCCGCGCCGAGCAGACCGCGGCCGGCCGGGGGGACGAGACCCTGCACGTCTTCGGCGACCTCGTGGTCTTCCTGGACGACGACCCCGAAGCCGCCGAGGCCCGCCGCGAACGGCTGGACGCCCTCGCGGGCAGTCCGTACACGAGCGACGCCCGGATCTTCACCGGAACACCCGCCCAACTCGCCGACCTGCTCCAGGAACTGGGCGAGGCGGGGCTGTCCGGCTTCCGGCTGCGGCCCGCCGTCGCCGGACACGACCTCCCCGCGATCACCCGTGCCCTGGTGCCCGAACTCCAGCGCCGGGGCGCCTTCCGGCGGGCCTACGAGGCCGACACCCTGCGCGGGCTGCTCGGGCTGGCCCGCCCCGCGAACCGCTACGCCACGACCGCCTGAGCCGGAAGGACCCCGACCATGAGCAAGCCGCTCAAGCAGATCCACCTCGCGGCGCACTTCCCCGGCGTCAACAACACCACCGTGTGGAGCGACCCCGAGGCCGGCAGCCACATCGAGTTCAGCTCGTTCGCGCATTTCGCGCGGACCGCCGAGCGCGCCAAGTTCGACTTCCTGTTCCTCGCCGAAGGCCTGCGGCTGCGCGAACAGGGCGGAAAGATCTACGACTTGGACGTCGTGGGGCGGCCCGACACCTTCACCGTCCTCGCCGCGCTCGCCGCCGTCACCGAACACCTCGGGCTGACCGGCACCATCAACTCCACCTTCAACGAGCCCTACGAGGTGGCCCGCCAGTTCGCGAGCCTCGACCACCTCTCCGGCGGACGCGCCGCCTGGAACGTCGTCACCTCCTGGGACGCCTTCACCGGTGAGAACTTCCGCCGCGGCGGCTTCCTGCCGCAGGAGGAACGCTACTCCCGGGCCAAGGAGTTCCTGAGCACGGCGAACGAACTCTTCGACTCCTGGCGCGGGGACGAGATCGTCGCCGACCGGGAGACAGGAACGTTCCTGAGCGACGCCAAGGCCGGAGCCTTCGTCCACGAGGGCCTGCACTTCGACATCGAGGGGCAGTTCAACGTCCCGCGCTCCCCGCAGGGCCGCCCGGTGATCTTCCAGGCCGGTGACTCCGAGGAGGGCCGCGAGTTCGCGGCGTCGAGCGCGGACGCGATCTTCAGCCGGTACTCCACCCTCGAGGAGGGCCAGGCCTTCTACACCGACGTCAAGGCGCGCCTCGCCCGCCACGGCCGCCGCCCCGAGCAGCTGCTGATCCTGCCCGCAGCGACCTTCGTGCTCGGGGACACCGACGCCGAGGCCCAGGAGCACGCCCGTGAGGTGCGGCGCCAACAGGTCAGCGGCGCCACCGCCATCAAGCACCTGGAGTTCGTCTGGAACCGCGACCTGTCCGCGTACGACCCGGACGGACCGCTTCCCGACATCGACCCGGACCTCGGCGAGCACACCGTCGCCCGCGGCCGCGCCCAGGTCCGGATGTACCGCGACCCACTGGCCACCGCCCGGGAGTGGCGCGAGCGGGCGGCCGCCAACAACTGGTCCATCCGCGACCTCGTCATCGAGACCGGGAGCCGGCAGGCCTTCGTGGGCAGCCCGGCGACGGTCGCCGAGACCATCGACCACTTCGTCCAGGCCGACGCCTCCGACGGCTTCATCCTCGTCCCGCACATCACGCCGGGCGGCCTGGACTCCTTCGCGGACACCGTCGTCCCGCTCCTCCAGGAGCGCGGCGTCTACCGCACCGAGTACGAGGGCAGCACCCTGCGCGACCACCTCGGCCTCGCCCACCCCGACGCCGAGGCGTACGCCGGCCGGGCGGCGTCGTGAGGTCCCCGGCGCAGCCCGTTCTCGAACCGATCCGCACAGCCGCCGAGCGCTGAGGAGACCTCCGCACATGTCCGAAATCCCTCTCGGTGTCCTCGACCTGATCCCGATCTCCTCGGGTTCCACGGCGGCGGACGCGCTGCGCAACTCCATCGACCTGGCCCGGCGGGCCGAGAGTCTCGGCTACAGCCGCTACTGGTTCGCCGAACACCACCTCAACCCGGGCGTGGCCGGGACCTCGCCCGCGGTCGTCCTCGGCCTGACGGCCTCCGCGACCTCGACCATCCGGCTCGGCGCGGGTGCCGTGCAACTCGGCCACCGCACCGCCCTGTCCACGGTCGAGGAGTTCGGCCTGATCGACGCGCTGCACCCCGGGCGCTTCGACCTGGGACTCGGACGCTCCGGCGGACGGCCTTCCGGCAAGTCCGCCGCCCCGCCGGCGACCGCGACCCCCGTGGTCGACGGCCGTGCGCCGAACGGACTCCGCATACCGGCCCGCTTCTCCTTCGAGCACCTTCTCGGCTCACCGCGGGTCGCCCTGCAGCGCACGCTCCTTCAGCAGCCGGGCGCCCAGTCGCAGGACTACGGCGAGCAGATCGACGACATCCTCGCGCTGCTCGCGGGCACCTACCGCTCCGCGGACGGCGTCGAGGCGCACGCCGTCCCGGGCGAGGGCGCCGATCTGGAAGTCTGGATCCTCGGCAGCAGCGGCGGGCAGAGTGCCGAGGTCGCGGGCCGCAACGGGTTGCGGTTCGGGGCGAACTACCACGTCAGTCCGGCGACCGTGCTGGAGGCGGTGGAGGGCTACCGGGCGGCGTTCCAGCCCTCCGACGTTCTCGACAAGCCGTACGTCAGCGTGTCCGCGGACGTCGTGGTCGCCGAGGACGACGAGAAGGCCCGCGAACTCGCCACGGGATACGGCCTGTGGGTCCGCAGCATCCGTACGGCCGAGGGGGCCATCGCGTTCCCCACTCCGGACGAGGCGCGCGCCCACGTCTGGTCGGACGCCGACCGGGCACTCGTCCAGGACCGCCTCGACACCCAGTTCGTCGGCTCCCCGAAACGGGTCGCCGACCGACTGGAGCAGCTCCAAGAGGCGACCGGGGCCGACGAGTTGCTCATCACCACGATCACCCACGAGCACGCGGACCGGGTGCGGTCGTACGAACTGCTGGCCGAGGAGTGGCGCACGCGGTGAGCCGGCATCGGCCTCCTGAGAGACGGCCGGAGCCGACGAGCGTGCACCCCGTGCCCGGAGCTCCGGGCACGGGGCCGTCCCCATGAACGCCCGCACGTGTTCCTCACGAAGGACAGGCGATAGCGTGCGCGCATGACATGGCGGGGACCGACCTATCGGATGGTGGACGGAGAGCGAATCGACGGGGCCTGGTGTCACGTCTGGCGGCGGTATCGGCCGGATGGTGAGTACTACCCCGAGGACCTGATCGTCTTCGCGGACGGAGCGATCACCTGCGGAGAAGGCACGGACCTGGCCGGGCTCGGGAGGATGCTGGAAACGGGCCGGCTGGCGGTGACCCGGCCCGATGGGCCGCCGCTTCCCGACGAGCCCTCGAAGTGGGCCTCTCGTCACGGCGAGCCGCTGACGCCGGAGGGATTTCTTCTGGACGTCGCCGACCGCATCGAAGAGCTCAACGAACGGCCGACCGCCGGGCAGCGCTGCCGGGAGGCGATTCGGTGCTTTCAGCAGGAGCAGACCGAGTCCAACCGGGAACTTCTCCGAGCGGCCTATCTGGCCGTGCCGGCGCATCTTCGGATCTACGTCCTCGGCGACATGGACCGCCAGGACCGGCCTTTGCGGATCCTTCTCACGGACATCGGCGAGAGAGTCGACGGAGACGGCCCCGTGGTGACGGCGCAGATGCATCAGGACGTCCTGGACTACTTCGACCGCGGAGATCAGGGAGTCCAGCGCGAGCGGGAGCGGCGAGCCGTCCAGCATTCCGACGATCCCTCAGGACCCGGCCGGCCGGCCCTCGTCTCCCACGAAACCGTCTACCCCCGGGGCTGGCCCGAGGAGCCGGGGCTGTTCATGCTCCGCAACGACTTCCCGGCTCGGATCGAGTTCACGGGCGAGTGCTACGCGTCCGTGCTCCATGGCTACTGGGCAACGGCAGCGGCCGACGACGCCGACAGAAGCAGGATCAAGGACGCGGCCTCCGGCCGGGAGGCGCGTGACCTGGGCGGCCAGGTGAAGCACAGGAGTGACTGGCCGAGCGTTCGCCTCGCGGTCATGGCGGGGCTCCTGCGCGCGAAGTTCACCCAGCACCCCGAACTCGCCCAGGTACTCGCCTCCACCGGGGACGCCAGGATCAGCTACACCGGCCTCTGGGACTCACCGTTCTGGAGAGACGAATCCGGCGGCCGAGGGCGGAACTGGGTCGGGCGGTTGCTCGAACTGACCCGCTCCGAGCTCGCCGCCCGGCAATAGTTCCGCTCCGAGGAACCCGGTGCTCGCATTCAGCCGGTCGACGCGAGTGCGGTCGTACGGCCGCCCAGCGCGGCCGAGAAGTGGTCCGTCACCTGCTCCAGTGCCTGGGCCGCGCCGGGTGCGATCACGACGGTGCCGTCCTCGCCGGCGGCGATGTCCTTGTCGAGGGTGAACCAGCCGGGCACGATGTGCGACGCGCCCATGGACGTGAGCACCGGGCGCAACGCGTAGTCGATGGCGAGGACATGGGCCGTACTGCCGCCCGTGGCGAGGGGCAGCACCGTCTTGCCGGCCAGCGCGTACTGCGGGAGCAGGTCGAGGAGCGACTTCAGCAGGCCGGAGTAGGCCGCCTTGTAGACGGGCGTGCCGATCACCACGCCGTCGGCCCCCTCGAACAGGGCCGCCGTCTCGACGATCGCCGGATGCCGGAAGTCGGCTCCGAGCAGCGCGTGGGCGGGCAGCGTACGCACCTCCAGGGGGACGACCTCGTGGCCCTGGAGGCGGAGCCGGTCGTCGAGGTGGCGCAGGAGCCGTGTGGTGCGGGAGGTGGGGGAGGGACTTCCGGAGACGGACACGATCGTGGCCATGGCGGACCTTCCGGGTCGGGATTCGGTTGCGTGGAAGCGGGTGGTCGTGTGCCGGCCGGTCGGCCGGGCCTTCTCGTCGGGAGAGCCGTCGGCGGACGTCGGCCGGCGGCTCTCCCGACGGGCTCTCACCAGGCGCTGGACCGCACACTGATCAGCGGCCGCAAGTCACCCCGCAGTGCTTCCAGGAAGCCGACGACCTCGGCCGCCACCGAACGGTGCTGGAGGTCGTTGAGGACGTCGTGGTGAGCGCCGTGGACGACCGAAAGGCGGGCCAGGGGAAGCGACTTGGCCAGACTGGCGAGTGCCTCGTCATCGGCGAGCGGATCGGCGTCGCCGACGAGCAGCAGGGTGGGCAGGGGAGACTCGCTGTCGTAGGCCGCGCCGACCAGGGAGTCCGGGACCACGTCGTCGAGCGACCCGCGCCGCACCTCGGGGTCCTGGGTGAGGCGGCCCCGATGGGTGGGGCACGCGGTGCGGACGTCGAGCTCGGCGTCCCACGTCCCGCCGGCGGCGCCGGGCTTCGCGGACGGGCCGGGAAGACCGGCGAGGACCAGGGCGTCCGGCCACCAGGCGGCCGGAGTCCGGGCCCCGCCGAGGAGCGCGGCGAGCGCGACGGCCCCCGCGTCCGCACCGACGAGGACGACCGGCCGTACGACACCGTCCTTGGGAGCGGTGTCCTCGACGGCCTCGGCGAGCCGGGCCTCCAGCTCGGTCAGGGACGCGGCCGGGTCCACGGCGTCGAGGGACGGGGGGTCGATCACCCGGACCCGGTAGGCGTCGGCGGCGAGCCGTCCGCCGAAGCGCGCATAGGTCGCCCGGGTCTCGCCGCGGCCGGGAACCACGAGGATCGTGCCGCGGACGAGGAGCCCTTCGGGCCCGTGGTGGTCGGTGTACCGGTGCATCTCAGGCTCCTGCGGATACGGGTTCGACGGTTGCGGGCTCGCTCGTGCGCGCGGGCTTCCAGCCCAGCGCGGGTGCCACCTCGGTCGCGATGAGTTCGAGGGCACGGACGGCGGCGTCGTGGTCGGGGACGGCGGGGTTGAACTGTGCGATCAGGTCGGTCGCCACGGGCAGGACCTTCTCCCGGCTCAGCGCTTCGACGACGTCGTCGGGATGGCCGTGGAAGGAGTGGAAGCGGCGCAGCGCCTCGTCCCTGTCGAGGCCCTTGGGGAACGCGCCGCTCTCCGCCATGCGCAGTGCCGCCCGGTGCACGTCGTCGCCGATCGCGCGGAGCGCCGTGCGCCGGTCCTTGGCCGGGAAGACGAAGCGGGACAGGCCGAGGCGCGGGCGGTGCGGCTGGTCCCACGCGGCGAGGAAGGCGTCGGCCCAGGGCCGCTGCACCTCGTCGGTGGGGGAGTCGAATCCGTAGGCCGCCCTGTTGAGCAGCAGGTTCGAACCGCGGCGCGCCGCGTACTCGGCCCCTTGCGCGCTGAACACGCCCTGCCAGACGCGGCGGCCGAAGTCGCCGGGGCGGGGCTGGATGCGGAAGCCCGGTGCGCCCACCTCGCCGTGGGCCAGGGCCCGCCGCAGGACGTCGAGGTTGTCGCTGGTCAGCTCGCGTCTGCGGTCGGCGTCCTTGCCGAACGCGGCGTACTCCTGGGCGCTCGATCCGCTGCCCACGCCGATCTCGACGCGGCCACCGCTGAGGGCGTCGACGGTGGCGATGTCCTCGGCGAGGCGGACCGGGTCCTCCAGCGGGAGGACGGTGACGGCGGTGCCCAGGCGGATCCGGGTGGTCCGTGCGGCCGCGTGGGCGAGGAAGGTCCAGGGCGAGGACAGTCCGCCACCGCCGAGGGCGACGTGGTGCTGGGCCACCCAGCCGACGTCGAAGCCGAGCTCGTCCGCCACGGCGAACAGGTCCTGCGCGTTGCGGTAGGTACGGGCGATGTCCTGATCGCGTCCCTGGACGTGGGTGAGGAAGCCGAGCCTGAAGCGTGGTCGCTCGCTCGTCATGGGATGTCGGCCTTTCGGTGGCGGGTGATCTCGTCGGGGCGCCGTGCCGGACGGTTCTCGGGTGAGGCGGCCGCCGGGCGCGGCCGGTGGAGGCCGGTCCTGCTCCACCGGCCGGTCGCGGCGGGGTCTCAGTCGTTCGCGAGCTGCGGCCCGCGGGTGTACCGGTTGGCCGGCACGGGCAGGCCGAGGTTGCCGCGCAGGGTGTCGGCCGCGTACTCGGTACGGAACAGCCCACGCTTCTGGAGGATCGGCACGACCCCGTCGACGAAGAGGTCCAGTTCGTCCTCGGTGCGGAAGGCGAGGTTGATGCCGTCGAAGGTTCCGGCGTCGAACCACTGCTCGATGGTGTCGGCGACGGTCTCCGGAGCGCCGACGAACGGCGAGCTCCGGAACTGGTTGACGGACTCGGCGACCTGGCGCAGCGTCAGGTTCTCGGTGCGGGCCCGCTCGATGAGGGCGGCCGCGCCGGTGCGGCCGCCCTTCTCCGCGAGGTGCGCGACATCGGGGAAGGGTGCGTCCAGGTCGTGCTTGCCGAAGTCGTAGGCGCCGAAGGAGCGTCCGAGCAGTGCGAGGTTGCGTACGAAGTCGTTGTCCTCCTCGAAGATCTCCCGTTCGCGGCGCCGGGCCGCCTCGTCGGTGGCGGCGACGACCGGGCTCCCGTGGATGAAGATCTTGATGTGCTCGGGGTCGCGGCCGTAGGAAGCGGTGCGCTTCTTGATGTCGGCGTAGTACTCCTGGGCCTGCTGGAGCGTGCCGCCGGGCGCGTAGATGCCCTCGGCGACCTGCGCCGCGAGATCGCGTCCCTCCTCGGAGACCCCGGCCTGGAAGATCACGGGCTGGCCCTGAGGGGAGCGGGAGAGGTTCAGCGGACCCGCCACCTTGAAGTGCTCGCCCTCGTGGTCGAGCGCGTGCAGCTTGGCCGGGTCGAGGAAGACGTCGCGGGCCACGTCGGCGGGGAAGGCGTCGTCCTCGTAGGAGTCCCACAGACCCCGGGCCACCCGGACGAACTCCAGGGCGCGGCCGTACCGGGCGGTGTAGTCGAGGTGTTCGTCGAGCCCGAAGTTCCGGGACGTGCCGGTGTCGAAGCTGGTGACGACGTTCCAGCCGGCCCGGCCGCCGCTGATGTGGTCGAGGGAGGCGAACCGGCGGGCCAGGTTGAACGGCGAGTTGTACGTCGAACTCGCCGTGCCCACCAGGCCGATGTGCCGGGTGTGCGTGGCGACCGCCGACAACAGGGTGAGCGGTTCCAGGCGGTTGAGGTAGTGCGCCGGATAGGTGGCGTTGATGAACTGGCTGTCGACGATGAACAGGGCGTCGAACAGGGCGTGTTCGGCCGCCTTCGCCAGCCGGATGTAGTAGTCGATGTCGATGCTCGCGTTCTTCGCCACGCGAGGGTCCTTCCACAGCCCGTGCTGGCCGGGACCGCCGACGCCGTAGGGGTGCAGGGCGAGATGGATGGTGCGGGTCATGGTGTTCTTCCTGTCTTCGAGGGCTTCAGGCGTTCAGCATGGCGCGCAGGGCGGCGCGTTCGGCCCGGTCGGCCGCGGCGGTGCGCAGGGTGGGCGCGGAACGCACGAGCAGGCGCGTGTAGGGGTGCCGGGGCCGGGCGATGACATCGCGGGCGGCCCCGGTCTCGACGAGTTCGCCCCGGTAGAGCACGGCGATGCGGTCGGCGATCCCCGCGACGGAGCCGAGGTCGTGGGAGATGAAGACGAGGGCCACTCCGTCGTCGCGGAGTTCCTCCAGGATGCGCAGGATCTGGACGCGGTTGGCGGAGTCCAGGGCGCTGACCGGCTCGTCGAGGATGACCAGCCGGGGTTCGGTGACCAACGCCCTGGCCACGGCGACGCGTTGGCGCTGACCGCCGGAGAGTTCACCGGGCAGCCGGTCCAGCAGGTCCTCGGAGAGATGGACGCGGGCCAGGAAGGCGCGGACCCGGTGTGCCGTCTCGGCGCGGGACACGCCCCGGACGAGCAGGGGTTCGCTCAGCGAGGCCTCGACGGTGAGGTCCGGATCGAGGCTGCGCAGGGGGTCCTGGAAGACGTACTGGACCAGGCCGCGGCGGCGCAGCGCACGCCACTGCCTGCGGCCGTGGGCGGCGACGTCCTCGCCGTCGACGACGACGGACCCCGCCGAGGGCCGCACCAGACCGAGCACCGCCCGGGCCAGGGTGGACTTGCCCGAACCCGTCTCGCCGATGATCCCGACGGTCTCGCCCGGCGCGACGCTCAACGAGACGCCGTGCAGCGCGTGCCGGGGCCGCCTGCGCGGTCCGTAGCGGACTGCGAGGTCCCTGATCTCCAGGACGGGACGCTTCGGCTCCCCGGCCGGGGCGGATCCGGTGGCCGGGGCGGACCCCGGGGCCGGAGCGGACTTCACGGTGTCGGTGGTCATGACTCCCCTTCGGGCGCGAGGAACTTCTCCAGGCCGTACTGCTCGTGCTCGGCGATCAGCAGCCGGGTGTACTCGTGCCGCGGACGGTGGAGTACGTCCTCGGCCGGGCCCTGTTCGACCACCTCGCCGTGGCGCATGACGAGCACCTCGTCGCACAGCTGGGCGACGACGGCCAGGTCGTGGGAGACCACGACCAGGGCCAGTCCGGTCCGCTCGCGCAGGTCGGCCAGCAGGTCGAGGATCTCGGCCTGGACGGTGACGTCGAGCGCGGTGGTGGCCTCGTCGGCGATGAGGATGCGGGGACCGGCGGCGATGGCCACGGCGATGAGGACCCGCTGGAGCATGCCGCCGGACAGCTCGTGGGGGTACTGCGAGGAGACGAGTTCCGGGTCCCGGAGCTGGACCGACCGCAGCAGTTCGATCGTCCGGAGCCGTGCGGCGCGTCGCTTCAGCCCCGTCTTGACCCGGAGGACCTCGGCGATCTGGGCCCCCACGCGGATCGAGGGGTTGAGGTAGGACGCCGGGTCCTGGAAGACGGCACTGATCGTGGCACCGCGCAGGTCGGTCCACCGCGCCGGGGACAGGCCGGCGATGTCATGGCCGTCGATCTCCACCGAGCCGCCGGTGATCTCGAAGGGGGCGGGCAGGATCCCCAGTGCGGCACGGCAGGTGAGGGTCTTGCCGCTGCCGGACTCGCCGACGATGCCGACGGCGCTGCCGGGCGTGAGCGTGAAGCCGACGCCGTGGACGATCTCCCGGCCGCCGCCCCCTTCACCGATGCGCACATCGCGTACGGCCAGCACCGGGGACGGCGGTTCGGAGGGTGTCGTCGGAGCGGACTCGGTTGTCTCCGGCGTTTCTTCGACCTTCACGGTCTCGGTGAGGAGTTTCCCGGACAGGGTCGTCATCGCACACCTCCGGCGGGAACGGGACCGGCCTGGGAACGCCGGTCGGGGCGGGTCCTGCCGCGGCCGGCCGGAGTGCGGCCCGCCTCGCCGGAGACGTCACGGACGGCGTCGGCGAGGAGGTTGCAGGCCCAGACGGTGACCATGATCAGCAGGGCGGGGGCCAGTGGTGCCCACGGCTGGTGGCTGAGATAGCCCAGATCGGACGCGAGCAGACCGCCCCAGGTGGGCGCCGGGGGCTGCACCCCGATCCCGAGGAAGGTCAGGCTCGACACGATGACGAAGCCGACGCCGACGGTCTGGGCGAGCGCCACGGCGATCGGCGGGAGCACCTTGGCCCACACGTGACGGCGTACGATCCAGCCGGTCGAGGCGCCCGAGACGATCGCGGCCTCCACGTACGGCGAGCGGGCGACGGCCAGGGTGGCGGCGCGGGCCACGCGGTAGAACAGCGGGGACACCAGGGCGCCCGTGACGAGCATGGCCTGGGTGAGCCCGTTGCCCAGCAGCGCGACGACGGCGACGGCGAACAGCAGGAACGGCAGGGCGACCAGCGTGTCGGCGAGCCGGAGCGTGACCCATTCGAAGGCCCGGCCGAGGTGGACCGACAGGATGCCGGGGACGGCACCGATGGCCAGGGCCGTGAACGCGACCTCCAGCGAGCCCAGGACGCTGACGCGGGAGCCGGCCAGGAGCCTGCTCAGCACGTCACGGCCGAGGTAGTCCGTCCCCAGCCAGTGGGTGCCGGAGGCGGCGGCGAGCGTGTGGTCGCTGGTGGCCAGGGGGTCCTGCGGAGCGAGCAGCGGCCCGAACAGGGCGAGCACGGCGATCGCGGCGAGGACGGCGAGCGCGATCCGGGCGGAGGTGAGGGTGAGAACGCGGCGCACCATGCTCACACCCCCCGCCGCGCGGCCGGCGTGACGCGCGCCAGCACCAGATTGACGAGCAGGTTGAAGGCGACGACCAGGACGATCGACACCACGAGGACCCCCTGTACGGCCGGTACGTCGCCGGCCTGCGCGGAGTCGTTGGCGAACCGTCCGAACCCCTGGAGCCCGAAGATCCACTCCGTGACGACGGAGGCGCCGACCAGGGCGGGGAACTTCAGTCCGAGGGTGGCGAGCGCGGGTCCGAGGCCGTTGCGCAGGACATGGCCGAAGAAGATCCGGCGCGGGCTCAGACCCCGGACGACCGCGCCGGTCACGTAGTTCTCGCGGTAGGCCCCGACAAGGCTGCCGCGCAGCTGCCGGGCGACGTCGGCGACGACGTCGAAGCTGAGTGCCACGGCGGGGAGGGTGATGTGGGCGAGCCACGGACCGAACCCCTGCTCCGCCGGGACGTACCCGGCGGAGGGGAACAGATGCAGTCCCACCGAGAAGACGGCGACGAGCACGATGCCGACGACGAAGGCCGGCATCACCGAGATCAGCGTGACGAAGCCCGTGATCGCGCGGTCGATCCAGGTGGTGCGGCGCACGGCCGCGACCGTGCCGAGGGCGAAACCCGCGACGACGCCGATGAGCAGCGCGAACGTCGCCACCGACAGGCTCACGCCCAGGCCGAGGCCGATGAGCGTGGAGATGTCCGCGCCGTTGGTCCAGCTCGTGCCGAGCCGTCCGTGCAGGACGCCCCCGAACCAGTCCCCGTACTGGACGAGGAAGGGCCGGTCGAGGCCCCAGTGGGCCTCGACACGGGCGACCGCCGCGGGCGTCGCCTCCTCGCCCAGCTGGATGCGCGCCGGGCTCAGCCCGCTCAGCGACCGCAGGGCGAAGGTCACGAACGTCGCGACCACGAACACGGGCACGAAGATCGCGGCCGACCGGGCGAGGACGGTCAGAACACGGCCCAGGGTGTGCCCGGTCCTGACCGCGGCGCCCGGGAGACGGACACCGGACGGGGCCGGTGCCTCCGTCGTCGTCATGGGTTGCCCCCTCTCTGTCGTGGGCGGGTCGTCAGTTGCCGCCGGCGATGGTCACGCCGGTCCAGTCGATGTGGGCCGGGTTCTTCGGCAGGGCGGAGATGGACTTGCTCTTGGCGATGAGGTTGGGCGAGGAGTACGTGAAGACCAGCGCCTTGCTCTTGAGGCCGGCCCGGGTCGCCGCCTGGAGGACCTTCGCGTAGTCCGGCGAGTCCAGCGGGGTCCGGCGCACCTTGGCGATGGCCGCCTCGAAGCCGGACGGCTCGTAGGGGGAGCTGAGGTTGAGCGGACCGTTCGGGCCGAAGTGCGCGGTCAGGGTCTGTGCCGCGGAGTCACGGCCCGTGGTGCCGTACAGCGAGAACGTCAGGTCCTTGGCGAAGAACGGCGTGGCCCAGTTCTTGTCGATCTTGATCGTGACCTTGACGCCGACCTTCGCCAGCTGCGCCTGGACGATCTCGGCCTGCGGGTCCTCGGCCGGGATGACCAGGTTCAGCTTGAGGGCGCCCGCCTTGTAACCGGCCTCGCCCAGCAGCTTCCTGGCCTTCGCGGGGTCGTAGGCGTACGCGTTCTCGGACTCCGGGTCGTAGGCGACGTATCCCTTGGGGAACGGCTGGTCGGTCACCGAGCCGTAGCCGAACGTCAGCTTGTCGACGAACTCCTGACGGTTGATCGCGTAGCGGACCGCGTCGACGACCTTGTCGTTGTCGAACGGTGCCTTGTTGGTGTTGAGGCTGAGGTTGGAGGCGTTGAAGCCGGGCTGGACGAAGACGTCGAGTCCGGCCTTCTTGGCCGCGTCGGCCTGACTGGGCGCTATGTCGGCGAAGTTGTAGACGCCGGTCTGGAGTCCGGAGACGACGGTGGAGGCGTCGGGGGCGGAGCTCAGCTCGACGCGGTCGATGTGGATGTTCTCGGCGTCCCAGTAGTCCGGGTTCTTCTTCAGCACCGCCTTGGTGCCGGGGACGAGCTGGGTGACGACGAACGGGCCCGCGCCGACCGGGCTCTGGTCCAGCTTGCCGGGAGACGCCGCGGCCCTGGGGCTGGCGATCTGCAGGACGCGCTCGCCCAGCAGTTGGGGGATCTGGTAGTCGACCTGGCTCAGGTGGATCACCGTGTCGAGACCCTTGGCGTCCACCGCCTTGATGGAGGTCAGATCGCCGAAGAGGGCGGAGTTCTTCTGCTTCTTGGCCCGCTCGATGGCGGCCTTGACGGCGCTGCCGTCGACCGGGGTGCCGTCGCTGAACTTGAGATGGGGGCGCAGATGGAAGGTGATCACATCGCCCTCGGCGTTGTAGTCCCAGCTCTTGGCCAGGTCCGGGACGGCCTTCCCGTGCTCGTCCGTCCGGGTCAACGAGGCGTAGACCAGGGCGAGTTCACGGAATTGCGCACCGCTGCCGCTGACGACCGGGTCCCAGTGGGCGGGGAAGTAGGAGGAGGTCCACTTCAGTGCGGTGGAGCCGGTGGCCGACGCGGCCTCGCCGCCGCAGGCGCTCAGCGCGGGGACGAGCACGGTGGCGAGGGCGGTTCCCAGGGCGGCGGCGCGGAGCCGCCCGGGGCGCCGGGAGGAGCGGAGTGCCGCTGCGGAGGGGCGGGGCGTGAGGCGTCCGGACATCGGTTCGCTTTCTGCGAGAGCTCCCGCCCGCGCCGGGGCGACGGAGGGGGGAGCGAAGGACGGCAGCCCCGACGACGGGCGACGCGCAGCCCGGGAACGGGCATGCCGGTGCGTGCTCGGGCGCACACGGGGGCATGCCGTGTCAGGGCAGGAGGCGTCGGCGGGCCGCGGGGAGGGCCGGGAGACTGGGGGAGGGGAGGCGCGGGAACGCCGGGAGGGCGGCGCGCTACGACGGCGGCCGGGCGGCGACACGGCGCGGGGCCGGTGCCGGCGGGACGGGAGTCAGGCGCCTGGGAGCCGTGGTCGGCGGGCGGTCAGCGACAGAGAGCGCTGGAGGTGCGCCGCAGGTCCACGTAGCGGCACACCACGCCGGGGTGCGTCGTGAGCATGGTGCACATCCTGGGGCCGGTTCTCGACGGCTGTCAATGGACACCAATTGGTGTCTCATTGGGCGGGACGGGTTCTGACCGCTGATCAGAAGGCCGCAGGGCCGGGCGGATGCGCCTCGCACCGGTCGCCACGGCCCGACCGCCGACGGGAAGGCCGGCGGACCGGTCCGCCGACCGGAAAGACCGTCCGGCCGTCCGCCGGCGGGCCGTCAGGGTGCGGCAGGAGCTCCGCGGTCGCGGGCCGGGTGCACGGCGGCCTCGTCCGGGTGCAGCCAGAGGGGGCCGTTGCCGGTCTCGACGCGCACGGCGTCCCGGGGAGGCCACGGTCCGTCGCTCAGTACCGCCGCCTCCGGGCCGGTCAGACTCCGGTACCGCGCGAGCGCATCCGCCCCTGCCGGCCTCGTGGGCCGCGTCGGCAGCCCGGGGCTCAACTCTTCGAACACCGCCGCGTACTCCTCGTACGGCCGCCAGCCGGGGACGGCGCGCCGCCCCGCGGGAGTGCGCACCAGCAGCGTCGGCAGCGCGTAGCGGTACCCGCCCTCGGCGGTCTCCTTCGCGGCGCCGGGATGCGGCGAGTCGCCGCGCACCGACAACACCTCGGCGACCGGTCGGCGCGCCTCGGCCCGGTCGGCACGTACCGCTTCCCGTACGGCCGCTGACGCGGCGTCGGCCGCCAGCCGCTCATGGTCGAGGCCGGGCACACCCCGTACCGCGGACAACACCAGCGCCGCCGTGTCCGCCGGTTCACCCAGCACGAACACGCTCTCCCGCAGCCGCCGCAGCACCCGCTCGGTCACTTCGTCGCCCTGCCGCTCCGCGGCCTTGGCGGCCAGCGAGGACGGCCAGGAACTCGCCGCGACCCGGCTCAGCCGCCGCGCCCGCGGGGCCCCCGTGTGGGCGCCGATGTCCTCGACGTAGCGCGCGTACCAGGCGGTCTCGGCCTCCAGGTCGGGCGCCGGGTCGTCGTCGTCATCGAACAGGACGCAGTACGCGCGTCGCCAGCGGACCCGGCCGGCCAGCGCGGCGCGCAGCCCGCGGAACACCGGCTCCGATCCCCAGGCCCAGGGACACAGCGGGTCGGTGTACTCCACGACCTCCACCACGTCCACGGCGTCCGCCTCAGGCGCCGTCGGGTCCGGGGCGCGGTTCACGCAGCTCCCTCGCGGTCCATCCGCCCGGTCGCCCCGGCGGGCAGCAGCGCGGCCAGGGTCGTCCCGCCGAGAACCGCCGCGGCGTCCGCCTCGATACGGCGCCATATCCCGGGGAGTCCGGAGGCGGGCCCCGGGTAGTCGAGCCCGGCCAGCGGCTCGCCCCGCAAGGTGATCAGCTCACCGTCCACCGCGCGTACGACGTCCAGAAGGGTGATCTCGTCGGCGGGCCGGCCGAGCCAGTACCCGCCCTCGCAGCCGCGCTGGCTGCGGACCAGTCCGGCCCGGCGCAACTCGCCCACCACGGACTTGAGGAACCGGAACGGAACGTGTTGTGAGGAGGCCATGGCCTCGCAGGTCAGGGGGCGGGCCGGTTCGCGGGCGAGCTCCAGCAGGGCCCGCGTGGCGTAGTCCGCCTTCGCGGAAATATGCATGCGCACATGATGCCCGACGCGGTGTCCGCCGACCGGGTTTCTCCCCCTTCCCCGCATACATTGCGGGAACATTGCCGCAGGTGAACGGCAATGGACACCTCTTGACATCCTTTTCCGGGCCGCTCTAGCGTCCCCCTCCATGAGCGAGCCGCCCACGACCCCCGGCGAAGGTTTCCACCCCCATCTCCCGGACGCCGCAGCGCAGTCCGGACACCCGCTGCGCACCCGCCTGCACCACATCCGCGCCGACGCCCTCGACGGCGACACGGCGCAGACGGGAGGCATGCGCCGATTCGCCGCCATCAGCGGCACCACCGTCGGCTCCGAGAAACTGTGGATGGGCCAGACCCACGTCGCCCCCTCCACCGCGTCCTCGGACCACCACCACGGAGAGTCCGAGACCGCCATCCATGTGGTGAGCGGGCACCCCGAGTTCGTCTTCGTCGACGACTCGGGGGAGCGGCCCGAGGAAGTACGCCTGCGCACCTCGCCCGGTGACTACGTCTTCGTGCCCCCGTTCGTCCCGCACCGCGAGGAGAACCCGGATCCCGACGAGGAGGCCGTCGTCGTCATCGCCCGCAGCACCCAGGAGGCGATCGTGGTCAACCTGCCGCGGCTGTACGCGCTCGGGCAGGGCGACGAGCAGGCCTGACGGCCGGGCCCGGTCACCCGGTGGGTACGGTGGCGGGGAGATCGCCGTCACCGGCGAACCGAGCGGACCGTGGAAGGAACCACCGAGATCATGCGCGTCATCGTGGCCCGCCGCCGGACGGAGGCGTTCGGATGAACGGCACCGAGGCGTCCGGCGCGGAGGAATCCGTCCTGCTGCGCACCGACGGACGGGCCGCCCACCTCACCCTCAACCGGCCCAGGGCCCTGAACGCCCTGAACCACGCGATGGTGCGCCGGATCGACGAGGCGCTCACCGTCTGGGAGCACGACCCCGCCGTCGAGACCGTCGTCATCACCGGCGCCGGGGAACGCGGGCTGTGCGCGGGCGGCGACATCCGTGTCGTCCACGACGACGCGCGCGACGGGGACGGCACCGCCTCCGCCGCGTTCTGGCGCGACGAGTACCACCTCAACGCCCGGATCGCCCGCTACCCCAAGCCGTACGTGGCGGTCATGGACGGCATCGTCATGGGCGGCGGCGTCGGGATCTCCGCGCACGGCAGCGTCCGGATCGTCACCGAACGCTCGCGCGTCGCCATGCCCGAGACCGGCATCGGATTCGTCCCCGACGTCGGCGGGACCCGTCTGCTCGCCCTCGCCCCGGGCGAACTCGGCACCCATCTGGCCCTGACCGGCACCTCGGTCGGCGCCGGGGACGCGATCCTGTGCGGTCTCGCCGACCACCATGTGCCGTCCTCCTCGCTCCGGCAGTTCGTGTCCGACCTCGCGGACCGGCCCGTGGCGCAGGCACTGGCCACGCACACGCGGCCCGCGCCCCCGGCGGAGCTCGCGGAGCGGCGCGCGTGGATCGACGCCTGCTACAGCGCCGACACGGTCGAGGAGATCGTCCAGCGGCTGCTCGCGGTCGGCGACCCGGCCGCCAAGGAGACGGCGGAGATCCTCCTCGGGAACTCGCCCACCGCCCTGAAGGTCACGCTGGCCGCCCTGCGCCGCGCCCGGCGGCTCGGCTCGCTGGAGCGCGTGCTGGACCAGGAGTACCGGGTGTCCTGCGCGGCTCTGTCCGCCCCCGACCTGGTGGAGGGCGTCCGGGCCCAGATCATCGACAAGGACCGTGACCCGCGCTGGTCCCCGGCCACGCTCGCCGAGGTCACCGACGCGGACGTCGAGCGCTTCTTCGCCCCCCTCGGGGAGCGTGAACTCGGGCTGTCCGACGGCGCCTTCTGACCGCTGCGAGGACCCGCCACCTGGGACGAGAGGAAGATCACCCCGGTCGGCGCGGTCTTGGCGGGGTAGTCGGCACGCGGTACGGTCGGTCCGATATCGATGACGTCAAGACGGAAGCCGGTGGAAATCCGGCACGGTCGCGCCACTGTGAACGAGACGTCCCAGCCACGCTGGGCGCCGCGTGAGTCAGACCCGTAGGCGTCATCCTGTGCACCACCGAGATGGGACGCGAACTCCCGAGGAGGTCCTGCCATGGCGCAGACCGTCGCTCCGCCGACAGCCACCACTTCCGCTCTCCCCGCCAAGCTGCCGATCGGTGCGATCGTCCCCTGGGCGGTCTTCTTCGGCATCCTGATGCTGGTCCTGCTGTACTTCGTCGGCGCCGAACAGGGCGCCACCTCCGTCGTCTCCGGCGAGGACGTCCACGAGTGGGTGCACGACGCCCGCCACCTGCTCGGTTTCCCCTGCCACTGACGCGAGGGACAGCACTCACTCATGAACTCCGCAACGGTAAGAAACCTGCTCGTGCGCGGCATGCTCGCCGGCCTCGCGGCGGGTGTACTGGCCCTGGTCGTCGCCTACTTGCTCGGTGAGCCGACTGTCGACAGCGCCATCGGCTTCGAGGAGGCCCACTCGCACGCCCACGGGCACGAGGTCGAACTCGTCTCCCGCAGCCTCCAGTCCACCGCGGGCCTCGCCACCGGTGTCCTGGTCTACGGCGTCTCGTTCGGCGGCATCGCAGCGCTCGCCTACTGCTTCGCCCTCGGCCGCGTGGGCCGCTTCGGTCCCCGCGCGACCGCGCTCCTGCTGTCCGGGACCGCGCTCCTGGCCGTGTACGTCGTGCCGTTCCTGAAGTACCCGGCCAACCCGCCCTCGGTCGGCGACCCCGACACCATCGGCAAGCGGACCGCCCTGTACTTCCTGATGATGGTCCTCAGCGTGCTCCTCGCGGTGGGTGCCACCATCCTCGGCAAGCGCCTCGCCCCGAGTCTCGGCACCTGGTACGCCACCGTCACCGCGGTGGCCGCCTTCGCCGTCGTCATCGGCCTGGCCTACGAGTTCCTGCCCGTCATCAACGAGGTGCCCAAGGACTTCCCGGCCACCCTGCTGTGGCGGTTCAGGCTCTCCGCCCTCGCCATCCAGACCGTCCTGTGGGCCGGATTCGGCCTGGTCTTCGGCGAGTTGGCCGAGCGCATGCTCAACCCCAAGCCCGCGACGGTCGCCTCCGGGCGAACGGTTCCGACTGCGAGCTGAGTCGCCCGGCATGAAGGAGAGCCCCTCGGTACCGTCCGAGGGGCTCTCTCGCGTCAGGGCCGCGGAGACATGCCCGAGGCCGGTCTCACCGACTACCGGCTTCCTGCCGGACCGCCTCCGCCTCCGGACCGGGCTCGGCACCACGGCGCTCCTGGACCTGCGCGTAGGCCATGAGGCCGAACAGGACGACGAGCAGCACGGCCGACGAGCCGGCGGTGCCGAGGTCGAGTCCCCCCTTGGCGATCGGCTTGGTGAGGAAGTCACCGGCCGTCGCGCCGAGCGGGCGGGTGAGGACGAAGGCGATCCAGAACAGCAGGACGTTGGACACCGGCGGAACCTTCATCAGCGCGACGAGCACCGCGAGCAGCCCCGTGACGAGCAGTGCCCCGCCCAGGTAGCCGAGGCCGGAGCTGTCGGAGAGGAAGTCGCCCATCGACGTGCCGAGCGTGTTGGACACGAGGATCGCCGACCAGAACAGGGCCTCGCCGCGGAAGGTGACGATGTCCCGGATCTGGAAGGTCATCCCGCTCAGCTTCCAGGCGAGGAAGATCGCCAGGAGGAGCGAGATCAGGATGGCCGCGCCCTCGGGATAGCCCAGACCGAGGCCCTGCGGGCCCCAGCCGAGCGAGGTGGCGCCGCCCGAGAGGTACTTGGCGCTGGCGTCGCGGTTCATGAAGTCGGACATCGTGGTGCCGGCCATGCTGGTCGACAGGATCACGGTCCAGTAGAAGAACGGGTTGTACCGGCGGGACCTGAGCTGGACGACCAGCGTCACGACGAAGAGCAGGAACAGGATGATCGTGGTCACGAAGTAACCGAGCTTGAGGGTCTGGGCGAAGAGGTCACCCGCCGTCTCACCCAGGGTCGTCGCGGCGATCTTCATGATCCAGAACGCCAGAGTGACCTCGGGCAGCTTCTTCATCACGGATTTCGTCGTCAAAGGAGTTCTCCTGCGGCATGTGGGGGATTTGATCTCTGTCGAACCTTGACAAGGTCAACCTGAACGCGTCCTGAACGTGCGCGGCATACGTATTGACGTACTGCGCCCGTGCTGATCCCACTCTGGTTCTCGGCACCGTCTGCACCTCGCCCGATAGCAACGCCCGTCCGGCTCGAAGACCCGGCGGCGAGACGCCGGAGGGTCAAAGAGCAGGAGCACCGGAAGGTTTCCGGTGCTCCTGTGTACGGCGGCCGGGCGGCCCGTGTTCATGACGTGCGGTGCGGCCCGATGGGCAGGGCTGCTCGGGGACCGACGGGCGGGGCTGCTTCGGGGACCGTTCGCGCGGTCACCCGGCGCCGCGGCGGCCGGGGCCGGGCACCGGTGCGGTGCCCGGCCCGCGACTGCCGGTCCTGAGCGGTGGCCGGGCTCCGACCTGCCCCGCCACCGCCGTTCGTGTCAGCGGCCCTCGCCGCCGAATGCCTTCAGAATCCGTTCCGCCGCGAGCGTCGCCGTCAAGGCGCCCTCCCGTACCTGCCGTTCGAGGTCGGGAGCCATGGCCCGTACGGCCTGGTCGGAGCGCAGCCGGCCGAGGAGCTCGTCCCGGACCATGGTCCAGGTCCAGTCCACCTGCTGGTCACGGCGCTTGTCGGCGAGAGCGCCGGTCGAGTCGAGCAGCGTCCGGTGCTGTTCCAGACGGTCCCAGAGAGTGTCCAGGCCGGCCGACTCACGGGCGCTGCAACTCAGCACCGGCGGCGTCCAGACGGCGTCCTTGCCGTGCATCAGCCGCAGCGCGCCCGCCAGTTCACGTGCCGCCGACTGCGCGTCACGCTCGTGCGGGCCGTCCGCCTTGTTGACGGCGATCACGTCCGCCAGCTCCAGGACACCCTTCTTGATGCCCTGCAACTGGTCGCCGGTACGGGCCAGCGTCAACAGCAGGAAGGAGTCGACCATGTTCGCGACCGCGGTCTCGGACTGGCCGACGCCGACCGTCTCCACCAGTACCACGTCGTAGCCGGCCGCCTCCATCACCACGATCGACTCGCGGGTCGCCTTCGCCACCCCGCCGAGCGTGCCGGCGGTGGGGGAGGGGCGGATGAAGGCTGCCGGGTCCACGGCGAGGCGCTCCATACGGGTCTTGTCACCGAGGATCGAGCCGCCCGTACGGCTGGAGGACGGGTCGACGGCGAGCACCGCGACCCGGTGCCCGAGCGAGGTCAGCATCGTGCCGAACGCGTCGATGAAGGTCGACTTGCCCACGCCCGGCACCCCGCTGACGCCGATGCGCCGGGCCTTGCCGCTGTACGGCAGCAGTTCGGTCAGCAACTCCTGCGCCAGCGCACGGTGCTGGGGCCGGGTGGACTCGACGAGCGTGATGGCGCGGGCGACCAGCGCCCGCTTCCCGTCGAGCACACCCTTGACATAGGTGTCGAGTTCGATCACAGGTCGTGCCCGAGGTCGGCAGAGAGCCGCTGGACGAGGTCGTACGCCGCGTCCGGGATCACCGTCCCGGGCGGGAAGACCGCCGCCGCGCCCATCTCCAGCAGCGTCGGCACGTCCTGCGGCGGGATCACCCCGCCGACCACGATCATGATGTCCTCACGCCCCTCCGCCGCCAGCTCCTCGCGCAGCGCCGGTACGAGGGTGAGGTGTCCGGCGGCCAGCGACGAGACGCCCACGATGTGCACGTCCGCCTCGACCGCCTGCCGGGCCACCTCGCCCGGCGTCTGGAACAGCGGGCCGACGTCGACGTCGAAGCCGAGGTCGGCGAAGGCCGTCGCGATCACCTTCTGGCCGCGGTCGTGACCGTCCTGGCCCATCTTGGCGACCAGGATGCGCGGGCGCCGGCCCTCGGCCTCCTCGAACGCGTCCACCAGGGTGCGGGTGCGGTCCACGGACGGGGACTCCCCTGCCTCGTTGCGGTACACCCCGGAGATCGTACGGATCTGGCCCGCGTGCCGGCCGTACACCTTCTCCAGCGCGTCGGAGATCTCGCCGACGGTGGCCTTCGCGCGGGCCGCGCGCACCGCCAGCTCCAGCAGGTTGCCCTCACCGGCCGCCGCCCGCGTCAGGTCCTCCAGCGCCTCCTGGACCGCCTGGCTGTCACGCTCGGCCCGCAGCCGGCGCAGCTTCTCGATCTGCTGCGCGCGCACGGAGGAGTTGTCGACCTTGAGGACGTCGATCTGCTCGTCGGTCTCCACGCGGTACTTGTTGACGCCGATGACCGGCTGGCGGCCGGAGTCGATGCGGGCCTGGGTACGGGCCGCAGCCTCCTCGATCCGGAGCTTGGGGATGCCGGCGTCGATGGCCTGCGCCATGCCGCCCGCCGCCTCGACCTCCTCGATGTGCTGCCAGGCACGGCGCGCGAGGTCGTACGTCAGCTTCTCGATGTACGCGCTGCCGCCCCACGGGTCGATGACCCGGGTCGTACCGGACTCCTGCTGGATCAGCAGCTGCGTGTTGCGGGCGATCCGCGCGGAGAAGTCGGTGGGCAGGGCGAGCGCCTCGTCCAGGGCGTTGGTGTGCAGCGACTGGGTGTGCCCCTGGGTCGCGGCCATGGCCTCCACACACGTACGCGTGACGTTGTTGAACACGTCCTGCGCGGTCAGCGACCAGCCCGACGTCTGCGAATGGGTCCGCAGGGAGAGGGACTTGGAGTTCTTCGGGTCGAACTGGCGGACCATCTTGGCCCACAGCAGGCGCGCCGCCCGCATCTTGGCGATCTCCATGAAGAAGTTCATGCCGATCGCCCAGAAGAACGAGAGCCGCGGAGCGAACGCGTCCACGTCGAGGCCCGCCTCGCGGCCCGCCCGGATGTACTCCACGCCGTCCGCGAGGGTGTAGGCCAGCTCCAGGTCGGCCGTCGCGCCCGCCTCCTGGATGTGGTACCCGGAGATGGAGATGGAGTTGTAGCGCGGCATCCGCTGCGAGGTGTACGCGAAGATGTCGGAGATGATCCGCATCGACGGCTTCGGCGGGTAGATGTAGGTGTTGCGGACCATGAACTCCTTCAGAATGTCGTTCTGAATGGTTCCGGCCAGCTTCTCCGGCGGTACGCCCTGCTCCTCCGCCGCCACGATGTACAGCGCGAGGACCGGCAGCACGGCGCCGTTCATCGTCATCGACACGGTCATCTTGTCCAGCGGGATGCCGTCGAAGAGCTGGCGCATGTCGTAGATGGAGTCGATGGCCACGCCCGCCATGCCGACGTCGCCCGTCACCCGGGGATGGTCGCTGTCGTAACCGCGGTGCGTGGGCAGGTCGAAGGCGATCGACAGACCCTTCTGGCCCGCGGCGAGGTTGCGGCGGTAGAAGGCGTTGGACTCCTCGGCCGTGGAGAAGCCCGCGTACTGGCGGATCGTCCAGGGCTGGTTGACGTACATCGTCGGGTACGGACCGCGCAGGTACGGCGCCACGCCCGGGTAGGTCTCCAGGAAGTCCAGGCCCTCCACGTCACGGCCGGTGTACAGCGGCTTGACCGCGATGCCCTCCGGGGTCTCCCAGAACGTGTCACCGGCGCCCGTGGCCTTGCCCGCGGCGGCCTTCCACTCGTCGGCGCCGCCCTCGGCGGTGGGGGTCCCCAGGTCGATCCCGGAGAAGTCGGGGATTCCCATCAGGAGGACACTCCCATGCGGTCGAGGGTGGCGGTCAGGACGGCGACGGCGTCGCAGCCCGCGAAGACGTAGGAGTCGACCCCGGCGTGGTCCGCGGGGCGGCCGGCCAGGAAGACGTGCCGGGCACCGGCCGCGGCGAGGGCTTCGGCCGCGCTCGCCGCCTGCTCCTCGTACAGCGCGTCGCTCGAGCACAGGACCGCCTCGGTGGCGCCGCTGTCCTCGAACGAGCCCTGCGTGACCGGCTCGATGCCACCGGCCTGGAACAGGTTCGCCACGAAGGTGCTCCGCGCGGTGTGCGCGGCGGCGGGGCCGATCGTGGCCAGGTAGATCCGGGGACGGGCCCCGGTGGCGGCGAGATGCGCGTCGGAGCGGGCCCGCAGCGCCTCGTACGCCTCGTCGCGGCGCACCCGCGGCAGACCGCCGGACGGCGCCTCGGGAGCGGGCTCGCGCTCCACCGGGCGCTCCGCCAGATGCGGGAACTCGCTGACGCCGGTGATCGGTTCGCGCCGCTTGGCGAGCTTCGCCGAACGGGCCGCCCAGGTGTCCGCCAGGTCGCGCGCCAGTCGGCCCGAGCGCAGCACCGCGGCCTGGCCGCCGTCCCGCTCGATGCCCTGGAAGAACTCCCAGCCCGCGTGGGCGAGTTCGTCGGTCAGCTTCTCCACGTACCAGGAGCCGCCCGCCGGGTCGATCACCCGGGACAGGTGCGACTCCTCGATGAGGATCGTCGAGGTGTTGCGGGCGATGCGCCGCGCGAACGCGTCCGGCAGACCGAGAGCGTGGTCGAAGGGCAGGACGGTGACGGAGTCGGCGCCGCCCACACCGGCCGCGAGCGTCGCGATCGTCGCGCGGAGCATGTTCACCCACGGGTCGCGGCGCGACATCATCACCGGCGAGGTCACGGCGTGCTGCGTCTGCGCACCCGCGCCCGGCGCCCCGCACACCTCGGCGACCCGCGCCCACAGCCGGCGCGCCGCGCGAAGCTTGGCGATCGTCAGGAACTGGTCGGCGGTCGCCGCGTACCGGAACTCCAGCTGCGCGCAGGCCTGCTCGACGGACAGTCCGGCTTCGGTCAGCTCGCGCAGATAGGCGACACCGGTCGCCAGCGAGGCGCCCAGCTCCTGCGCGGCCGAGCCGCCGGCCTCGTGGTACGGGAGCGCGTCCACGGTCAGCGCCCGCAGCCCCGGGTACTCACCGGCGCACCGCAGAGCGAGCGGGACGACCGTCGCGAAGTCCATCGCGGTCCCCGTGCGGGCCTCGTGGCCGAGCGGGTCCGCGCCGAGGTTGCCGTGCACCGCATCCGCCGCGACGCCCCGCGCCGCGTACAGTCGCAGCAGCTCCCCGGCCGCCGCCTCGACGTCGGCTCCCGCGTCGAGGACGACGGGTGCCAGGTCGAGGTACACGCCGTCCAGGACCGCCGCGAGCGAGGGGAGCGGAATGCCGCCCTCGCCGACCGTGAGCCACAGCGAGGTGACGCCGTTCTCCAGGTCACCGAGGACCAGGGCGTTGTCCGCCGCCGTGTGCCGCTGCCGTACGTCCCAGCCGCCCGCGGTGTTGCCCTCGGGCCGGCTGCCCCGGACGAAGGGGGCGAAGCCGGGGAAACCGGCATCGGCGGCCGCGTCGCGCGCGGTGTAGAGGGGCCTGGTGGCGAGCCCGTCCTCGAGCGCGGTGGACAGCGCGCCTTCGGCTGCCGGGCCCGAGGCCTCCTTGCCCGATTTGCGCAGCACGCCTTCTACCAGGAGTTGCCACTGGTCATGGGTCGCGGAAGGGAACTCGGCGGCCAGCGCGAGCCCGTCGTTGGGCAGGACTGTCATGCTCGGATGCTAGGTCAGAGAGCTGCGACGACAGCAGAGGTCAGGCCTGTGACCTTGACCTCTCGGTAGCGGTGATCCAGATCTCTCTGCCAGGCTGAAGCGATGCGGATACCCAGGCAGGCAGCCAGAGTCGCGGTGCTGGACCCGGACGGCGCCGTCTTCATGTTCCGGTACGACAACGAGGAGGTCGGCGTCCACTGGGCGTTGCCCGGCGGGGGACTGGACCCGGGGGAGACCCCGCACCAGGCGGCGCTGCGCGAGGTGCGGGAGGAGACCGGCTGGACGGACATCGAACCCGGCGGCACGGCGCTGTGCTTCTGGGAACACGACTTCACCCGCGTCGGGGTTCCCGTGCGGCAGTACGAGCACATTTTCCTCGCGTACGGGCCGCACCGGGTACCGGGAGGTGAACTGGGCGCGTCCCAGGCGGCGGAAGGCATTCTCGGGGGCAGATGGTGGTCGCCGCACGACCTGTCCGCCCCGGCGGAGGCCCTGTGGCCGCCGCGCCTTCCGGAACTGCTGGACGCCGTACGGCGGGACGGCCCGCCCGCGACGCCCGTCGACCTCGGTTTCACTCCGCACGGAGGGCTCACGCCCTGAGCCGGGGACGGGCCCCCTACGGCGGGCACCCACCGTGCCGAGCCCGCTCCGGGCGCCCGCCGCGGTCAGTACACGTCGCGGACGTACCGCCTCTCGGCCGTGAGCTGCTTGAGGTACGCGGCGGCGCCGTCCGGGCTGTGGCCGCCGTGGGTGACGGCGATGTCCCGCAGGGCCTGGTCGACGTCCTTGGCCATGCGGGACGCGTCGCCGCACACGTAGAAGTGCGCGCCGTCCCGCAGCCAGGACCACAGCTGGGGACCGCGCTCGCGCATCCGGTCCTGGACGTAGACCTTGGCCCGCTGGTCGCGGGAGAAGGCCGTGTCGAGGCGGCTGAGGGTGCCGTCGGCGAGGAAGGCGTCCAGTTCGTCCTCGTAGTAGAAGTCGGTGGCCCGGTGCTGCTCGCCGAAGAACAGCCAGTTGGGCGCGTGGTGGCCGAGCGCGCGTCGCTCGTTCAGGAACCCGATGAAGGGCGCGATGCCGGTGCCCGGGCCCACCATCACCATGGGCGTGGCCGGGTCGGCCGGTGGCCGGAACCGGGGGGAGGGCTGGACGAAGACCGGTACCGGCGTGCCGAGGGGCGCGTCGGCGAGAAAGGGCGAGCAGACTCCCTGGCGCGGGCGCCCGCCGGGACTCTCGTAGCGGACGACGGAGACCGTCAGCGAGACGAGAGCGGGGTCGGTCAGCGGGCTGGAGGATATGGAGTACAGCCGGGGCTGCAGCGGCTTCAGCACCTCGGCCCACTCCTGGGCGTCGGCCCGGACCGGGTGCTCGGCGATGAGGTCGACCGCCTGACGGCCCCAGGACCACTGGGCCAGTTCGTCCTTGTTGTCGGGGCGCAGGAGCTTCTTCAGCACCCGGTCGTGGGTGCGTTCGGCGACGAAGCGCAGCAGCCCGGGAGTGATCCGGGTGATGTCCAGGTGCCGGTGCAGGGCGTCGTGCAAGGAGACCTCCCCGCTTCCGTCCAGGCGCACGGCGCTCTCCGGCGCGAGTCCGGTGGTGGCCAGCCATTCCGAGACGAGTCCGAGGGAGTTGACGGGGCGTACGCCGAGGGCGTCGCCGGCCTGGTAGACGAGCGGGGTCGCGCTGTCCCGGGTGTCGAAGGTGAAGCGCCGGACCTCCTTGCCCGCCCCGGGCAGGCTGAGCAGCTGGTTTCCGGCCAGGCGGGCGGTGACCGGGCCCGGCCTCTTCGGCGGGGCGGCCGACGGCGGCCCGGAGGGAGAAGGCGCCTCGGGCGTGGCTGTCGCCGGTCCGTCGGTCAGGGAGGCGAGGACCTGGTCGAGCCAGGCCGTGGCCGAGGGCCCGTAGTCGGGTTCGCAGTCCGTGCGCGGGGCGAGCTGTACGGCGCCCAGTTCACCGAGGCGCTGGTCGAGGCGGCGGCCGTGCCCGCAGAAGTCGTCGTAGGAGGAGTCGCCGAACGCGAGGACCGCGTAGCGCAGGCCGTCCAGGCGGGGCGTGTCGGGTGCGGCCAGGGCGTCCCAGAACCCGGAGCCGTTGTCGGGGGCGTCGCCGTCGCCGAAGGTGCTGGTGATCAGCAGGACGTCGGCGCCGGCGGGCAGTTGCCCCGGGTGGGTGTCGTCCATGCCGACCAGGGTGGCCTTGTGCCCCGTGGTGGTGAGCCGGTCGGCGGCGGCCGTGGCGAACTCCTCGGCGTTGCCGGTCTGCGATGCCCACAGGACGACGACCTCCCGGACGGGGCCGACGGGCGCCGGGGCCGGGGGCGGTGTTCCGGGCGTGGCCCGTGAGTACATGCCGGCGAGCACACCGTTCACCCACAGGGCGTGCTCGGGGCTGAAGGGCGCGCCCGGCGGCAGCACGGGCACCCCCGGAGCGCCGGGTTCGATGCCGGAGAGGAAACCGATCAGGTACTGGCGCTCGTGCTCGGCCAGGACCGGTGGCGGAGCGGGCTCGAGCCCGAAGACGCCCGTGGGACCCGCCGGACCCGCGGGCAGCGCGGCCGGCCCCCCGGGCGCGCCGGCCACCGCGACGGCGGACCCCGAACCGGACCCCGAGCCCGATCCGGCCCCCGTTCCGGCCATGGCCGGTGCCGTCACGGACACCGCGGTCGCCACCTTCGTCAGGGACACCGCGCAGACCTTGAACTCCGGCTGGAAGGACAGCGGGTCGACGGCATCACTGGTGACCGCGTTGACACTCAGGTACTCACCGAACAGGTCGTTCCAGTGGAAGGGCGCGAAACAGCAGCCCGGCCGCACCCGGTCGGTCACCACCGCGGGCAGCACCGCCCGGCCGCGCCGCGACGCGACCTCCACCGAGTCGCCGTCGGCGACCCCGAGCGCGGCGGCGTCGTCCGGGTGCAGTTCCACGAAGGGCCCGGGGTTGAGCTTGTTGAGCTTGGCGACCCTGCCCGTCTTGGTGAGGGTGTGCCACTGGTGCTGCACCCGGCCGGTGTTCAGGACGTACGGGTAGTCGTCGTCCGGCATCTCGGCGGGAGGCAGGTGCGGGCGGGCGTGGAACACCGCCCGCCCGCTCGCCGTGGGGAACACCGGCCCACCGCCGCGCTCGTCCACATAGCGGATCGGGTTGCGGTCGGGGCCGTCCTCGCGCGCGGACGGCCACTGCACCGGCGTGGAGCGCAGCCGGTCGTAGCTGACGCCCCGCAGGTCGTAGCCGGTCCTCGGGTTGTGGGCGCGCTTGATCTCCTCGAAGACCTCTTCCGCGCTGTCGTACGAGAAGCCCTGCTCGTAGCCCATCGCGCGGGCGACGGCGGCGATGATCCGCCAGTCCGCCGTCGCCTCCCCGGGCGGGTCCACCGCGGGCCGGGCGAGGGTCACGTTGCGCTCGCTGTTGACGAGCACGCCCTCGGTCTCGGTCCACAGCGCTCCCGGCAGGACGACGTCCGCGTACGCGTTGGTCTCCGTCTCGGCGAACACGTCCTGGGCGACGACGAACTCGGCCCGCTCCAGGCCCTCGATCACGGTCCTGCGGTTGGCCACGGAGGCGACCGGGTTCGTGCAGATGATCCAGCAGGCCTTGATGTCCCCGTCGGCCATCCTGCGGAACATCTCGACCGTGCCCTGACCGGACCCGTCCTCGCGCAGGGTGCCGGGGGCCAGCTCCCACAGGTCCTCGACGAAGGCCCGGTCCTCGTCGAGGAGAACCGACCGCTGGCCGGGCAGTCCCGGACCCATGTACCCCATCTCCCGGCCGCCCATGGCGTTGGGCTGGCCGGTCAGCGAGAAGGGGCCGCTGCCGGTCCGGCAGATCGCCCCGGTCGCCAGGTGCAGATTGACGAGCGCGTTGGTGTTCCAGGTGCCGTGCGTGGACTGGTTGAGGCCCATCGTCCAGCAGCTCATCCACTCCCCGGCCGCGCCGATGAGCCGGGCCGCCTCGCGCAGGTCGTCCTCCGGGACACCCGTGATGTCCGCGACCGTGGCGGGCGGGTAGTCGGCCAGGAACTCCGGCATCGCCTCCCAGCCCTCGGTGTGGGCGGCGATGAACGCGGGGTCGGTGTGCCCGTTCTCGTGCAGCAGGTGCAGCAGGCCGTTGAGGAGGGCCAGGTCCGTGCCGGGCCGGACCGGCAGGAACAGGTCCGCCTTGTCGGCGGTCGCGGTGCGCCGCGGGTCGACGACGATCAGCTTGGCGCCGCCCGACTTGACCCGGTCCATCATCCGCAGGAACAGGATGGGGTGGCAGTCGGCCATGTTGGAGCCGATCACGAGGAAGACGTCGGCGTGCTCGAAGTCCTGGTACGAGCCGGGCGGGCCGTCCGCGCCCAGCGACAGCTTGTAGCCGGTGCCCGCGCTGGCCATGCACAGCCGGGAGTTCGACTCGATCTGGTTGGTCCCGACGAATCCCTTGGCCAGCTTGTTCGCCAGGTACTGGGCCTCCAGGCTCATCTGCCCGGACACGTAGAACGCGAAGGCGTCCGGGCCGTGCTCGTCGATCACCGCCCGCAGCCGCCGGGCCGTCTCGGCGATCGCGGTGTCCAGCGGGGCGGGCTCGGCCTCCGCTCCCCGCTCGGTCCGCACGAGGGCCGAGGCCAGCCGCCCGGGGGCGGCGAGCATGTCGGCCGTGGTGGCGCCCTTGGTGCACAGGCGTCCGAAGTTGGCGGGGTGCGTCTTGTCGCCGGACGCCTTCAGGACCGTACGCCGTCCGTCGGGCCCCATACCGATGTCGAGGACCATCCCGCAGCCGACACCGCAGTACGAGCAGACCGTCCGCACCTGCTGGGTGGTCGTGGTCACGAGCGGCCCTCCGTGTGATCGGTACCTTTCCCCACCGACGCTACGAAGGCCCCATTACGCGGTTGTCACGCCGCTCGATCACCGGGGGTTACACGCTCCACACACCACCTCTCCGAGCCCTGTGAGGTGCGGCCGCCGGAGTGGCCTGCACCGATGGCGCGGATCGTACGGTCATCGCCGACCAGCGGGCCGCGTCCGACCGGCGCGAGCCTTCTTCGCCGGCGGCTTCCATGACGGGGCGTACACGCTGCACCACTGTGTCCCGTCGTGCGAGCGGGACATCCGCCGACGCCGGAAGAGACACCGCTTCCGTCTCAGTAGCCCAGGCTGGAGGTGGTGTACGCGCACTCCGTGTAGACGTAGCCCGGCGACAGTTTGGCCGTGTCGGAGGCGGGGGACTTCCCCGTGCTGGTCCGGGACTTGTGCACGAAGTAGGTGGTGCCGACGGGCAGGTGGATGGTCCGCTGCGGGTAGTGCTTGCCGCTGTTGCTGCACGGCTTGAAACCGATCCTCAGGGTTTCGCCGAGCGAGTACGAGGTGCACTTCCCGCAGCCCTTGAGGGTGAAGCTCCCGGTCACCGGCCCCGTGTACAGGACCGTGATGTCGTCGGGGCTGTCGTTCTTGACCGTGACGGCGATGCTGCCGCCCGAGGCCGTGGTCGGAAGACGCTTTCCGGCCGCGGGCACCGTCTGCGCGACCTCCGCGGCGATGGCGATCTTCTGGGCGCGCGCCCGGTTCTTGTGGTGCGGGTTGTTCTTGGCGAAGTCGTTCATGGTGGTGACGGCGTCACTGAACTTCTTGTCCTTGTACTGGTCGACACCGCAGGCGTACGCGCCCGAACGTGCGCTGCCCGAGGCCCGGTCGGCGTCCTTCCCGAGGGCGTCGGCCACCCCGGCCTGCTCCCCGGGCAGTCCGCGGACCTGGGTGTCGAGGCCGTCGAGCCGCTGCACCGCGGCACAGGGGTCGTCACCGCCCACGGACTTGACCGCCTTGTCGACCGCGCTCTTCACGGCGGGCTCGACCTTCCCGGCCTGCGCGGATCTGGGGAACGTCGACAGGAGCTCGCCGAACTGCGCGGTCCAGCCCTCGCTTCCCTCGCTCAGGGAGGCGGCCGCGCACGAGTAGAGCGACGTGGCCAGCCGGTCGTCGGGCCAGCCGGCGAGGTCTCCCAGCTCTTTCCTGTCGATCGTGCGCGGCACCGTACGCAGGTACTTCAAGGGCGCCACGGCCGAGCAGTAGTCCTTGCGCGCGTAGGGGGTGGCGACGGTCTCGTAGTAGGTCCTGAGCCGGTCGGGCACACGCCGGGCCGCGCGGGAGCCCGGGTGGTCGTCGCTGAGCGCGCCGTAGGCGGACAGGGCGCGGCGATAGCCGGCCTCGGCCGTCGTGAAGTCCTGCTTCCCGGACTTCACGACGAGTTCGTCGGCCCGGTCGAGCCGGTCGAGGAGCATCCGTTCCGTGGCCTCGTCGCGCGCTCCGTCGTAGAGCACGACCCCCGCGGCGGGCACGGCCAGCAGGACGACACCGAGCACGGCCGCGATCAGGGCGCTCGGCAGCCAGGCCAGCCGGGTCCGCAGGCCCACGGACGCGCCGTGCGCGGCGGCGAGTGCCAGGAAGACGAGGTACAGCACCACCGTGGTGCCGGGGACCCCGTCGGGGTCCGCGGGCAGGGCCACCAGGAGCAGGATCGCCGTCGCGACCCAGCACACGGCCATCAGCCCCCAGCGGCGCACGGCCGCGTAACCGAGCCCGAGCCCGCTGAGGTTCAGCAGCGCCACCGCGAGGGCCCGCCAGGGATGAGCGGGTGCGGGTGGCGGCGCGCTCGGCATCGGCGGAACGACGAAGCCGTCGCGAGCACCTTGTTGATCCCAGGACATGACGGTCCCCCCGTCGATCACGCCCGAAGCTGTTGAGTTGTCAGCGTACGGACAGTCAGCGCCCGGCAACAGAGCAGACGGCCGCGGACTGTGATCCACCTGCCGCACAGGACGACTTCTGCCCCTCACGCAACACGCGGGCGGCCGACGCGATCGGGCGCGTGGCGAACGCGCGTCGCGCCCACCTCCGTGACATCGCGCACCTCCATGACATGTGGTCCGGGCGGGGTCTTCGGTGCCGTCCTGACGGGTGGTTTCGTGACGGTGAGCCAGGGCCCGGCCATACCTCGGTTGCCGCTCGATGAGCGGGTCCGCACATGAATGCCGAGCCGCCGTGGGGCGTGTGTGTCTGTGGCGCCGCTCCACCTGACGGCCCTCGCTCTCTGGTGAGAGGCGCTCTCGCCGTGTAACGTCGCCGACAGATGTCGTGGTTCGCAGTACCTGCCCGCGCCGTGGTGCGGGCGTTTTGCTGTGCAGTGCCCGAGGACCAGGACGACTACCTCCGGGTTCGCGCGGTGCGGACCCGTCATCGAGTGAGAGGCACTGGCATGGCCAGCGGAACTGTCAAGTGGTTCAACGCCGAAAAGGGCTTCGGTTTCATCGCGCAGGACGGCGGCGGCCCCGACGTCTTCGCCCACTACTCCAACATCAACGCCACTGGCTTCCGTGAGCTCCAGGAAGGCCAGTCCGTGACGTTCGACATCACGCAGGGTCAGAAGGGCCCGCAGGCGGAGAACATCACCCCCGCCTGACCTTCGCGTCACGCCGGCACGGCGCCTCGACCCACCTGTGTGATCGAGGCGCCGTGCCGGACGGCGGACGGTGAAGTCCGCCGCGGCCCCAGGAGGGGCTTCCGCGCCGCGTGCTGACACGACGTCGGCACGCCACATGCGCCCCTGGCCGGGCACGCGCCGCTCTTCCGGCGTTACCGCGCCGATGGCTCCGACGACCGAGTGTCCGCCGTCCTCCCTCGTCGGTGTCCGAACTTTCTTGGCCTGAACTTTCTCGTGGAGCGCCGTGCCGAGGCGCCCGAGTCCTTCCGGTCCGCGGGATCCTGATATCCCCGTCGATTCCGCGGCCCGTGTTCCCTGTGGATTCCCCCGCCTGCCGCCGTTCTGACGACGTGTCCGCTTTCCGGGTCCGCGAGAACGGCCTGTCACACGGCCGTGCCGGACCGGAGGGGCGTTACTCACTTTCGGGTGACCGGCGCGCGGACTGCGGTGACGCGGCGGATGCCCGAGTGTGCCCAGGAGGCCACAGGCGCAAGGGAGTTGGTGACGACGAGCCCGTCACTCATCAGCTTTCAGCAGTTAAAGGGCTGATACATGCATCCGTAACCGACATGTCCGTAATTGGTAACAGCGGACGGGTGTCGCCCGTCCTGGGCGGGGATGTGCAGCAAGTTATGAGTCCTCGGCCACACCGGGCCGGGACTCGCACAGGGTCGCACCGTGCGGGCTCCCCGAAAGGGGTGTCCGCACGGGGTGTGCCGGCTCTCGAACCTTGAGGAGCTTTCATGTCCCCTTCCACGTCTGTCACTGCCCGCCGTCTGGCGGCCGCCGCCCTGGCGGCCGGCGCTCTGGTCGGCTCGGCCTCCGTGTCGGCCTCGGCCGCGGAGCCCCGCTTCGAGCGCACGCACGTCGCGATCAGCCGGGTCCAGGCCGACGCACCGGGCTTTGACGACCGCTCCGCCCGTTCCCTGAACGCGGAGTGGGTGGAAATCACCAACGAGGGTCGCCACGGCGTGAACCTGGACGGCTGGACGCTGTCGGACCGGGCGGGCAACCACTACACGTTCAACCACTACCGCCTGGCCGGCCGTTCCACCGTCCGCGTCCACACCGGCTTCGGCCGCGACACCAGCCGTGACCTGTACCAGGACCGCCGCAACGAGGTCTGGGACAACCGCTCCGACGCGGCCACCCTGCGCACCGAGCGCGGCCGCTACGTGGACAGCGTCTCCTGGGGCCGGCACCACGACCGTGACGGCCACTGGGGCCACGGCCGTGACGACCACCGTCGTGACGACCACCGTCGTGACGACCACCGTGGGCCCGGCGACCACCGTCGTGACGACCACCGTGGGCCCGGCGACCACCGTCGTGACGACCACCGTGGGCCCGGCGACCACCGCGCTCCCCTCGGCCACTGAACGGCCCCTGACGGCAAGCCTGTTCGGAGCCGGATGATGGCGGATGCCCGACCGAAGGCCGGGCACCGCCGAACCCCGTGATCACTCGGCTCACCGGACGGCCTCGCTGTGGAAGACCCGCACCGCACGGTGCGGGTCTTCCGCGCGTCTGCCCACGCGCCCGTTCGCCTGAACAGCCGGACGCCGGCGACGCCTTCGGTACGCGGGCCGGGGCCACGGCGCCCGTGAACCCCTCTCCCGCCCGGACGAGGCTCGCGCCCAGGGCCCACGACGTTTCAGCCGGCCCCCATCCCGGTGCCGCCCAGCAGCAGGGCCACGTCCACCGCGGCGACGACGACCGCCGTCGCGAACGCCAGCCGCTCCCGGCGGCGTCCGAGCACCGTCCCCGTCACCGCCACCAGGAAGACCAGGGCCAGCGCCGTCACCCCGCGCCGGCCTGGTGGTCCTGGAGGCCCGAGGGCCAGCAGCGCGGACGCGATCACCAGGGGCACCGGCAGCAGCAGCCGCACACGGTCGGGGCCCAGCCGCTGCGGCCACCCGCGGACACCCGTCGCCAGATCACCGCGGATGTCCGGAAGCACATCGCCCAGATGCGCCCCGATCCCCAGGAGCGCCCCGGCGGTGAGGACCCACCAGGCCGGCCATGGACGCCCGGGCAGCCCGAGCGTCACGAACGCGGGAAGCGCGGCGAACCCCAGCGCGTAGGGCACCCAGGACCAACGCGTGGCCTTGAGCCGCAGGTTGTACGCCCATCCCGCACCGACCGCCGCCAGGTGGACGGCACCGGCCCAGGGGCCGTTGAGGAGCGAGAGGGGCACGCACAGGGCCAGCGCCGTGCACGCGGCGGCCCACACCTGAACCGCCCCGACCGCTCCGTCCACGACGGGCTTGCCGTGGCGGCCCGTCGCGATGTCCCGTCCCGCGTCGAACGCGTCGTTGCACCAGCCGACGGACAACTGCCCCGTGAGCACGGCGGCCCAGGCCAGGACGCACCCCCCGGCCCCGCGGCCGGTGATCACGGCCAGCGCCGCCGTCAGGCTCGTGACGGCCACGACCGGCCCGGGATGGCACGACCGGACCAGACCGCCCGCCAGGCCGCTCCCACGCCCCGCGGGGTCACCGGCCGTCGCCTGCTCGGGAGTACCCACCCGGCGATGGTAGGAGGCGTCGTCCACGCGGTCCGGGCGCGCCACGGGACGAACGGCCGGACGGGCGATCCCTGGTGGCGGGGTGCCGGTCCGGGGAAGGCCTGTTGAGCAGCCCACCCCAGTCGGTTCGGACGGGAGCCCTATGACGCGGATCGCCGCCGTTCACGGAACCCTCGCGCCGCACCGCTACGACCAGTCCGAGATCACGGACATGGTGGCCCGCAGATGTCTGCCCGGCGGCGCCGACCGCCGCACGCTCGACCGGCTGCACCGCGCCGCGACGGTCCGCGCCCGCCACATGACACTGCCGCTCGAACAGTACGAGGCGCTGGACGGGTTCGGCGCCGCGAACGACGTCTTCGTCCAGGCCGCGACCGACATGGGCGCCAAGGTCGTCCGGGAGGCACTGCGCCTCGCCGGACTGTCCGCGGCCGACGTGGACCTGCTGGTCTTCACCTCCGTCACCGGCATCGCCGCGCCCTCCGTCGACGCCCGGGTCGCCGGCCGCCTCGGACTGCGGCCCGACGTCAGGCGCGTGCCGATGTTCGGCCTGGGCTGTGCCGGAGGAGCCGCGGGCCTGTCCCGTGTCCACGACTATCTGCTGGGCCGGCCCGACGAGGTCGCAGTGCTGCTGTCGGTGGAGCTGTGCTCGCTCACGTTCCAGCGCGACGACGCCTCCTTGGCCAACCTGGTCGCCACCGGCCTGTTCGGCGACGGCGCCGCCGCGGTGGTGGCCCGCGGATCCCGTCGTACGGGCGACACCACCGGTCCCGTGATCGTGGACACGCGCAGCCGACTGTATCCGGACACCAGCCGCATCCTGGGCTGGGACATCAAGGACTCGGGCTTCCAGGTCGTTCTGGACCCGGAGGTCCCCGACGTGGTGCGCCGTCATCTCGCCGATGACGTCCAGGAGTTCCTGGACGGCCACGGACTCAAGCCGAAGGACGTGAGCGCGTGGGTGTGCCACCCCGGCGGGCCCCAGATCCTGGACGCCGTCGGCGAAGCACTCGACCTGCCCGAAGAGGCACTCGAGGTGAGCCGGCGTCATCTGGCCGAGGTGGGCAACCTCTCCTCGTCGTCCGTGCTGCACGTACTGCGCGACACCCTGGCCACCCGCCGCCCGCCCGGCGGCACACCGGGTGTGCTGCTCGCGATGGGACCCGGCTTCGCCTGCGAACTGGTGCTGCTGCGCTGGTAGGCCGCCCGGCGCACGACATGGAACGGTGGGACACGGACACATGGACTGGTACGTAACTCTGGTGGCCGCCGTCGCCGTCGAACGGGCCGGTGAACTTCTCGTCGCCCGCCGCAACGAACGGTGGAGCCGGGCGCGCGGCGCCACCGAGACGGGCCGGGGCCACTACCCGGCCATGGTCGCCCTGCACACCGCCCTGCTGCTCGGCTGCCCGGCCGAGGTGTGGCTGGCCGACCGGCCCTTCCTCCCGGCACTGGGCTGGTCCATGCTGGCCGTGCTCGCGGGCGCCCAGGCGCTGCGCTGGTGGTGCATCACCACCCTGGGGCACCGCTGGAACACCCGGGTGATCGTCGTGCCCGGTCTGCCGCTGGTGGCCCGTGGCCCCTACCGGATGCTGCGCCATCCGAACTACGTGGCGGTCGTCGCGGAGGGAGTGGCCCTCCCGCTGGTGCACACCGCCTGGGTCACGGCGGTTCTGTTCACACTGGCCGACGCCGCCGTGCTCACCGTGCGCATCCGGTGCGAGAACCGGGCGCTGGCCGGCACGGTCTCCTCGCCCGGGTCCGTTCCGGCGTGATCGACGTCCTGGTGGCCGGTGGCGGCCCGGCCGGTCTGGCCGCCGCGATCCACAGCGCGCTGGCCGGTCTGGAGGCGGTGGTCGTCGAGCCGCGCACCGCACCGGTGGACAAGGCCTGCGGAGAAGGCGTCATGCCCAGCGGCGTCGCCGGGCTGCGGGCCCTCGGCGTCGAGGCCCGGGGGAGGGAACTGCGCGGAATCCGGTACGTGGACGGCACCGCCCGCGCCGAGGCGTCCTTCCGCGGCTCCCGCGGCCTGGGAATCCGCCGTACAGAGCTGCACCGCGCGCTGCACGAGCGCGCCCTCGGCCTCGGCGTACGGATCGTGCCGGGCAAGGTGGGGGAGGTGCGCCAGACCACCGGGACGGTCACCGCGGCGGGTCTCACGGCCCGCTGGCTGATCGCCGCCGACGGCCTGCACTCCGCCGTCCGCCGGAGCCTCGGGCTGGACCTGCCCGGGGGCACGCACCGGCGCTACGGACTGCGCCGCCACTACCGGGTCGCGCCCTGGACGGACTTCGTCGAGGTCCACTGGTCCGGCCACGGCGAGGTCTATGTGACACCGGTCGCCGACGACCTGGTCGGTGTCGCGGTCCTCAGCCGGCTGCGTCGCGGATACGACGAGCACCTGGGCGACTTCCCGGACCTCACCGCGGCCCTCCACGGGGCCGGGGCCACGGACGTGCGAGGCGCCGGGCCGCTGCTCCAGCGGGCGCGGCGCCGGGTCGCCGGGCGTGTCCTGCTCGTCGGTGACGCGGCGGGCTATGTCGACGCCCTCACCGGCGAGGGGATCGCGCTCGGCCTGGCGACGGCCGACGCGGCGGTCCGCTGTCTCGCGGCGGGGCGGGCGCGGGAGTACGAGCGGGCGTGGACCCTGCTGACCCGGCGGCACCGGCTGCTGACCGGAGCCCTGCTGACCGCGAGCCGCCGCCCCGCCACGGCCCGCCTGGTCGTCCCGACGGCGTCCAGGCTGCCCCCGGTGTTCACGGCGGCGGTGCGCGCACTGCAGTAGCGGAGGGGAAGGCCGTACGCGGTCACGGGTCCGGGCCGCCCGGTGCGGGAACGTCGTACGCGGCTTCGGGTCCGGTTCGAAGGGAACGGCCCTGGACCGGCGGGATCGGGGTACCCGGTTCTCGGTGATCGCCGGAGCGCGACGGAGTGCGCCGGCCGAGCCGGGCTGTCACCGTGGTGCTGGGTGTCATGGCGGCGGTCATGGCGCTGACCGGGAAGAAGCAGGCCGGCCGGGCGGCACGGCCCGAGCCCGAGCAGGCGATCGAGAACGTGAAGACCGATGCCGCCGAGATCAAGAGGAGTGCCCACCGATGAGCGAACCGTCCGACGACAAGCACACGACCACGAACCCGGACGAGATGCGCGAACAGGTCGAACGGACCCGCGCCGAGCTGGGGGAGACCGCCCAGGCACTGGCGGACAAGGCCGATGTGAAGGCACGCGCCAAGGACAAGGGCGCCGAGGTCAAGGAGAGGACCGTGGAAGTCGCCGAGCAGGCCAGGCAGAGGACGGTGGAGGCCGCCGGGCACGCCAAGGAGAAGACCGCCGAGGTGGCCGAGCAGGCCGCCGCCAAGGCGGCCGAGCTGAGGACCAGGGCGGCCCGGGCCGCCCACACGGTCCAGGACAAGGTGCCCGACCCGGTCAAGGACAGGGCGGCCCAGGCCGCGGACCAGGTGCGGGACAAGGCCGCGCAGGCGGGCGGTGTCTGGCAGGAGAAGGCACCCGAACCAGTGCGTCGGCAGACGGCCCAGGGCGTGCGGCTGGCCCGCGAGAACCGCATGCTGGTCCTGGCCGTCGCGGGCGCGGCCGTCGTCGTATGGCTGGTGCTCCGCCACCGGAAAGGGTGAACAGGCGCGCACGGCCGTAGGGACGTACTCCCGGGCCGACCGTGAGCCCGCCGGTCTCGGGGGTGCTCGGGGGTACGTACGGGCCACGCCCGGGAAGGGGACGCACCATGCCTGCGGGATCGGACGACAAGCATGAGCGGCAGTACGAGCACATCAAGCGGAGCGCACGGGAGCGCGGGGAGTCCGTGCGCCGCGCCAGGCCCGAGCCGGCGTCGCGGCGGGGCGGCGAGCGTTCGCACTCCGGGGCCCAGGGCACCAGCAGGGACCAGCGGTACGAAGAGGCCAGGAAGCGCGACGTCCGGGGACGCTCGTCCATGAGCGGGCAGCAGCCGAAGAACGCGCCGGGCCGCTGAGCGCCGTGCCGCCGGGAGAAGGGCCGCCGATGCGGAGCGGCAGAGGAAGCGACGGACGCGACGGACGCGACGAGTCGCCCGAGGAGCGGGCCGACCGCAAGTGGAGCGACCTGCTCCAGGAGATCCGTGTGGCCCAGACCGGCGTGCAGATCCTGTTCGGCTTCCTGCTGACCGTGGTGTTCCAGCCGTCCTACCGGCGGCTCTCCGACGCGGACCAGACGCTGTACGTGGTCACCGTCGTCCTCGGGGCGACGGCCATCGGGGCGCTGGTCGCCCCCGTCGCGTTCCACCGCGTCGTGACGGGCCGCTTCATCAAGCCGGAGGCCGTCGTGTGGGCATCCGGGCTGACCCTGCTCGGCCTGCTGCTCCTGCTGCTCACCATGGCCTCCTCCCTCCTGCTGGTGCTGCGCACGGCCACCCACGACGACTCGTACGTGCCCTGGATCGTCGCGGGTGTGGCCGGGCTGTACATCCTGTGGTGGTTCGTCGTCCCGGCGGCTCTGCGGATGCGCCTGGCTGGCCGCAGAGCCCACGCCCCCGACGTGGACGGCGGCGAAGCGGACCGGAACTGACTCCCCCGTCCGCGCCCGGGGGAGGGGCGGCCTTCCCGGCGGGCCGCGCGTCGTGCGGGTCCGCGTGGGACGTGCTGGTGTCAGCGGCTGCGGATGGCGCTGGTGGTGAAGAATCCGGTGGCGGCGGCGGCGACGAGAGCACAGACGGAAAACAGCATGGTTCGACGCACGGGACGTCCTCTCTGACTGGCGTTGAGTTGGCATCCTGCACAACGCCGCTCATGCCGCCGGGGGCTCGCCGCCGCCCCATACGCCACCCGCATGGACGCGATGCCGGGCCGCGTCGCCCGGATCGCCGGGGCGCGGCTCCGCCGTTCCGGGCACGCTCAGCGCACGCGTGCCACCGCCGCGTAGATGCCGCTGTCCTCCTGCGCCGGCGCAGGAGCCGACTGGAACCACTCCGTCGCCGTCACCAGACCGGGAGCGACGAGGTCGAGGCCGCCGAAGAAGCGCTCCACCTCGGCCCGGGTACGGAAGCCGAGCTGGATGCCGCCCTTCGCGTACTCGGCGGTCACCTGCGCGGAGAGCTCCGGGAAGATGTCGGAGGAGGCGTGCGACAGCACCAGGTAACTGCCCGAGGGCAGCGTCTCGACCAGGTTGCGCACGATGGAGTGGGCGTCCTGCTCGTCGGGTATGAAGTGCATCAACGCGATCAGCGACAGCGCGATCGGGCGGTTGAAGTCCAGCACGTGGCGGGCGTGCCGGACGATGTCCTGCGCCTGCCGCACATCGGCCTGGATGTAGTCGGTGACGCCCTCGGGCCGGCTGACCAGCAGCGCCTCGGCGTGACGCAGCACGATCGGGTCGTTGTCGGTGTAGACGACCTTCGCCGACGGCGTGATGCCCTGGACGATCTGGTGCAGGTTGGGCTGGGTGGGGATCCCGGTGCCGATGTCGAGGAACTGGTCGACGCCCTGCTCGGCGAGCCAGGCGGACGCCCGGTGCATGAACTCGCGGTTCTGCCGGGCCGCGTCCCGGGCCTCGGGCGGCAGCTTCTCCGCCACGGCCTCGTCGACCGGGTAGTTGTCCTTGCCGCCCAGCAGCCAGTCGTAGACCCGCGCGGGATGCGCCTTGCTGGTGTCGAGCGGCGGAAACGACTGTCGGTCGATCGTCATGCTAGCTCCCATCGCACCACGCGAACGCGGGCAGGCCAAATGTTCGATCATCCTACTCGGCACGGCCATGTGGTCCGCGTGGTAAGGGAGTTGAGGTGAGCGAAGCAGCCGATGAGGTGGTCCGGAACGCAACCGGAGAAAATCGGCGGCGGGACGAAGGGCGGGCTGATAGCTTCCTTTCGACCGTGACACCGCCCGAGGAGGTGAGACCCGTGAACGCTGTATCGACGTGGGTGCTCCCCCTTTCCGACACGGCCGGACGACCGACATAGGTGTCGCCGGGAGCGCCTCGACCACCAGGCACTCCCGAAGGGCAACACCTCATGCATTCTCTGCAGTTCACCCACCGGACGTCGTCGAACGGCATGACCGAGCGCGACTTCGTCGTGGCCGGGGTCCCCGGCGTCCTCTGGTCGCCGCCCTCCGGCGCCGACCGGGCGCCCCTGGTGCTGATGGGGCACGGCGGCGGCAACCACAAGAAGCATCCGGCCATGGCGGGCCGCGCACACCTCCTGGTGACCGGCTGCGGTTTCCACGTCGCCGTCATCGACGCCCCCGGTCACGGGGACCGGCCCCGCTCGGAGCACGACGAGCGGGAGATCGCCGCGCTGTACCGGGCGAGGGCGGCGGGTGAGCCGGAGGGCCCGATCGTCGTCCGCTACAACGACCATCTGGCGCACCTCGCCGTGCCCGAGTGGCGGGCGACCCTGGACGCGCTCCAGGAACTCCCGGAGATCGGCACGGACGGGCCGGTCGGCTACTTCGGCATCAACATGGGAACCGCCATCGGAGTCCCGCTCGTGGCCGCCGAACCCAGGATCACGGCCGCGGTGTTCGGCCAGCACTGGCCCGATGCCCTGGCCGCGAAGGCCAAGGAGATCACCGTCCCGGTCGAGTTCGCCATGCAGTGGGACGACGAGCACATCCCCCGCGAGGCCGCGCTCGCCCTGTTCGACGCCTTCGCCTCGAAGGAGAAGACCCTGCACGCCAACTCCGGACGGCACAAGGAACTGCCCCGGTTCGAGGCCGACAGCGCGGTCCGGTTCCTCGCCCGGCATCTGAGCCGCCCCGGCACCGGCACCCGGGCGTGAACAGCCTGAAGTGACGGGTCATCGGCGCCCGGCCGTCGGCCGGGCGCCGGTACCGGAGGTGTTGCGCGCCGCAGCCGTGCGGGCGAGGGTGCCTCCCGAGTCGGGTTTTGAACCGCGCTTTACACATCCACTGCAACCGCGGACCGGCGTCCGCAGTCCAAAAGAGATAGTGAGGCAGGCACGATTGTGAGCCGGGGTAAAAGTGAAGCGACGTAGCGGGATATCGATGGCACTCGTCATGACGGCGGTGCTGGCGGGCGCCAGCGCCTGTGGCGGGGGTACACCGAAGGCGAGTTCGGACGACTCGAAGGGCGGCGGGTCGAAGAAGCCGGCGGCCAGTGCGAAGCCGTCCCCGACGAAGCCCGCCGGGCCGCCGATGCTGTTGGAGACGATCACGCCGCAGACCGGTGCCACGGTCGGCGTCGCGATGCCGATCTCGGTGATCTTCACCAACCCGGTGGGGCAGAAGGCCCGCGCGGACATCGAGAAGCACATGAAGGTCACCAGCTCCCAGCCGATGACCGGCGCGTGGCACTGGTTCGGTGACCGGCGCGCCGACTGGCGGCCCAAGTCGTACTGGGCGGCCGGCACCAAGGTGAAGGTCACCGCCGACCTGAAGGGCGTCACCAACGGCAACGGCCGCTACGGCACGCGGTCCTACGTGCACGACTTCACCGTCGGCGACGACGTCCGCGCGGACGTGTCCGTCACCGGTCACACGATGAAGGTCACGAAGAACGGCGCGCCCGTACGGACCCTGTCGATCAACGCGGGAAGCGCCGAATACCCCACGTGGAACGGTGTGATGGCGGTGATCGACAAGGCGAAGACGGTCCACATGACCTCGTGCAGCGTCGGTATCAGCTGCACCAAGGGCGCCCCCAACTATTACGACCTGACCCTTCCCTGGGACGTCCACCTGACCCAGTCCGGGACGTACGTCCACTACTCGACCGGTGACCCGAACCCGGGCAGCGGCAGTGCCCGCGGCTCGCACGGCTGTGTCCACCTGTCGATGTCCGACGCCGAGTGGTTCTACAACCAGGTCAAGCAGGGCGACCCGGTGTCCGTCACCGGCTCCCCGCGCGCGAAGGCCCCGGCCGACAACGGCTACGCCTCGTTCAACCTGAGCTGGGACCAGTGGCTGGCGGGCAGCGCGAGCGGCGAGACCACCGCGGGCTGACCCGCGGCGGCGCACCGGGGCCGGGCCGGTCGGAAGGGCTCAGAAGAGCATCGACAGATCGCCCGGCCGCACCCGGGCCGTGACGGGGAGGGTGGCCTCGACCTCCCCGTCGGCGCCGTACGGCACGGGCCGGTCGGCCTCGATGCGGATCTCCCGGCCCCGCAGGATCACCACTTCGGGTCTGGCCACGTGCGCGCCGGTCTTCAGCTCGTTCATGAGGGTGAAGAACAGCCGGCGCGGGGCCTCGCGGATCATGACGACGTCCAGCAGGCCGTCGTCCGTCAGGGCCAGCGGGGCGATGATCCGCCCGGAGCCGTAGTAGGCGGAGTTGGCGGCCACGACGGTGTAGCCCCGGTGGAAGTGCTCCTCCCCGTCGACGGTGACGCGGTACGACACCGGACGCCAGCCGGTGACCGCGCGCAGACCTCCGGCGTAGTACGAGGCCGCCCCGCGCAGCACACGCGCGTGGTTGGCGTGCTGGTTGGCGAGCGCGTCGACGCCCGCGTACACGCTGCCGAGCACCACGGTGCGCGGGTGCACCGCCGATTCCACCTCGATCGTGTCGACGCGGCGGGGTTCGTTGCGCAGCAGGACGCGGGTCAGGTCCTCGGCGGCGGTGGGCAGCCGGAGCGCGCGGGCGAAGTCGTTGCCGCGGCCGGCCGGGACCAGGCCCAGCACGGTGTCCGTCCCGCTGAGGGCGCCGCCGATCCCGCCCGCGATCCCGTCGCCGCCCACGGCCAGGACGACCCGGCCCCGCTCCCCGGCGCGCAGGGCGAGCTCCTGCGCGTGGGCCAGGCTGCGGCTGTACTCGGTCTCCAGACCGGCTCCGGCCTCCCGCAGCAGACGGGCGACCGGGAGCAGCGCGGCCGCCCCGGTGGAGCCGCCCGCGGTGGGATTGACGACGGCGGTGAACTGTCGCATCGGTGTGCCTCCGGGCAGTGACGGTGGGAGGGAGCGGGGCAGGGGCGGAACCTGTGCGCGGCAGCGGCGTCGGGCCGGGGCTGCCGCGGAACGTGCGCGGCGGGCGTCAGTCGACGGGGAGCAGGATCCCGGGACTGAGAACGCCGTCGGGGTCCAGCCGGCGCTTGACGGCCCGCAGTGCCTCGACGCCCAGTGGCCCCGCCTCGCGCAGATACCAGTCACGGTGGTCCGTCCCCACCCCGTGGTGGTGGCTGATGGTCCCGCCCGCGCCCAGCACGGCCTCGTTCGCGGCTTCCTTGGCCGGCGCCCAGTGGGCCACGGCGTCCTCGCCCTGGGCGGAGACCACCGTGAAGTAGAGCGAGGCACCGTTCTCGTAGACGTGCGAGATGTGGCACATGATCAGGGGCGGGGTCCCCGCCGCGGTCAGGGTCCCGGTCAGCGCGGTGCGCACGGCGGCGTACAGCTCGGGGACGCGGGACCAGAACGTCGCGGTCTCCAGGGTCTCGGCGAAGGCCCCGGCGTCGAGCAGCGCGTCGCGCAGGTACGGCGCCGAGTAGCGGCCGTGCGCCCAGCGTTCACCGGGCTCGGCGCCGAGGTAGGTGCCCCCGGCGGCGCGCAGGACCGCCGCGGCCTCCTCGCGGCGGCGCGCGGTCTCCTCCTCGGTCCCCTCGTACCCGGCGATCGCCGTGCAGCCGGCGGTCGCGGAGGCCTCGGCCGAGCCGATGGCGTCGGGCTGGGCGAGACCGACGAAGGTCTCGGTCTCGTCGGACAGCCGCAGCACCGTGGGGCGCGGTCCGTCCTGGGCGAGCCGGCGCAAGGCGGTGGCGCCCTCCTCGAACGAGGCGAACCGCCAGCCCTCGTACACACGCGTCTGCGGCAGCGGCCTGATCCGCACGGTGACGGAGGTGATGACGCCGAAGGCGCCCTCGGAGCCGAGGACCAGCTGCCGCAGGTCGGGGCCGGCCGCCGAGCGGGGGGCGCGGCCCGTGTCCAGGGTGCCCTCCGGGGTCGCGAGGGTGAGCCCGAGGACCATCTCGTCGAACCGGCCGTATCCGGCGGAGGCCTGACCGCTGGAGCGGGCGGCGGCGAACCCGCCGATGGTGGCCCATTCGTAGGACTGCGGGAAGTGGCCGAGGGTGAAGCCGTACTCGGCGAGGAGAGCCTCCGCGTCGGGTGCGCGCAGGCCCGGCTGGAGCGTCGCGGTCCGCGAGACGGGGTCGATGCCGAGCATGGCGTTCATGCGGCGCAGGTCGAGGGCGACGAAGGCGCTGCGCTCCGGGGCGAGGCCGCCGACGACGGAGGTGCCGCCGCCGAACGGGACGACGGCGAGGCCGTGTTCGGCGCACACGCGCAGTACGGCGAGCACCTCGTCGTGGGTCGAGGGCAGGACCACCGCCCCGGGGGCGTCCCCCGCGTCGCCGGCGCGGATCTTCAGCAGATCGGGCGTGGACTTCCCGCGGGTGTGCCTGATCCGGGTCTCCGCGTCGGTGCGTACGTGCGCCGGGTCGCCGACGGCGTCCGCGAGCGCGCGCAGGACCGGGGCCGACGGGGGCTCGGCGAGGGGGATCTCGTCGAGAGCGTGCGGGGCGGTGTCCCGCGGCTTCACGCCGAGCAGGTCCCGCAGCAGGCCGGTCACCGAGTCGGGCAGCGGCGCCGCCTTCGCCGGGTCGCCCCAGCCACTCCACAGCATGTCCATGAACGTAGTCCTCATCGGTCGGTTCGCGACGCGCCGGCTCCCGCACGGCCGCTCAGGGCGTTACACTGTGACACATGGCGCCTATTCGTCACAACCACTCGGACGGGGACCCCGTCCTCGACGCCGTACGCGACTGCGTCCTGGCGGTCGGAGTCCGGCGTACCACCCTGACCGACGTGGCCCGCCGCGCCGGTGTCTCGCGCATGACGCTCTACCGGCGCTGGCCCGACGTGCGCTCGCTCGTCGGCGACCTGATGACCCGTGAGTGGATCGACGTGGCGACCCGCGCCATGCCGGAGCCGCAGCCGGACGGGCAGACGCGGACCCTGATCGTGGACGGTCTGGTGGCCGGAGTGGAGGGCTTCCGGGCCCACCCGCTCTTCCGCAAGATCATCGACGTCGACCCCGAACTCCTGCTCCCCTACGTACTGGACCGCCGCGGAGCCAGTCAGGAAGCCCTCCTGGAACTCCTCGCCGACGCCCTGGAGCAGGGGCACACCGACGGCTCGGTGCGGATCGCCCCCACGAGACGGCAGGCCCGTGCCGTGCTGCTCGTGGTCCAGTCCTTCACCCTGTCGCTGCGGACCATGACCGACGAGGACGACCCCGAACTGACCAGCACCGCCTTTCTCGACGAGCTGCGCACCCTTCTGGAGAGGACCCTCACGCCATGAGTCCCACAAGCGGTCCGTCCGGCAATGAGTCCGGCATTCCGTCCGGCCCGGCGGCCCCGGCGCCCGGATCGTCGCTCTCCGCCGACCGCCGCCGCCGTGAACTGGCCGAGGCCGTGGGGGGCGACACCGTGGACGTCCTGGTCGTCGGACTCGGCGCCACCGGCGCCGGGGTCGCCCTGGACGCGGCCGCGCGCGGTCTGAGCGTCGTCGCGGTCGACGCCCACGACCTCGCCTTCGGCACCTCCCGCTGGAGTTCCAAACTCATCCACGGCGGACTGCGCTACCTGGCCTCCGGGCAGCTCGACGTCGCCCACGAGAGCGCGGTCGAACGCGGTGTCCTCATGGAGCGCACCGCCCCCCACCTCGTACGCGCCCAGCCCTTCGTCCTGCCCCTGACGCCGTTGGTCTCACGCGGTCAGGCCTCGCTGGCCTGGGCCGGATTCCGGGCCGGGGACACCCTGCGGCTGGCGGCCCGCACGTCGCGCGCCACGCTGCCCGCGCCGCGCCGCCTCACCGCGGTCGAGGCCCGTCACCTGGCGCCGTCGGTGCGTTCCGCGGGACTGCGCGGCGGTCTGCTGTCCTGGGACGGCAAGGTGACCGACGACGCCCGGCTCGTCACGGCGCTCGCCCGCACCGCCGCCGCCCACGGCGCGAAGATCCTCACCCGGGTCAGGGTCCTCGGGACCGGCGGGAGCGTCGCCCGCGTCCGCGACGAACTCACCGGAGAACAGGGCGAGATCAGGGCCCGAGCGGTCGTCAACGCGTCCGGCGTGTGGGCGGGCGAACTGGTCGAGGGCATCCGTATCCGCCCCTCGCGCGGAACCCATCTGGTGCTGCGCGCCGACCTGTTCGGACCACTGCCCGCCGGACTGCACATCCCGATCCCGGGCGAGTCCAACAGGTTCGTCCTCCTCCTGCCGCAGGACGACGGCCGCGTGTACGTCGGCCTGACCGACGAACCCGTCGACGGGGACCTGCCGGACGTGCCCGAGGCGCCCGAGTCGGACATCGGCTTCCTGCTCGACGTCGTCGGCTCCGCGCTGGACACCCCGGTGCGACGCCACGATGTGGTCGGCGCCTTCGCGGGGCTGCGCCCCTTGCTCGACACCGTGCCCGCCCGCTCGGGAGAGGCCGCCCGCACCTCCGACATCTCGCGCCGGCACGCCGTCCTGACCTCCGACGACGGAGTGGTCACCGTGGTCGGAGGCAAGCTCACCACCTACCGACGGATGGCCCAGGACGCCGTCGACGCGGCGGTCGAGGCCCGGGGACTGCGGGCCGGTCCCTCGACGACCGCCTCCCTGCCGCTGGTCGGCGCGGCGGCCCCGCACCGGCTCGGGGCACTGGCCGTCCCCGGCCATCTGATCCGCCGGTACGGTGCCGAGGCGCCCGCCGTCCACGCCCTCGCCGCCCGCGATCCCCGGCTCGGCGAGCCCGTGGTGCCCGGACACCCGGTCACGCGGGCCGCGCTGCTGTGGGCCGTGCTGCACGAGGGCGCCCTCGACGAGGCCGACCTCCTGGACCGGCGCACCCGTATCGGCCTGGTGCCCGAGGACCGGGCAGCCGCTGCGGCCGCAGCCCGGGAAGCCCTCGACACGGCCGCGGAGTACACCGTCTGACGCAACGTCACAACAGCCTGTGCGGCAACGTCACAGCAGCCTGTGCGGAGAGGGGAAGGCGATCCCTGGGGGCGTCTCATCGCCGGCCGCCGGACGGGACGCACGGCGGCCTCCGCCACGGCCTGACGGCCGACGACGGTACCGGGGCGGGGCCGGTCGGCCGCTCCCCGGTACCGAGCCGCACGCGGCGAAGCCGTGCGGGCCGGACAGGCCCTAGTCCGTGGTGACTCCCCAATAACCGATCTGTGCCGGCTCGCCATCGGCGTACAGCACCGTGCATCTGCCCTGTGAACGGACAGGGAAGTCCAGTCGGCCGGAGTCCAGTGCCGCGTCCCAGTCGGCGTGAGTGGGCCGGCCGTCGGGGGCCCAGGCCCGGATCTCCTCGTCCGTCAGGGGGCGCATGAACGGGCCGTCGTCGGGGTCCGTCGCGTCGATCATCTCCGGCTGGTCCAGGACAGTGGCGGTACCGCCGGTGAAGATGTACTCGTGCCACTCCGGGTCCCGCCACAGCTCCTCCACGGTCCGGCCGGGGAAGCCGTGGTCGTCCTCGGACAGCTGTTCCTCCTGGGCCCTGCGGAACGCAGCCGCCAAGTCGGGCTCGTACGGTCCTGTGTGTGCCCAGCAGTCGCCGCCCATGCCGTTCCGTCTCCCTCGTCCTTCGAACAGTGGGTGAGCAGTTTAGGAGGGGGCACCGACAGTCCGGCCGTCGCACGGTGCGCGCACGCCGACCGAGGCCTCGGCGCGCCGTCCATTGGCGGCACGGTCGTCGCGTTTCGGCCCGGACACCGCGGCTGTGGCGGCGCCGTTGCCGAGACTGACCGCATGAGTGAAGAATCCGGACCGCCGCCGTCCGCCGAACGACGCGAACGCCGACGAACCGTCGTCATGGCGACCCTCACCGTCCTCGCGGGCGCCTCCGACGCGGTCAGCTTCCTGACCATGGGGCACGTCTTCACCGCCCTGGCCACCGGCAACGTGCTGTTCCTGTCCTTCGCCGTCGCCGGTGAGGGACAGACACCGGTGGCTCGCCCGGCGATCGCCCTGATCGCCTTCGTCCTCGGCGCGCTGGCCGGTGCCCTGACGACCAGAGGTCTCGTCGCACGCCACCGGCACTGGTTCGCGGCCGCGCTCGCGGTGGAAGGGGCGTTCCTGGCACTCGCGGGCGCGACGGCATTGTGGCGGCACGGCACCGGCTCGCTCGCCCAGGACCCGGACAACCTGGTCATCGCCATCGTCGGCTTCGCCATGGGGCTGCGCGCGGACACCGCTCTGCGGGCGGCCGTTCCCGGTATGCCCACGCTGCTCGCCCAGGTGTCGCTGGTCCGCCTGATCCACGGTCTCTCCGGAGCCGTCCCCGCGACCCCGGAGCGGCACATGATCCGTTCCCGGCTCGTCGCGACCGTCGCCGGCATCTTCGTGGGCGGCGTCCTCGGCTCCCTCATCACGCCGTGGGGCACGGGCCGGGCGCTGCTCACCATCGCCGCCGCGGTCCTGGTCATCGCGGCGCTCGATGTGCTCTTGGTGCGGTACAGGCGCGTACCGGAACTGATCGGCTGAACTCACCGGAGCCGAACCGGTGGTGGGGACCCGGCGGCGCGGCGACCGCCTCCCGACCTCGCGGCCGTTGCGGACATGGGGGGCCGGACGGGAGTATCTGTGCAGGTCACGGCCGTGCATCGGTTCGCGGAGCGGGGTTTCTGCTGAAGATCGACAGCGGCTAATCTCCGCGTATGTCCCCAACCGCTGCGCAGCGTCTGCTGCGTGACGACCCCCGCACCACCGAAGTGGCCGCCCGGGAGATCGCCCTTCCCCTCCCCAAGGCGGAGGCCCTGCTCCGTACGCTCCGGTCCGGGGAGAAGGTGCTGGCCCTCTACCACCAGGGGATGGGGTACGCCGCTCTCACCGGGGGCGCGCTCATTCTCCTGAGCGGAAAGGAGCCTTCGAGGATCGCGAGGCCCTTGGTGGTGCTGCGCCCCGCGTACGGGGCCGCGTCGCGTGTCGACCTGGCCGTGAACGGGCGACGGATCACCGTGTGGGGATCGCGGATCGACGCGTACGGCGCGCTCGTGCAGGGGACCGGCCGCGAGGCGTCCGGTTCCCTCGCCGACGATCCCCGCCTGGCCACGGTCCTCGTCGACGAGAAGCCCTCGCTGCCCGACGACCACAAGACCGTGCTGCTCGCGGAGCTGGGACCCGGTGAAAACGTCCGGGCTCTCTACCACTGCGGCTGGGGCTACGCCGCGCTCACCGACAGAGGACTCGTCCTCCTCCGGGGCCTCATGTCCCCCAAGGCGGCCCGGGTGGCCGAACCCTTGGCGATCCTTCGCCGCGAGCACGGCATCCTCGACTCCACCGTGATCGTCGTCGACGGCAAGGAGTACGGCCTTCACGGGTCCCGGCTCGATCCCAGGGGAGAACTCCTCGCGGCGAGGGGCGAGCTCCTGCCCGTCGGCTCCTCCGCCCGCCCGCGCGGCGGAGCGCGTGTGTCGGCATGGGTCCGCAGACGCCCCGTGCTCGCCGCGACGGTCGCGGCCACGCTGGTCTTCGCCGCCTGGGGCACGGGACACGACACACCGGCTCGTGCCGGCGCCGACCGCTCCGTGACGATGCGGGACTTCGAGGGCGCGGCCCTCACCACGGCCGTCGTGGACGCGCGACGCCAGTCCTGGATGTCCGTGACGACGGCCGACGCCTCCTCGTCCTTCCGGCCGGTGAAGGGCACCGCGCCCGGCTGGAAGGTCTGCTTCCAGACACCTTCCCGACAGGAGAAGGTCCGCCCGGCCGTCCGCGTGCTGACGCTGTACGCGGTCCCCGAGAAGGAGGCGTGCCCCACGAGCCTCCACGCCCCGCGACGCGTGGTCATGCCGGACCTCCGGGGCGAGAGTCACGGCGTGGCCTCGGGTGCCCTGGACGACCTGGGGTTCGCGTACACGGCCGCCTGGCACGCGCACACGGGCGAGCGCCTCGGCGCCGGTACCCGGCACCTGGAGGACTGGCGGGTGTGCCGCCAGCGGCCGGAGCCCGACCGCGAGGTCGTGCTGCCGACGCGGGCCGACCTGTGGCTGATCGGTCCGGGCGACTCCTGCGCCAAGCCCGGCCCGAAGCCCACTCCGAAGCCGAAGCCCACTCCGAAGCCGAAGCCCACTCCGAAGCCGAAGCCGAAACTCAAGCCGAAACCCGAGCCGAAGCCGCGTACCGGGGGCACGAGCGGTTCCACCACGGCGGGCGGCACGTCAGGAGGCGGCAGCGGCGGCGGTGGTTCCACGGGAGGTTCCTCCGGCGCCTCGGGCGGAAGCAGCGGCGGCACGGGCGGCCGGTCCGGTATCGGGTTCGGACAGTACTGCTCTCCCGTGGGCGCCACCGCGACCACGGCCGACGGACGCCCCGCGAAGTGCTTCATGGGCAGGGACGGCCACGCCCGCTGGGGCTACAACTCCGGCTGACCTCGGCCGGTCGGGGCCGGCCCGCGTACGCCCTCGATCTTGCCGGGAACCGGCAGGCCGGCCGGGGTCCGACACTTCCGGGACCTGCCGTGTCGGCCGATCGGACACGTGTGACCTAATGCCTCTGGACGAAGGAGATGCAGCGGTGGCAGCGCAGACGACGGACCAGCGGCCCTCGGCACGGATCCGGCGGGAGTGGTGGCATGCGGCCGCCTGGACCCTGCTCGGACTGGCCCTGTCGGCCGTGGCCGTGGGCGTGGGTCTCCTGGTCCCCGGACGGGTCGCCACGGAGGCGGCCTTCGAGGGTGCCCGGTCCTGCGTCGGTGAAGCCGTGGCGCGGGACGACGGCGCGAGCTGCCTGCGCACGATCCGCGGGACGGTCCTCTCGGCCCGGACGGCCAAGAGCGGGAGGACGACGGTCTTCCGGGTGCGGTTGCGGCCGCCGGTTCCCGCCCCTGCCGATCAGTCGATCGACCTCGACTCGCACGGCGACCTGTCGGAACTCATCCGGCCGGGGGAGCGGGTGGACGTCACGACGTGGCGGAACGACGTGGTCGCCGTGAGCCGGGGCAGGGTGCGCGAGAGGCTCGCGGGACTGCCGGACGAGGACCCCACCGTCTTCACCGGAGCCGCCTTGGCCGTCGTCTGGTCGGCGGCCCTGACCTTCATCGGCGCGTTCGGCGGCGCCCGGCGGGCCCGTTGCCTCGCCACCGGCCGTCCCGTGGTCCCCCGGGTCCCGATCGGGGCGAAATCCGTGGCCGTGATAGTCGTGCCGTTTGTCGCGGCTTTCTGCGCCGGGCACTTCTGGGACACCTGGACGGCCGTGGTCATGGCCGTGGTCATCTGGGCCCTGATAGCGGTCCCGGTCACGATCCTCGCCCTGCGCTGGGACCGGGAGCCGTCCTCGACGCCCCCGCCGGGCGAACAGGCCGACGCCCGGATCACCGTGTCCGGCTGACCCGGTACGAGAGGGAGTTCGAGGCGCGGCCGCGCGGACTCACCGTCGGGTCCGCCGCCGGAGGGCCTTCACCCCGGTGGAGAACTCCTCGTGTGCGAACCGCCCCGCCAGCGCGCCGCCGAAGACGACGACTCCGACACCGACCAGCCAGGACTGGACGACCAGGACGGTGCCGAAAGGACCGTAGGTGACAGCGCTGGAGGCGATCAGGGGCGAGAAGACGTGACGGGAGAAGACCCGCAGGCCGAGCAGGCCGAGAGCCGTCAGCACCGCGCCGGGCAACAGGGCCTTGCCGGGGATCCTGCCCCCGAGCAGCATCCACTGCGACCACCAGAAGAAGAGCACGGCGCTCAGTGCCGCGGCCGGCGTCGCGGCGGCCGAGTGCCGCCACAGTGTCGTCGTCGCGGTGACGTAGAGGGTGCCGATGAGCACGGCGAGCCAGAGGACATGGCGCCACCGGGCGTACCAGCGGGCCGGCGGCAGGTTCCAGACCTTCTCGTAGCCGGTCTGGACCGCCGCGCCGAAGCTCAGGCCGAAGACGGCGAGGGCGGCGAGGCCGAAGGCCGTCGTCGTCCGCAGTACCTGCGCGGGCCCCGCGAACAGCCGTGCGACCTCGTCCCGGGCGGCTCTCGACACGCCGAGTCCGTCGCCCAGCCATTGGGCGAAGCCCCGCCCGTGCGCCGGATCGGCGGCGGAGACGACGATCAGCAGCGGTACGAGCGTGAGGAAGCCGAGGGCCGCGAAGCCCAGTGACCGCTGCCCCAGTTCGATGTCCTTGCCGTGCCGCCATCCCCGGCCGACGGGGGAGTCGCGCAGCGTCGTGGAGAGCCGTGCCCGCAGGGTGGGCCGGTCGTCGGCGGAGGGAGCCCTTTTCGGCATGAAGGTCGATTACCACAGACACCGCCGGCGCCGACAGCATCAGGACAGGGCGGTCCGGGATCCGCCTCTGCCGGTGCGGACACGGGACGGCCGGGGCGCGATCAGGAGGGGCGGACCGTCCGTGCCGGTGAGCGACGGGCGGGCCCGGCCGGACATCGGGTCCGGCCGGGCCGAAGGGCGGCGAGGCGGGGTCAGCCCAGCGCGAACTTCTGGGCGGCGGCTCCGTTGCAGTCCCAGATCTGCAGCCGCGTGCCGTTGGCCGTGGCGCCGTTGGGGGAGTCCAGGCAGCGGCCCGACTGCGGGTTGAGCAGCGAGCCGTCGGCCTGCTGCTGCCAGATCTGGCCGCCGGCCGTATTGCAGTCCCACAGTTCGACCTGGGTGCCGTTGGCGGTGCCGTTGCCGACGATGTCGAGGCAGCGGCCCAGGGTGTGCAGCCGGCCGTCCGAACTGTGGAACCAGTGCTGGTCGACCGCGTACGACTGGCAGCTCCAGAGCTGGACGGCGGTCGCGTTGGTGCCGTTGTCGTCACCGGCCACATCCGCGCAGGTGCCGCCGGGGCCGATGACCGGCGCGCCCGCGTTGACCGCGAACCGCTGGGCGGCGGACCCGTTGCAGTCCCAGATCCGCAGCCGCGTGCCGTTGGCCGTGGCGCCGTTGGGGGAGTCCAGGCAGCGGCCCGACTGCGGGTTGAACAGCGAGCCGTCGGCGCGCTGCACCCACTTCTGGCCGCCGACCCCGTTGCAGTCCCACAGTTCGACCTGGGTGCCGTTGGCGGTGCCGTTGCCGACGATGTCCAGGCAGCGGCCGATGGTGCCGAGCGATCCGTTGGCGTTGTGCGTCCAGTGCTGGTCCTCGGCGTACGACTGGCAGTTCCACAGCTGTACGGCGGCACCGTTCACCCCGGTGTCGTCCGCGGCGACGTCGACGCACTGGCCGCCGGGGCCGCCGATGGTGGCCTGCGGCCCGTTGGGGACGTTGGTCTGGCCCGCGTAGCCCACGGAGACGATGTTCGCCTGGACGGCGTTCTCGGCCGCGTCGGTCGGATAGCCCGCGACCATGACGCCCTCGAAGAACGTCCCCATGTTCCAGTTGCTGTTGTCGCCGCCCGTGCCCAGGATGATGCCGCCCTCCTGCTGCATCGGCCGGTAGCCGCCGCGGGTCGGCAGCGCCCCGTCCCACCAGGTCGTCAGGCCGCCCGACTGCGCGTTGCCTCCCTTCAGCGCGTACGTGGTCTGCCCGTTGTTCTTGAGGACGGCCGTCACATACGTGCTGCTGTTGCCCTTGTTGGCGGTGTTGGAGCCGTTGTCGCCCTGGAACATGCCGTTCTCCAGGTCGGCCTCGATCCAGGGGCCCGAGCCGCTGCAGGGAGCGAAGTAGCAGGTGGTGGCGATGGACACGGCATCCATGTGGCCGTTGCCGGTGTCGGCGGGGGTGGCCTCGGCGTTGCCGTAGTCGAAGCAGCAGGCGGAGCCCACGTGGGTGCCGCTGGCGACCATGTAGGCGCCTTCCGCCTGGCCGTTCACCGCCGTGCCGGACGCGGCGCCGTGCGAGCGGTAGCCGACTCCGGGGGAGATCCAGATCCCGTACACCTTGTGGCCGCCCGCCGTGACGGACAGTTCACCGGCGTCCGCACCCCGGTCGGCACCCATGCCGGCCGTGCCCGCGGGCCCGGGGAACAGGTCGTTGTGGCGCGACGTCTGGTCGTACACCTTCGAGATGCTGCAGGTGGTGTTCGCGCAGAAGCCGTCCTGCCGGTCGGCGTTCGCGTAACCGCCGGCCGCCAGCAGTCCGATGTCGGCGCTCGCGCCGTCGGAGACGCGGGTGACCTGGTACAGCGGCCCGTTGTACGCCGCGAACAGCGCGCGGGTCGTGCTGTGGGCGGCGACGCACGGGGTGCCCGCGCCGGCGTAGATGTCGCACGGCTGGGACGACGCGGCCCGGGCGACGCCGGGCATGCCGGCCAGGACGGTCACCAGGAGACCGAGGACTGCGGCGGCGGACAGCAGGGCACGGCGCAGTCGGGACACCGGACCGGCCGCGGGAGACGGGAAGAGACGCGAGGGGGCGGATCTTCTTCTGCGCATGTGTGCTCCCAAGGTGGAGGGTGGAGCTACAACTCGCCCTCGGAACAGCCGAGTTCAGACTGCCTGGCGACTGAGACGGAAGTTACAAGCGCTGATTGATTGCGTCAATATTTGTTGCTTTCCTTTCTGCTGGATCCCCTTCCTGTGTCCGAACGTGTGGCTTTGTGGCGGCCGGGTGGTCCGCGCGGCACTCTGCCCGGGCCCTGCGCCCCCGCTCCACCGGGGCGCGGGCGGCGACAGGACGTACAAGGTGGTACCACCGCGTATCGCCACCGTTCCCCGGCCCGCCGTCCGGCCCGGCTCGACCCACTTCGGCTGGATCATCCCGTTTCCCCTCGCGGCCCCGCCGTTCGTCCTGAACATGCGGGGCACGACCGGAATTTGAAAGGGATACGACGACCGAAAAGTGCCTACGGCGGCCCGGGGGAGTTTTTTCGACCCGCCCTGCTGTGCAACATTCGGGCGAGGCCGAGCAACACCCTTGGAGGGGAAGCGCATTGTCGCCCACCACGGGATCCGAGCGCGGGTCCCTGCACGTCCTCACGCCGTCCAGTGACGAATCCACGGCCGCCGAATGGGCCGGTGGAAAAGGGAAGAACCTGCACACCCTGACCGCGTCCGGATTTCAAGTACCGCGCTGGTCGGTCATCGGCCTGGACGTATTCGCGGAATTCTGCCGCGACGGCGGCCTGGACGGACACCTGGCACGACTGCTCGCCGGCGACCTCGAGTCCCGAGCGGGCCGGATCGCCGCGGAGATCGCCCGTCTGATCGAGGACGCGCCGCTCGGCGACCGTCTCACCGACGCCATCGGACTGGCCTACGGACTGGCCGGCGGCGGCGCGGTGGCCGTCCGCTCGTCCGGCCCGCAGGAGGACGGCGCACGCCACTCGTTCGCCGGTCAGTTCGACACCTTCCTCAACGTCCGCGGCCTCGACGAGGTCATCGCCCACGTCCGCCGCTGCTGGGCCTCGGCGTTCTCCGAGCGCTCCCTGCGCTACCGCGCACAGCGCCGGCTGCCCGTCGGCACCCGCGGCGTCGCCGTCGTCCTGCAGCACATGGTGGCCCCCGAGCTCAGCGGAGTGATGTTCACCGCCGACCCGGTGACCGGACGACCCGACCGGTACGTCGTGAGCGCCGTCCCCGGGCTGGGGGAGGGGCTGGTCTCGGGCGCGGTCGACGCCGACACCGTCGTCCTGGACGCCACCACCGGCGAGCCGCTGACCACGGTCATCGGCGACAAACAGGAGCGCTACGACGCCGGATCCGGACCCGGCTGCCAGGTCTCGTCCGTCGCCGACGAGGACCGCGCGGCACTGTCCCTGACCGCCGGCCGACTGGAGCGGCTGCACGCGGCCGGGGCCCGCCTCACCACCCTGTACGGCGCCCCCCAGGACATCGAATGGGCCATCGCCGAGGACGCCCTGTGGATCCTGCAGAGCCGGCCCGTCACGGCCCTCGCCCCGGCCGCCGACCCCGCGCCGGGGCCCGGGTGGGACCTGCGGCTCTGGGACAACTCCAACATCATCGAGAGCTTCAGCGGTGTCGTTTCCCCGCTCACCTACAGCTTCGCCGCCGACACCTACGCGAAGGTGTACGACAGTTACGCCCGCGCCCTCGGGGTCCGCGGGAAGCGGCTGCGCGAGGTGCAGGAGTGGACCCCGCACCTGCTCGGCCATATCCACGGACGGGTCTACTACAACCTCTTCCACTGGTACCGCATGGTGCGCCTCGCCCCGCTGTACCCGCTGGGCCGGCGCGTCCTGGAGAAATCCCTGGGCGTCGCCGAGAGCATTTCCGACGAAGTCGCCGACACACTCCACCCGTTCACACCCCGGCCCGGACTGCGCGGTCAGGTCTCACGTCTGACACGTACGGTCATCTTTGCCGGAAGATTTCTCAGCATCCGAAAATCGGTCGCCACGTTTCATCGAGATTTCTATCGCGAGTACACGGTATTCAACAATGTCGACTACGACGCACTGCCGGGAGACGAGACGTACCGCCGTTTCCGGCGGCTGCAGCGGGAACTCATCGAGAAATGGGGCCCGATGCAGACCCTCGACGCGACGATCCTGCTCTCCGTGGGACTTCTGGCCCTGCTCACCCGCCGCTGGCTTCCGGCGGCGCCCGAGTGGTTCACCTGGGCCGCGGCGGCCCCCGGCGCCGCCGTCGAGTCCGCGGAACCCGTGTGGGCGCTGCGTGAGCTGGCCGCCCGGGCACGTGCCGACACCGAGATCCTGGAACTGCTGGAACACACCTCCGACGCCGAGGCCCACCAGGCCCTGCACGACGCCGGTCACACCCGGTTCCTGCGGGCCGTCGACGCGTACATCACGGACTACGGCTACCGCAGCCCCGACGAACTCAAGCTGGAGGTCCCCGACCTGCGCGAGAACCCGGCCGGAGTCTTCACCCTGCTGCGCGAAGCGCTGCCGGACACCGGCGACGGCGACGGCGCGCCGGACCGTGGCCGCGAGGCCGGCGCCTACCTCGACGAACACCTGAGCCGCCCGCGGCGCCTGGTGTACGAACGGGTGCGGGCCAAGGCCCGCACCGCGCTCGCCGACCGGGAACGGCTCAGGTTCTGCCGCACCCGCGCCTTCGGAGCGGCCAAGCGCATGCTGCGCGCCCTGGGGCGCGACCTGGCGCGCGCCGGCGCCATCGACGCCTGGGACGACATCTTCTTCCTGCGTCTGGAGGAGATCCGGGGCGCCTACGAGGGCATGATCGTCCACACCGAACTGCGGGACCTGGTCGTGCTGCGGCGCAGGCAGCAGGCCGCCGACGCCGCGCTGCACGCTCCGTCCCGCTTCACCACCCGCGGCGCACCGTACTGGTCCGGCAACCTGGAACGGGCCGGCTGGAGCGGCGGCCCGGCCGCCCCCAGCGGCGCCCGCGAACTGAGCGGAGTCCCCTGCTGCCCCGGCGTCGCCGAAGGGCCCGCCGTGGTCACCGACACCCCGCGCGACATCGGCGGCGGCATCCTGATCACCTACCGCACCGACCCGGGCTGGGTGCCCGCGCTGTCCTCGGCCGCCGCCCTCGTCATCGAACGCGGCAGTCCGCTGACCCATGTTGCCGTTGTGGCAAGGGAGTTGGGCATTCCGACCGTCGTCCAGGTCAAGGGCGTCACCACCGACATCCGCACCGGCACCCGGCTGCGGGTCGACGGCGCCGCCGGGACGGTCACCGTACGCGCCGACCCGCCCCACGACAGCACGGCCGCCGCCCCGGACAGCCCCCGAACGGAGACACGCCAGTGATCCTCACCGAGGAACGGCTGCAGGACCTGCTCGACAAATCCCTCGCCGAACTCCCCCCGGACACCGAGTGGGCCGTGACCCTGGAGGGCTCCATCGCGGAAGGGTTCGGCAACCCCTCCTCCGACATCGACTTCCTCCTCGTGAGCCGCCACGACGACGACCCGCCGACCATGCCGTCGCTTTTGTTCGTGGACGGCAGACGGGTGGAGATCCGCACCCGGTCGGTGCGCCAACTGGCCGACCAGTTGCAGGAGGTGGAGAAAGGAGCCGGACGACCGGACCGGCTCTCCGAGGACCTCCTCAACCGCTGCCAGCGCGTCCTGCACAGCCACCCGCTGCGCGGCCACGCCCTCATCGAGGAGGTGAAGGCGCTGCTGCCCGTGGAGCGGTTCCGCCGGATCACCGCCGACTGGTGGGCACACCGGGCCCGGCAGTCACTGCGGCACGCGATGGCCCTGCAGTGCCTCGGCGAGAGCGACGAGGCGGTCGACTGGACCCGCGCCGCGCTCGTACAGAGCGTCAAGTCCTGGGCCGCGGGCCTCGGCGAGACCTATCTCGAACCCAAGTGGCTGTCCATGCAGCTGGACCGGGCGGGACGCACCGACATACGCGACCGCTACTGGGAGCTGGAGGCGGCCGCCGTACCGCCCGGCGACGCCGATGCCGCCCAGGTCCGGCTGACCGCCTGCCTCGACTTCGCCGAGGACCTCGGACTCACCGATGTCCCCCGGCGGCCCGAGCGGCTCACCGTCGAACGCGTGGCCCGGGTGACCACCTGGCAGACCGGCGAACGGGTCCACGTCGTCCGCGGCCGGCGCGACGTGTTCGTCCTCGGCACCGACGCCGGAACCGTCTGGCGCTCCCTCGTCCTGGGCAGGCCGCTGCTCCGCGTGCTGGCCGAGAGCGCCACCACCGGCGTCAGCGGCCCCGGCCCGCTGCTCGCCGCCTTCCTGCGCTACGGACTGGTCCGGCTCGCCTGGAAGGGCTCCGGAGCCGTCACCCCAGCGCTTCCGCTCGCCGCCCCGCCCGGCCCCGTGACCCCGCCGCCCTCCACCGCGCAGCCCCTCCTGTCGGTGCGCGGCGCGGCCGTCACCGGATCCCGCGCCGTCGACCTGATGCCCCTGCCCGCCGACCGGTTCGCCGCCGCGGCCATGGCCCTGGTGTGGTCCAACGTGGTGGTCGAGAACGCCGTCGAGGACCTGACCGGGGCCCTGCAGCGCGGCCAGCGGCGGGTCGCCGAACTCACCGCGCGCCGCGCCGTCCACGCCGCGCTGCGCGGGCTGTTCAGCGCCCACGGGGTCAACCCGCTGCCCGCGGACGCCGATCTCGTACGCCGCATGGACCTCCTGCCCGACTCCACCCGGCCGATCGGTGTGCGCGCCGGGGAACTCCTGGCGCGGGGCGTGGACTCGGCGGAGGACGGCGACGCCCTCCGTGCGGAGCTGCGCCGTTTCATCGCCCTGGTGCGCGGTGCCGTCGGCGCCGACTCCTTCCCGCTCTCCTTCGACTCCGCGTACGCCTGGCGGGCGACGCTCCAACTCGGCCACGACTGGCTGCGCATGGGCGCTCACCTCGGCGCGGAGCTGCCCATCGAGGAGGCCCGCGACCTGCTGGCCGGCAACGGGGCCCAGCCCCACCAGGTCCGCTGACGGGCCGACTTCACCAGGCCCGCAGACGGGCTGGCCCGGCGAGGCCCGCCGACGGGCCCGGGTTCCCGAGCATCCCACCCGACGTTCCGTGCGGAGGATCCACCGATGTCCGATCAGACGCATCCCGATCAGACGCATCCCGATTCGGCGACTCCCGATCCGAGGACCCTCGATCCGGCGACTCCCGATCCGATGACGGTGCTGGTGACCGGTGCCAGTGGTTTCGTGGGAGCCGAGGTGACCGCCCGGCTCACCGCCGCCGGCCACACCGTGCTGGCCGTGCTGCACCGCAACGGCGACCTCGTCCGCAACAACGGCAGGAAGCTCACCGCCGGTCCGGGCACCCTGACCCGGATCACCGGCGACATCACCCGCCCCGGCCTCGGGCTGAGCGGCGCGGACCGCCGCCTCGCCGCGGGCGCCGACCGGATCGTGCACTGCGCCGCCGTCACCGACTTCGGACTGCCGCCGGGCCGCTACGAGCGACTCAACGTCGAGGGCACCCGGCACGTCCTGGGCGCCGCCCTGGCCTGCCGCACCCCCCTGGTGCACGTCAGCACCGCCTATGTGTGCGGGGAACGTGAGGGCACCGCGTACGAGGACGAACTCGACCTCGGCCAACGCCCGGGCAACGACTACGAGAAGAGCAAGCTGGCCGCCGAGACCCTGGTCCGCAAGGCCGCGGCGGACGGCCTGCCGGTGACCGTGGTGCGCCCGAGCATCGTCACCGGCGCCACCCGCACCGGCCGCGTCCGCGACCTCAAGACGATCTATCCCGTGCTCCGGGTCCTGACCAGGGGGCTGGTCCGCACGGTGCCCGGCCACCAGGACGCCGTCCTCGACCTGGTCCCGGTCGACCGGGTCGCCGACCTGGTGACCGAGGCCGCCGTCCGGTTCCAGGACGCCGAGGGCCGTACCCTGCACGCCGTCGGCCACCGGCTGACCCTGCGGGACATGTCCGACGTCCTCGCCGAGTACCCGTCCTTCCACGTGCCGCGGTTCATCCCGCCGTCCGCGTTCTCCGCCAGGGCCCTGCCCGGCCGCGAACGCCCGTACTACGACCGCGTCGTCTCCTTGTACGCGCCCTACTTCCGGCGCCGCGTCCGCTTCGACGCCACCCGCGCCGAGGCCTTCGGCCACCGTCCGCCCACGACGGGCGCGCACTCCTACTTGCGCCGCCTCCTCGACCACTGCCTCGCGACCGGCTATCTCGGCCCGCCCCCGCGCAAGGAGCAGGCCGCCGCCCGACCCGACGGGAGCACCCACCGATGACCCCCGCCCACCTCGCCGAGCCCTCGTACGGCATACCCGTCTCACCGCTGCTGACCTGCCATCCCGCCAAGCAACGGCTGTACGGCGCCGACACCTACTACCAGGAGAGCCACGACCAGCTCGCCGCGCTCACCGGCGACATCACCGGCTTCGCCCACCGGCACGCCGCGCTGCTGCTCAAGCCCGACGCCGTCGTGGCCCGCAGACTGCACACGGCCGTGGACTGGCTGTCCGGGCAGGGCTTCAGGATCGTCGGCGCGGCAGTCACCCGGCTGACCCGCACCATGATCCGCTCCCTGTGGTACTTCCAGTGGAACCTCGCCACTCCCTACCGCAGGCGGCTGGCCGCACTCTTCCTGGAGGACGCCGACGCCCTCGTCCTGCTCGTCCGCCCCGAGTACGACCTGGACGTGCCCGCCTCGGTCGAACTCACCCGGCTGAAGGGACCCACGGACCCGGACGCCCGTCGGCCCGGCCAGCTCCGTCATCTCCTGGGCCGCTACAGCTACTTGCTGAACCTGGTGCACACCCCCGACGAACCCGCCGACGTCCTGCGCGAGTTGGCCGTCCACTTCGACGACACCGACCGCGACCGTCTCTTCCGCTCCGCCCTCGCCGACGAGGACCGCACCGCGCACGCGCTGGAACTGGCCGGCCGGCTCCACGCCGCGACCGAACCCCGGGACCTCGACTTCGACCCCGCACTCGCGCGGCTGCGCGACACCGTGTCCCGGCACCGGGGCGCCGACCCCTTCGCCACCCCGCGCACGCTGCTGGAGACCGCCTGGCGAGGGGGGATCGACCTCGACCCGTGGGACGCCGTCATCGTCGGCTCGAAGGTCCTCCCCATGCGGCAGCCGGGCCGCGCGCCCGTGCTGGACGGCGCCGACACCGACACCTGGCGCCGCCACCTGGAGATCGTCCACGCCACCGCGAACTGAGGGAGAGAGCCGTGCAGTTCACCCGGACACTTCCCAAGGAACTGGTGCACCGCTCCGCGGTCGCGGAGGTCTTCCTGACCGACGCCGAGCGCCACGGAGACGACGAGATGCTGCTGGCCGCGCGGTTCCCCCGCCGTCACGCCTTCTACGACGACACCCTCGGGCCCCGGACCCACCTCGACCCCTTCCTCCTCCTCGAGGCCTGCCGGCAGGGGATCTTCGTGGTCGCCCACCGCCACCTCGGCGTCCGGCTGGGGCACAAGTTCCTGCTCCGGGCGGTCGAGTTCGAGGTTCCGGACCCGGCCGCCCTCACCCGGGGAGGGGGACCCACCGAGGCGGTCATCACCACCCGGATCGACAAGCGGTTCCGTACCGGGGCCGCGATCCGTGGCCTGCGGCTCCGCTTCACCCTCGCCATCGGCGGCCGCGAGGCCCTGCTGGCCCGCATCGACTACTCCTGGATGCCGCCCGGGGACTGGGCGAGTCTGCGGGCCGGACAGCGCGGCGCGCTCGGCCTGCCCGCCGTGCCCGTCGCACTGCGCGGACCACACGTCGACCCCGCGCTCGTCGGCCGGCGCAGCCCGGCCAACACGGTCATCTCCCCGCCGCGCACCGCGGACGACGGCAGCCACACGGCACACCTGGTGGCCGAGACCTCGCATCCCACTCTCTACGACCACTGGGTGGACCACGTGCCCGGCATGCTGGAGCTGGAGGCCTTCCGCCAACTCGCCCTGCGCGCCGCCGTGTCCGCGGGGACCGTGCGCACGTCCAGTCCGCTGCCGGTCGCCCTGGCCGCGCGGTTCCGCAGTTTCGCCGAGATGGATCTGCCGCTGGAGTGCCGGGCCGCTCCGGCCCTGCCGGGTGCCGACATCGAGTGCACCCTGAGCCGGCCCGGCGCCCTGGCCGCCGAGGGCCGGATCAGGCTCGCCGACGCGGATGGGGGACCGGCGCGGGCCCTGGCGGCGCCGACCGCGCACAGGGCCGCATGAGCCCCCGCCCACACTCTCCCGAGCCGCACCCGTCCACGGCGCGCCCACTCCGAGCCACATTCGTCCGAGCCGCATCCGTCCGAGACACACCGGCCCGAGACACACCGGCGCGAGCCGCACCCGCCCGGAGGGACGCAGTGACCGCCACCGTCGCCGCCCCACAAGTGCCCGCCCGGCTGGGGCGTTTCGTGCTCCGCAGGTTCCGGCCGCAGCTCTACGTCACCTACGGACTGCTGTGGGTCTTCGCGCTGGAGGGCTCGGCGGTGGCCGCGACCGGCACCGCCTGGCGTCCCTCCGGCGCCACCTGGATCCGGGTCGCCAGCGTCGTACTGGCCCTGCTGTTCCTGCGGATGCTGGACGAACAGAAGGACCTCGCCCACGACCGGGTCCACCACCCGGACCGGCCCCTTGTCACCGGCGCGATCACCGCGGCCGAACTGCGCGGCGCGATGGCGGCGATCACGGCGGTGGTGACCGGACTGAACGCGGCCCTCTCGGCGACCGACGTCCTGCTGATCCTCGCGGCTCTCGGGTACGGGCTGTTCCTCGCCCCGCTGGAACGGCTGTGCCCCGCGGTGCGCGACCGCCCGTTGCTCGGCCTGGCGGTCGCCTACCCGGTCCAACTGCTGCTCGGCGGCTATGTCTACGGCTCGCTCGTCACCGCGGGCACCGTCACCGCCGACCGGCGCGGCGCCGTGCTGCTCGCCCTGTGCGCCGGTGTCTTCCTGCACTTCGAGTTCGCCCGCAAGACGGCGTGGGAGGCGGTGCCGGGGGCCGGGCTGTACTCGGCCGGCCTCGGTCCGCGGCGCGCCGCCGCGGTGACCGCGGGCTTCGCGGCCGGCGCAGTCGCCTGCGAGGTCCTGCTGTTCGCACCGCGGGGCCCGCTCGCGCTGCTGCCCTGCCTCGCGGTCGTCCTTCCCGTCCACGGCGCCCGGCGGTTCCTGGCCGCGGGGCGCGGCGGGTGGCCGATGCCTGCCGCGGCCGCTTTCGTCGCGGTCACCCACCTGGCGCTGACCGTCCTGGCGGTGCTGCGACCATGACCGGCGAACTGCCTTTGTCCTGCGAGGAGTTGCTGACCACCACGCGGTCCGTCCGGCACGGTCTCGACCTGGACCGGGCCGTGGACCCGGCTCTGGTCGAGGACTGTCTGCGGATCGCCCTGCAGGCGCCGAACGGCAACAACCGGCAGAACTGGCGCTGGATCGTGCTCACCGACCCGCGTGTCCGCGCCGACGTGGCCGAGGTGTACCGGGCCGCGTTCTACGAGCGCAACGCCGCCTGTCTCGGCCGGCTCGCGGAACTGCCCGGCGCCTCGCGCTCCGTGCTCACCGCGGCCCGCGCCCTGGCGGACCGGCTGCACCGGGTGCCCGTCCTGGTCATCCCCTGCCTCGAACTGGCCGGCGGGCGGCTGCCCGCGGGCAACCAGGCCGGTCTGTGGGGGTCGTTGCTGCCGGCCGCCTGGAGCTACGCGCTCGCCGCGCGCAGCCGCGGTCTCGTCACCGCCTGGACGGCGGTCCACCTGGACCGCGAGCGGGAGGTCGCCGACCTGCTGGGCCTGCCGCCGACGGTCCGCCAGGGCGCGCTGCTGCCGACCGCCCACCCGCTGCGCGGCACTTTTCGTCCGGGCCCACGGCTGCCCCTGGACCAGGTCCTGCACCACAACCGCTGGCAGGGCACCCGGCCGGACCGGCCCCGGGGCGAGGGGGCCGTCTGACGAGGCCGGAGGGTGTTCCCCGGACGTGAGGCCGCCGGCCTTTGCCGGTCAGCCGACCGTCGGGCTGGGGGTCGGGGTGTCCGTGTGCACGTTCAGGTCCGGGCGCGGGGTGAGGACCACCGTGGGGGCGCCCGGCTGCGGCGGGGGCGGGGTGAGCTGGTCCTTGGGGAGCGTGGGCGGGGCGCTCTGCGCGGCGTTGACCTGGTTGAAGTCGATGGTGCCCGTCTTCTCCATCATGGTGATGTGGTCGAGGACCGTGTCGTTGGCGAGGTCCGCGAGCTCGCGCACGAGGGAGTTGTCGGTGGTGGCGCGCACCTTGGCGATCACGGAGAAGATGGAGCCGTGCGTGATGCGCAGGATGTTGGCGGCGGTCGTGTCGAACGCCTTGCCGTTCTGGGCCACGGAGGTGGCGATGAACTGCTGCTGCTGCGGGGACGCCTGGTTGGGCAGCGTGATGTTCAGCTGGGCGGCGACCTTGCGGTCCAGCTCGTCCAGCCGGGCGTGCCCCACTATCAGGTGCTTGCCGGCCTCCCGCATCGCCGGTGTCGAGCCCTTCTTCAGCGCGATCTCGCCCAGGGGGTACTCCCACAGCCCGGCCGCGCGGACCTTGACGACGAAGTCGCGGTCGCCCTCGGTGAGCGGACCCCACTGGGTGTCGGCGATGACACGGGTCTGGGCGCTGGACGCGGTCTGGTAGCCGAGCATGGTCGGGTATACCAGCGCGGCGAGAGTCAGGGTCACCGCGCCGCCCACGAAGACCGTTCCTGCCAAGTTGCGTGAGACGGGCATGATGCCTCCTGACGAATTGATCAGATTTCACAGGGGGTACGGATGCCGCGGCCCCGGTGATCATTTTGCTGGGTAAAATCTGACGTCCCCCCTGTGTTCTGCGTCACAGTCGAAGCACAGGTTCCCGGCGGGGCGCCGCCGGTGCGCCGGGCCGTGGGCCGGCCGGGCGAAGCGGGCGGGTCGCCCTCGGCGCACTTCATCGGCAGGAGCGTACGGCCGGGCCGCGGGCGATGCGGCGACGTTCGCGAAATTGTCTCCATCAATCGATTGATCGACGTGTTCCCGCGGCATATCCTCCCCGCCATGTCCGACTCGCCACCCGCCGCACCGGCCCCCGCCCCACCGCCCGCCGATGCCAGCCGCGAACGCATCATCGCGGCCGCCACCTCCCTGTTCGCCGACCACGGCTACGACGGCACGAGCACCCGCCGGATCGCCGCCGAGGCAGGGCTGAACATGGCCACCGTCGCCTACCACGTCGGCGGCAAGCCGGACCTCTACCGGGAGGTCATGCTCCGCGCCCACCTCGCCGAGCAGCGCGTGCTCACGGACGCGCTGGCCGCGTTCCGGGAACTCGCGCCCACCGATCCGGTCGCGGCCGTCACCGGCCTGGTCGACCGGTACCTCGACTTCTGTCTCGACCAGCCGCACATCCCGGCCCTGTGGATGCGCCGCTGGCTCTCGGACGCCGCCGAGTTCGCCGACCTGGAGGCCGCCTACGCGCGGCCGCTCGTCGAGGCGGTCCGCGACACCGTGCGCGAGGCCGTCCCGGCCGGGCCGCCCGCCGGGTCCGGCGCGCCCGCCGACGTCGAGATGACCGTCTGGACGGTTCTGTGGAGCACCCACGGCTTCTGCCGCTCGGGCATCCGCGCCGACGTACCCCGCTTCCGCGCCCACCTGCGCGCCCTCGTCCTGCGTGATCTGGGGCTCGACGCCCGGGAACAGCGCGACCAGGAGCGCGGATGACGACAGCCCTCGTCCCCCCGGCCGCCGTCGGGGAGATCACCCGGCGCCGCCTGTTCGTCTACGGCCTCGGCTCCGTGGGCACCGGTGTCTTCTCCACCGTCCCCGGCCTGCTGCTGCTCTACTTCATGACCGACGCGCTCGGCGTTCCCGCCGGCATCGCCGGACTCGTGGTCGCCCTGCCGAAGGCCTGGGACGCCGTGTTCAACCCCGTGGTCGGGGCCGCGAGCGACCGTGAGGCCGTCCGCACCGGCCGCCGGACCAGGCTGCTCGTCGCCGGCGGACTAGCGCTGCCCGCCGCGTTCGCGGCGATGTTCCTGTCCCCGATGACCGGCACGGGCGCCGCGGTGTGGGTGACGGTCACCTTCGTCCTGGCCGCGAGCGCCTTCTCGTTGTTCCAGGTGCCCTACGTGGCCCTGCCCGCCGAGATGTCGTCCGTGCCGTCCGTCCGCACCCGGATCATGGTCTGGCGGATCGTCTTCCTGACCCTGGGCATCCTCGTCGCGGGCGGCGCGGCCCCCCTCGTCGTCGACGCCGCGGGCGGAGGCCGCAAGGGGTACGGAACGATGGGGCTGACCGTCGGCCTCGTCATCGCGGCGGTCCTGCTGATCCCCGCGTTCGGCACCCGCTGGGTGCGCTCACGGCCCGGACCCGAACCCCTCGGACTGGTCGCGGCCTTCCGTACCGCACGCGGCAACCGCGCCTTCTTCGCGCTGCTGCTCTCCTTCGTGCTGCAGGCCGCCGCCGTCGCGATCATGCTCGCCGCCGCACCCTACGTCGCCACCTACCGCCTCGGCGGCTACGGCCTGACCTCGATGCTCTTCGTCTGTCTGGTCGCTCCCAGCGCCGTCGCCGTCCCGCTCTGGGCCAAGGCCGCCGGACGCTGGGGACGGCTGCGCTGCCTCACGGTCGCCACCTGCGGCTACGCCGTCGGCGCGGCGGGCCTGTTCCCGGCCGCGGGCAGCGGCAGCGGCACCACCGCGGTCGCCGCGACGCTCGCGCTCTGCGGGCTGCTCGGCGTCTGCTACGCGGCGCTGCAGGTCCTGCCGCTCGCCCTGCTGCCCGACACGGTGCACGCGGACACCGCCAGGACCGGACAGGTCCAGTCCGGCGCGTTCACCGGACTGTGGACGGCCGGGGAGACCGTCGGCCTCGCGGTCGGACCCGGCGTGTACTCCATCGCCCTGGCCGCCACCGGCTTCGTCTCCTCGACCCTGGACCACCCGGTCGCCCAGACCGCCACCGCGCGCACCGGCATCCTCCTGGGCTTCAGCCTCGTACCCGCCCTGCTCATGCTGCTCTCCCTGCCCGCCCTGCGCGCCTACGGCCGCCGCCGCGCCGTGCGAGAAACGGAAACCACCTGATGACGACGCCCCAGCAGACCGCCGCCGACGCCCCGGCCGCCCACCCGGGCCTGCCCGAGACCGGCCGCTCCGGCGCCGACCTCCTCGCCGAACTCGCCGTCCTCACCGCCGCCGACCTCCCCACCCGGGGCGGCAACACCACCGCGTACGTCTACGACAGCGGCCGCCCCGAAGTGCGCGAGGCCGCCGAACAGGCGTACCTGACGATGATGGAGGTCAACGGCCTGGACCCGACCGCGTTCCCCAGCATCGTCACGCTGGAACGCCAGGTCGTCGGCGCGACCGCGGCCCGCCTCGGCGGCGACGACACCACCCCGGGCATCTTCACCAGCGGCGGAACCGAGTCGATCATCCTCGCGGTGAAGGCCGCCCGGGACGCCCGCCCGGACGTCCTCGCCCCCGAGATCGTCGTTCCCGTCACCGCCCACGCCGCCTTCCACAAGGCCGGCAGCTACCTCAGGGTCACCGTGCGCAGCGCACCGGTCGATCCCACGACCTACCGGGCCGACCCGGCCGCGATGGCCGAACTCTGCAACGAGAACACGGTCCTCGTCGTCGCGTCCGCCCCCTCCTACGCCCACGGCGTCATCGACCCCGTCGCTGAGATAGCCGCCGACGCCGCCGCACGCGGCATCCCCTGCCACGTCGATGCGTGCGTCGGAGGCTGGCTGCTGCCCTGGCTCGCCGAGGCCGGCGCGCCCGTCCCGGCCTTCGACCTCTCCGTCCCCGGCGTCACCTCCCTCTCCTGCGACCTGCACAAGTTCGGCTACGCCCCCAAGGGCGCCTCCGTGCTGCTGTTCCGCGACGAGGCGCTGCGCCTGGACGCGTACTACGCCTGTGCCGGCTGGCCCGGCTACACCGTCGTCAACTCCACGATCCAGAGCAGCAAGGGAGCCGGACCCCTCGCCGGGGCGTGGGCCACGCTGCAGGCTCTCGGCGCCGACGGCTACCGCGAACTGGGCCGCGCCGCCCTGGCCGCGACCCGGGCACTGATCAGCGGCGTCGAGGAGATCGACGGCCTCACCGTCCTCGGCACCCCCGAGGCCACCCTGGTCGCCATCGGCACCGACCCGGCGGCCGAGACCCCGCTCGACCTGTTCGCCCTCGCCGACGAGACCCGTGCCCGCGGCTTCTTCCTCCAGCCGCAGCTCAGCCTGGACGGCCTTCCGGCCAACCTGCACCTGACCCTCACCGGGGTCAGCGAGCGGGGCGTCGGCGAACTGCTCGCCGTCCTGCGCGAGTGCGTCGACGTCGTCCGTCCGCTCGGACCCCCGACGCCCCCCGCGGACATCGTCGACCTGCTCCGGCACGTCGATCTGACCGAACTCGACAACGCGTCCTTCGCGGCACTGCTCCCGGCCGCGGGCGTCGACCTGAGCGGCGACAACGCGGCCCGGATGGCCCCGGTCAACCGCCTTCTGGACGCCCTCCCGGCAGCGACCCGCGAGGTCATCGTCACCCGCTTCCTGTCCGCGCTCTACAGTCCGTATCTCGGAGGCTGAGGACAACACCGTTCCTGTGGGCTGAGCGAGCATGGGTCCTGTTGCCAGGACTCATGCTCGGCCGAACGCCCCGGACGGTGTTGGGCGTTCTGGTTGCCCGCGTTCGCTGCGCGTCCGGGCGCCACGGATCGTGTCCGTGGTCCGGGGATGCGGGGGCGGGGGCCCTCACACCCCGGGGTTTCCGGTCTGGCCTGGACGGTAGAGCAGTTGCATCCCCGGCTTTGTCTGGGGGCGGCCCGGGTATAACCCGGGACCTAGCCAACGGTCGGGCTTCATGGATGGCTAGGGAGAGACCTGCCAGCGTCGGCCGCCCCGAGCATGGCGTCGCCGCGGGAGCAGCCGTACGTTTTCCAACTGTGGTGGTGGTCCGTCGGGCCTGGTGCCAGCCCATTCACCTGCGTTCATGCCCGTCCGGATCCTCAGCGTGAGTCGACGGCTGAACCCTCGTGAACGGTGGCGATCGTCGCTGAATGAGACGGAAACTGAGTCAGACAGGCGCCGCCTGAGCGGGCCGTTCGAATCACTGGCCGCAGGCACATCCCGCCGCAACTGCTGGGGCCTCCTCCTCGGTGGCCTGGCTGGTGCAGCAACCGTCGCCGGAGGCGCTGGGATCGGCACTTTTGCCGAGCGTATCGGCGTCGGCCTTGACCACGTACACCTCCCACGGCTCCTTCCCGGGCCGTGGACCCACACCTTGTCCTGAAGGGCGTAGCAGCAGGATGGGGTTCAACTCCCGGTACGCGGCCCTGCTCGCCTGCCTGGACCGCGCGTTCAACGGCAAGCCCGCGTCATGGCCCTGGCTGTGCCCACCAAGCTGGAGCTGCGCGACCGGGCCGAACAGTTCCACCACAACCCTCACCTCGATCCGGCGCTGGCGGCGCTCGGCATCTTCGCCGGCCCCACCTTCGAGTTCGGCCGGCCCCAGTTCGACGTCGCCGCGCAAGCGGTTGATGCCGACATCGCCCTGGCCGGCTTCGAAACCGGCGAGCCCGTTGATCTGTCCGCCCTCACCCCTGCCACCGGCGAGACGTTCGCCTGAGCGGACGTAGCCGGCATGTTCTCGGCCTGAAATCACCTGAGCTCACCTGAGCTGCCTCGGCCGGCCGAGTGTGATCGCCCTGGCGGCTGTCACCCGCTCCTCGGTCTCACCGCCGCCCGGCTCGGCTCGCGCGCCGCGCCGGCGGGTGTATGACGCTGTCCCTGCCGCCGCACAGGCCTGACACCTACGCCGCCAGGCCTGTGCATGGTCAGAGGTCGGTGCGGCAGTACATCGTCACCAGCAGTACCGGGACCAGCAGTACCGGGTCCTTGGACAGGGTCCGTGAAGGCTACGAGGAGGTCTCCAGCTCGTGGTGGTCGGTGCGTGCCGGTCACAGACCGCGCAGGAAGGAGAGCGAGGGCATGAAGAAGTACTCGCCGCCCTTCATGGTCACGGCCTGCACCATTGCAGGGACTTCCTGGCCCTCCGCCCTGCCCCACACCCGCGGCCAGGTCGCCGGGGGGCGATCGCCTTGCCCGATGACCTGGTCGAGACCGGGGGCCGACTCACCTTCACCGGGCTCTGGGAAGCCAGGGTTGTTGGCCCAGGTGTGCTGCGTGAACTCGAACTGTTTGTTCAGATCGGAGTTGAATGCCATGAACAGCAGGCCGACGCCGGTCTCGGGAAGGTCGCCCTCGGACCGCTCGCCATAGGTCTGCCCGCGCCGCGCCATCAGGTGGCGGCGTTCGGCTTCCGGTGGCTGCCCGAAGCCGCCGGAGCCGCGCGGGTTGGTCTTGCGGATGTGTGCCTGGTACGGACACTTGTCGGCGGCGCCGTCGCTCGCGTAGTTGAAGTTGTTCATCACCGGGCTGTGTGTTCCGGGCGTGGCCTGCAGCGTGAGCGGAGTGCCGTCCTTGAAGCGGCCGACGAGCATGGCACCGGCTCGCTCTCGGTCGTTGTTCTCAAGCTTCAACGCATCGGCGAGGGCTTCCTCCGCCTGCCTGAACGCCAGGACGTTCTGCTCCAGCTTGCGCAGCACGAAGTAGCTGCCGAAGTCCGTCGCGGGGTCGGGTGCGGCCGGATCCGCGACCAGTACGCGTTCCAGTGGCTGGGTCGGGTCCCATACGGAGACTCCGTCGGTCCGGCGGAGCTCTTCCTCCAGGTCCTCGGTAAGGAACAGCGGCTGGCTGCGGCCGTCGACATAGCCGAAGTGCTCGATCCCATCACCGTTCGCATTGTGCATGCCGTGGCCCGTCTCCCTGCCGAGCACACGGATCGAGCCCGTCAGCAGACCCTCAATCTCCTGGTGCTTGCTGTCCACCGGGCCGGCTTCGGCGCCGCCGACCAGAACGACGGCGTGGATCGTCTCCTGAAAGCCGGCTTCCCACTGCGCGACCTCCGGGTCTCCCAGCTTTTCCCGGGCCCCGTCGTCCCGCATCCCCCTCCTGAACGCCTCATCGGAGGGAGCCCGGTCCGCCAGTTCCAGCTGTTCGTAGCCTGCGAATGTCAGTCCCACACCGACGTAGGGCACGTCCGACACGTCCATCGGCCCGTTCTCCTTGAAGGCCTTCACTTCCTGAAGTTGCGTCTTGGCCGACTTCACCAGCGGGGCCAGCCCGGTCAGGAACGCCCGCGCCTCCGCAATGGCTTCCGCGCCCTGGCCGAACTGCAGCAGCAGGATGTGAAGGTGTTCGCGTACGTGGCCCTTCAGAATATTGGCCTGCAGATTCTGCAGCATCGTGTCGGCGTCACCGGTGGCGTTCTTCCACGACAGGGGATTGTTGAGATCGACGGGCATGCGGGCCCCTTTCATCGAGCCTGGAACGTGACGTCTTCCGGGCTGGCCTACAGGGTGGCCGGTGCCGGAAAAGAAGCCCGCACCGTGGATGGGTCCGTCTGACCTGGATCAGTCGGAGGCAGCAGAAGGCTGTCGTGGGCGGTGCAGGACCTGATGTCCAGCCTGGTGGATCATTCAGTGATACGCGACTTGGCCATCACGTCCTCAGTTGCTCCCGACTGCCGACTTGCGTTCACCTGAGCACGAGGTTGCCCGACAGCTTCGCGAGTGAAGGCGGGCTCCAGGAGCACCGTTCCTCTTCTGCGGTCACCTCCGCGGAGGCCTGTCGTGCCGGTTCGCACTCCGACGAGCCGCGGCCAAACAGGTGAATGTGACAGCAGTCGACACGGGAATCCCTACCGGGCCACAGGAATTCCTCCCCGAGCGCCGATTCGACGTATCGCAACCCGCGCCGACCGTACGGATGAACTCTGCCAGCGCGATCTCACACCTCCAGTGACGCACACCCGCCGTATTTCACAATGAATCAGAATCCCCCGTGAGCGAGAAGGAGACCACTGTGTCCACGGTTCTCAACTATCGAAGCAATATGATCGTCGAACTGATGCGGATGCCCGCCGAGGAACACGACGAGCTGTGGCTAAAAAACGCACTGCAGCAGGCGGTCCTGCTGGAGCTGGCGACGCTTCCCCCTTACTTGTGCGGTCTCTGGTCGATCGAAGATCCGGACCGTGACGGCGACGTCTCTGAAACGATCAAGGAAATCATCTTCGACGAGATGTCCCACATGGGCCTGGTCTGCAACATGCTCACCACCATCGGCGGCGCCCCCCGGATCGCCGACGCGGCACTGGTGCCGAAATATCCCGGCCCACTGCCCGGCGGCGTACAGCCTGAGCTGTCCGTTTCCCTCACCGGCCTGACCAGGGAGGCGGTCAACATGTACTCCCAGATCGAGAGGCCCGACGACCCTGTCGTCGAGGACGCGGAAGTCCACACGTCCATCGGGGCCTTCTACACGCAAATCCTTGAAGCGTTCCGGAACCAGCCGCAGCTCATCAAGGGAACCAGGCAGGTCACCAGGGACATGTCGTTCCACGGCAAGGGGAACGATGTCGTCGCACTCACATCGCTGGATGACGTAGATGCTGCCATCACCATCATCAAGGAACAGGGGGAAGGGACTACCGCGTCGCCGGACAACCCCTTCCCGGGGCAGCCGGGGGAACTGGCCCACTTCTACTCCTTCCGGGAGATTTTCCACGGCCGAAAACTGGTCCTGGTGTCAAGCGACCCGCAGCGGTTCGACTTCCAAGGCGACGAGATTCCCATGCCACGGACCTCCCGCATGGGGACAGTCCCCAGCGGTGGCTGGGAGCAGGGAGGGGTTCCGATCTCCAGTGAGGTGCGTGGACTCCTTGACACCTTCAATCAGCACTACAGTGCGATGCTTCGGTCCCTCGAAAACGCCTGGCAGGCTGATCCGTCAAGTACGCCAACACCGGCACAATTGCTGAACCAAGCCGTCAAGGAGATGCGCAAACTGGAGAATCCGGCGCGGCAGCTGATGCAGATCCCACTGTCGGATGGCAGCGAGATGACCTTCGGTCCGGAATTCCGGTACGTCGAGGCCGGAGGGTGACCAGGGCCCCGGCGCTTGTCCGGATCATCTCGTCCTGGGGTGATTGATCTCGGCGGCGGGCCCCAGAAGCAGGTGAAAACGGCACCTGTGGATCATGTAGTTCTCTACGCTGCAAGATCCACGAAGGTGCCGTGTTCGTTCCTCCATCATCCCCTGTCGCTGTCCACGCGCCTCATGCGCCCTGCCTGGCTGTCCTCGGCGAGAGGGCAGCCAAGGACCAAGTCCGCGGCCTGGTTGCCGAGTTCGAGTCGGTCACCGATCCGAGAGGGGCTTGCGGAGTGCGGTACCGGCTCTCCTCGCTGCTGGCCCTGGTGGTCTGCGCGATGACACCCGCCGGCCACGACTCGATCACCGCGGCGGCGGAGTGGTGCCGGCGTGCGACGCTGGAGGAACTGGCCGCCTTCGGCCTGCCCTACCACCCGCTCCTTGGCCGCTACCGGGTGCCGAGCGAGAAGACCCTGCGCAGCGTCCTATGCAGGCTCGATTCCGGTGAAATCGGCGCGGCCAGCTACGCATACCTTCGGCCTCTGCTGTCCGCACAGCCCCACCGGCCAGAGCCGGTGATGCCCGACGGCGGCACCGAGCGCGAACAGCGCCGGGCCCACCGGGCAGCCGCCCGTGCCGAGCCCGTACGGCTGCGGCGGCGGGCGATCGCGGTGGACGGCAAGTGCCTGCGTGGCGCGAGACGCCCGGACGGCAGCCGGGTCTTCGTCCTGTCCGCCGTCCGTCACGGCGACGGTGTCACTCTCGCCTCCCGCGAGATCGGCGCGAAGACCAACGAAATCCCCGAGTTCGCACCACTCCTCGACCAGATCGACGACACGGATCTCGCGGGAGCGGTCGTTACCGCCGACGCCCTCCACGCCCAACGCGACCACGCCACCTACCTGCGCGAACGCGGTGCTCACTACCTGCTGACCATCAAGAACAACCAGCGCGGCCAGGCCCGTCAGCTCCACGCCCTGCCGAGGAAGCGAACGCAGCCGAGATCGCGTCCTGGGCTCGCGGCACTGGACCGTGGAAAACACCGTCCACTGGTGTCGAGATGTCACCTTCAACGAGGACAAGTCCCAAGTCAGGACCCACAACGCGCCCGCCGTACTCGCTGTCCTGCGCGACCTGATCCGCAGCGCGCTCAAGCTCGTCGGCTACGTCAACACCGCCGCCGGACGACGAGCTCACACCGAACGCCCCCGCGTCCTCGCCCTCTACCGCATCACATGATCAAACCGGACGATCCAGGCACTCGCCGGGGCCTGGGAGGGTGACAGAGAAGATCGGACCGGCACATAATATGCACCCCTTCGCGGCATCGTGACTGTCGCCGCAGTACGTCGCCGGCTCCTTTCCTGACCCGCCGACCGGTTCCTGGGAGGCCCGGTTCAGTGGCACAGAGCCGTTTCCACGACACCCCCAGGCGCTTCTGGGTCCCGGGTTCAGCCCTCGTGAGCCTGCCGTGCCGCACAGCTTCACCGTTGTACCGATCACACACCCGACGTTCAGGAGGCACTCGGAACATTGCGTCATCCGTCCTCCCGCACCGGCGCACCCGGCCTGGTCCGCGGGCCCGACCTGCGGTGGAGGGAGGGGTGAAGCTTCCGCCTCAAGCCAGGCCGACACCCGTGCTCGCGCAGCTCACGGATTCGTTCAGCCGGGCCCGGGCGACGAGCTCCTCGCAGGCGTCGAGCTAGGCGATGTGGACGGCGGCCGTCAGCGCCTCGCGGGTAGCGAAGCGCCGGTAGACCGTGCGCCGGTCGACCACCCCGGCTGTCGCGATCGCCGCGATGCTCGTGCCGGGGCGAGCGGCGACAACGGGCCGATCTTGGCCCCGCTTCGGTGGGCCAGAGGCGGCGAAGGCGAAGATCAGGTGTCGGGCCGTACAGAAGATTTCAGTGGGCGTGGCTGTGACCTGGGCCCTGAAATCTTCTGTACGGCGCCTCGGGGCGGTGCGAGCGCACCGATCACTTCGTACCTGGTGGTCGTGACGTCTGCGGTCTCTTCTGCGGTGGGGCTGGTCGGTGGGGACCGGGATCACTGCCGGGATTCCGCGGCGTCGCGGATGGCGCGGGATGAATAGGCCTTGTCGGTCAGGACCGCATCCGGCCTGGGCCGGGGTCTTTCGATGGGTCGTGGCATCCGGACCTTGGCCATGACGTGTTCGAAGGCGGGTGCGTCGTCGGCCTGCCCGGGTGTGAGGACGAAGCACAGTGAGCGGCAGCGGCCGTCGGCGGCCAGGTGGATCTTGGTCGTCAGACCGCCGCGGGACCGGCCGAGGGCATGGTCGCCGGGCTCGTCGGCCGGGGCCCCTTTTTGCGACGTGTCCTGGCTGATGGCCGCGCTGTCAGGCATTACGCGTAACCGGTCGACATACCCGCCATGCCCGGGGCAAACTTCACAGCCCGCCTCCGGGCCGCTGTGTGTCCGGCTGGTCCCGCCGGCACGCGCAGAGCTCGCTCAGGCCGCTCCGTCATCCCACCGGAACTCCGGACGGATCCCTCGCTTGATCAGGTCCCGCCCGAGGGTCTGAAGCTGGAACATGGCCGCCACGTTCGGCGGTGCGCCAGACGTCCAGCACGTCTCCAGGTCGACCAGCAGCTTCGACAGGGCGCGGTTGAACTCGGTCGAGGGGTTCGGCCGGGCCTGTGAGGACGCGAAGTCGTACACCTCCGGCAGGGTGACGGGAGCTCCGCTGAAACTCCACTTGCCGCCGGTTTTGACCAGCCGCTTCTGGACGTAGAGCTCCTTGAACAGGTAGTAGTGCGCGTGTCCGCTACCCCCTTCCTCCGGCGGCTGATCGGGGGAGCCCTGCGTCCCCTCCCCCTCGCGCTTGATCCGGTCGATCGTGTCGACCGCGTCGGCGACCGTTCTGATCGGCTTTGCGAAAGGCACCTCCACCGCGTGGGCCTTCAGGTCGATCGCCGGCTCGAGCTTCTGGAACGTCTGGATGATCGTGTCGTAGAAGGCGCCGATCGTGGCAGGTGGCCGCCCGCGCAGGAGGGCGATCGGGGGGAACTCCGGGTACTCGATCTGCATGAACACCGCGAGCTGGTGCTTGACCAGCGGCTTCAGATCAACCGGAAGCTGCTGCGGAATGCCGCCGGGCAGCTCGTCGGCCGGATAGGTCGGCAGGAAGTCCGGGTGCGCGATCGACGGCTGGCCGCCGATCGCGGCCAGCAGGTTTCCGGCCAGTGCGAAGTGGTTCATCTCCTGGCTGACGATTCTGTGCAGCGCACCCTCAGTGCGGTCCGGGTCGTCCTTGACCGACCACTGCGCACACAGATACGGCGGGATAGTGGCGAATTCCAGCCGCATCGCGAGCTGCAAGGCGCCTTTGAGGTCGTCCAGCGGCAGAACCCCCGCCTCGACGTACTCCCTGATGGTCTTCATGCGCGGAGTGCCCGCGGTCACCGAATTCACGCTACAGCCCCAGCTTCCTGAGTTCGTCGTCAATAATGCGCTGCGCCTCCGGCGGGACGCCCGGAAAAGCGAGCAGCGGCACGTTCCCGGGATAGCCGATCGCCTCGAAGCCGATGTCGGAGGTGAAGTAGCCGGCGAGCAGCAGGGACCGGAACCTCGTGAAGAAGCTCCGGTCCGTCGCGGTGGCCGACGCGATCTGGTCGACGATCGTGCGCTGCCGGGAGCCGTCCAGTTCGACGAACCCCGTCCCGAACTGGCGCCGCGCCTCCGCGTCGACCATGGCGAGGCCGGTCGTGATGACGGTCCTGTGGCCCTGCTGCGTCGTGTAGGGAGCACTCACCCAGTCGTCGAAGAAGTCGGCGATCCCCATCGCACTCGGCGCCGGGTACTCGGCGGTGCCCGGCAGAACGATGTCGGCGAGGGCCCCGACGAGTGCGCGCTCGCGCTCCGAGAGGGTGCGCGACCATGGCGTGTGCGGCGTCACGAGGTTGGGATCGGTGCCGTAGCCCTGCGGTGCGGTGCCGGCCTCGGCGGCACTGTGCTGGTCCATCTCTTCCTTTCGCTTCCGTTGTACCGTCATCCGGTCGCGCTCGCTCGGCTGTTAGGTGCCTGGCGTGGTCAGATGCCACCGCTCCTCAGCAGTTCGAGGATGCGGGCCGAACTCCGCGCGGCCAGGGCCAGGATGGTGAGCGTGGGGTTCTTGTCCGGGCTCGACGCGAATGAGGCGCCGTCGACGACGAACAGGTTCCTCACGTCCCAGCACTGGTTGTAGGCGTCGAGCACGGAGTTCTGCGGCGAGGTCCCCATCCGCGCGCCGCCGACCTCGTGGACCGCCCCGCCGCCCTGCGGCATCGCGACGGGACTGGTGTCCGGCGCGCCGCCGAGCAGGCTGAAGACCTTGTTGAAGGTGTCGCGCATGTGCGTGACCTGCTGGACTTCCGGGTTTCCCCATTTCCAGTGGAACCGCAGGACCGGAACACCCCACTTGTCCTTGACCGTCGGATCGAGCTCGCAGAAGGAATCCTCGTTCGGGATCATCTCGCCCTCGCCGATGAGAGTGACGGCGGTGCCGTACCTCCGCCGGACCTCCGCCCGCAAGGCGTCGCCGTAGATCGCGCTGCTGTTGTCGATCAGGCTTCCGATGCCGGTGGTCGGCATCCTGCGCCCCCCACGCGGCTCGATGTGGTACCCGCGCGGGAACCCGAGCTGCCCGGCAGCCTGCTCGGGCAGCAGCCACCACGGCACGTAGATGTGCGGGGTGAAGATGCCGTCGTCGTTCAGCACGGGGAGTTTTTCGAGCATCGGAATTCGCGACGAGCGCGAGAACTCAACCGAGTCCATCAGGTACTTGCCGACCAGCCCGTGGCCGTTTCCGATCCCGTTGGGGAACGCGGCGCTTCGCGAATTGAGCAGGATGCGCACTGACGAGCAGGTTCCCGCCGCCAGCACCACCACCCGCCCCGTGACCGAGAACTCGGAGCCGGTCACCCGGTCGTTGTAGGTGACCCCGGCGGCCCGCCCGGTCGCGTCGACGTCGACCCGGGACACCATGGCGTTGCACACGACGGTGAGATTGCCGGTGGCGTGGGCCGGAGGAATGAGGACGGTCGTGCTCTGGAAGTTGGAACGGCTGGAGCAGCCGCGGGTGCACTGGGTCGAGTACAAGCACGCCGCGCGGCCGTTCAACGGGCGGGTGAGTACGGCCGCCCGGATCGCCGCCGTCTTCATGCCCAGGTGCTCGAACGCCCGGCTGAGGACCATCTCGAAGGCGCGCGGGGGCGGCGGTGGGAGCTGGACGCCGGGCGGGGAGTCGGGGGCGTTCTCGATCCCGTGGGGAAGGCCGGTGACACCGATGAGGCGTTCGGCCTTGTCGTACCACGGCGCCAGGTCGGCGTACTCGATCGGCCAGTCGAAGCCCAGTCCGTCACGGGTCTTCGGCTTGAAGTCGTACGGTCCGAAGCGCAGCGCCACCCGACCCCAGTGGTTGGTGCGACCGCCCAGCATCCGCGGCCGCCACCAGCTGAACTGATTCGACCTATCCGGATTCGGGGGGTCCGCCTGGCTGTAGGGCTCACCGGCGATCTGTGAGCCGCCATCGACGGTGGCGTCGTAGAAACCCTGCGGCTTGTCCGACGTCGAGGCCGCCCGCAGAGGCGCGTCCTGCGGCGTGTTGAACATCGGCGTCTCGGTCCCTGGATCGTAGTCCCGGCCCGCTTCCAGTATCAGGACGCGAGCACCCGCCGCACAGAGCTCGTGCGCCGCCATTCCACCGGCAGCCCCGGAGCCGACGATAATGACGTCGAACGCCTGAATATCGGACAAGAGATCACCTTTCACCGGATATCACTGCACAGCGCATGGATATCACTTTCAGTGAGCCCATTCCAACTTCAGGCGACATCGGGTGTGTCAATTTAACGGCTTATCTTGGTTGTTGATGGTCAGCTGTTGCTCGGGGTCAGGCGTCCCTCGAAGGCGATCTGGAACGCGTTGAGGGGTGCTTTCCAGTACCGCCTGCGGCCCTTCCCGGTCGGGTCCAGGCTCATCAGCGCCATGTAGATGCACTTGAGGGCGGCGGCCTCGTTGGGGAAGTGGCCTCTGGCCTTGACCGCCCGACGGATGCGGGCGTTGACCGACTCGATCGCGTTGGTCGTGCAGACGATGCGGCGGATCTCGGTGTCGAAGCGCAGGAAAGGGGTGAACTCCTCCCAGGCGTTCTCCCAGAGTTTCACGATCGCCGGATACTTCCGGCCCCAGGCATCGGCGAATTCGGCGAACCTGTCCAGGGCGGCCTCTTCGGTGGGAGCGGTGTAGACGGGCTTGAGAGCCTTGGCGACCTTGTCCCAGTCCTGACGGGCGGCGTAACGGAACGAGTTCCGCAGCAGATGCACCATGCAGACTCCCCCTGTCAACCTTCCGGGTTGTGGATCACGAGACGTGCGTTGTTTCGGATGGGACTGAGGGCATGTCGAAGAGCCGAGGGTCGGTGGTGTGATCGGCGTTCGCGATGGCGCCGTCACGCGCCCGCACCTGGGGCCGGCGCGGGCAGACTCCTGTCGTGAGAGTGCGGGGACGGTCCCGGCGGCGGATCTCGGTCGCCGCACTGTGCTGCTACCGGCCCGGCGAACGGTCCCGGCTGATCTACCGGCCCGCTTCCATTTACTCGTCAAAGGAGCACGCAAGAGTTTTGCCTGGCAGGACTACCGCGACCTCCTGGTCCGAGCTCACCTGCAGCTCGGCGCCCCGATCGTGGCCGTCTGGGACAACTTGAACACCCATCGTGCCGCCGGGATACGGAAGTACGCAGCCGACCACGACTGGCTCACCATCATCCAACTTCCCTCCTACAGCCCGGACTTGAACCCCGTGGAAGGCATCTGGTCCCTGCTGCAACGCGGATGGATGGCCAACACCGCCTTCACCGACCCCGACCACCTCACCCGGACCCTCCGCCGAGGACTCACCCACATCCAGCGCCATCCCGAACTCATTGACGGCTGCCTCACCGAGACCGGACTGACCCTCACCCCAGACCACCCGAAGCCAATCCGAAAAGGTCAGTAACCGGCGTATCGAGGACCTGTTGCGCGAGTACGAGTGAGACAAACCGGAGAGGAGCGCCCGAGCTAAGGGCGCTTCTCTCCTCAATGGCCCCTGAAAGTGGAAGGATCTCAACACCGCAGAGGTGGGAGGAAGTCTGTGTCGAAACAGGTCATACGTCCGAGTGATGTGAACCCCTCGGCTGAGATGGCTGAGTTCCAGTTCTGGAAGTGCCGTCAATGCGGAAGCGAGCCCTTGGGGCTGTTCGTCGACGAGCGGGGCCGGTACCACTACCGGCACGACGACCCTGATGGCCTGGATCCGCACACCGATGTCGTAGCTCTTGGGTACGTGGACGGGGTACTGACCCGGTTCTGAGGTACGGACGCGCAGCGGCCCTGGATTGCTAAAGCATCCAGGGCCGCGCCCGTTTGCCGGCTCGGTGACGTAGGCGGATTCACGGTCTTGTGGCCTCATGTCTCTAGCTGCTGCCATGTCGGCAACGTCAGTTCGAGAGCGCAGGGGGCCTTGTGGAACTGCACGTAACTCGCTGGAAGCGCTATGGGCATGATCGTCTGTACGTCAACCTGTCTGATGGCACCGCAGTTGGCTGGGCGGACGCCAAGACCGGGGACATCGTGGTCTTACGGACCGACTATCGCGACGACGTCATTGCCGTGTTGACCCAGCACTTACAGAGCTTCACCGAGCCAGTTCCACCCGACAGGGCGCCTGAGACCAAGGCGCGTCCGGTGTTGCCGCCGCTGACGCCGGCCGACGACCTGGCTGTCAACCCTCCCGGGAGGTCCCTGCGTGAACTGCTCGACAAGTCGGGCCCGGGTCTCGTGGAGCGAGCTGTCACACGCCTTCTACGGCGACCGACGGAGTGGGACTCCTGGCAAAAGGGATTGGCGGGGGAGCGGCGCGTGGGAGCTGAGCTGAACCGCTTGTCGCGCCATGGCTGGCACGTCCTGCACTCCATACCCCTGGCCGACAAAGTGGATGTCGATCACTTGCTGATCGGGCCCGGTGGCGTGTTCAGCATCAATACAAAGCACCACGACAAAAGGGCGAGCAATGCTCGGAACCTGTGGATCGGTGCTGGGAGGAACGCGGAGGGCGTACCTTCCCGATGATCCTTTGATGGTCTCCGAGTAGGCCCGCGTTGCAGCGCGGGTCGGGAAGGTACGCCCGTGCTCAGCGTAGTTACCGGTGACGGTTCCACCCAGTTCGGCTCCTTGATTGACGAGATCGTCCGCGAGGGCGCCCGCCGAATGCTGGCCGCCGCACTGGAAGCGGAAGTGAACCAGTACATAGCCGAGTTGGCAGCCGAGACCGACGAGCACGGACGGCGTCTGGTCGTCCGCAATGGCCACCACCGGCCCCGGACCGTGGTTACGGCGGCTGGCCCGGTCGAGGTGAAGGCCCCGCGCGTGAACGACCGTCGCGTCGACGACGCCACCGGCGAGCGCAAGCGGTTCTCTTCGAAGATCCTGGCTCCGTGGTGCCGTAAGTCGCCGAAGATCTCGGAGGTCCTGCCACTGCTCTACCTGCACGGATTGTCGTCCGGCGACTTCGTGCCCGCGCTGGAGCAGTTCCTCGGCGGCGCGGCCGGCCTGTCGCCGGCGACCGTGACCCGGCTGACGAAGCAGTGGAGCGACGACCACGCCGCCTTCCAGGACCGGGACCTGTCCGACCGCGACTTCGTCTACGTGTGGGCGGACGGCGTCCACCCCAAGGTCCGGCTCGGGCAGGCGCACTCGTGCGTCCTGGTCCTGCTCGGTGTCCGCCTGGACGGTACCAAGGAGCTCATCGCGATCGCCGAGGGGCTCCGGGAATCGACCGAGTCGTGGGCCGACCTGCTGCGGGACTGCCGCCGCCGCGGCATGCGCGACCCCGAGCTCGTCATCGGCGACGGCGCCATGGGCTTGTGGCGGGCGCTGGCCGAGGTGTTCCCCGCCGCCCGTCACCAGCGCTGCTGGGTTCATAAGGCCCGGAACGTAACGAACTTTCTTCCGAAGGCCGCACAACCGGGCGCACTCAAGGCACTGCAGGAGATCTACAACGCCGAGGACCGCGCCCACGCGGAGAGAGCGATCGAGGCGTTCGCTCGCACCTACGGCACGAAGTGGCCCAAGGCCGTCGCGAAGATCACCGATGACCAGGACGAGCTGCTGGCGTTCTACGACTTCCCCGCTGAGCACTGGGTCCACCTGCGGACCACCAACCCGATCGAGTCCACGTTCTCCACGGTCAAGCTGCGGACGAAGGTCACCCGCGGCGCCGGCAGCCCGGCCGCAGCCCTGGCGATGGTGTTCAAGCTCGTCGAGTCCGCTCAGGCACGCTGGCGTGCGATCACTGGTGCCCACCTGGTCCCGCTCGTCCGTGCCGGCGCTCGGTTCGAGAACGGCGTCCTGGTCGAGCGAGAGGAGACCGAAGCGGCATGAATTCAAGTGGCGCTCCTGCCGCTACCTTCGAGATCATCCGCCCATGTCGCATGACGAATCAGAATGGAACGATGCTGCCCCGGCCAACGCCCCGGCTGGCGAGACCAGCGGTGTTGCACTGCCTGACCAGGGGCCGGGCGGGCTGATCATCTTCCTGAACGGAACTTCGAGCTCCGGCAAGTCGAGCATCGCCCGAGAGCTTCTCCAGATCCTGGACGAATCGTTCTTTCACATGCCGGTGGATGCCTTCCACGCGATGCGGTCCGATCGGGACATCCCTGACGAACACCTGCAGGCCGAGATCGACCGAACCGCCATGGGCTTCCACCGCGCCGTCGCCGGGATGTCCGCGGCCGGCAACCACGTCGTGGTGGACCACATGCTGACCCAGCGTTGGCGCCTCCTCGACTGCCTCCGCCTGTTCCCTGCCGAGAGCGTCGTCCTGGTGGGCGTTCACTGCCCGTTGCCGGAGCTGGAGCGACGGGAACGGATCCGCGGCGACCGGACGCCGGGTCTTGCCGCGCGGCAGTTCGAGCAGGTCCACGCACACGGTATTTACGACCTCGAATGCGACACGAGTAAGAGCACCCCGGGGGAGATCGCCCAGCAGATCAAGAACACCCTGGCTCAGCTGCCGACTCCGACAGCATTCACACGACTGAAGCTCGCCCTGCACGACAGCGATCCGAACTGAGCTCCACCCACAAGTCTTGACAATTGCTCCAAAAGGGCTGTGTGGGTCGGAGATGACTCCGTGAAGGTCGATCACGGAAAGCCGGCGCCCTACGCGCGCAAGAGCCGGGCGGAGGCCAAGCGAATAGGCCGAGTGCTTGAGCACTATTGCGGCTTTTCTGTACCGGTGGAGCCGGTGCTCGTCTTCGTCGGCGTGACTGATCTCAAGGTGGTCGCCACGCAGCTCAGCGTGCGCGTGTACCGGGAGCGTGAGGTGGCGGCACTGGCGCCGCTCTCAGGAGTGCTGACGGCCGAGCAGATCGAGCAGGTGTACGGCGTCGCACGCCATCGCCGGACTTGGAGAGGCGTCGTCGACGGCGACACGAGGAATCTGAACATCTAGGGCCTGTTTCATAAGTGGATCAAGGTCTGTCATGATCCACTCGTGGGCCGTGGAGATCTGACGAGCGAGCAATGGGCCAGGCTGGAGCCGCTGTTGCCGGTGGGTAAGAAGCCGGGGCGGCCTCTGGTCTGGTCCAAGCGGCAGCTGATCAACGGCATACGCTGGCGGACACGGACCGGTGCGCCCTGGCGCGACGTTCCCGCACGTTACGGCGAGTGGGAGACTGTCTACGGCCTCTTCCGGCGCTGGCAGCGGGACGGCACCTGGAGTCGGATCCTCACCCAGTTGCAGGCCGAGGCCGACGCGGAAGGCCTGATCACCTGGGATGTGAGCGTGGACTCCACGGTTGCGCGGGCCCATCAGCATGCGGCCGGCGCCCGCAAAAGGGGGATCTGCAGCGGGACAAACCCGGCGGAGTCGCAGTCGAGCCAGCCGACCACGGGCTCGGACGCTCACGCGGTGGACTGACCACGAAGGTGCACCTGGCGGTCGAGCACGGCCAGAAACCGCTGTCCTTCCTGGTCACCGCAGGCCAGCGGCATGACAGTCCCGAGTTCCAGCCGGTCCTGGCGCGCATCCGGGTGCCCCGCGTAGGTGTCGGCAGGCCGCGCTGCCGACCGGACCGCGTTCGGGCCGATAAGGCCTACGGCTCCCGAGCCAACCGCGAATACCTGTGCAGACGCGGCATCCGCTGCACGATTCCGGAGAAGTCCGACCAGATCCGCAACCGCAAGAAGCTGGGCGCGCGCGGCGGCCGTCCGCCGAAGTTCGACAAGGTCGATTACTGCGAGCGCCACGCGGTCGAGTGCGGGATCAATCGCCTCAAGCGCCACCGGGCCGTGGCCACGAGGTACGACAAGCTTGCCGTCCGCTACGAGGCCACTGTCACGGTCGCCGTCATCAACGAGTGGCTCTGACCTTGCCTGCCACGCTCGGTGAGCGAGTAACGCGGTATCGCTGCAGGTCGCCAGGCATTTAGCCTGTGGCGCATGCATCAGCCCCGAAGGCGCGACCGGCACCTGTCTCGCCGTCTGCCGTCGGAGCCGGCCCAGCGCCAGGCGTTCCGATTCACGGCCGTGGGCGCTGATGTTGTCCTGGTTGGCTTCTTCTCTGCGAAGCAGAAGGACTTCGAGACACTCATGGCGTCGGCGGCCACAGAGCTCGCAGCGCGCGGCGCTCGGGTCGTCGTGCAGATCGTTCAGCGACGAGGTGTCTCGGACGGCGGGGTCCAGAAGATGGGGCTGCCCTACTCCTCGCGGACTCTGCTGAGCTACGGAAAGATCCGCGAGGTAGCTCAGGCCTGCGCTCAGGCCAACGCCGACGCAGTGATCTTCGTTGCCTCCTTGACTGAGCGCCAGCAGCGCGTGCTGACAGGCATGCTTGGCCGCCCGGCTGTGAGTCTTTCCGACATCCTCGCTGCCGACTGAGGGCTCACTCGAAGCAGGCTTTTGAAACAGGCCCTAGTTGCGCCACGCTTTGGGCTGGTGCTCTCGGGATGACGCCGATCGATGTGGCCCCTGCTGGTGGGTAGCTGCGGTCTCGTCAGCCCCACTGAGTGACGATGGCTTCCTCGACGCTGAAGACCGCATCGCACTCGGCGCACTGCGCGTCACCGAAGACGTGGGTCAGTTTCCGGGCGATGTCCGGCTGGCCGTCTGCAAATGCGCGGGAGTGGAGTCTTTGGGCCAGTCCCTCCAAGGCTTCGGGGGCCCGAGGCCGTAGCGGCACCTGCCTCGCCGAGGTGGAGGGCTCCATGTACATGCTGTCCGTGGTCGAAAAGAAGCCGTACTCGCCGAAAGCTATGAAGTTCTCCGTGCCGCATGCGGGGCAGGGTACCTCGTACTCCTCGTCGTTCAGCGCGTCGAACTGCTCGCCCCAGACCTCGACGCCCTGGAAGCTGAGCAGCGCGGCCAGAAGGTAGACGTAATTCGTGGGGTCGTCGGCGAGCCCGGGATCCTGGAGGGCTTCGTCGGTCAGTTGCGCCAACTCGGAAATCTGGGAGGCGTAGGTGACGTGGGGATCATCGTCGCCGTATGGCTGATCTGTGCTGGCCACAATGGAGCCGGCCAGGCAGAGGGTCATCCTTCGGTCCACCGCTGACCACTGACGCGCCATTGCGGTCAGAGCGGGCAAGGCCGCGTAGCTCGCCGAGTAGACCGTGCCCTGATGGCACAGTCGGGACCAGAGTTTGGTCCAGCCCGGGTCCTCGGCGTCAGGGCCCACTGCGGCAAGCAGTCCGGGGACGTCTTCTGCCGTGCCGTAGGCGTGGTGGAGCCGGGACCAGTCCGTCATGCTGATGATCTAAGCAGTCGGGCGCCGCACGATGCCGCGGCGGCCGCGAGGGCGTGTGAGCCGGCCGTCTCTGAAATCCGGCAGTGACCTGCGGCGATAGGCCAAGATCCCGTCCACGCCTCGTCCACAGACCCCGACATAGAGCCGCTTCGGACTGCATCTGGCTGCATACGCGAAGACCCCGGCCTCAGCGTTTCCGCTGGTGACGGGGTCTTTGGGAACCTTATGCAAGGTGCCCCCGGCAGGATTCGAACCTGCGCACACGGCTCCGGAGCCCAGGTGAGACGGATGGGCCTTGGCTCCTCTGACCTGCGGCGTAGGCCCCGATCAGGCGAGCGCTGAGCAAGGTCATTACGCCCCTATTACGCGGGCGGTCTGTCGGGCTGTCGGTGCGGGCCGTATGGTCGAAGCATGATCTCGGGCAGCGGCGAGGGAACGGTCGGCGGCGGCACGGAGTTCACGGCGGAAGGCCTGGAGCCAGTCCTCCAGGAGGCATGCGCGACGGCCGGACTCGACTACCGCGGCGCCGAGTTGCTGCGGCTCGGATCGAACGCGGTCTACCGCCTGGCGTCGTTACCCGTCATCGTTCGCATCGCACGTGATCCGGCGGTTGAAGCGGAGATGGCACGGGCCGTGGGTGTAGCCCGGTGGCTTGAGGAGCAGGACTTCCCGGCCACGCGTGTGCCGGCGTCCATCGCTCAGCCGCTTGTCGTCGGCGGCCTGGTGGTCACCTTCTGGGAGAGCGTCCAAGAGACCGAGGAGTACGCGACGGTCGCTGAGCTGGCCGACCTGATACGCCGCTTGCACTGGCTCGAAGAGCCCGAGTTCCTAGGCCTGCCGTACTTCGATCCGCTGGCCAAACTGACATCGTCGCTCGATGGGCTCGACGGCATTCCGGGGGAGGACCGCACGTTCCTGGAGGAGCGAGCGGCGAGGCTCGCCAAGGACTACGACCGGCTGGACTTCGTTCTCCCCTTCGGCATGATCCACGGTGATGCCAGTATCGGGAACATCCTCCGCCACCGGGACGGGCACGCTGTGCTCATCGACCTGGACGGCTTCGCCCTCGCTCCCCGCGAGTGGGACCTGATCCAAACGGCGATCTTCTACGACAGGTACGGCTGGCACACCAAGGCGGAGTACGCCGAGTTCGTGCACCGGTACGGCTTCGACCTGATGAACTGGCCGGGCTACGAGACGCTCGCTGATCTACGAGAGCTGATGATGGTCAGCTGGCTTGGCCACCAGGTCGCGACGAGTGACTCGTCTGCTGCTGAATTCGCTCGGCGAATGCGATCTCTCCGCACAGGGGAGGGGCGGGACGAGTGGGACCCGATTTGAACGCGCGTCGACCCTTGCGAGCACGGGGGTTCTGGAATCTGTCGCATCCGCCTCGAAGGTGGCGGTCGTGCAGTTCGGCATGGACTTCGGTTTTGCCGAGCAGACCAGCGAGTGGAAGCTGTCCTAATCAGACAATGATGATCGGCCCGGCCATACCGCTCCCAAGTGGCCTGACTGGGCAGCATCATGCACGGCAGCAGTCAACTCCCCGGGAGACACCATGCGCCGTCGCACCGCCACCGCCCTGCTGCTCACCGTAGGCATCGCACTTTCTGGCTGCTCCAGCGAACACCACGCCCCTGATCCGGCCGCGTGCCGGAAGGCGATCAAGGCGCAATACGAGCCGGGCACTCTGAAGTTGAAGGGGAAGCCGGAGCGGCCCCAGGAGTGCGACGGGCTGAGTACGGACCAGGTATCGAGCATTGCCCAGAGCGTGATCGAGGAGATCACCAAGTAGTTGATGACGCTCAGAGGGCGCCACTCCAGGTTCGGGCAGGATCTCTGCCGTGCGGTGATGGGGGCCAGAAGCTGGCCTCAATCCAGTCCGGCCAGCCCGACCCGGTCCAGTACGCGAAGCTGGCTGGGGTGCCAGTGCCCACGCTCGGGCTGAGGCGGAAGCAGCGGAGCCATGCGCTCCTACGGAACCTTTGAATCAAGATCACCGGGCACTTCGCAGACCCTGCCTGCGAAGATCGCCGACCATCAAGTGGCATGCTCATCTCATTTTGAAACCATCGGCTCGATACCGAGGTGATCGCCTGAAGCTATCCACAGCCTGTGATCTCTGATCTGCTCAGTAAATGCCTGGACTTCGGCGGTGTCGTCGACCGCTGCGAGATTCTGTCGGAACTCGGCCAGGTAACTGACGCACCGTGCCGACTTGAGCTGTTCACCCAGGTCAAGTGCATCGACTGCCACGCGGCAAGCCTCCTCAAGGTCCCCGGCACGTAGGTGGGCGTCGGCCAGAACCATGGTCGCGAAGAAGTCGCTCCGCACATGGTTGCCGCTCATCGCGTTCTCGGCATGGGCGACGGCCTGACGGGCGCTGTTGACGTCACGGAAGCAGTGGGCGGCCTCTGCGGCGAGCTCGGCTTCGTCGAAGTAGCTGATCCATTCGGGTTCGTCGTCGGTGTTTCGGCTCTCCAGCGCTTTCGTGGCCGCGCTCAAAGCGGCCTCGCAGGCTCGTACATCCCCTGTCCGGGCAAGAGCGCGGGCCTCCATGGCGTGGAACTGAGCGCGAAGTGTGGGCGTGGCCACCGGGGAGATGCCCATGAGCGCAGCGCGGGCGAGTGTCGCGGCCTGTGTGTAGCGACTGAGGAAAGTCGCCTGGTGGCTCATGGCCGACAGGATGCTTCCGGCGAGCCGGCGGTCGTTGGCGTCCTGGGCCAAGCGGAGAGCTTGGAGGAAGTACCGCTGTGCCAGACCGTGACGGCAGGCGTCGTACGACATCCAACCGGCGAGGAGCGTTGCTTCCGCCGCGGTGGAGAGCAGCGCACGGCCGACCTGCTCGGTGTACTGACCGCGCAGGAGCGGGGCGACTTCGGCGCTGAGGTACTGGATCGCCGCGTGTCGTGCGTGGTCGCCGCCGAACCGGTCGTCCAGTTCGGCGAACATGTCCGCAGTGGTCTTGATGGCGGCCACGTCTCCGAGACCGACGCGGATTCCGGCCCGGCGCTGCCGGGGGACGGCCGGCTCGGGTGCCACGAGCCACCGGAGGGACGCTTCGTTCCATGCGGGCTCGGACGGCTCGGCCTGTAAGAGGGGCTCGTACCGGTTGAGGTCGGCACGCCACAGCTGGCCGACTGCTTCGATCGCGTCGTCGGGGCTTGCTGGATAGCTGACGTCCATGAGTGATGTATCCCGGCCGCTCTCGTGGTTCAGCCCGAGTTCGGCCGCGCTGAGGCCGTACGCCTCGCAGAGGAGCGGCCCGTAGAAGTCGTCCGGAACGCTGTGACCGTTCTCCCAACTGGCAATACGCCGCTTGACACTGGCGTCTGCCGGGAGCTGATGACCGCGGTGGGCCGCTGCCTGACGCAGTTCGCGCACCAACCGCGGCTGACTCCACCCGCGATCCGAACGGGCCTGCCGTAAGCGAACGCTGGTCGATTCCATCGAAGACGTGACCGTCCTCTCCCGGTGAGTGAACTGGTGCGACCACTGGGGCGCACGACTCTGAGGCCGTAGGACCGAATGTACGCGCGGTTCGTGGCCGGATCCCCCAAGTAGCAATAGATCGGCGGTGATTGAGCCAGGACGGGGGATGACGCGTCCACGCGTAACGCGTCATCCCCCATCACCCCTCGTCATCTGCCCCGACCAGGGTGGCGAACGTGAGTCTGGAGGCAGAGCGGCATTGCGGCCGCGAATGAGACTGACCGAGGTGAGATGACGTGCAGAGGATGACCACCAGGGGCGTCGAATGGCTCTCTGCGGCGGCCGACGATCCGGCCGGCTGCCGGGCGACCTGGGCGGACGACCCACGCGCACCGTACGCGCTGGCTGCCGGCCGCTTCTTCGACGTGGTGACGGTCGAGCAGCGGGTCGGCATGGAAGCCTTCGACCAACTTCTCCACCGGGGACTGCCGTTTGGCCCTGCGGTGCTCGATCACAAGGCCCGGCGAGTGGGCTTCTTCCTCAGCTCACGGAGTCAGGAGACCTTCGTTCACTACCTCGCCCAGGAAGACGGTGCTGCACCCGCGTACCGCTATCTGGGGCACGGCTCGGTAGTCGTTGTTCCGGGTCCCATGCCCATGAGCGGTGACCGCTACCAGTGGCTCCGGGCCCCGACTCGACGCCCCACCGCCAACCCCCTGCGTCCGGTGGCTCTGGCCACCATGCTGGTTGCCTCCGCCGAACTGCTCGCCCGTGTGGACCGGTATGGCGAGCGCTACCCGTCTGCGGCTGCCCTCGCCCTCCCTGTCTTCGAGGGGACTCCGACCGATGCGGGATGACCCCACTCATCGGCATGATGCTGCCACTTGGTCGCCTCTTGACACTGACGACTGGTACGCCGCACGCAATGCCACGACTGCCCTCCGGGACGCCCTGCTCCGTGCTGGCCTGGAGAAGGACTTCCCGTACCTGCGAGCCGACTTGAACGCATTCGGGCATGGCTTGGTCGACCTGGGCCGAGTCTCGCCGGCCACCGCCGAACGCCTGGCGGAACTGCTGCGACTGGCGCTTTCCGCGGGGCTACAGAGATTAAGAGAGGGTGGCGACGGAGCTACCGAACATCGCGGAGAAGAGGACTGACCTGATGACCGACCGACGCGGAGTCGTCGCCAAGCGCGCAGAGAACCTGATGCCTGGTGTGCCGTACGTCAGGGGCTGGGCACAGGCTAGACGTGGCGCTGACGAGCTGGCTGCGCAACTGACCGCCCTGGGACTGGAGCCGGACTTCCCCGGCCTCACGGCAGACGTGAACGTCTCGGGCGACGGCCTGGTACGCCTTGGCGTCGTACGGCCTGATGCGGCCTTGATCCTGGCGGAACTGATCGTCGCGGGCCTCGCGGCAGATACGCCTACGCATGTCGAGACGCTGGCACAAGAGGCAGGGAGCGCCCGTCGCAACTCGACGGCTGCCTGACTGCTGCGTTCCGAGAAGCCCCGGCAGGTCGTGGTCCGAGCATGCTCCTGCGATTCGCCGGACTGGCCCCGTGCGTCGCTGTTCCCCAGCGGGACGATGCGCGGGGCTTCTCGCTGCCCGAAGTCCCGCCGATTGTGGTCTGCCGTTCGGCCGGGACCGGCGCCCCAGCGCCGCAGCCCGGACGAAGCGGCAGACAACCACGCCTGAGTTCGCACGGGCAGCTCTACTGGCGCACCAGCCTGACGTTCTGGATCGTGGCGCGCAGTTCGCTGTCCGTATGCGCCGACGAGTTGGGCCTATGGTCGAAGGAGAGTACCCACGTGGACGTGGCGCCATCATCGGCACCTAGCAGCATCGTGAGCTCGTACTTCCCATCGCCAGCCAGGACGGTTTGTTTGTCTTCGGGGCTAAAGTCATAACCTACTTCGACTTCGAGCTGTCTGTCGCTGTAGCCGGGGGTTTGGATTCGGTATCGGAGAATGTCAAGGCGTAGCCACATGCCTGGGAGCACCGACTGTGGCTCCGGTCCGATGCTCGACCAAATCATTGGACCGCTGGGAACGACGGAGCGGATGGGGTCGCTGTTCGCTCGCCGCACTCTAACGAGTCTGACTTGGGTACCTCGTGCGGTGCGCCGACGCTGCTTGGCTATGACCTTTGCCCTGACCCATAGTTCCACGACGCTGGGACTTGTACCGTCGCTCCGTATGACAACAATGTCCTCTTCATCGGAGTCTTCCGAGATCTGCATCATTAGGGCTGGGCGGCGGCGCCACACCAAGTAGACCTGGACGAACAACGCCAGAATCACCGCAGAAACAGTTCCCACAGCTTCGGCAATCTGAGCAGCATCCCCCACTGGTGCCCTGCACCCCCATGCTTGCAGCTTCGATCGGCCGGTAGCGTGACTACCCGGATCGACGGGCAGCGAACCTCTGCCGACTACTCACCCACAAGCCGTGAGTCTCTAACTGGCACGCCATCAGCTTGGGAAGCTGCGGGCCTTTGAGGGTGGTTCGCGCGTAGACCTGGGCGAACAGCCGAGATGCGGCCTCGCGTGGCCCGACTGATTTCACCGTGGTTCCCCGCTGTGACCCGCACGATCTGGTGCGGTTGTGGTGCGAGCCGCACAGCGGCGGAGATCGCACCCGCCTGTTGAGGGAAATGAAGCGGGAGCACACAGTTCCGGCCGCTCGACTCATGGGCAGCATCTCTGGCAGATCCGCCCAAAGCCGGTGGTATCCGGGCTAGCCTGCAACTCCAATGCCTTGGGGGGATGTATGGGACTGCGCATCAACAAGTCGTTCAAGATCGCGCCAGGCGTGCGCGTCCGACTCGGCAACAAGTCGAGCAGCCTGAGTATCGGAGGCAAGGCCGGCCGGGTCACTATGAACAGTCGCGGGCGCCGGACCACGACAGTGCGCCTTGTCCCTGGAGTGTCGTACTCCACCTCTAGCTCTCGCTCGGGCTCTAGCCACACAAAGCCCAAGCCAGCCCGCTCTGTTCCAGAAACCCCAGCGGCCCTCACCGTGAGCGCTCCCCTTGGCCCGCTCATCGCACCACGCCGAAAGACGATTGACGGCTGGGTTGCGGCAGACCTTCGTGGCGTCGTCGTCCATCGGCGGGCCCTCGACGAGGTGCGCATCCCGTTGGTCCAGCTCATCAGTGCAGAGCTGGACGGTAAGGAACTGACTCTGAAAACCTCAGACGTGGTGACGTACCGCCTGATGCTGACCACGTTCTCCGCCGCACGAGATCTCCACTTCGTAGAGACCTTGGCTCGTGCCGCGCGACTGACTCAGAGCTGACCGCAGCAACAAGTCGGTCTTCTGCGACACTCGCATTAGGAGTTCGATCAGCCGCACAGTCAGTCGCGAGACTGGGCACGTCGCGGGTAGGTGGTGCGCTGTCCAGGGTCGGTACGGGCCGATGCCGTTGCCGTCCAACCGCATGTCATCGGACCGCCTTTGGTCGTCCACAAGCCGGGTGAAGGTCCGTACACAGACCTGGAGTCCGCGGCCAACGTGACGGCGGTCCAACGAGGCTTCCGGCCGTGTTGCACGGGCTGAACCGGTTTGCTGAAAGGGCGTTATGGCGGGCCGTCAGGAATCCGGTCTGTTGCGGTGCCAGGATCGCTAGCATGGGGCAAGCCTCAGTCAACAGGCGGAGGCCGAATCATGAGGTTCGGGGGCGTTGTGGGGGCGAGTGCTGATTCGGCGGGGCGTGGAATCTTTGACTGTGATGAAGCCTATAGGACACCTGTTTCATCCGACTATGAGCGACTTTTCCAGGTGGGCTTGATCGCACTTGATACGAACGTCTTGCTCAACCTGTATCGATCGAACGAACGCACCAGGAAAGACACTTTTGCCGTTCTTGATAGGCTACGAGATCGCCTCTGGGTGCCGCATCAAGTTTTGGTAGAGTTCTGGCGGAATCGGGCTCTTCCTTCAGTTCGAGGACATCATCACAGTAAGGCACAGGAAGTCAGCGCCTCTCTAAATAAAGCATCTCGATCGGTTCATGACGCGCTGGACAGATGGATGAAGGACGTTCACCTGTCCAGCGATGAAGAAGTGCGCCGCCGTATTGACTCCAGTAGGAGTACTCTAAATGGCACACTTGAGAAGCTTAAATCGCTTATTCAGGAACAGGCTCAAAAGGATGCCGTTGGCGGGACTGCTGTCACGCATGGTGACCCGATTCTTAGAGAACTTGAAGGACTGCTTCAGGGGAGAATTGGCGAGCCGCTGTCAGTCGAGGAGTTCGGCAAGGCGGTTCGAGAGGCGCAAAGTCGTGCCGATAGTGAAATCCCTCCAGGATACGCAGATTTCCAATCAAAGTCTCCAGAGCAGGCGGCGGGGGACTATATTCTGTGGAAGCAATTGCTGGATGAGGTCGAGAAGCGCAAGCAGGACGTTCTGATGGTCACTGGCGACGTGAAGGAGGACTGGTGGGTCAGGCGTGACGGGGAAGTCCCAGCTCGCCCAAGGAAAGAGCTTGGAATGGAACTACGTCAGCGTGCGGGAGTCAGCCTCTTCATGATGACCCCGAGTCAGTTGCTCGCGGAGGCGAATGAGATTCTCGGGTTGAAGGTCGATAAGAGATCCGTGATTGACCTGGCGCTTTCAGAGAATGTGGACGCTCAGAACTTTCCACACGATTTCATTCGGCAGTTCCTTCCTCTATCTCGCATTGCACATCGTCGTGCGCGCGAGGCGACTGAAGCTACTTCAAGGGGGGACCTAGGGCACGTCTATCAGTCTGCTCTGTCGATCGCATTATTGAGGGAACTTTGCCGAGAGGCAGTCGCGCAAAGGGGGGCGACTGTTCCATTTAGAGGACGTCATTACCCTCTCATTGAAGGAAATGTTGTGATCCCCTTGGCCTGCGGTAAGCATGAGGGAGACTTGCGGGATGCTCATGTGCGTGTCGGTTCGAGCGCCAGGATCGCGAGAGCGATTGAGTACCTGGAAGCCTCTACGTATTCTCGGAAGAGCGTAAATGGGCTTAGTGAGGAGATCTCCGCTTGGGGCGAATCTGAAGTGAAAGGAATTGCCGTGGTCGCCTATGTCGCCAATGTAGAGAGTGGCGTGACCGTGATTCAATATGGGAAGCTGACGCGAATTGATAAGGGGGGAACGACCTGGCGACTGCGAGGCGAAGCTAGGGACACGGGTGTTATTAGCTACCCTATGTAGGTCGTGGCCTTCGGCTGTCGATGAATGGCAGCAGTAGAATGCCGTTCAGCCCTTCGACTTAGGTGCGGTTCCTGCTAGACAGCGTCTGTCCGTCGTCGGTCGCCACCGTCGATATCAGCGGGAGCCCTGCCAACGACCAACAGGTGCGAGCTGTCGGTGAGTAGTTCCGGGTACGGCTCTGCCATACGGGCTGTGTACCTGGCTTCGAACCTGTGACACCCGCTTTAGGAGTTCGATCTGCACCCGCGTTCGGGGCCGTCCACGGCTGGTCCGGTGGTCGCCCAGGGGTCCTGTCGTATGCCGCCGTCCGGGCTCGTTGATGTCAGCCGTGGATGTCAGACCGCCGTGACATCGCTCGTGCCAATGACCTGGGAAGACTTCGGGGCGCTGATAGCGATCTTGGAGGGTCGCGCCACCCAGCGAACTGCGAGCGCCTCGCCGAAGAGTTGAGCCGCCGCTCTGCTTACATCGTCGGCACTTGAGTGGTTGCCGAATTGAGCTCCCCCAGTCGGGGAGCTTTAGCTACCATGCTGAGGTGGCAGAATCAGCGGAGCATCAATTCTTATCTCAGTGCACGACAGAAGTCCTAGAGAGATTGTCGCGCACCAGCCTGTACGCATACGTAGAAGCCGAACGTCGAAAGTTTGACTTCGCTTGCGAACTCCGACGCGACTGGTCGCGACCCCTTGTGGGGCAAACTCTCTGGAATCACACGGCTGGAGTGGATAAAGATGTCCGCACCATGCTGCTAGATACAGAGGCTGATATCTGCGCGTATGTGGCCAGGGATACGATTAAGGCTCGTCGACTTTTGTCGGAAGCCATAAAAGACTTCAGGTCGGGTCGTGATCTTGCACGATCACATCGGCTGCGCATTTTTTGGATCCCTGAAGGGTTTGATGCCGATGATGAAAGTCAGCGTGATTTTGTAGCCGAGCTACTTGAAGAGCAAGTCAGCAGAGACATTCTAATGAACGTAGTCTTCGGAAATCTGACTGCCGAGGACGTTCGATTCTTCGGGCGCACAAGCGGTCTGGCGGGCTTGCACCTTGCCCTCTTGTTCGCCATCTCGACGGCCTCCGAAGAATTTTCCAGTACTCGCGACTTGGCCGAAAGGCTTCAGGTCTCGCAGGGGGCAGTGAGGGAGCGCCTCATTAGGCTCGCAGGGTGCGGCCTGTTGAGGCAATTCGGCGGTGGCGCCACTTTGGCGGGCGCCACTTTGAAGGGGCGAGTCTTTTTGGATTTCTGCGGCGTGCTTCGCCGGGAAATCGACTCGGAGGCCATGTCGGCCGAATTGCTTCATTTGATGCGACTGCTGGATATGCGTTACGCGCCGTCAGCGCTGCAGTATGCTAGAGATAGCCTTCACCTTGCAGGGCCGGCCTTGACTGAGGTGCCCGAAATGGTTACTGGGCGCTTGGTGAGTACTATCGAGGTGGCGGAAGAGCGATGGGGTGTTGATTTGCAGGATATACCTCACGTGATTCACGAAAATAGGGACTGGGGTCTGGCGGGAGATGAACTCGCTCGGAGATTTCGCGAAGAAAGTCGGCGTTACGACCCGTGAGGTCGGTGAATTCTCAATGACCGATGCAAGCTGGCGGGGCGCCGTCCAAAGGTTGAGGACGACGCCCCACGCTGGACGCGGGATTTGAACCTCTGACCTCATCCTTATCAGGTCGATCCTTTGGGGCTCCCGGGCCTGCATTGAAGCCGCTCCGTGCCCTTAGATCGGCCGTTCAGGTCCGCACTGATCCGCAGTCGTTCGCCGCTGTTGGTGTCAGCCATTGATGTCAGACATCAGTCGCCGCTTGACGCTCTGACCAAGACCAATGAAGCTCGAAGCCACGGAGCGTCACGGAGTCCACGTAGGATTCCGAAGCTCGATCGCCGGTTATCGAAAAGTCACATTCGGTGCGGTATGGCTCCGTCCTGCCAGCGGTAGAGGTCGCGCAGCAGGGAAATCTCAGCGCCGTGATGGATCAGTTCCCTATTGACGTGCAGGACCCTGTTCTCCATGGGAAACCGCTCGGGACCCACTGTGGGCGGATTCTCCAGGTCGGCGTCCGAGAGCGCGCGGACCCCCTCGTTCCATCTCCCGTACATCTCATCGAGCTGTTTCAGCGCCTCGTCAGCTGTCCCCGCGTAGGCGAATGTCTGGGAGTCGACGTCCTGGCCGCCGAAGTACCATCCGACCCGATAGCCCAGGCACGAGACGATGATGTGTGCCAGCCGCCAGGCAATCGTGGTCACCGGCGCTGGCACTGGACCAGGGGACGCGAAGTCCACCGTCCACGCCCCCGAACCTTCCGACATCGGTGCGGCCGACGTGCCACGCGGGCGGACGCTCCAGCAGCCGCGCACCGGCTCCCAGAAGTACTCCTCATCGGTAAGACCGTCCAGCCGTGGCCGCAGGTTCGTGCGCCAGTGCCAGTCCAGCTGCTCCCCGAGCCGCTCGCCTCTTGTCATTTCCGCACACTACATACAACGGAGACCTGTGACTGAGCAGTTCACTTGGCGAGTTGAGCGTTGGTCGGGCACATGTCGTCGACGGACTCAACCAGACCCGTGGCCTCGGCTGCGACGACGTCGCCCTTCCTCCGCGGAGTACCGGAAACCAGCGGCGCGCTTACCGCCAGGCAGTGGTGGTGGCGATGACGGCTTGGGCCAAGGCCACGGGTTGGTTGCGGGCAATGAGGTGCCCGGCGCCGCGGATGGGCCGGACTGTGGTGTGAGGAGCCAGGTGCAGCAACTGGTCGATGTCCTCGCCGGTGAGCGCCGAGCCGTTGTCGCCATGGACGAGCAGGAGGGGCAGGTCGAGTTCCGCGGTGACCTGCCGTAGCCGTGGGACCTGGGCGAGGATGTCCTCGACGAGCTCGGTGTGGGCGCCGAGCGGGCCGACGGAAGCGAGGAAGCGGCGAACCCTGGAGGGCTCAAGGCAGGGTACGACGTCGACCAGCACCAGCCCCGCCACCCTGACTCGCACTGCCGGATCCGTGAGAGCGGCGATGGCGGCGAGCCCGCCGAGTGAGGCACCGACGACCACGCTTGCCGGTGGCTCGGTGTGCACCATCGCGGCGACGTCGTCCGCGCACGCGGACAGTGTCCGAGCGCTGCCCTCGCTGTCGCCGTGGCCTCGCTGGTCGAAGGCCAAACATCGGTACCCGGCATCAACGAGGACCTCGCTGACCGGTCTCCACACCTGACGACGTTCGCCACCGGCGTGAAGGAGCAGGAAAGTCGGTCCGGCACCGACCTCCTCCCCGCGCAGGATCACATCGGGGCGAGTGATGCGCCGTTCGCGTGGGGCGGTAGGGCCGATCATGAAACTGACACCTCCCCTCCTCCTGCCGCAAGTGTCCTTAGCCAGGCCGCCAGGGTCGGCCAGTGCCCCAGCTGAACGCGACACTTCATCCTGCCCGCAGGGCACGTTGGGAACGGTACCGCCACCTGTGCAGGTGTTGACCCAAGGCGGCACGAGCACGCGCTCATCGGGCGCGGCGGCTGATGTCGGCAGCCCCAACAAGGTGCCAACCTGGCACATTGCATTCTGTCAACACCGCAAGCTCAACTCGCCAACTCAACCGCTCATCCGCCAAACGAAGCGCTCAGTCACAAGACCTGGCTGCGCTCTATCCACTGGGCTACAAGCATTCAAGTCGTAGTCCATGAAGTGGATTTGAGGCGAATCGGGAATCCAAACGATCACGACACAGACTTCCGCAACCCCCACCACCCCCAGCTCCCATCCCGTCCGCCGTCGACCCACACACCGTGGAGCGGGCGTGGTTCAGGGGCGTCAAGGTGGAGCGCGCCACTGTACGAACGACCTTGACGCCCCTGGGCCGCGTCTGCTCGGCTCTGCCTGGGTCGACGGCGGACGGGATGTGAGCTCCCCACGCACGCCCTCTACGGGCCCGCGGTCGGGAACGGCGCCCCCACCATCCCGGTGCCGGCCGATCCCCCGCCGGAGGCATTGTCTTGACCGTGGGCCGCTCTATGTGGTGATCGACTCATGGCCGTCGGCCCTATCTACCTGTGGGCGCGCGGAGGCGCAGCCGGGGCGGAGCGGGCCGGAGGCAGGAGCGGCGCCCCGAGCGGAGCCGGGAGCGTGCCCGGCGGAGCGGAGCGCAGCCGGGGCTTGAACCAGTAGAGAAAGTCTGAGCCAACAGGCCTTCTGCTACAGCCTGAAGGAGAGCTCCAAGTCGTCGCCAGGAAGGTGGAACTCCTCCAGTGCGAGCGGCTTCTCTGCCGCAGTGAGTGTCACGCGGATGATGTGGAGCAGCGGCACGCCTTCGGGGAGTCGGAGGGCTTGGGCCTGGTCTGGGAGTGGCATGCGCGTGCGGATGTACTCCGTGAAATGGAGTTCGTGACCCAGCTCGGCGAGCGCTGCGTAGAGCTCCGGGGCCGGCGGGGGCGCTTCCTCTTCGTACTTCGTGTCGATCAGCACGGAGAACGGCACGTATGTGCGGTGGAGTTGGCGGAGGCGGCCGTTGTCGGCGGTCTGCAACGCGTCGTAGGTGAACATCGGCTCGCCCGGCGGGATGCGCAACAGGTCGGCGAGTGCGAGCGGGGCGTCTGTGCGGGTAGCCACTGGGGGTTCCGCGTTGGCCCAACGGATGCCGTCGGCCTCGACGTAGCCGCCGTCTGGTGTGCGTCGGATGCCGCGCGGGCGCGTGTGGCTGGGGCGGGTCTGGGGTGAGCGGGCGAAGGTGCCCCGTCCCATGATGACCTCGACGAGACCGGATGCCCTGAGCTCGGTGAGGCCCTGACGGACTGTGGGGCGTGTCACGCCGAACTGCTTGGCCAGTGTTTCCTCGGAGGGGAGTGGCTGGCCGGCAGGGTACGTGCCGTTCAGGATGCCTTCGCGCAGGTACTCGGCGATCTGCCGGTACTTCGGCTGCGTGTTCTGTGGCGGCATGTAGGCCCTCCGTGGCCGTGATTCTGGGCAGCTTGCCCAACTCCTTGGACAGCGTCCCCCATCGCAAGACGGTTGACAACCCGTACTACGGGTGGCCACTCTGGATTCCGAACCCGTAGTACGGGTTGTAAATCAGCCCGAGGGATCGGCCTTCGGGTGCGATGGATGAGGAGTCCAAACAAGTGGCAAGCCTTCCGATCGACACCGCGAAGTTCACGGGGATCATCTGTGCCGTTCCCCCTGCTCCGCGGATCGCGAACCGTGAGACCGGTCAGCTCCGCGTTGACCGCGACACGGGCAAGACCATGTACCAGGTCGGCCTGTGCCTGATGTCGGGCGCGTCCGCCGACGTCGTGACCGTGAACGTCCCCGGTGAGCCCAACGGCGTGCAGCTCGGCATGCCCGTGGCCGTACGGGACTTGGTGGCCACGCCGTGGGAGAACGACGGCCGGCACGGCGTCGCCTTCCGCGCTGCGGAGATCCGGCCCCTGAGTGCTCTGGCTCCGGCCGGGAAGGGGGCCGCGCAGTGATGATCCTGGCCTCCACCGCTTCGGCCGGGACGACCTGGCCGAGTTCGTTTCTGGTGGCGGCCGCAGTGCTGGTGTCGGGCCTGCTCCTCGCAGGCCCGGCCCTGCACCGCCGCTACCCCGTTGCCTGGTGGCTCTTATTCGGGCTCCCGGTCGCATGCTGTCGCGTCATCCGTACGTGGCGGCCGTTGATGGCCGGGTGCGGTCTGGCCGTGAGTCGCCGCCCTGCCCTGACGGTCGTGTCGGGGCTCGTCGGCAAGGGGGCGCCACCCCCTCAGCCGTTGGTGCCGCGGTTTGGGTTCATACGGCCGACTGTCGGCGGCTTCTGGCTGCTGGCGCGCCTTCTTCCGGGTCAAGTGCCCGACGACTTCGTCAAGGCAGCGCCCGCCATGGCTGAAGCCTGGGGGATGCATGCCGTCCGGGTCACTTCCCAGAAGCCGGGAACGGTCCGGATCACGGCCTCCGTCACTGACCCGCTGGCGTACCCGCGCATACCGAAGCAGCGTGGGCCCGTGCATTTGCTCCGCGTTGCGGTCGGGGCACTGGAGACCGGCGCCGCGTGGGTGATCGACCTGCGTCGCATACCGCACTGGCTGATCGTCGGTGCCACCCGTTCCGGGAAGTCCACGCTGATCAACGCACTCGTGGCGGGCCTGGCTCCGCAACCCGTGGCCTTGGTCGGCGTCGACTGCAAGGGCGGCATGGAACTGTCGCTGTACGAACCGCGGTTATCGGCGCTCGCGACCAACCGCGAGCAAGCCGTCAGGCTCCTGGCCTCGTTGGTCGATCTCACCCTCGACCGCATGACCGTCTGCCGTGCGGCTCGCGTTCGGAACATCTGGGGCCTCCCGGAGCAGGAGCGGCCGGTCCCAGTGGTCGTGATCGTCGACGAGATCGCGGAACTGTTCCTCATCGCGAGCAGGAACGAGAAGGACGAAGCGCACGCGGCCGGTACGGCGCTGATCCGGCTGGCCCAGCTCGGCGCGGCGCTCGGCGTCTTCCTCGTCGTCGCCGGCCAACGCGTCGGCTCCGACCTAGGGCCCGGAGTCACGGCCCTACGTGCCCAGCTCGGCGGGCGAGTCTGCCACCGCGTCGCAGACCCCGGCACAGCAGAGATGGCCCTCGGTGACCTCAACCCGGACGCGCTCAAAGCAGCGCAGGCGATCACGCCGGAACAAGCCGGTACCGCGGTGCTGGCCTCCGGCGACGGCTGGGAACGCGCCCGATCCCACCTGATCACCGAAGCGGACGCGGAAGCCATCGCGGCCGAGTACGCGCACCTCACCCCGCACCTTCCCGAACTGCTGGACGCGAAGTGAAAGGGGGCCACCGTGCTCGTGTCCGTCTCGGCGGTGCTGCTGCTCGGACTGCTCATCTGGTTCCTGCTGCGCATCCGCTACCTGCGCTGGGCCGACCTGCTGCTCTGCTCGGCCTTTGGCTTCCTGCTCGCCCGGACGATGGCCGCGCCCCTCGTGGCCACGGTCCTCGACGGCCTCGGCGCCTTCCTCGGAGGGCTCCGCTTCTGATCCGTCCCGCACGACCTCAGCTGAACAGCGCCCGCACAACGGGCTCCCGACGGGGCGCGAAGTCGCCAAACCCGACCCCGTCAGGAACCCACTCCATCCGCCACGTGAGCAGTGAAAGGAGCACCCTCACTTTGTCCACCGCGCATCGTCCGCGCAAATCCCCTCTGCTCGAATGCGAGCTGAGGGACAGAGAACAGCCGACCTGCGCCGGACGGGAACAGGTCGTTCTCGTCGGACTCGACGGCTTCGAACGCTGGCTCTGCCCGGCGCACGCCGCCGCCCTCTGGCTCACCGATCCGACACTTCGCTTCAGTGCCAAGACTCGGCCCCAAGGGATCTCTGCCGTCATGGGGCAGGCGTTCGGCGGGGGTGGTCGTCCATGACCACGTCTTCCCTGACCCTCCCGAAGGACGTCTCCGCGCTGATCGACAGGGCCGGAGAACCGGGCTTCGAGGCCTGGCGACGCCAGATCATCCGCCTCGGGGGCTGCGCCAACCCGATTCACCTCGTCGGCACCGCCACGGTCGTCGACTCGTCGACCGGCGAGGCCCTGCTCTCGTACGGCTCGGACGTCTACGGCGGCCGACTGCTCACCGCCTGCGGCAACCGCCGGGCGACGGTCTGCCCGACCTGCGCCCGCATCTACCAGGCGGACACGTACCAACTGATCCGTGCCGGGCTGGTCGGCGGCAAGAACGTGGGGGAGGAAGTGGGCGGCCACCCGCGGGTGTTCGCGACGTTCACCGCTCCTGGCTTCGGCCCGGTCCACACTCGCCGGGAGCGTGACGGTCGCGTACGGGCCTGCCGACCCCGCAAGTCCGGGGAGCCCTGCCCGCATGGATCGCTCGCCGGATGCCACGCACGGCACGCGGACGACGACCCGCGGCTCGGGGAACCTCTCTGCCCGCGCTGCTACGACTACGCCGGAGCCGTGCTCTGGCAGGCGCAATCAGGCGGACTCTGGCACCGCTTCGTCCTGGAGCTGCGCCGCGAGATCGCCCGGACGGCTGGGCTCTCCCGAGGGGAGTTTGGCGAGAGCGCCCGGCTGTCGTACGCCAAGGTCGCTGAGTACCAACGGCGCGGACTGGTCCACTTCCATGCCGTCATCCGCCTCGACGGCCCGGAGGGGGCCAACTCGACTCCACCGGGCTGGGCCACGACTGCCCTGCTCTCGGCAGCTGTCCGCGGTGCTACCGAGAAGGTGCGGCTTCTGGCCCCTGGGCGGGACATCGTCGGCCTGCGCGTGCTGCGGTTTGGAGAGCAGATCGACGTACGCCCCATCTCCGCCTTCGGGGCAGGGGAGCGGCTGACCTCGGCGGCTGTCGCCGGTTACATCGCCAAGTACGCGACGAAGGGCGCTGAGACCGCCGGCGCGGTGGACGGTCGTATTCACGGGGCGCGGGACCTGGTCCTGTTGCCCGTACGCCCTCACGTGCTCCGCATGATCAGCACGTGCTGGTGGCTCGGTGGCCTGCCGGACTTCGCATCGCTCGGCTTACGGCGCTGGGCGCACACGCTCGGCTACGGCGGCCACTTCTCCAGCAAGTCGCGTCGCTACTCCACCACTCTGACCGCCCTCCGGCAGGCTCGCGCAGATCATCGCGCGGAGGAGCAGCGAACCGCTCTCGGTATCGGCTCGCGGCCCACGGTCACGGTCGGCGCGTGGCGCTACGCCGGGCGCGGCTACTCGCCGGAAGCGGCGCTCCTGGCTGCTTCGGTACGGGAGGGCGGTGCTTCCCGTGGTGCGTGACGCCCGTACGAAATCGGCCGAACTTCTCACCGTTCGGCAGGTGCTCGATGAGCTCGGCGGCATTTCCCGGCGCACCTTCTACCGCTGGCGGGAGCTCCGTATCGCCCCGGCCTGTATACGGCTGCCGAACGGTGAGCTGCGGGTTCGGCGTGACGTGCTCGACGACTGGTTGGAGGAGCGGGCGGAGGGGGTGGCCTCGTGAAGTCGTACAAGGTCTCTGTCTGGAAGCTGTCGGTCAACAAGACCACCAAGAAGCCGACTTACCTCGTGCGCTGGGTGGTCGACGGTCAGCCGTTCAGTGAGTCGCACAAGACCAAGGCGCTGGCCGATCGCTTCCGGGCCAAGCTGGTGCGGGCACTCGACAAGGGCGAGCCGTTCGACACGGTGACGGGTCTGCCCGATTCCCTGCGGGGCGGGAAGGCGGCCCTGTCCTTTCTCGACCTGGCGGTCAAGTACGTCGATGCCCGGTGGGCGGAAGCCTCGGCCAAGCATCGCGACAGCGTGACCGATGCCCTGGCGACGGTCGTCCCGGTCCTCGTCAAGCCAGGACGGGGGCGGCCGACCCCGGAAGCGCTGCGTCGCGCACTGCGTTCGTACGTCCTGCCCGTGCCGCGCAGGGACCGGGAACGGCCGGAAGAGATCGCCTTGGCTGTTCGCTGGATCGAGAAGGCGTCGCTTCCGGTCGGAGAGCTGCAAGAGATTGCCCGTGTCCATGAGCTGATCGACGGACTGGGGCGGAGGCTGGACGGCAAGCCTGCGGCGACGCAGACGTATCGGCGTCGGCGGGCGGTGGTCTTCAACGCGCTCGAATACGCCGTGGAACTGGAGCACCTCACGTCCAACCCGCTGAGCCGGGTACGTCGCAAGCGTGGCAAGCGCGCGGTGCAGGAAGTCGACCGCCGGGTGGTGGTCAATCCACGGCAGGCTCGGGAGCTGCTGACCGCGCTCACCTACGTGGGCGGCTTCGAGCGGGCGAGCGGTCGGCGGCTGCGGGCGTTCTTCGGATGCCTGTACTACGCGGCCATGCGGCCGGGCGAGGCGCTCGGACTACGCCGGTCCGACTGCACCCTTCCAGCGTCCGGCTGGGGACGCATCGAACTGGCGGAGACGCGGCCCTCGGCGGGGAAGGCGTGGACCGACTCCGGCGAGGCACATGACCGGCGGGGGCTGAAGCAGCGGGCCCAGGGCGAGGTACGCATCGTGCCGATCCCGCCTCCGCTGGTGCGCCTGCTGCACGACCACTTGAAGGAGTTCGGCACGGCGAAGGACGGCCGGCTGTTCTCCAGCGAGCGGGGCAACGTGATCGCGGCCTCCTCGTACTCGCGTGCGTGGAAGCAGGCACGGGAACTCGCCCTCGTCCCCGATCAAGTGGCCTCGGTTCTCGCCTTCCGGCCGTACGACCTGCGTCACGCGGGAGTCTCCCAGTGGCTCAACTCCGGTGTCCCGGCCCCGGAGGTCGCCGCTCGCGCGGGTCACTCGGTGGACGTCCTTCTGAAGATCTACGCCAAGTGCATCGATGGCCAGGAGCAGGAGATGAACGACCGGATCATGCAGGGGCTGGGGGAGGAGGACGACACCGCAGACTGATCAATCGCACGACTGGCGAACGCGAGCCCCGGGCTGGGAACGGTCCGGGGCTCGCGCCCGTCCACGTATGGTCCACAGAGCTTCATTCGGAAGTGGGGCGCAGGCTCTCTGACCTGCCGCGAAGCCCTTCAAGATCAACACGTCATTACAACGTGATCACTGGCAAACGACTGCTTTCGGCGGCATCTGCCTGCGCATGACCGTAGATACGCGAAGACCCCGGCCTCAGCGTTTCCGCTGGTGACGGGGTCTTTGGGCACCTCATAAGGGGTGCCCCCGGCAGGATTCGAACCTGCGTACACGGCTCCAGGGGCCGCTTGCGTTGTCGATCAAGAACGCAATATCTTCACCTGCTGTGACCATGACACGCAGAGCGATCATCAAGGGAATGGCTGCCGCCCCGTTCATCGGTGCCGCGGGCAGCATCCTCTCCGCCTCCCCGGCCCAGGCGGCCACCATCGACGCAGGCCAGTTCACCCTCGCCGCCCGGACCTCCAACAGCTACGGCGAGTTCGCCGATCTGACGGCGGGTCTGGCCACGAAACTGCCCAAGGTGGACGCGACGACCGTCATCGCCGACGTCAACCGCAACGCCACCCACCTGACCAGCGCACCCAGCACCTCCGAGGCCTTCGAGACGGGCTTCGCCTGGGACGCCGACGACCAGGCGGTCGACTACTGGATCCCGCAGGGTGTCACCACCAGCGCGGACGCCTACGGCGACGGCACCTACCCCGACGACGGGACCAACCGCGTCGTCCTCGCCTCCTGGTACTTCGAGACCGACCCCGACGGCGACGGCGTCGACAACTACGCGCTCGACAAGGGCCTGCGGCTCACGTTCGTCAACTACAACAATGCGTCGGCGCCGAAGTACCGGCACGTCCTGCTGGTCGAGCCCGTCAAGACCGCCACGGGCGAGTTCTCCTTCAACCCGATCCGCAAGCACGCCGGCGGCATCATGTGGTACGGAAACCTCCTCTACGTGGTCGACACCTACAAGGGCCTGCGGGTGTTCGACCTGAACACCCTGTTCAAGGTCCCGCTGACCGAGAAGGATGTGTGCGGTCTGCACACCGACGGTCAGTACTACGGGTACGGATACCAGTACGTCCTGCCGCAGAGCCACGCCTACGACAACGCGGGAACCTATCTGCGCTACACGGCCATCGGACTCGACCGCGCCAGCACCCCCGACAGCCTCGTGATCAGCGAGTACTCCCTGTCCGGTGCGGTCAGTTACACGGACGGCACCTTCAACGGCACCGGCGCCGGCACCACCACGCCCAAGGTGGTCCGCTGGAACCTCGACTACACCGACCGGCAGCTCGCCTCGCTCACCGCGACCGAGGCCGTCACCGTCAGCCAGCAGAAGATCCAGGGCGTGGTCTCCCGCAACACCAAGCACTACCTCTCCGCCAGCGACGGCCCCTCCACCAAGGGGACACTGCGCACCTTCACCTCCGGAGGCTCGACGGCGAGCGCGGTCTGCGACCTCGTCATCGGCTGCGAGGACCTCAGCTACCACAGCAGCGGAGCGTCCAACTGGGCGTTCAGCGAGTCCGTCATCTGGAACGTGGGCGAATATGTCAACAAGCGCTACGTGTACGCGGTCCACGCGGACGGTTCTTGACATCCTCCCCGGCCTAAGGGCCGGGGATTCCCGCCTGCCCCCACCGGATGGGTGGGGGTTTCGGGTGGGTTCCTGTTTCGCTGCGCGGTGCAGGGACGGGTCCCGGTCTTACCTGCGCTCCGCAGGCTGACACCGCCAGTCCGGCGGCCTTGGCGACGTTGACCGCCGCGTTGATGTCCCGGTCCAGGACCACCCCGCACGCCCCGCATGTCCACACGCGGACGTGCAGGGGCTTGGGGCCGTCCTTGACGCCGCAGGCAGAGCACACCTGGGAGGTCGGCTCGAACCGGCCGATGCGCACGAGGGTGCGGCCGTACCGGGCGGCCTTGTACTGGAGCATGGTCACGAATGCCGACCATCCGGCGTCGTGGACGGATTTAGCCAGGCGCGTGCGGGCAAGTCCCTTTACCACCAGGTCTTCCACGGCGATCGCTTGGTTTTCGCGGATCAGCCTTGTGGAGAGTTGGTGGTGGAACTCGTGGCGTGCGTCGGCGACTCGGGCGTGCGCGCGGGCGACCTTGACTCTGGCCTTGTCTCGGTTGTTGGAGCCCTTCTGTTTGCGGGACAGCTCCCGCTGTGTCTTCTTCAGTCGCTTCTCGGCCCGGCGTAAAAAGCGTGGGCTGTCGATCTTCCGGCCGTCAGAGAGGACCGCGAAGTGCCCCAGCCCAAGGTCGATGCCGATTCCGGGCGTCGTCTTTGGCAGTACTTCTTGCGGACCGGTCTCGACGATGAAGGATGCGAAGTACCGGCCCGCACTGTCCTTGATCACCGTCACTGTGGACGGGGTGGAGGGCAGTGCACGCGACCAGCGCACGGGAACGTCGCCGGCCTTCGGCAGGCGCAGCTTCCCGCCGGGCGTGATGGACCAGCGGGCGTTCGCGGTGAAGCGGATCGCCTGCCGGGTGTCCTTGCGGGACTTGTACCGGGGTGCGCCCATGCGCGGGCGCTTGCCCTTGAGACCCTCGAAGAAGTTGCGGTACGCGGTGTCCAGATCACGCAGGGACTGCTGGAGGATCACCGCCGACACCTCACCGAGCCAGGCCCGTTGCGGGGTCTTCTTCGAGGCCGTCAGGTTCTTGGACAGCTCCGCCGAGGTGACGAACGGCAGCCCCGCCGTGCGGGCCTCCTCGCGGATGCGTAACGCATCGTTGAAGACCACCCGTGCGCACCCGAACGCCCTCGCCAACGCCATGCGCTGGCCGGTGCTCGGGTACAGACGGAAGCTGTACCGAAGCTGCACGCCCATCACGGTACACACTTCGTTTATCAGGTTTATGGGTGTCGATGAGAACGTTCGGGGCTCCGCTGCGGTCGAGCAGAGGCCAGTCGTGGAGCCGGTCGGGCCAGTAACGGGCCTTGAGGCAGTAAGGGTCCTCGCAGCGCCAGTGATGGCGCAGGATCTTCTTGTGGGCCGGGTGGTGGTCCAGGTGCCGTTCGAACTTGAGGGCCTTGACCTCCAGCGTCCGTGAGACGTCCTGCGTAGAGATGGGTCGAATGCTGCTCGGCACCAGGCGGATGGTGCCGTTGTCCGTGTTCCACCTCAGGAACCAGTCCGGCGGTCGCGGGTCCTGGACACCTCAGGACCCGCGACGGTCCCCGAAACCCCAGGACCCGCGACGGTCCCGGACCGGCACCCGCACCGACCGCGCCCGCCCCGTGGCCGCGGGTCAGAGCAGGCTGTTCCAGTACGGCCAGAAGCGGGTCAGGACGAGGAGGGCGATCACTCCGTACCAGGCGCAGAGCAGCATCCAGTGGGTGTCCCGCACCACCGCCAGGACGCCGCGCGGCGCGGGCAGGAATCCCCGTTCCAGGCAGTGCACGGTGACGTACCAGAACAGCGCGATGGTGGAGATCCACACCCCGGCGCAGTAGGGGCAGATCTTGTCGAGTTCGTAGAGCGACTGCACCATCAGCCAGTGGACGAACACCACCCCCACCAGCGCTCCGGCGTCCAGTGCGAGCCAGAGTCCGGTGCAGCCGGGCGCCGGTGAGGACGGCGAGGCCGAGGGCGGCCACGGCCGCGAACGCGCCCAGCCCGAGAAGCATGTTGGGGAAGCCGAACACGCTGCCCTGCGCGCTGGACATGACGCTTCCGCAGCTCACGACCGGGCTGATGTTGCACGGCGGCTGATACGTGGGATCGCGCAGCAGACGCCAGTCGTCCACGGTCAGCTGGAAGGAGGCGAGCCAGCCGGCGATGCCGGTGAGGAGCAACACCACTCCGGTCAGCAGGAGGTCGAGGGCGAGCAGGAGTGGGGCGCCGGCGCGTTCGTAGGTGGCGACGAGAGCTGCCCGGAAGTCGACGCGGGTGCGGATGCCGGAGACGGAAGGGGCCCGCAGCGCGGCGAGGATGCTGCGGTACTCGGAGCGGGTGGCCCGCCATACCTTCAGCACGTCGCGTTCGTCCTCGATCGCGGCGCCGCAGGCCCGGACGAAGGCAACCACGATGTGCTCCTGGGGCGCAGCGTGCGGGCCGACCGCGCTTGAGGGTGCTTGCGGAGACGGCGTCGGTGTCCTCTCTGGTGCTGTCCGGCACCGCTGTTCGCCGACTGCTCTATGCCGGGTGCGGTCCGCAGGCGTCCGCGTATTCGTTCTCCTGTGCGGTCGCGCCGCCTTGGTCACGGCATCTCCACCGGTGTTCCATGACTTCCACAGGAGCGTCACCGGTCTCAGTGGTGCGCTCAATTCGGCCTGTGGGGGGCACAGTTGAATACCGCACACCGTCCCGGACGTCTCGCGGCCACGCTGCTCGCCGCCGCGCTTGCCGGGGCCGGCCTGACCGTCGCCGCCGCGCCCGCGGCCCATGCGGCGGCCTCCGAGGCCGTGGCCAAGCTGCCGATCGCCTCGTACTCGGCGCTGGCGGTGGACTCCGCGCACCAGCGGGTCTACGTCGCCGACAGCAACCTCGGCAGTCAATACAACCCCGGCCTGATCGCCGTCTACGACTTCCAGGGCAAGCAGATCACCACGATCAGCACCACCCGGCACGTCTCCGGCCTGGCGCTGAACGCCGACGGCTCCACGCTCTACGTCGGCGGACGCGATGTGGTCTGGCGCTACGACACCAGCACCTACACCCCGAGCGGCAACTACGTCTCCACCGACACCTGTGGCCGTAGCCTCGCCTTCTCCGGCGGCGCGCTGTACTACACGTCGCCGTACTCGGAGTACATCGCGCAGTGCGACACCGCGCTGACCTACCTGGACTCCTACGCGCCGGTCACCAACATCACGACGCGCACCAACTGGCAGGACCACGGCACGCTCCAGCTCGAGGCCGGTCCCGGCGACCGGATGCTGATGGGCCAGCCACTCAACTCGTCCGCCGCCGACCCGTTCCTGGCGGTGTACGACACGGGCGGCGGCAGCCTCGTACGCAATGCGGCCCGCCGCTTCGCCGACGCCGACGGCAAGGGCGCCCTGAACCTGAAGGACATGGCGTTATCCGCGGACGGCAGCAAGGTCGCCGTGGCCGACGCGAACGCCGGGACCCTGCTGCTGAACACCACCGACCTGTCCGACGCGGCGGACGGCTACCAGGCCCTGCCCGCCGGGGCCTCGGCAAGCGCGGTCGCCTTCGGCGGTGACGGCAAGTACCTCGCGCGCGGCGCCTCGGCCGACGGCTCCACGCCGGACCTGCTGGTGCAGCCCGCCGATCCAGCCGACTCCACCGCCCCGCTGGAGTTCGCCTTCGAGGGCAGCCTCGACGGCGACCGGGTCGCGCCGCGCGGCCTGGAGTGGGCGGCGGACGGTTCCCGGCTGTTCGCGGTGACCACGAACGCGGCCGGCAACCAGTACTGGCTGCACATCATCCAGCCCCCGGCCGTCCAGTACGACGCCCGCTTCACCGGCGCCCTCACCCACAGTCCCGCCCAGGCCGTCGTCGGCGAGGCGCTCGCCGTGCGCGGCAAGCTGGAGCAGGACGGACCGGAGCCCGCCGAGAGCCTGAAGATCAGGGCGACCCGCACCGACGCGGACGGCACCCACGACCTGGGCACCTTCACGGTCAAGGGTGACGGCACGTTCTCGGTCCTCGACGAGCCCGACCTGGTGGGCGACGCCACCTACCGGATCTCCTTCCTCGGCGACCTGACCCACCGTCCCGCCGAGGACGTCACCACCACGGTGTCCGTCGGCAAGGCCCCCACCTCGATCGCGCTCACCGCGCCCGAGGAGGTACCGATCGGCTCGGGCGTGGAGATCGCCGGCACGTTCACCGCGCAGGGCAAGGCCCTGCCGGAGCGTGCGGTCCTCGCTGTCGAGCGGTCCGACCGGCTCGGTACCGGCACGCTGTCGTCGGTGACCGTGGCCGCCGACGGCACCTTCACGATCAACGACATCCCGCGCACCCGACGCAAGGTGACCTATACGGTCAGCTGGCCCGGCGACGACCTGCACGGCGCGTCGACCGCCTCGGCGACGGTGCTCGTCACGCGCTGACCGCCGGGTCGTCCGAAGCCGCCGACGCCCGCGAAGGGGTACTCGCTGAGGCCGAACTGCCGGCGGAAGGTGCCGGAGACCTTCACCTGGGACCAGTACCGGTCGCCGACCTTCTCCACGGACCGGTCGCTCTGGTTGACCTGGGCGGCGTTGATGAACTCCAGGCGCCAGGTGGCGTCCAGGCCGGCACTGGGGCACACGCTCCACAGCCAGAAGTCGGCGTTGATGGTCCGCGGTGAGACGTCCAGGCCGTAGAGGTCGGTGACGTAGACGCCGACCTGGCAGGTCGGCGCCGCCGGGGCCGCGGGCGCTGCCGGGGCGGCACGAGTGGCGGCTGCCGGCGCCGCAGGCGCCGTCATCGCCGGGTCGGCGGCGAACAGCACGGTGTACAGCGGGAGCGTGACCGCCCTCCGGCATGCCCGGCGTCGCGGGTCTTCCTTCGCCGAGGCGCCGGGGGAGCGGTGGCCGGGACGGGAGTGGTCGGGCGTCACCATGCAGGGGACCGTACCTGCGCGAGCGGATCTTGCTTCGGGCTGCCACACCCTGCCCGCTGCGTTTTCATCACGCAGTGGTGTGGCAGGCGGCGCACCCCCCGGCGCGGCGGCAAGGGCGCGGGGCGGCGCCGAACTCCTCTTCCAGGTCCTGACCGAACGCGAGGAGAAGAACAGCGTGGCCATCGCTTCCAACGAATCCTTCTCCGGTTGGACCAAGGCCTTCACCGGCCCCCGCCTCCGCGCTGCCATCGTTGACCGCCTCACCTTCGGCGGCAATGTCATCGAGACCGGCACCGACTCCTACCGCCTCGCGACCGAGCCGAAACCGCAGAGTTGATCAACGCCCACGAAGATCTTGGAAGAGCCGAATGTCTTGCATTCCCCCTTCCTGAACTTGCCCCCTTCACCAGATCAGGCACCAGTAGTTCCCCTCGTTGCCGATACCGATCCGGTCCACGTGGGGGACGAGGCCGGGGTCCGGCGGGCCTGCCGAGGCCAGGGAACATGCGGGGTCGCCGACGGTTTCGGCCAGGGCCATGCGCTGTGCGGCGGCGACAGCGGTAGGGGACGTGTACCAGATGGTGGTGACCGGCCCGCTGCTTTCAGGGTGAGGCGTTGATGTCGACGGGCTGGGGAGTGGAGCCGAGGCGGTCGACGTCGGTCGCGTCATGGTCTCGGAGGGCCGCAGCACCGGCTGAGGACGTGTGGGTGGAGGGGACGTGTGTGTCGGCGGCGGTGGCTGGGTGGTATGCGGGCCGACCGCCGGCGGGTGGGTTGTCGGACGGTTCGTGGAGGGCACCGGCCTGGGGGAGTGGGATGTTGTGGTCGCGGTGGGTTCGGGTGTCGAAGGCGCTGAGGTGGAGGTGTGCGGCTCGGGTGTTTCCGACGGTCCCGCTCTTGACGGGGGTGTGCTCGGAGCCGTCGCCGCTGAGTCGGGTGTGTTCCCCTCCGATTCCAGCAACAGCCACGTTCCGGTGCCGCCGAGAACGAGAACGGCGGCGCCGCCCGCTATCCACGAGGCCCGCCGCGAGGGGCGTCGGTGACGGCTCATGGTTTCACTGTCGCATTGCCGCGGTGATCCCGCAGTGGTAAGGGGTCGGAGGCTCGACCGTGCTCTCCTGCGCGGGCCGAAGACGATCATGCCTGCAGGGCCCATGAGGCTGCGTTCCGCTCTGTCCTCGGCCTGCCGCGAGGAGCTGATCGCGCGCAACGTCGCCGAGCTCGTCGAGCCGCCCCGCACGGACAACCGGGAGCTGAAGCCCTGGACGCTGGACGAGACGCTCGACTTCCTCGCGGCATCCCGTCGAGATCCGCTCTACGCGGCCTTCGTGCTCGCCATCGCCATGGGGCTCCGTCGGGGCGAGATCATCGGCCTTCGACGGTCGGACCTCGACCTGGACAACCGGGTCCTTTGCGTCCGCCCGCCAGGTCGAACCGCGGAACGTCTACTGCTCCTTCACCCGTGTCGCCGAGTCCGCCGGCCTTCGCGTGATCCGGTTGCACGACGCTCGGCACGGCGCGGTCACCCTGCTCACGGCGGTCGGAGTCGCGCCCCGCGTCGTGATGGAGATCTTGGGGTACTTGCAGATCAGCATCATCATGGACGTGTACACGCACGTCGTACAGGACATGCGACGCGAGGCCATGAGCCGCATGGACCGGCTGCTCAGGAAGCGCCCCGGTCGTCAGTGACCGTGCGCGTTGATGTCGAAACTGGATGTCAAAGGCCCCAGATCATGATCGGTCCGGGGGCCTTTGGCCTTGTGCCCCCGGCAGGATTCGAACCTGCGACACCCGCTTGAGGAGCGAGGTGAGGCGGTCTGTGACGTGACCTGCGGATTCCCAGCCTTGGATGGAGCGGGTGCACGTACTCCGGTGCACCGCGATTCCCGTCGCGCCCTTCTTCCGGGACAGCCACGAGGACGTGCGCGAAGCCGCCGTCATCGCCGCGCTCATCCTTGCCGAACACCCCGCGCTCGCCGAGCACCGCGATCACCTCGCCGTACACGCGCGCCGCGTCCTGGACACCAGCGGCAGCGACCCCAACCGCCGTGTCGCGTGGAGGGCCCTCGAAGCGTGGGGCCACGATCCGACCGGCCCGGAGCCTCTTTCGGGGGAGGCCGAGGACCGGGGGTCGGGGGCCGCACAGCGACGGCCGCGGCGATCTCGAACCTCCCTTCTGACCGATCCGGCTGTACAGCGGAGAAGTGCACAACCCCCGGCAACCGGCAGTACCCCGCGCCGGCACCCATGGGCTTCTCGGCAGCCTGCCGAAGCCGAGCCCGGGATGCCCTCGGCTTCCCGAGTCCCTTGCGCGACAGGCCGTCCTGCAATCAACGGATGTCCATGGAAGAGCCTGAGGTCGTCTGGGTCCTGGAGGGGTACGGCAAGGCGGACGACACCTTGCGCACGGAGCACTCCATCAGCCGCGTGCAGATGCTCCAGTTGCAAGAAGCGATCACTCCGGATGCGGACGACCCCTGGATGCTCCACTCGTACCGCGTGCCCGTCGATCAGTGGCCGACGGTGGAGGCGGTTCTCCGATGCGGGCCGCCTGACCCGGAACTCGACTGCCTGACGGGCGCGCACGCGGCCATGTGAGCAGTGCTGCGCCACGGCCGCAGGACGCAGTGACTTCTCAGGCCGAAGGCTCACCGTCGACTTCAGCGATGGCTCACTGGACCAGTTCGATGTGCTGGTGCTCCGGGACGCCGGGCAGGCGTGGAGCTGCAAGTCGTAGGCGTCGGCGATGGTGAGGAGGGTGAAGTTCGCGGGCGGGGTGCCGAGGGGGAGCGGAGTCGGGTTCGTCCGTTTCTTCTCGGGCATCCAGCTCTTGCTGCCGGAGTCTCATTCCGAGCTCGCGACGGTGAGGAGCGGGGTCGACCAGGTGCTCGCCCTCGCCGAGGCCGGCCAGGGGTCGCTGGCGGGCAAGATGGTGATCGGCTGTCCCGACGCGGTCGACTACGCCTCGGGCCTGCTCGAACCGTCCACCGGATCGGCGGTGCGGCACATCGCCGAGCTGGTCTGCGACCTCGGCGGCACGCCCACCGTGATGGGCGGACTGGAGCACGCCCGGCAGCTCGAGGGCGTGGCGGCCTTCGTCATGCGGCTGGTCGCGGCGGGCCACGACCCCGTCACCGCCGTGCCCGTCGTCGACCGGACACAGGACTGACGAGGGGGAACCGCGCACGGCTGCCGGGGCCCCGGCCAGGACCGGGGCCCCGGCAGCGGATCACAGCAGGCTGTTCCAGTACGGCCAGAAGCGGGTCAGGACGAGGAGGGCGATCACTCCGTACCAGGCGCCGAGCAGTATCCAGTGCGTGTCCCTGACGACGGCCAGGACGGAGCGTGGAGCGGGGAGGATCCGGCGTTCCAGGCAGTGGACCGTGACGTACCAGAACAGGGCGATGGTGGAGATCCACACGCCGACGCAGTAGGGGCAGATCTTGTCGAGTTCGTAGAGCGACTGGAAGATCAGCCAGTGCGCGAACACCATCCCGGACAGCGTCCCGGCCTCCAGCGCGAGCCAGAGGGTCCGGTGAAGCCGGGCGCCGGTGAGGACGGCGAGGCCGAGGACGGCCACGGCTGCGAACGCGCCCAGCCCGAGAAGCATGTTGGGGAAGCCGAACACGCTGCCCTGCGCGCTGGACATGACGCTTCCGCAGCTCACGACCGGGCTGATGTTGCACGGCGGCTGGTACGTGGGGTCGCGCAGCGACCGCCAGTCGTCCACGGTCAGCTGGAAGGAGGCGAGCCAGCCGGCGACGCCGGTGAGGAGCATCACCGCTCCGGTCCGTCGGACGGACCCCTGCGACCGGGCGGCCGCGGGGGTCGTGGCGTTCTCCGAGAGGGTGGGGCCGTGGCTCACCGGGTCCGCCCGAAGTGCGGGGCCTGCCGGGTCCGGTCCGTCGTGGCCCTCGGGGCCGGCGCCGGCGTGGCCCGTCGGCGGTAGACGAGGTACGGCCGGGCGAGATACCCCACCGGCGCGCTCCACACGTGCACGAGCCGGGTGAACGGCCAGGCGGCGAAGAGCAGACAGGCGGTCAGGGCGTGCAGCTGGAACAGCAGCGGTGCCCCGGAGATCGCCTCCGGGCGCGGCTGGAGGGCGAACAGGCCGCGGAACCACACGGAGATGGTGGAGCGGTAGTCGTAGCCGGGGCCGAGGACGTTGTGGACCGTCGTGGCGGACAGCCCCAGCAGGACGGTCGCGGACAGCAGCGGGAACAGGACCTTGTCGCTGCGGTCGGTGCCCAGCCGGATCGGCCGGGTCAGCAGCCTTCGGGCGCACAGCATGCCGAGCCCCGTGACCATCGCGACGCCCGCCACCGAGCCCGCCCAGACGGCCGTGGTGTGGTAGGAGTGTTCGGAGATTCCCGCGGCCTTCGTCCACGAGTCGGGGACGGCGAGTCCCACGACATGTCCGCCGATCACCATGAACGCTCCGACATGGAACAGCGGACCGGCCCAGCGCAGCCAGCGGTGCTCGAAGAGCTGGCTCGTGCGCGAGGTCCAGCCGAACTGGTCCTGCCGGTAACGCCAGACGTGCCCGACCACGAACACCGCCAGGCAGGTGTACGGGACGGCGACCCACAGGAGCAGATCGGCGCCGCTCGCGGAGGCGGCCGCGACCGGGAGGAGCGGGGCGTTCATCGGGGGCCTTCCGTGCGGCTGGTCGGGTGGGTCGGTATCCGGGTCGGCGGTGCGGGCGGCGGCGGAACGAACGCGCCCGGAGGGGCGAACTCCCCCTGGCCGTAGGTCCCGTACGGGTCGAGCCCGACGTCCTCGTTCGGCGGGCCCTCGGCGATCAGTTGGTCCACCGCGGCCCGGTCCGCCTCGGTGGGCGGCGGGAGCAGGGTGAGCAGCGCCCCCAGCACATGCCGGTACGGCGAGTCGGCGTCGGTCAGCGCCCGGTGGATCAGCTCCAGTCCGCGCCGGTGCTGACGCAGCGGAGCCTCGCCCGCGCCCGGGCCGCAGAGAGCGGCGAACTCCAGGACGACCGGGAGGTGGTCGGGCAGTTCGCCCCCGTCGGTGTCCCAGCCGGCGGCCCGGTACCGCTGACCGAGGGTGAGCAGCGCCATCCCGCGGCGGCGGGTGTCGCCGTGCAGGTAGTAGGTGAGGTAGAGGCCGCTCCGCCGGCGCAGGTCGAACATCTCGACGTAGTGGCGTTCCAGCGCGTCCGGCTCCTGTGCGGTGAGCCAGCCCGTGAACGCGGTGAGTTCCTCGGTGGCGGGCGAGGGCGGCAGCGTTGCGACGGTAGTCGTCAAAGCCGGGTGGGCGGCGGTCAGTTCGGCGTCCGGGTACTGGAGGAGGAGCGAGCACAGCCGCAGTGTCAGCGCCCGGGCCCCGGCCTCCTCGGGAGTGAGCCGGGCCGGGCGGCGCACGGCCGCCCGGACGCGGGTGCGGATCAGGGAGGGAATGCTCGCGGAGCCGGGGGTCGCCCGGACGGAGTGCGGGGAAGGACTCACGGCCGGTCTCCGGTCTTCTTGCGGCGCAGGGTGGGGATCCCGAGCATCACCCGTCCGCCGGCGGAGTCGTCGGGGCCGCCGGACGATTCGACCGGGCAGCGGTTCTCCACGGCGGTGAGGGCCGCCGCGTCCTCCTTGTGCGCGGCCGGTACGACATAGCGGTCGGCGTACTTCGCCACGGCCAGCAGCCGGTGCAGGTCCTCCGCCTCCCGGGCGGTGAGGCCGACGGCCTTGAGCACCGTCTCGTCGCCCTCCTCGCCCAGCGTGCGTTCGCGCATGAAGGACCGCAGGGCGGTGAGTTTCATCAGCACTCCGCCGACCACGTCCGTGTCGCCCGCGGTGAACAGCTCCGCCAGGTACTCCAGCGGGATCCGCAGCCGGGTGACGGCGGCGAAGACATGGTCGGGGTCGTCCTGGTTCCCGCCCGCCGCGTCCACGGCGTCCAGCACGGGCGACAGCGGGGGCACGTACCAGACCATCGGCAGGGTGCGGTACTCCGGGTGCAGCGGCAGCGCCACCTTGTAGCGCATGACCAGGTCGTACACCGGGGAGCGGCGGGCGGCGTCCAGCCAGTCCTCCGGGATGCCCGACTCCCGCGCCGCCGCGATGACATCGGGGTCGTGCGGGTCGAGGAAGACCCCGCGCTGCGCGTCCAGGAGGTCCTTCTCGTCCGGTGCGGCCGCCGCCTCGCCGACCCGGTCGGCGTCGTAGAGGAGCAGTCCGAGGTAGCGCAGTCGGCCGACACAGGTCTCGGAGCACACGGTGGGCTGTCCGGCCTCGATGCGCGGGAAGCAGAAGGTGCACTTCTCCGCCTTGCCGGTGGCGTGGTTGACGTACACCTTCTTGTACGGGCACGCCGTCACGCACATCCGCCAGCCGCGGCAGCGGTCCTGGTCGACCAGGACGATGCCGTCCTCGACCCGCTTGTACATCGCGCCGGACGGACAGGCCGACACACAGGCCGGGTTGAGGCAGTGCTCGCACAGGCGGGGCAGGTGGAAGAGGAAGGTCTGCTCGAACTCGAACTTCACCTTCTCGGCCCATGCGCCGCTGAGGTTGGGGTCGGCGCCGGCGTTCTCGCCCGCGCCGCCGAGGCCGTCCTCCCAGTTGGCGCCCCAGGTGATGGCGGTGGGTCTGCCGGTGAGGACCGAACGGGGGCGGGCCACCGGGAAGTCGGGGCCCGCGGGGGCGCTGACCAGGTTGTCGTAGTCGTAGGTGACCGGCTCGTAGTAGTCCTCGATGGACGGCAGGTCGGGGTTGGAGAACAGCGACAGCAGGCGCTTGACGCGGCCGCCGGAGCGCAGGACGAGGCGTCCGCGCTTGTCGAGCATCCAGCCGCCCTTCCAGTGCTCCTGGTCCTCGTAGCGGCGCGGGTAGCCGACGCCGGGCTTGGTCTCGACGTTGTTGAACCAGGCGTACTCGACGCCGGTGCGGTTGGTCCAGGTCTGCTTGCAGGTGACCGAACAGGTGTGACAGCCGATGCACTTGTCGAGGTTCATCACCATCGCGACCTGAGCCATCACGCGTCCGACGGTGGCTTCGCCACGGGCCATGTCAGTACTCCACATCCTGCGAGCGGCGGCGGATGACCGTGACCTCGTCGCGCTGGTTGCCGGTCGGGCCGTAGTAGTTGAAGGCGTAGGTGAACTGGGCGTAGCCGCCCGCGAGATGGGTGGGCTTGATCAGCAGCCGGGTCAGCGAGTTGTGGATGCCGCCGCGCTTGCCGCTGACCTCGGTCTTCGGCACGTTCACGTTGCGGTCCTGGGCGTGGTACATGTACACCGTGCCCTCGGGCATGCGGTGGCTGACCACGGCGCGGGCGGCGACGACCCCGTTGCGGTTGTACGCCTCGATCCACTCGTTGTCCTTCACGCCGATCTTCTCGGCGTCGGCGGTGGACATCCAGATGACCGGGCCGCCGCGGGACAGTGCCAGCATGTGCGCGTTGTCCTGGTAGTTGGAGTGGATGGACCACTTCGAGTGCGGGGTCAGATAGCGGACCGTGACCTCCGCCCGGCCCTGCTCGTGCAGTTGATCGTCCCCGTAGTGCCGGGGCGTGTTCAACGGTGGCCGGTAGACGGGGAGTTGCTCGCCGAACTCGGCCATCCAGTCGTGCTGGACGAAGAAGTGCTGGCGTCCGGTGAGGGTGTGCCAGGGCTTCTTGTGCTCGGTGTTGATGACGAACGCCGAGTAGCGCCGTCCACCGGTCTCGCTGCCCGACCACTCGTAGGACGTCATCACGGAGCGGGGCTGGGTGCGGGTGTCGGCGAACGTGATGCGCTCGCCCTCCCGTTCGGCGGCGAGTTCCACGAGGCCCTTGCTGCCGGTGCGCCGCTCCAGTTCACGGAAACCCTCGGTGGCGAGGCGCCCGTTGGTGGTGCCGGACAGCGCGAGGATCGCCTCGCACATGTCGGAGGCCGTGGCGAGCGACGGGCGCCCGGCGGCCACCCCGTCGCGGACGGTTCCGCAGCGGTGGCGCAGTTCCTCGATCTCCCGGTCCGGGTGGACCGTGACGCCCTTGGTGGTGGTGCCCAGGGTGTCCAGGAGCGGGCCGACGGCACGCATCTTCTGCGCCACCGCCGCGTAGTCCCGCTCGATGACGACGAGTCTGGGCATGGTCCGGCCGGGGACCGGCTCGCACTCGCCGGCCTTCCAGTCCCGCACCACCCCGCCGGGCTGGGCGAGTTCGTCGGGGGTGTCGTGCAGCAGCGGTACGGCCAGGACGTCGGTGCGGGTGCCCAGGTGCTCGGCGGCGAGTTCGCTGAACCGGTCGGCGATGGTCAGGAACGTGTCGTAGTCGGTGCGGGCCTGCCAGGGCGGGGCGATGGCCGGGGTGAAGGCGTGCACGAAGGGGTGCATGTCCGTGCTGGACAGGTCGTCCTTCTCGTACCAGGTGGCGGCCGGCAGGACGACGTCGGAGAGCAGACTGGTCGAGGTCATCCGGAAGTCCATGGTGACCAGCAGGTCGAGCTTGCCCTCGGGGGCCTCCTCGCGCCACACCACCTCCTGCGGCCGTGACTCGGGCGGGGTCTCCTCGGAGCGGACCGCCGCGTCGGTGCCCAGCAGATGGCGCAGGAAGTACTCGTTGCCCTTGCCGGAGGAGCCCAGCAGGTTGGCCCGCCAGACGGTCAGCACCCGGGGGAAGTTGGCCGGGTCGTCGGGGTCCTCGGCGGCGAACCGCAGCCGCCCCGACGTGAGTTCGTCCACGATGTGCTCGGCGACCGGGCGGCCGGCCGCGGCCGCCTCGTCGGTGAGGTCGAGCGGGTTGCGGTTGAAGCCGGGGTGGCCGGGGGTCCAGCCCATGCGGATCGCCTGGGCCAGACAGTCCGCGGTGGACCTGCCCGCGAAGCGGCCCTCGCCCAGCGGCGACGCCAGCTCGTCCGGTCCGATGGCCTCGTAGCGCCACTGGTCGGTGTTCAGGTACCAGTACGAGGTGCCCGCCATGTGCCGGGTGGGCCGCTGCCAGTCGAAGGCGAACGACAGGTGCTGCTGCCCGGTGACCGGGCGGACCTTCTCCTGGCCCACGTAGTGGGCCCAGCCGCCGCCGTTGACGCCCTGGCACCCGGTCATGGTCGTCAGCGCCAGGAAGGCCCGGTAGATGGTGTCGGAGTGGAACCAGTGGTTGGTGCCCGCGCCCATCGCGATCATCGAACGGCCCTGGGTGCGCTCGGCGTTGCGGGCGAACTCCCGGGCGATCCGGGCCGCCTGCCCGGCCGGGACCGAGGTGATCGTCTCCTGCCAGGCCGGCGTGTACGGCTCCGAGGCGTCCTCGTACGAAGCGGGCCAGGTGCCCGGCAGTCCCGGCCGGGTCACGCCGTACTGGGCCAGCATCAGATCGAACACCGTGGTCACGAGCCGCCCGCCGATCCGGCGGACCGGGACCCCGCGCACCATCGTCGCCCCTCCCTCGCCGGCCCCCTCGTCGAACCGGGGCAGCACGACTTCGACCGTGTCCTCGGCCCGCTCCAGCAGGCTCAACTCGGGTACGACGTGACCCAGTTCGAGGTTCCAGCGGCCCTGCCCGGTCTCTCCCCACCGGAAGCCGAGCGAGCCGTTCGGCACGACGGGCCCACCCGTCGCGCTGTCCACGAGAACGGTCTTGGACCCCGCGTTCTCCGTGTCCCCCTCCTCGCCCCCGAGGTCGGCGGCGGTCAGGAACCCGTCCGGGACCAGCCCCAGCGCGTGCTCGCGCAGGGTCACCAGGAACGGAGCGTCCGTGAACGTCCTCAAGTACTGCCGGAAGTACGGCACTTCGCGGTCGACCAGGAACTCGCGCAGGATCACGTGGCCCATGGCCATCGCCAGCGCCCCGTCCGTCCCGGGATGCGGGGAGAGCCATTCGTCGGCGTGCTTGACGTTGTCGGCGTAGTCGGGGCTGACCGCGACGACCTTGGTGCCGTTGTAGCGCGTCTCGGTCAGGAAGTGCGCGTCGGGGGTGCGGGTCACGGGGATGTTGGATCCCCACATCACCAGGTAACCGGCGTTCCACCAGTCGGCCGCCTCGGGGACGTCGGTCTGGTCGCCGAACACCTGCGGAGAGGCGACCGGCAGGTCGGCGTACCAGTCGTAGAACGACAGCAGCGTGCCGCCGATCAGCGACATGAACCGGGTGCCCGCGGCGAACGACGCCATCGACATCGCCGGGATCGGCGAGAACCCCGCCACCCGGTCCGGACCGTACGCCTTGACGGTGTGCACATGGGCGGCGGCGACCAGCTCGCTCACCTCGTCCCAACTCGCGCGCACCAGACCGCCCTTGCCGCGGGCTCGCTTGTACGCCCGCGCCTTCGCCGGATCGGAGGTGATCTCCGCCCAGGCCGCGACCGGATCGCCCAGCCGCTTTCGGGCCTCGCGCCACAGCTTCAGCAGCGTGCCCCGCACATACGGGTAGCGGACCCGGCTGGGGGAGTACGTGTACCAGGAGAACGACGCCCCGCGCGGGCAGCCGCGCGGCTCGTACTCGGGGCAGTCGGTGCCGATCGACGGGTAGTCGGTGGCCTGGTGCTCCCAGGTGATGATGCCGTCCTTGACGTACACCATCCACGAACAGGAACCGGTGCAGTTGACACCGTGGGTGGACCGTACGACCTTGTCGTGCGCCCACCGGTCGCGGTAGAAGCCCTCCCACTTCGGGTCGCTCTCGCCGAACACGGCACGGCCGTCGGCCGACACCTCGCGGCGGGTGAGCAGCCGCCGGGCGGCCAGCGGCCAGTCCTCGCCGAGCGACGCCCGCCGCCGTACGTTCTGATCGTTCTCCATGGCGCTGACGCTAGGCGCCGCAGATCTCGGCGTACCTGGTCCGGCGGTCCCTGCCGGACCGCCTTCCGGCCCCCTTCGAACGGCTGTATCGGGGCCGAACGGCCCCTGTTCCGGACCCGGTCGGCCGACGGGTGGGACGCGGCCCCGGTTGCATGCTGGCCTCGGCCGAACCGTTCGAGAGGACCGTCGGCCGACACGCCGGCCACCGCCACCGGCGGAGACCCGTTCCAGCGCCCCGATATCCAAGCCTTCGCATGACCCGAACCGCAGGACCACCAGAAGATCGCCTGATGCCCTGACGGACGGCCCCGAGGGGTCAGCCCCGCAACGCGGCAGCGACGAGTGCGGGCAGTTTTGTCAGGCTCGGCGCCGCCGTGAAGCGAGTGAGGTGCTTCACCGTTTTCAGTGCATTGCGGTGGGTGACGAAATACGGGGGCCGCAGGGACAGCGACGGATCTCCCGTGACGAGTCCCCGCAGGGCTGGTGTGAAGGGGGCGCGCAGCACGGTCTTCTGGATGTCTTCGAGCATGAACGCGTTGTGCACGAAGCCGATGCCGCTTCCGATGTCCTGGCGGGTGTGGGCGGGATAGGCGCCCCAAGGGGTGAAGCCGATCAGGAAGCCGACGCCCGACCAGCAGTTGACGCCCACTGTGCCGTAGCACAGATCGGCGACGGCGGTACGCACGGCCTCCGTGTCGGCCTTCTCGGTTCTCGGGTGGACGATCAGGGTTGCGCCGAGGGTGCCGGGCAGGGTCTCGTTGGCGAAGTCGACGGCGTGGTGGAGGAATCCGGCCGGAGCCGTACCGGGCAGGCGTACCACGCCCAGGGCGCTGCCGAAGACTTCGTCGGTGACCAGGAGGCTGTTGTGGTCGGTGATGTCGGGTACGAGCAGCCGACAGCCGTCGGCGAGGGCCTCCGCCGTGGGGTGGGCCGCCTGTACGGAGGTGAGACGGTCTGCGGCGCCGGGGTAGTAGTCGACCCGCGCGGGCAGTTCGCTCAGCACGTGCCGGATCTCGTCGAGCAGCCGTTCGGTACCGTCCCACTCGCGCGGCAGGACGAGGATCTGGCTGGCGATGCAGTTGTGGCCGGAGTTGTTCATCTTGCTGGTGACGATGTGCTCGGCCTGGAACCGGAAGTCGGCACCGGTCCACGGGCCCGGCGCCACGATGCAGGGGCTGACCCCGCCCAGTTCGCTACTGAAGGGCTTGGTGAGCAGCGGGAGGTCGTCACGGCGGCGTTGCTCGGCGTTCTCGTCGCAGCCCCAGACGATGGCGTCGTGGGTGCGGTCGCTGCCGGTGACGTGAGTGGCGTCGACGCCTTGGTGGCGTGACAGGTAACTGCCCTCGGCCGCATCGCCGTCGACGAAGCGCAGCCAGCCTCGTTCGACGAAGTCCGCGAAGATGTAGTCGAAGTGGGGGCGTACATATGCGTTGACCGGGTTCATCTTGGCGATGACGACCTGACCCTCGGCATAGAGCTTGTGCAGGATGTCGAGTGCGGCGATGGCTGCGACGTTTCCGGCACCGAGCACCAAGGCGAGGGCGGGAGCCGCCTGCCTGCCCCGGTACTCACCCGCGGCGTTCGCCAGCGTCTGCTGTGCCGTGACGCCGGGCGCATCCACACCTGGGCCGTGAATCCGTTGAGCAGCAGAGGGTCCCAGCCGGTGGCCGGGAAGACGTCCACGCGGGTGAGGCCGTGCTCCTCGCGGACCGCCTTGTCATCGAGCGGATCCTTGCCCGCGGCAATCCGCCGAAGGACATGGAGAAACGCCGCGGTGTTCTGGGCCAGAGCCCAGGGTCCGCCGATCCAGTCCTCGGCCGCCCAGGGGGAGTCCGGTCCGTATCCCTTCGCCCGTGCCCCCGCCGCGGCCATCTCGGACGCACGCGAGGTGATGCGTGATCGCAACTGCTCCAGAAGGGCGATGCGTTCGCTGAGCGGCGTGGTGGACCACGATTCGGCGTTGCCGCGTACATGGGCCACGGCGCGGTCGAGGAAGGAGGTGTCGAGGGCGTGGGTGTTCAACAGTGTTCCTTGCGGCAGACGGAGAGGAGGAAGGAAGGATCTGCTTCGTGTGCTGCGCTGAAAGTGGGCACGCCCGTGTGGTCACACGGACAGCCGGTGGCCATCGCGGTCCGGGTCGATCAACGTGACGGCGGCGACTCCGCCCAGCAGGAGTACGGCGCCGGTGATCAGGACCGCGTATCGGTAGCCCTCGTGCGGACCAGCCGGAACACGGTGGGCAGCCCCTCGATCGCGGGGTCGCGGCCGTGGCTGCCGACCGGCCCTGATCCGACACCGGCCGGCTGCGGGCCGCGCTCGCCGGCTCGCACCGGGAAGTGGCGCTGAGGGTTCCCGGCCGACGCTGATGCGAAAGGTGCAACCAGGCCTGGTTGACAGCGATTTGCGGCTGGCGAGTTCTTGCCATGGCGAGGACTCGCCGTCGTTCGGCCTTCTCGTCGCCAGGACCCGGCCGATAGACCCAGGGGCATGTTCTCTCTCTCCCAGTCTTCCGCCTCCTGGCACAGACGGCGGCACCTGATATCGGCTGCCGCCGTGGCGTCGTTGCTGGCGTCGGGGCTCGCGGTTCTGCAAGAGCCCGCACACGCCGCCCCGAGCAAGCCCACCGCTCCCGCCTCGTCCACGGCGACCCACAAGATCACCCTGGTCACCGGCGACGTCGTCACGGTCACCACGATGGCTGACGGCAAGCAGACCGCTGATGTCGACCGACCGGACAACGCCGTCGGCGGCGTGAAAATGCAGACGGTCAACGGCGATCTGTTCGTCATCCCTGACGAGGCGGCGTCCCTGCTGGGCACCGGCAAGCTGGACCGGCGGCTGTTCGACGTCACCGACCTGATCGACATGGGATACGACGACGCGAAGACGTCCGCGGTGCCACTGATCGCGACGTACGCCAAGTCGGCGTCCCGCACAGCCGTTGAGCCGACAGCCCCTCGGGGCAGCAGGCTGACCCGGACGCTCAAGGGCATTCGCGGTGCCGTGCTCAGCACCCAGAAGGTGCGAGCCCGCACCTTCTGGAACACCATCGCGCCACGGGACAGCAAAGCGATGGGCGCCGGAGTGGCGAAGCTGTGGCTCGACGGTCGGGTGAAGGCCGACCTGAAGGAGAGCGTGCCGTTGATCGGCGCGCCCGAGGCCTGGGCGGCCGGCTACACCGGAAAGGGCGTCAAGGTCACGGTCCTCGACACCGGCATCGACGTCAACCACCCCGACTTCGCGGGCCTGATCGACGGCACGGCCAGCTTCGTACCGGGTGAGGGCATCACCGACCTCAACGGACACGGCACGCACGTGGCCAGCACCATCGCCGGTTCCGGCGCCGCCTCCGGGGGCGACTACAAGGGCGTCGCTCCCGGCGCCGACCTGTACATCGGCAAGGTGCTCGGCGGCGCCGAGGGCTACGGCCAGGACTCCTGGGTCATGGCAGGCATGCAGTGGGCGGCCGAGTCCGGCGCCGACGTCGTCAACATGAGCCTCGGCGACTCCTACCCGACCGACGGCAGCGACCCGATGTCGCAGGCGGTCGACGCGCTGTCCGCGAAGTACGGCACGCTGTTCGTCATCGCCGCCGGCAACGCGGGCCCGGAAAGCATCTCCTCCCCGGGTGCGGCCGCCTCGGCGCTGACCGTGGCCGCCACCGACAAACAGGATCAGCTCGCGTCCTTCTCCAGCACCGGCCCCCTGGCGTCCTCCGGCGCGATGAAGCCGGACATCGCGGCGCCCGGCGTGGACATCACCGCGGCCCGCTCCCAGGAGATGACCGACGGCGGGACGGGCCTGTACCGCACGCTCAGCGGTACCTCCATGGCCACTCCGCACGTGGTCGGCGCGGCGGCGGTCCTGGCCCAGCAGCACCCGGACTGGACCGGCGCGCAGCTCAAGGAACAGCTGATGAGCACGGCGAAGGGCCTGGACGCGGGGTATTCGCCGTACGAGGTCGGCACCGGCCGCGTCGACGTGGCCGCCGCGGTGCGCACCACGGTCCGCAGCACCGGATCGCTGTTCTTCGGGAACCACACCTGGCCGTACGATCCGAGCGGCGGGGCCGTCACCAAGGACCTGACCTTCACCAACACCGGATCCTCCGACGCGACCCTGAACCTGGGCCTGACCGATGAGGGCGGCCCGTTCACCCTGGGCGCGACCACCGTGACCGTCCCCGCCGGAGGCACCGCGGCCGTTCCGGTGACCGGTGACCCGCGATCCGTCCCGGCGGGCCGGCACGTCGGCTACGTGATCGCGACCGACGCGGCCACCGGGAAGCCGGTGACCCGCACGTCCGTGGCACTGCTCAAGGAGGAGGAGCGCTACGACCTGAACATCAAGCTGGTCGGCCGGGACGGCAAGCCCGCCTCCGGCTGGGTCGGCGTCAACCTGGCCGGCGACTCGTGGCCGTGGAACATCTACGTCGACGGCTCGACCACCCTGCGCATGGCACCCGGCACGTACACCGTCGCGGGATACCTCGACGTGGCCGGCGAAAAGGCGGACCGCTCGGGTCTGGCCGTGCTGGTCGACCCGGAGACGGTGCTCAAGGACGGCCCCGTGGATGTGGTGCTGGATGCGAGCAAGGCCCGTCTGCTCCAGACCCAGGCGCCGCAGCGCACCGAGGACCGCCAGCGAAAGGTCGACTTCAACGTCCACTACAAGGGGCAGGACCCGTACACGGACTACCGCAGCGCGTATGTGCTGCCGGCGACGTACGACGACGTCTACGTCGCGCCGACGGAGCCGATGAAGCACGGCGAGTTCCTTCTGACCACGCGCTGGCGCAAGGGCGAGCCGCAACTCGCCCTGAGCGCGGCGGGCGGCCGCCTCCGCTTCGACGCACTGGTGCAGCCCGGCAGCGCACTGGGCACCGCCACCGACAGCCGCGACGTCGTCTACGCGGGCAACGGCGCCCGGACCGCGTACGAGAAGGTCAGGGCCAGGGGCAAGGTCGTTGTCGTCGTGCGCAGCGACGAGGTCTCGCCGCAGGAGCGCGCGGAGGCCGCCGTCGAGGCGGGTGCGAAGGCGCTGATCGTGGTCAACGACGGTGCCGGCGCGCTGATGGAGTACGTCGGCGAGTCGGCCATCCCCGTCGCAAGCGTCCACCACAACGCCGGCAGGACCCTCGTCGCGATGGCCAGGTCCGGCATCGCGAAGCTCACGGTGAAGCAGACCCGGTACACGCCGTTCGTCTACGACCTGACCCGCGACTATCCCCGTCAGGTGCCGAACCGGGCCCTGGTCTACAAGCCGTCCAAGCGTGATCTCGCCCGGATCGACGCGCACTACTACTCGGCGACAGGCGGCACGTCGGCGGAGGGCTACCGCTCCGACTTCACCCTCAGCCCGTCGTTCAACATGCCCGAGAGCGAGTGGCATCCGGGTACGCGCACCGAGTGGGTGACTCCTGGGCAGGTCTGGAGGGAGTTCCACACACAGGGCGTCGACGGACCCCTGCCATGGTCGATGGTGTCGGGCGACAACACGTACTCCAAGGGGAGCACGACGCGTCTGAACTGGTTCGCCCCGGTGACCCGGCCCGGGCAGAGCGAGTCCTTCGGCGTGTACAACTCCCGGTGGCAGAACTACATGACCTGGAACGTGCAGGCGTGGGCATCCGCCAGCGACAACATGCGGCTGGGCGGCTATCTGCCCTGGGGTGAGACGCCGTCCCACCTCCAGGTCTTCCAGGGCGACACGCGGATCTACGACAACCCCGTCAGCGGGGACATGCAGTGGAAGGAGGTACCGGCGGGCAACCTGCCCTACCGTGCCGTCCTCGACGCGGAGCGGCCCGGAGACGTCTTCCGGCTGTCGACACGCACCCACACGGAGTGGACGTTCATGTCCGACACCGTGGACTCGGACTTCTTCGAACCCTTCTCGGTGCTGAACCTGAACTACAAGCTGGACTCGGACCTGCACGGCGACGTCAAAACCCGTGCGGCTCAGGCGATAGCGCTCAAGCCTGTGTCGATGGACGGCGGCACCGTGCCCGGCAAGGTCATCACGGTGAAGCTCGATGTCTCCTACGACGACGGCGCCACCTGGCAGAAAGTGCCCCTGACCAAGGGCACGGGCGGCTACTGGACGGGTCCGTTCAGGACGGCCAAGAAGCCCGGCGGTTTCCTCTCGATCCGCGCAAGTGCCGCCACGAACAGCGGCTTCGGTGTCAAGAACGAGATCATCCGGGCGTACGGGCTGCGATGAACCACGCTGTCAGGCCCCGGGGAGGCAACTCTTCGGGGCCTCTCGTGCCACACCCGCTTCCACCGGAGACTGTTCGGAGTCTGCCGCCATGGCGCATACTCTCCCCGCTGCGACGAGCGGAGGAGAGTCGGTCGCCGATGCTGGATGTTCTGGGCCTCGAACCAGACGATGAGCGGGTCTACCGGGCACTCCTCGGACGCCCGAACTCCACCGTGGTGCAACTGTCGGATCCGCTCTCCCTGACACAGGATCAGGCCGACGATGCCCTGTCCCGTCTCGTCGCATGGGGACTGGTGACCGGATCGGCGGACGGTCGGTTCACCGCCGCACCGCCCGCCATGGCGCTCGGCGCCCTCATCAGCCAGCGCCGGGACGGGCTGCGCGCGGCCGAGCACGCGCTGGTCACCCTGGCCGAGGAGCACCGGGCGGCCATGACCGCGAGCAGCATCGTCGATCTGATCGAGATCGTCACGGGCATCGACGCCGTCCGTCATCGCTACCTCCAGGTGCAACAGGCCGCCCGCACGCAGGTCCGCACCTTCATCACCGCACCGTTCGTCGCCCTGCCTCCCGACGAGAACACGGCCGAACCCATGGCTCTCGGCCGTGGCGTGAGCTTCCGGGCGGTACTGGACCGGGCCGTCCTGGAGGAGCCGGGCATCATCCACGACGCGATCGATTCCCTGCGCAACGGTGTGCAGCTGCGGATCGCCGACCAACTGCCCATGAAACTCATGCTGGCCGACACCGAACTCGGCCTCGTCCCGCTCGCGACCACGCCGACCGGAGAACCTGGAGCAGTGCTGCTGCACCGCAGCGGCCTGCTGGATGCGATGGATACGCTGTTCGAGACGGTGTGGCGCACCGCCCACCCGCTGGCGCTGCCTGCCGACGAAGAAGCCGAAACCACCGTCGAACTCGAAACAGAGGGTCCAACAGCCCTCGATCGAAGGATCCTCGCGCTCCTGCTGGCCGGTGTGACCGACTTGACCGCAGCAACACAGCTGGGCCTGTCGCAGCGCACGATGCACCGGCGATTGCGCCGGCTCATGGACATAGCCGGAGTGCGGACCCGGATGCAACTCGGCGGTCACGCCGTCCGGCACGGCTGGGTGGAGGCCTCGGAGACGAGGCAGACGTGAGTGCGCTGGTCGCAACGCTCGGCAGCCGCCAGGCGTTGCCCGACGCGAAGAGACGAACGTTGCCCAGAAGATCATTCCGTCAGGATTTCCGAGCTTCGCTTTTGTCCCCGCGAGTGCCGGATCGCAGGTCTTGCGGCTGTTTTGACTGCGGGATGCCAGGTCGCCGGGCCTCGTCGGGTGCCTTGTGGGCGGCCTGCGGAGCGTCCGCAGGGGTGCGGCGGCTCGGCCGGTGTTCCCACTGCTGCCTGAACGTGACGGCAGCGACGGGGGCCGTACACCGCGCGCCTGCGCGGACTCCGTGCCGGACTCCGTGCCGGACTCCGTGCCGGGCTCGGAGGCGGGTCCGGAGGCCGGAGACCGAGCGGGCGGGTCCTGATCGGGGAGGAGAGCGAGCGGGCGGGCACTGATCAGCGAGGGGCACCGGACGGGTGGGACCCGCCCGGCGAGCGACCGGGCGAGTGGGACCCGCCCGGCGAGCGGGACCGGGCGGGTGTGACCTGATCGGCGGTCACCGCGTCACGCGTGTCCCCTGAGGTCGCGTCCGGTGACCATCTCCGATTCGATCCTCACGAACACCGTGTTCCGCAACGGCATCCAGGACGTCGGGCCGACCTGCGACAGCCGTTCGTGCTCGGCGGCGCCGGTCACGACGGTGGCCCGTCCGGTGACGACCACACTCCAGCCGGACCGGGTCTCCGTATCGAACTCGTCCGCCTCGAAGGCGACCACGACGCCGTCGATCGCGCGGACGAGTTCGGAGTCCGCCGAGGTGCGCAGCAGGACGGAGTCGTCCGTGTCCAGACAGAAGTTGACCGGGAGGACCGCGGGCAGCGCCTGCCGGGTGTACACCACGCGGCCGACCGGAACCTTCGCCAGGAGGCGCAAGCACTCCTGCCGGTCGAGTTCGTGAAAGGTGTCTTCCTGGGACATCCAGCCATGGTCCCTCCGCGCGCCGGGGCCGAATAGGGCCGGTCGGCCCTATTGGGAGGGAGCCGAAAGGCAGGTCCTCGTGCCGGACGGCCCAGGGGGCAGGGCCTCGCGCACCATGAACACGTCCACCGGATCCTCCGACTCGACGGTGAACCCGTACCGCTCGTAGAGCCGCCGGGCCGGACTGCCCTGGAGCACGTTCAGCCGGACCCGGACACCGGCGCGATCACACCGCTCCAGCAGCTCGCTCAGCACGCCCGAGCCGATGCCGCACCCCTGGAGTCCGGGCGCCAGATAGAAGTGCTCGAGCCACTGGGCATCCTTTGCCGGCCGCAGGGCGACGGACCCGGCGAACGCGCCACCGACCTCGATCACCCAGGTGTGGGCCGGGTCGAATCCGTCCCGCAGCCGTTGGCGCACGCGGTGCGGGTCGTAGCGTCCGAGCCGCTCCAGATCGGCCCGCATCACCACCGCGCGCAACTCGACCACCGCCTCGACGTCCCGGAGCGACGCCGGACGAAGATCCCAGTCGGTCATGATGATCACACTATCGCGCGGGATCGGTCAGAGGCCTGCGGCCTTCCGTTCGTCCTCCGTCAACGGGGGACCGTCCAGAAGGGGCTCCTTCCGGCCGAGGAAGACACGGAAGAGCATGTCGGGCGCGAGGAGCCGGGCCGGGGTTCGCTCCATGCTCATGACATCCAGGAGTACCCGCAGGGCGTGGGGGTTGCGCGCCCCGGCATCGACCGCGCGGTCGATGTACCCGGCGGCGACACGTTCCAGTCTGCTCGGCGCCCCGTCCGTGGCGCCCGGGTAGAGGATGTCCTGGCCCACGGCGAGATCCCAGGCCTGCCCCACGGGGAGTGCCGCGCGACGCTGGATGCGCACGGCCGTTTCCGGGGAGTCGAGAGCGTGCCTCGCGAGCACCCGCTTGAGCGCCAGGACGCTCTGCGCGGCAGCTGTCAGGCCGTGTCCGTAGACAGGGTTGTATCCGGCGACGGCGTCTCCCAGGACGGCGAAGCCGGCCGGCCAGCTCGGCGACTTCTCGAAGTAGCGCCGCTTGTTGGCCGTGCTGTGGGTGGTGACGACGTCGGTGAGCGGTTCCGCCCCGGTGAGGAGGTCTCCGATGACGGGATGGGCCAGAGAGCGGGCGAAGGACACGAACTCATCGTTGTCGCGACTGGGCCGGCCTCCTCTGGTGCCGGAGAGGGTGACGAGCCACCGGCCTTCCTCGACGGGGAGGATGATGCCGCCCCTACCCGGTGGCTGCCGGGGGTCCGCCTGCACGTTGACGATGGGGAAGTCCACACCCGTGGAGGCAGGGGCCCGGTAGATCCGGCTGGCATACCCCACGCCGGCGTCGACGACACGCTCCTCCACCGGCGGCAGGCCGAGGTCCGTCAGCCAGACCGGTGCGCGGCTCGCGCGTCCGGTGGCGTCGACGACCAGGTCGGCCGAGAGGGTCCCGTCCCCCGCGGCGTCGTGTGTGCGCACCCCGGTCACGCGGTCCGAGTCGCCTTCGAGGGCGATGAGTTCGGTCCGCTCGCGCAAGGTCACGCGGGGGAGCCGGAGGACTTCGGTACGGATCGTGGAGTCGAGCAGATCGCGGCTGCACACGAGGCTGTGGTGATGGGCGTCGTCGAACCGTCTGAACCACTGGCCGGAGGGCGCCTTGCTGACCATGCCCGACATGATCGGTACGCGGCGGGCGCCGCGCCCGATGAGCTGATCCGTGATGCCCGGCAGCAGGTCCTCGAGGGCCCGCACCCCACCGGACCAGAGCAGATGGGCGTGGCGGGCCTGAGGCAGTCCCTTGCGCGGGGCCGGCAGTCGGGGCAGGACGTCGGACTCGACGACCGTGACGTCCGCGTGCTCGGAGAGCACGGCCGCCGCGAGCATGCCGGTCATACCTCCTCCCATCACGAGCGCGGCAGGCCGACGACCGGACGATCTCTCGGGCATTGGCGGGAGCACCCTTTCTGGCGGCCGTCCGGCCGTGAAGGCTCCTGGCAGGCAATCGCCGCCAGAAGCACCGGAGTTCGAACTGCGGGGGACAACGTACCGTCACGTCCACGGACACCGCGGCGTGGACCGGGACGACGGGACGTCCGGCGTACCCGGCATCGGCCGGCGGCGCGGTCCTTCCGACGGGAGCGGCACCACGTACGCGGTCGCTCTGCTGCCGCGATCACTCCAGGTGTGCGTTCTGCAGGGCCGCGCGCCGACGGGCTGCCGCGACGATGGGCGAGGTCTCGATGGCCCGGGCGAGCCTGACCCTGGTGTGGGCTCTCTCCACGGTCTCGAGAAGCTTCACCTCCGGTGCGTGGTACGCGCTGTGACGATCCGTCACCTGCATGCGGGCCGCGGCCAGCATGGCGGCGTCCGCCACCACCCTCGCGTCCTCCAGCACCGCCTGTGGCGCGCCGGAATCCGCCGACGGGACCGACTGGCGAAGCGCCTCGGCGTAGGCGGCGTCGCGGATCTCCATGTCCAGATAGGGCACGCAGGCCAGGACGCCGTCCAGGATCGTGATCTCCTGCTGGGTCAGTCGCACCACGGGAGAGGTCCACCAGCGGAATTCCGCTGTGGCCGGGCCGCGCAGCTCGCACAGTTCCGCCCAGAGCGGCTTCTGGAGCCGGTAGCGGTTCCAGGCTCGTACGTTGTCCGCGAGAGGAGGGCCGAGGCGGGGCAGTGCGAAGCCGGCGGCGACAAGGATGCCGGCCGTCGCGACCAGGGGCGGCGACACGTCGGTGCTGAGCCAGTCCCAGTCGTGGCCGGTCCAACGGGCGGCCATGGAGGTGTACTTCGCGACTTGGTAGGACAGGTCGAAGCAGCTGCCGATGCAGATCAGGGTCAGACCGGTGCGGGTGGCACCGGTGATCATCCGGAGCCAGCCGAGGCACATGCCCGTCAGGGCGACGGTGGCGAAGGTGTGGAACACCAGGTACAACAGGATCATTTCGCGCATGTACGGTGTATTGGCGTAGTAGGTGTCCATGTCCCGTGTCCGCTCGACGGGCGCGTCGGCCAGCCCGAAGAGCACCACGATCCCGATGATCACCAACGTGTAGAGGGCCACGACCAGAAGAGTCCGCCGCTTGAGTGCGGAGCGCGGCCCGCCCCGCCACGCGATCATCAGGGAGAGGTATGCGGCGCTCAGCGCGGACATGCCGGAGTACACCAGCGGTCCGGAGAAGTTGGCTATCCCGGTGAACGCGTTGACCGCGGTGATCGTCGGGGGCGCGGAGAGGACGCACACGGCGGAGCCGATCAGCAGGATCGCGCTGCTGGGCAGGGTCGCAGGCTCCCGCCACCTCCCCTTCAGGGAGGGGACTTTGACCACGACGGCGATCAGCAGGATCGCCCCGGGGACGTAGAACACCAAGCTGCTGCCGTTCATCCCTCACGGGCCTTCCGGGTAGGGGCTCGCGTGCGGGTTCACCGCGAGCCTGGGCGTGAGGACTTCACGGCGCGGCCGGGGACCGGTGCGGATGCGGGCGCGTAACCGTGCCCCGGAGCACGCGAAGGGCTCCGGCGGCTCCCCGGGCGTACCGGTCCGGCGGGGGAGCGGCGCGGTCGTGGACCCCGCGGGTGGGGTGGCGGAGGGGCTCATGTGGATGATTTCTCGCCATCCTCGATGTGGTTGACGGCGGGAGGGGACGGCACCGCGCGATCCGCGTGGACGGCGGCCACGATGGGCGAGCTGCGCAGGGCGCGGGACACGCCCACGAGAGCGGCGCGCGCGGTCGGGACGGCGGAGTCCCCGGGAACGCGCGGTGCGCGGGTGCGGCCCTGACGAGTGGCCTGGGAGGCTGCGCGGATCATCGCCGCCTGACCGATGAGAGCGGCGTCCGGGCCGGTGCTGCCGGAGGCTTCGGCGGCCGATTGCGCGCGTGCGCGGAACTCGTCGTCGAGCTGTGGACGCACGAGGCTCAGCCCGTCCTGGATGCCCGCCTCGCGCCGGGTCAGGTGGACCTGGGGCGAGGCGTACCAGCGGATGGGCGCGGCGAGGGACGTACCGGGGCTGGCGCCACTGAGTTCGTCCCACAGCGGCCCGAGTCGTACGTAGGCGGCAAGAGTCCGTCCGGTGGCGACCGCCCAGGGCCCCACCAGGGGCAGCAGGAATCCCACGATGGCGAAAGGGGCGGCCATGGCCGAGAAGAGGGGGGAAAGGGTGGTGCTGAGCACGTCCCAGTCCCGGCCGCTCCTGTGGGCGGCCACCGCGGCGAGCTTGAGGCCGCTGAAGGAGAGGTTCAGCAGCCAGCCGACGCACAGGATCCACAGGCCGGCACGCAGCCAGCCGTGGACCTGGAGAGCCCAGCGCCAGCACATCATGGTGGTGACCAGGGCGGCGGTCATGTGCGCCAGGAGGTACAGCATGATCATCTCGCCGATGAACGGCGCCGACGCGTAGTACGTGTCGAAGTCGGTGCGGCGTTCGTCCGGAGTGTCACCCAGGCCGAACAGGAGGATCAGGACGGCGACGACCAGCGTGTACGCGAGGAGCCAGTGTCGTGAGACCCGGCGCACGTGTTCAGGTGACCCGCCGCGCCAGTGAACGATCAGCAGCAGGCAGGAGGCGCTGAACCCGCTGATGATGATGTACACCAGCAGACTCGAGGCGTTCGGGATCCCGCTGATGCCGTTCACCGCGGCGATCGTCGGCGGAGCCGCGAAGAAGAAACCCGCGCCGCCCACGGCGATGACGACGCAGACCGACCGGACGAGTGGGTCGCGCCAGGCTCTCCGCAGATTCGGAAACTTCACGGCGAAGCAGATCCACAGAGCGGCGGCGGGTATGTAGTAGGCGAAGGAGTTCACGGCTCAGACCTGCCGACGACGGTTTCCCAGCGACGCACTGATGCGTCCGGCGATGTCACCGCGACCCGTGGGTACGCTGCCGGGCTCGCTCTCCAGCCAGACGCGGAACCGCGTGGCGGCCAGCAGGCCGAACGTCTCGGCGGTCCTCTCCTCGTCGTGCTCGAACTCCGAGCGCGCGGCCACCCTGCGCACCGTCTCGTCGAGTTCGGGCAGATCCGGGCGGGTGGAGATCATCCGGGTCGCCACGGTCCGGCCAACGGCGTGGTTGCCGCAGGCGCCGTCGAGCAGGTGCCAGACCTCGTGGAAGAAGATCGCCAGCTGATGGAGCGGGGTGGCTCGCTCGTCGATCACGATGATGTCGCGGTCGTGCAGGTCGAGCCAGAGACCGCTGGCCGTCCGGTGCGGGAACTCCTTTCGCAGGACGGTGAGTTCCCGTCCCGTCTTCGCGCTGACCAGGCGGATCAAAGCGTCGAACAGGGCGTCCGGCTCGGTGGGGACCGGCAGCGCGACACCGGCGACCAGTTCGTCGACGAGACGACGCATGACCCTCCCCTTGCGCACTGTTCTCCCCCCAGGAAGTGCGAGAAGCCTGCGGCTTCGTGTCGGCGTTCTTCGCTCTGCGTCTGTCGAACCGTCCACGGGTGCGCCCGCATGCCGGACCCTGGCCGGCTGTCCGTCGGTGTTTCCGGCCGGCCGGTCGGTGCCGATCCGGGGCGGTGACGCGGTCGGTCTCCGTACGCAATATGCCAAACCCGGGCTTGCCGTGCACGGGGCAACCAATCGAAGGTGACACCGGGGTGGGCCATATGATGCTGAACAAGTCCGATATAGGCAGACTCGTGAGTGCTCGGCCGGATGACTGGTTATTGCCGTCGTCCGTACAGTCCGAAACGCCCCTCCGGCGGCAGCGACGGCGTCGGCCGCCGCCGCTCGTGAATCGTGGACTCATCTGTCGTCCGTCCACCGGGGAAGCGTCCGGGGAAGCGTGCTTCGTGCCCCCCGCTCTGCGGGCCGGTGAGGCGGGGGACGAGCGTCCACGAGCTTGCCCCCCGCCCCGGCGGGCGGGAAGGCCGGGACGACCGTGCCCAGGCCGTCGCCCGGGCAGTCCGAAGGAGAACTGGTCATGACCCCATTCCTCACCGCGCGAGCCGTCCGGACGACCCCGGAGGGCCTGTTGTGGGAGCCCAGCGGACGCTGGGTGCGCGGCTGCCGGGGCGAGGTGACGGTGGTGGACAGCAGGCACCCGGTCCTCGTGTGGGAGCCGGAGGTACCGGTGCCGACGTACGCCTTCCCTCGCGAGGAGGTGCGCGAGGACCTCCTCCGGCCTGCGAGGAACCCCCCGACGGGCAGGCACACCGGATCGCGGATCTTCTACGACCTCGAGCTCGACGGCGAGCTGCTGGAGAACGCGGCCTGGACGTTCCCCGCCGCCGACCTGGCCGGACACATCGCCTTCGAGTGGTTCGGGCGGGTCGGCCGGGGCCTGGACCACTGGTACGAGGAGGAGGAAGAGATCTTCATCCACCCGCGCGACCCGCACAAACGGGTGGACGCCCTGGTGAGCAGCCGGCACGTGCGGGTCGAGATCGACGGCACCCTCGTCGCCGACACCGTCCGCCCGGTGCTGCTCTTCGAGACGGCGCTGCCGACGCGGTTCTACATCCCGCGCGAGGACGTCCGCCTGGAACTGTTCGTCCCCACCGACCACCACACCGGCTGCCCCTACAAGGGCACGGCCGAGTACTGGTCGTGGCGGGGCGGTGCCGCCGTCCCGCCGGACGTCGTGTGGAGCTACCCGGATCCGCTGCCCGCGGTGGGCACGATCAAGAATCTCCTGGCCTTCTACAACGAGGCGGTCGACATCACCGTGGACGGCGAACGCATGGAGCGTCCCGTCACCCCGTTCACCGGGATGCTCGCGCGGCAGATGCGGAGCTGACGGAACAGGGCCCGTGACCGACGGCCCGCACGGTGCGGGAGGCCCGTCGTGACGCGGCACGGTGTACGGCGACGCAGATCCTTCCACCGGGCGACACGAGGGTTGCGCTCCGGGGCTGAAACGCCAGTCGCGGAGGGGGCCGGGGATGCGTCGAGCACCGATCGGCCGGATCATCCCGTACGTGATCGGCGGGAGCCTCCTCGTCGGCTCCATCGCCCTGCACCTGCACAGCCGGCACGAGCGGGCTTTCGCCGCCGCCTTCCTGCTCGGGGCCTGCTGCCACCTCCTCTTCCACCAGTGGCGACAGCAGGGCGATACGGCCGCCCGGGCGTGGTGCCTCGCGGGTGTCGCCCTGTGGGCACCCACGGTGGCCGTGACGTCGTTCGACGACAGCGCGGCGGCTCCGGTCGCCGGGCTCGCGGGACCGGTGGGCGTCGCGGGCGCTCTCACCACCCTCGTGCGCACGGCGCGGCTCCGCGGGGAGCCGGCCCCCACGACGCCCGACGACTGATCACGAGCGACCGTGGACAGACCGGGCCCGGTCGCCCGCGGTGATGGGCCCCTGCGCCGAACCCCAGCCCAGGAAAAGGGCGTTGGCCGTCCTTCGGCCGGTCGACGGCGGAGTATCGCGCGGGGCGGAAACGGCGGGGCGCCCCGGCTCGTTGCGGGCGGGGGCGCCGCCGCGTGCGGAGGTCAGCCGTGGGTGGGGAGTACCTGGTAGCACTTGCTCAGGTGGACGCCGTACGGGGTCATCCTGTCGTCGCCCCAGTAGATGGTGTTCTGCAGCGACTGCCACAGCTTGTCGCCGGTGTCCTTGCCGGCGACGCCGTCCGGCGACAGTCCCGAGTCGGTCTGGAACTGCTTGACTGCCTTGAGGGTGTCCGGGCCGAACGAGCCGTCCGATTCCGTTCCCGCCCCGGTCTACGAAGGCGCATTTCGAATCCCCCTGATCGTTCTGTCGTCGGACGGCCGGGATTATCACCGGAGTGGTCGGCGAAAGGCAAAGGGCTTTTCGGCGACGTCGCCCGAAACTGTGAGGCGGAAATTTTGTGGGTGCCCCAGGTGTCCAACATCGGAACCGGATCCATCGGTTCCATGATCGAAAATAAGTCAACTCGATAGAGGCTCGATAATCGGCACTCGGAACCTTTGATTCCAATGTGGATCATGTGACGATCCCTTCATGCGAAAGATCACGCGTGCACTCGTCACGGTCGCCAGCAGCGCCATGCTCGTCATAGGCTTCACGTCCTCCGCCCACGCCGATGGGAATGTCACCTGGAAGAGTGACTTCACCGGTCTGTGTCTTGCCTCCATCGACAACAACTGGGGTGACCCGAGCAATGTGGCCATGCGCGGCTGCGGAAATGCCGGGACCAGCTGGCACGACCAGAGTCTCGGTGACGGGACCTATCTGATGAAGACGAACAGTGACACCGACTATTGCCTCACCGCGTACAGCGACCACGACGTCTACATGGAAAAGTGCTCCGGCAACATCTGGCAGCGCTGGCACGAGGAGTGGGACGGCGGCCGCGGCGTCTGGCGGCTGAAGCACGAGGCGACGGGGTGGTACATCACCGACTACGACCGTGGCCTTCAGATCGGAGTCGACCCGCTCAACTCTCCGGACAACCGCCAGTGGTGGCACTGACCCGGTAGGACCACTCAGGCCCTCGGCCCCGCGCGCCGTTTCGGCGGCGGGGCCGAGGATTTGAGCCGCAGCCGCCCCGGGCGGCCGGCCGAAGCGGCGACCGCTCAGCCCCTCAGGTGCCCCAGCACGGACCGCAGCGCGCGTTCTACGGCATGGCGTGCCTGCTCGGAACGGTCGGTCGTCTCGAAACCGTGGCGGCCGTGCGGCACGTCGATCACCTCGACATCGGCATCGCACTCCTTCGCGGCGGCCAGGAACTCCTCGACCGTCACCGCGATCTCGGCGCGCTCCAGCTCGACCCTGGTCAGCACGACCGGCAGCCGCTCCGCGCCGCGTACGGCGACCGCCGGACGGAACCGGGGACCGGCGAACCCCCAGTTCGGCATCGGCGCGAGGACCGGATACGTCGCCGCCACGCACCGCAGCCACGAAGGGGGCGCCGCGAGCCAGTCCGCCGACAGCAGCCCCCCGGCGGAGAAGAACCACAGTGCCACGCGGTCCGCGTCGACCCGTGGATCGGCCCGTACGAGGTCGACCGCCGCGGCGATGTCCTCGGCGGCCCGTCCGTAGTCGTCGAGACCGTGCAGCCGATGGTCCACGGTCACGCCGACCGCACCCATGCCCGCCACCGAGCGGGCGTATCCGACGAATCCCGGCCAGTCGCGAGGGGTCGGCCGCACATCGGGGTGGACCGGACCGCCGTGGACGAACACCACCGCCGGCCACGGCCCCTCGGCCTCAGAAAGGCCGTCAGGGAGGTCACCGCGCACACCGTCGTCACCGGGCAGATCACCGGGGAGGTGGAGATCGACCCGTCCGATCCGCTCGCGGCGCCGCTCCGGCACGTCCAGCAGGAACGGGCGCAGATGCCCCGGCTGTTCGCTCACCGCGGCGGTCACCCGGTGGCCTTCCCCCGCGGCGGCCCGGAGCAGTGTCCGGGCCACCTCGTCCGGGCGGGAGAGCATCGGCCAGTGCCCGGTGTCGAGTTCGAAGAAGGTCACCCGGGGCTCGGTGAGCGCCCGGAGCCCGGGGTCCCCCAACGCCACCAGGCCCTCGACCATCGCGATGCTCGAACCGTTGCCGGTGCACAGCACGCCGGTCGCCGGCAGAGCCCCGGCCGCTCCCGTCAGCCGCAGCGGCCGGGTGAGCGTGCCCACCGGCTGCGGGACGGCGTTCTCCGCCAGGAGGGCCAACAGGTCCGACGGGATCCCGGCGACACTGCCCCACCGCTGCCACGCGTCGGGCACCGGCGGAGGGATCAACCAGTCGCCCTCGTACTCGCCCTTGCCCTCGTGCTTGTCCTCGTCCGCGTCGGCCCGGGCCGACAGCCGGTCGCGTACCTCCTCGTCCGGCACCAGGGCCAGTGCCCGGTCGCCGTGTCCGGGCATCCCCGCGTCCAAGTGGACGATCCGGGCGATCCGTTCGGGCCGGCGGTCGGCCGCGCCGAGCACCGGGTGGATGCCGTAGCAGTGACCGACCAGGACCACCTCCTCGGCGTCCACCTCGTCGATCAGCCGCAGCAGATCGTGGATGTGCGTCTCCAGGTCCGTGCCGGGCCCCGCCGGACGGTCCGGGTCCCCCATGCCGGTGAGCGTCACCGGATACGCCCGCGCACCCGACTCCCGCAGCCGGGCGGCCACTTCCTCCCAGATCCAGCCGCCGGTGTGGGCACCCGCCACCAGGATGAACGCCGTCATCTCCGCCTCCTCGCACTGTGGTCGGCGGGGCCGCGCGTACCGGCGCCCCGCGCTCGCCGGTACGGTAGGAACTCCCCCTGAGGGAGGTTCAAGTCCGTGTCTTCCGAGAGCACCTGGAGCATCGGAGAGCTCGCCGAGCGCGCCGGCGTCACCGTCAAGACCGTCCGCTTCTACTCGGACCGGGGACTGCTGCCCGAAGGGGCCCGCAGTACCGGCGGTCACCGGCGCTACGGTCCCGAGGCGCTCGACCGGCTGCGCCTGATCCGCTCCCTGCGCACCCTCGACCTGCCGGTTCCCGAGGTGGAACGGATCCTCGACCGGGAGGACACGCTCGAGGACGTCGTCGCCGGGCAGCTGCGGCAGATCGGTTCGCGGCTCAGCGCCCTGCGCTGGCAGGAGGCGGCCCTCCGTCTGGTCCAGGACTGCGCCCCCGAGGAGCGCGCCGCCCGCCTGCGGCTGATCGGCGCCGTGTCCGTCCCGCCCAGTACCGCCCCGCTGGCCCGCTTCTGGCGGCGCTGGCTGCCGCCGCGGCTCCCGGCCCGGCTCGTCTCCGCGATCGTCGACCACTCCGTTCCGCAGCTTCCCGAAGGCCCGACACCGGCCCAGGTGCTGGCCTTCACCCGGCTGCACGCCTTCGTGACCGCCCCGTGCCCCGGCACGGACAACGGGCAGCCCGCGGCACACCGGCCCGACGGGGGCCGTCCGGCCGTGCTCTACGACGGACTCGTCGAGGCGTACGCGCTGGCGTCGCCGCAGCTCCGGGCGGACCGGCCACCGCGAGCGGGCGAGGCACTCGACTGCTTCGTCTCCGCCTACGCCCGCTCACGCGGCACCCGCGACACGCCCGCCTTCCGCCGCGGACTCAGCGGCCAACTGGCCGCGGACCCCCGTATCGACCATTACTGGAACCTCACCGCCGAGGTCACCGCCTCCCCGGACCCGACCCCGGGCGCCGTCCACGACTGGCTCCGCGCCGCGCTGGACGACCAGATCGCCGGTGCGGCCGGCTGACGGCCGGCCGCACCCGTCGGCTCCGGAAGCCCGCCGCTCAGAAGGACCACCGGGTATGGGTGTAGACCCCGTTGTCGCGACCGAAGCCGTAGGCCGTGGCAGGGGGCACCGCGTACACCGTCGCGTGTCCCTTGCGGAACGAGTCCCCGATGCCGTGGAAGGTGCCCTCGGGCGAGGTGATGTGCGGCCCGTATTTCGCCTCGTACGCCGCGATCACCCGCTCCAGCGTCGCCGGATCGGCGACGGGCTCGGCCGTGCCCTCGACCACCAGGTCGAGCCCTTGCGTGAGCGAGTTCCCTCCGGTGGTCAGCGCGCAGTGGCCGTCATGAGCGAGGTTCCTCGCCTTCTGCTCCCCGGCACCGGTGGAGAAGTACAGCACCCCGTCGTGCCAGGCGGCGATCACCGGAGTGACGTGCAGCCGGCCGTCGGGCCGCACCGTGGACAGCCAGAAGATCTCGGCGGCCTCCAGGTGCCGCCGGCCCTCGGCCCACGCGGTGGCGGTGACGTCCGCGGCACCCGGGCGCGGATTGAGTGCTGAGCTGTACCGTGCGTCGAGTTCCGCGGTGGGCTCGTTCACGGGTTCCTGCGTCGGCATGGCGGATCTCCCTCGTTCTCGCTGACAACGACGACACCTGTTCCTGACGACGACAGCTGCGCCTGGCGGCGGCTGTCCCTGATGACGACCGGTCGCGCGCCCCGAAATCATCGCCGCGCCGGGGGGATCTTCCGGCGGGGCACCCGTGAGAGGGTGGTGATATGGCCATCACCGTGCGTCCGGCATCGGAGGTGGAGGACGTCCGGGCGCTCGTCGGCCCGAAGTCCCCGACGGCCACCGTGTGCTGGTGCCTGAGCCACCGCATCCCGGCCGGGCTCGACAAGGAACTCCGCGGCCGGGCCCGCGGCGAGTACGTCGCCGGGCTGTGCCGGAAGGATCCCGCTCCGGGAGTCCTCGCGTACGAGGGCGCCGAGCCGGTCGGCTGGGCCGCCGTGGCACCGCGCTCGGACACGGCGTACGCCCGCAGCCGTACGATCCCGCACATCGACGACCTCCCGGTGTGGTCGCTGTGGTGCGTCCGCGTGCGGCCCGGTCATCGGAAGAAGGGCATCTCGCACGCCCTCATTGCCGGCGCGGTCGACTTCGCCCGCGCGCACGGCGCGCCCGCTGTCGAGGCGTACCCCCTGGACAACGGCGAGGCCGAGGTGGACGTGACGATGGCGTACGCCGGCATACGGAAGAACTTCGAGCGCGCCGGGTTCGTGTACGCCGCCGACACCACCTCGGTGCTGGCCGGTCACCCTCGCGTCCTGATGCGGCTCGACCTGCGCTGACATCCGTTCCGGACCTGATCGGGCCCGGCCGGGAAGGCGCGTACGGGCCGAGCCGCGGCCGTCCACGCCGTGCGAGCGGTCCGAGCCGTGCGAGCCGTCCTGTGCGTCCGAGCCGTCCGAGCTGTGCGAGCCGTCCCGACCTCCCGGCTCTCGTCCCGTCCGGATCAGGACGCGACCAGGGCGCTCAGCCCGTAGCCCAGCTCCGAGCCGTCGACCAGCAACGCCTCGACCGTACGTGTAAGAGGGTCGATGTCGGCCACGATCCCGTCCCCCGCGTAGCGCGGGTAGCCGGTCTCGCCCGTCTCGCCGGTCGCCTCGACGACCGCCGATCGCACCGCCGCGTCGCGCGCGGAGACGGCGTCCTTGTTCTCGACGTACTCGGGGACCAGCAGGACGGTGAATCGCTCAGGTTCGGTAGTCACGCTCCGGTATTCAAGCGCCTCGCCCGTCGTCCGTCGCGCAGGCGCACGGCAGTTCTTCGCACCCCGGTGGTCGGCCGAGCGGGCGGCGACGGTCGGATCACGCTTCCCGCGTCGGGCCGGCGCCGCGGCCCGTCGGTCACGAGGCGTCCGGTACAGGGGCGTCCGCGGGCTCGAGCGGGGCGGTGCCGGCACCGGGCCCGGGGACGGATCCGCCGCGCAGTTCCGGGGTCCTCGCGCCGACCCAGAGAACCGCGCACAGGCAGAGGAGCCCGCCGCTGACCAGGGCGGTCGCCCCCGAGGTCCAGCCGGCGACGACGCCGCCGCGCAGATTCCCGAGGTTGGGTCCGGCCTGGCCGACGATCTGCTCGGCCGCCGTCACCCGGCCCAGCAGGGCGTCCGGTGTGTGGGTCTGCACGATCGTGCTGCGCGAGATCACCGAGACCGCGTCGGCGGCGCCCGCGAGGGCGAGGAGCGCGAGCCCGGCCCACGGATCACGCACCAGGCCGAACGCCGCGAGCGCCACGCCCCACAGTCCCGCCCCGCAGAGCATCACCGGCCCGGGACGGCCCAGCCGCGTGATCGTCCCGGACAGCGCGGACGCGGCGATGCCGCCGACGGCGAGCACGGACAGGAACAGACCGAGGGTGCGGGGACTGCCGCCGAACCGTTCGGCGTTGACCAGCGGGAACAGACTGACCGGCATCGAGAGCACGGTGGCGGCCAGGTCGGTGATCAGGGCGCCGCGGACCGCCCGGTGACCGGCCAGGAAGCGGAGGCCGTCCAGCACTCCGTGCACTCCGGCCCGGGACGGCTCACCCGTGGGCGCAAGGGCGGGCAGTCCGAACGCGCCGTAGAAGGCGAGCCCGAAGGACAGGGCGTCGAACAGATAGCAGGGGCCGATGCCGGCCCAGCCGAGCAGGAGGCCGCCGAGCGCCGGGCCCAGGAGCATCATGGTCTGGCCGGTGACCTGCTGGAGCGCCAGCCCGGCCGCCACCTGCTCCTGCGGCAGCAGCCTCGGCACGAACACGCCCGCCGCGGGACCGCCGACCGCCGAGCAGCAGGACTGCGCGGCGACCAGCGCGAGCACACCCGCCACCGGAACATGCCCGGTGAAGCCCTGCACCGCGAGCAGCAAGGAGACGGCGGCCTGACCGACGGTGGCGAACAGGAAGATCCGCCGACGGTCGCCGCGGTCCGCCCAGGAACCGGCGAACAGCCCGAACACCACCATCGGCAGCGCCTGCGCCAGTCCCACCGCACCCGTCCAGACCGTGCTGTGCGTCATGTCCCATACCTGGTACATGACGGTGACCATGGTCATGAAGCTGCCCAGCACGGACACGGTCCGGCCGATCAGCAGCCGCCTGAAGACCGGTGACGTACGCAGGGGCCGGACGTCGATCAGGGTTCGGGTGAGGCTCATGAGGGACGGCGGGAGGCACGGGGGTCGTTCACGTCGCGCAGGGTAACGGGCGCCCTCCGGCCAGGGCGAATGGTTTTGGCCCGGACCGCGAGTGCCCCGCGGGGCCCGGCAGTTTCCCGTACCGGCCGGGCTCTCGGAAGGAGCGAGCGCGTCAGTGCGTCCGACGGCGGGCCTCCTTCACCTCGCGGTGGACGGCCCAGGCGTCGGCGACCGGGCCCAGGTGGCCGAGCTTGTCCGGGTTGAGCACCGAGCGGATGGCCTGGATCCGCCCGTCGAGCACGTCGAGGGCCAGTGTGTGCAGGATCCTGCCGTCCGGGGCGTGGAAGACCGCGCCGGGCTGGCCGTTGACCTCGTGCGGCTCGAACGTCACGTCGATCCGGGCCATCGCGGGGAACGCGGAGGCCAGCAGCCGTGCCACGTTCCGCGCGCCGACGACGGCCCTGGCCAGGTTCGGGGCGTTGCCGCCGCCGTCCCCGACCATCTGCACGTCGGCCGCCAGCAGGCTCTGCAGGGCGTCCACATCGCCGTCCCGCAACGCGTCGAAGAACCGCGCCGCCAGTTCCTGCCGCTCCCGGCGGTCCGCCTCGAACCGGGGCCTGCCCGCCCGCATGTGCCGTCGAGCCCGCACCAGCAACTGTCGGCACGCCGCCTCCGAACGTCCCACGGCCGTGGCGACCTCGTCGAAGCCGAAGGCGAACACCTCCCGCAGCACGAACACGGACCGCTCCAGCGGGCTGAGCCGTTCCAGCAGGAGCAGGGCCGCCATCGACACGGAGTCGGCCAGCTCCGCCGAGCGCTCCGGATCCTGGTACGGATCGCTCAGCAGAGGCTCGGGCAGCCACGGACCCGCGTACTGCTCCCGCCGTACGCGCGCGGAGCGCAGCACGTCGATCGACACCCGTGTCACCGTGGCCGACAGGAAGGCCTTGGCCGACGTGGGCAGGGTCGTGGAGCGGTCGAAGCGGAGCCAGGTCTCCTGCACCGCGTCCTCGGCCTCGCTCACGCTGCCCAGAATCCGGTAGGCGATCGAGAACAGCAGCGCGCGCAGCTCCTCGAACTCCTCGGCCTTGCTCACGTCGGCTCCCCTTCCCATCGATCCTGCCCTGCCCTGCAACCGGTTGCCGGTGTCGATCAGTGGAACTGTCCGGGTTCGTAGGCGCCGGCCGGCTGCCGGGTGATGATGTTCAGCCGGTTCACCGCGTTCATGAAGGACACCAGCATCACCAGAGCGGTGAGCTGTTCCCCGTCGTAGTGCTTGGCGGCGTGCGCCCACACCTCGTCGCCGACCCCCGGCGCCGCGTCCGCGACCCGGGTGCCCGCTTCCGCCAGCTCCAGCGCGGCGCGCTCGGCCTCGGTGAAGACCGTGGCCTCCCGCCATGCCACGACCAGGTTGAGCCGCACCGAGGTCTCGCCCGCGGCCGCCGCCTCCTTGGTGTGCATGTCGACGCAGACGGCACATCCGTTGATCTGGCTCACCCGCAGCGCCACCAACTCCTGCGTCGTGGCCGACAACGCCGAGTCCTTCAGCACCCTTCCGGCCGACATGAGGTGCTTGAGCACCTTGCCGGCGGCCGGGTCGGCGAAGTAGTCCAGTCGCGCGTCCATCGTGGGCCCCTCTCGTTCGTCCGTGGTCACACCCCCGAGACGAGACAGCCGGTCCGCCTGTGACATCAGCGAACGCGACCCACGTCACACCGACACCCACCGGCCGGGCGGTCTCGGCCGGGGCGGCCGGTTAGCCTGCCGGGATGTCACAGCTGTCGCTCGCACCGCTCGGTTTCTCCCCCGAGGAGATCGCCGAGGTGGTCGGGCTCTACGCGAGCAATCCGGAGTACTGCCGGGCCGCCGGCGAGTACGACCCCGAGGACGTCCCGGCCGGCAGGGTCGAGGCGGATCTACGGGAAGAGGCGGGCACCGAGGGCTGCGAGGTCCTGCTCGCCCGTGACGAGCGGGACCGGATCGTGGGCCTGCTGTGCCTGCTCGACCGTCATCCCGTCGACGGTCACCCGTGGATCGGGCTGCTGCTGGTGCACGGGAGCCTGCACCGGCGTCGGATCGGAAGGCGGCTGGCCGGGCTGGTGGAAGAGCGGTACCGGCGCGAGCACAGGGACGGCATCAGGCTGGCGGTTCTGGAGAACACCCCGGCATCTCTGGCCTTCTGGAGCTCCCTGGGCTGGCGGGAGATCGACCGCCGGACCGACCGCCAGTACGGCCGCCCCTGCGTCGTCATGCACAAGCAGCTGACCTGAGGCTCTCCCCGGACCCCGTCCGCCGCGTTCACCGGAGCGCGAACGACGCCCGCTGCCGCCACCGTGATCCGTCATGGACCATGAGGTCGACCGACGCCACGCGGGCGACGACGGGGAGCCGGCCCCGAAGGTCGGCCTCGGCCTCGTCCAGGACGGCGTCGTCCTGCCCCTGGGCGACGGTCAGATGCGGCACGATCTCGTCGAACTCGCCGCCGAAGGGCGGGGTTTCGGGCCACCGGTCCACGACGGCCTCGGTCAGCGCGCGAAACGACGTGTCAGCTTCCGGGGCAAGGTACAGGATTCCGGGGAACCGCCCGCAGCGCTCGAACCGGGCCTCGAAGGACCGGTGACGCCCGATCACGCCATCGACGGCGGCCAGGGTCCCGCCGTCGATGCGGCTCTCGTGGAGAAAGGGGAAGAGCACGGTGACATGGGCCGGCACACCCGCACGGACGGCCGGGTCCAGCCGGTCCCGCCACGCCCGGACCACGGGTTCCGCCTCGGGGACTGTCACCACCAGTCCCGAACGGCCTGCTTGGCTGCTGCTGGAGTCGTCGGCTGTCATCGCCCCTGTCTATCCGTGGCCGAGGAGGGACGCGAACGATTTTCGAGACCTGTCGTCGGTGCCGTTCCTCGCCTCCCGCTCGACCACCCCGCTCGGCGACGCCCGTTGTGCGTGCCGGGGGAGGACGCCAGGCCCCGTCACGGCCGCAGCCCCGCCTGCCTGAGCGTCAGCCTGGACAGGTCCGCGATCACCCGCTGGTCCCCGCGGCGCCAGGCGTCGGCGAGGCCGCCCGGCGGAGCGGGAATCGCGGTGAGATCGCGCTGCGGTCCGGTCAGGGCGCGCAGGGCGAGCAGGTCGGCGCCGCCGGGAGCGTCCAGGAGGCGGCGCGTGGTGGCGCTGCGCCGGATCCAGCGCAGACGCGGCGGAAGCCACAGCACCAGGACGATGGCCACCGAGAGGACGATCAGGGCCACCGCCGCCAGCAGGGCCACGCGGCCCACCAGGTCCTCCAGCGACTGTCCGGCGTCGGAGAGACCGGTGGCGGCGTCGGCGGCGGACCGGAGCGGCTTCTTCAAGGAGCCCCCGACGAACGGCACCTTCGACGCCGCGTCGCCGGCGTCGTCGAGGCCGCCGGCGAGGCTGTCGCCGGCGCTCTGGGCCTTTCGCCCCGGCTCGGCCAGCAGCATGATCGCGTGGTGGACGACCAGGGCGAACTTCACCGCTGCCGCGATCAGTGCCACGGCGATCAGGTCGGCGACCACCTGACGGCTCCGGCGCGCTGGGGTCTGGGCGTAGAGGCGCATGGGCGTGCTCCTGTTCCGGCGATGCCGTGGACCGGACCGGCCGTACGAGGTGCCGCGGCCGTGCTGCCGAGGCCGGGCCGGTCGTGTGCGAACGGGGGAGTGGAGGCGGGTTTCGGGGAACGGGGAACGGTTTTCCACGGCCGGTGAGGTGCGTCGACGTGGTCGAGCGGTGGTGGTGCTGGTGTGCCGGCCGGAACAGCCGGGGGCACGGTGGGCGGGTTCGAACGCTTTCCCGGGCAATGGTGACATTCCGTCAGGGCGACTTCCCGTCTTTCGCGCGGTCGTGCGGGTGTGTGGTGCGTGGTGGAGACGGGAGAGGGCTCCGGCCGTGGCTGCGGACAGCCCGGCGGTCCGGGTGGACAGCCCGGCGGCGGTGGCCGGTGGACTGTCCGGCAGGTGTGGCCGACGTGCCGGCCGGGGAGCACCGCCTCGTTCAGCCGCGGCCCGCTCGGGCCAGGGCCTGTTCGGCCTCGGCGGCGAGGGTGGCGACAAGGTCGGCGGCGGGCGGCAGGTCGGTGACCAGGTCGACGCCCTCGCCGGCCCAGACCGGCACGGCGGGCACGTCCCCGCTCGCCACATCGGCCTCGTACGCCAGGCGTACTGCCGCGGGGTCCGCCGCGAGTTCCCTCTCCCGGCCCCGCCACAGGTCGAGGTAGGGGTGGCCCAGGGTGCGGGCCGTGTACCGCTCCGGCCATCGGGACCTCCGGGCGATGTCGAGGATGCGGTTTCTCTCCGTGTCCTGCCCGCGTCCGGCGACGAGCGCCTGGGCGGTCGACGGATCGACGAGGGCTTCGGCCGTGGCCTGGAAGCGCGTGCCGATGACCGCCCCTTGGGCTCCCAGGGCCAGGACGGCCGCCACACCCCGGCCGTCCGCGATCCCGCCGGCCGCCAGTACCGGTACCCCGTCGGCCAGGTCCACGACGACCGGCACGAAGGGGAGCGTGGACCGCCCGTGCCGGGCGCCGTGCCCGCCGCTCTCGGTCCCCTGCGCCACGACGACGTCGGCGCCGAGGTCCAGGGCCTGCCGGGCCTCTTCGAGATCGGTGACCTGGATGATCACGGCCGCGCCGGCCGCACGGACCCGTGCGGTGAACGGGCTCGGGTCGCCGAAGGAGAACATCACGGCCGTGGGGCCGTACTCCAGTGTCTGCTCGATCACGGCGGTGCCGGCCGCCCAGGTCTGGAACCCGGCGCCCCACGGTCTCCCGGCCCCCGCCACGATCGGCAGCTCTCGCGCCAGCCAGTCCGGATCGCCCCCTCCGGCGCCCAGCAGTCCGAGTCCGCCTCCCCGCGAGACGGCCGCCGCCAGCTCGCCGCCGGCCGATCCGCCCATCGGAGCCAGGACGACGGGGTGCCGGACACCCAGCAATGCCGTGAACGCGGTCGACAAGGCCATGACCGTCATCATCGCCCCTCAACGGGACGGTGCCTATGGGGCGTTGCCTCGCACGCGCTCCCGCCTGCGGCGCCCGGCGGTCGGCGGGCGGCAAGGGTACGGGTCCGGGGCCCGCCACGACCGGGTCGGTGAGTGTACCGATGCCTTCGGCCGCCGGCGTGACCGTGTCACCGGGCCCGAGGGGCGGCGGGCTCCGAGGCGGCCCGCGCCGGCGCCGTGAACCGGCGTGGTGCAGGGTGGAGGGCATGCCTGCCGACGACCGACGTGCCCGGAGTCTGCTTCACACCGAACAGCTCGCCCGCCTCTGCCCGCCGCCCGGCGCCGGCCGGACCGTGAACTGGGCAGCCGTGGAGGCCGAGTTGGGCGTCACTCTGCCGGTCGACTACAAGCACCTCATCGACCGGTACGGCGGTGGAGTCTTCTCGGGAGTGCTCTGGCTGCTGGAACCCGGTTGCCCGGACCCCCTGTACGACCTGCTCGCCCAGACCGCGGAGCGTGAGGAGATCCTCGCCGGACTCTGGGAGGACGGCGAGGACAAGCCGTCGGAACTCCTCGCGCCCGGAACGAGGTTGGTGCCCTGGGGGTACGCGGAAGGCGGCGGACACCACCTCTACTGGCTGGTCAGGCCCGGCGTCGAGCCCGAGGAGTGGACCGTCGTCCTGAACGAGGGGCGCGGTCCTCTCTGGGAGGCGTACCCGATGTCGTGCGGCCAGTTCCTCCTCGAGGTGGTGGCGGGGACGACGGCCTCGTTCTACTTCAGCGGCCTGGACGACATCGTCGAGCCCGGCGAGAGGGGGCGCTTCGAGCCCAACGCCCGCATCCTCAATCCGTGACCGTGCAACTCGCCTGATCCAACAGTCTGTTGTCACAAGGTGGTAAGCAGGCCGTCGAGCGGGGCGGGTACCTGGCCGGGGGAGAGGGCCTCGACGAGGACGCGGCCATAGTGGATCTTTCGGCCCTTCTTCGTGCCGAGGAAGCGCCGCAACCGCTGCTGTGAGGTGCGGTCCTGCTGGGCGGGCTGACGCGTGAAGGTCCGCAGGGCTCGCAGATCGCCCTCCTCCTGGACGAGTTCCTCCACCCGGGACACCCCCAGCGCGCGGATGAGCTCGTCCTCCAGATCCGCCGAGCAGACGAAGAACTCCTGTCGGCGCGCCCCGGTCCCGTCCGGGCCGCTGTGCCGAGCATCACTGTGCCGCGCATCGTCGTGTTCCAACGCGCGGGCGTAGTAGCCGCGTTCCGCCTCGTCGCACAGCCCCGTGAGACGCAGACCCAACCCGGGCGGCCCGAGGACACGGGCGAAACGTCCCGCGCTCATGGCGCCGTTCATCGCCAGGACGCAGACCCCTTCGGCCTCCAGGTCCCGGCCACGGCTCGCGGCGAGCGCGTCGACCGCCGCGAGGTCGCTCGGCCCTTCGAGGAGAACGGCCGTCCGGACGGACAGCCGCGCGGCCAGCTCGCGCGCACGGTCGCCGGGGCCACCGGCCGCCCAGGCGGTCACCGTCTCGCGGAACGCCCCCATGTCGGTCATGCGCCGAGTCTGATCTCCTCCCCTCCGGCACGGCAACGAATTTGTCCGCCGGTTCCACCGCGGTTCGCGGCGCCGGACAGCGAACGGAAGTCCTCCCGGCGTGCGCGGATGGATGCGTGAGTATGCTCGCGGGGTTGTCCGTCATGAAGCGGCGGAATGGTGGCGGGTGTGGGGGTTCATTCGATGATGACGTCGCAGCCCGGGGCCACCGGCGTGGCTTCGCCCGAACCAGGCCACGCCGCGGCCTGGGGGACGGAAGAGCCGTCGGTGCTGCTGGTCGAGGACGACCCGGGCGACGCGCTGCTCGTGGAGGAGATGGTCGCCGACAGCGCGCTCGGCATGCGGCTGCGCTGGGTGCGTTCGATGGCCGAGGCCTGTGACGTGCTCGCGTCCGAGGTCCCCGACTGCGTGCTCCTCGACCTGCATCTCCCGGACGCACAGGGGCTGCAAGCGGTGTCCCGGGTACGGGAGCGGGCCGAGCACGTCGCCGTCGTGGTGCTCACCGGACTCGCCGAGGAGGGGACCGGTCTGGCGGCCGTGGCCGCCGGTGCGCAGGACTACCTGGTCAAGGGCCGGGTCGAACCGGAGCTGTTCGGACGGGCGGTCCGCTACGCGATCCAGCGCAAGCAGGCCGAGCGCGACGCCGTGGCGCTGCAGGCCAGCCGGATGCAGGCCCGGGAGAACGCCCGTCTGGAACGGGGACTGCTGCCGCGCCCGCTGCTGCGCGGGGACGGCGTGGAGGTCGTGACCCGCTACCGGCCCGGCCGCGCGCACGCACTGCTGGGAGGGGACTTCTACGACATCGTGCAGAGCGCCGACGGTACCGTGCACGCCCTGATCGGTGACGTCTCCGGGCACGGTCCGGACGAGGCCGCGCTCGGGGTGGCGCTGCGCATAGCCTGGCGCACCCTGGTGCTCAGCGGTGTCACCGGGGCCGACCAGGTGGGCCGGCTCGAGGAGATCCTCATGGCCGAGCGGGCGAGGAACGGAGTCTTCGCCACCCTGGTCGTCCTCAGTGTCAGCCCCGGCCGGCGGCACGTCCGGATGGTGCGGGCCGGCCATCACGGCGTACTGCTGTGCGGGGCCGGCGGCGTCGAGTGGGTGGAGGTCCGGGGCGGACCGGCGCTCGGGATCATTCCGGGCGGGGCCGGCTGGCCCGTCGAGGAACTGGCGTTCCCGGAGGGCGCGGCGCTGGTGCTGTTCACCGACGGCCTCTTCGAGGGACGTATCGGGCGCGGCGCGCAGCGGCTGGGCGAGGAGGGACTGCTGGCGATGGCCCGGGAACTGGCCGGTCTGGCCCCGGCCGCGTTCGTCGACGGACTGATCGACCGGGCCGAGGCCCTGGCCGAGACACAGGGCGGCCTGGCCGACGACGTCGCCGTGCTGTATCTGCGGTGCGGCTGATGAGGGTGAAGAGCGTGCGGGAGAACAGTGACGTCGAGGACGGGACAGGGAACATGACCGGCGGGCGGTGGGCCGGTCGCCGGCTGACGGTGCAGGGCTGGATCGGACTGGTGCTGGCGCTCATGGCGCTGGTGGTGGTCGCGGGCGCAGGGGTCGGCGCCGTACTGCTCCAGCGCACCACCTCGGTCACCGACCATCTGCTCCTGGACGTCGAGCCCGCGCAGACGGAGGCGTACCGGCTGCAGTCGGCCCTGGTGAACCAGGAGACAGGAGTCCGCGGTTACGCCATCGCGGCCGACCGCCAGTTCCTGGCGCCCTACACACAGGGCCGCAAGGACGAGGCGCATGCCGTCACCAGGATGCGCACCCTCATCGGGGACCGCCCCGAACTGCTCGGTGAACTGGAGACGGTCGAGAAGCGTGCGGCCGACTGGCGGCGCACCTACGCCGAACCCCTGATGGGCGGCATCACACCGGGCCGACCGCGCACGATCGACGCGGCGGCCGCCGAACGCGGCAAGAAGTCCTTCGACACCATCCGCGGCGCGTCCGCCCGGCAGATCGCCGGACTGGCGAAGGCGATCGACGAAGGCCGGGACCAGCTGGCATCCGCGCGGACGTTCCGCGACGCGGTGCTCATCGCCATGGTCGTGGCGTTCCTGCTGGCCGGCGTGGTCCTGACGATCCTCGTCCGCCTGCTGGTGACACGTCCACTGGACGATCTGCGGATCGCCACACGCCGGGTGGCCCAGGGCGACTTCGAGCACGTCATCAGCGGCGGCGGCCCCGTCGACCTCGCCGCCGTGGCGGGCGACGTCGAGAACATGCGGCAGCGGATCGTGGCCGAGCTGGACTCCTCCCGCGAGCAGCGGGAGGTCCTGGCCCGGCAGACCGCCGACCTGGACACACAGGCCGTGGAACTGCGCCGCTCCAACGCCGAACTCGAACAGTTCGCGTACGTGGCCTCCCACGATCTGCAGGAACCCCTGCGCAAGGTGGCCTCGTTCTGCCAACTCCTCGAGAAGCGCTACGGCGACCAACTCGACGACCGTGCACAGCAATACATCGACTTCGCCGTCGACGGCGCCAAACGCATGCAGATCCTCATCAACGACCTGCTCACCTTCTCCCGCGTGGGCCGCGTCAACGACGCCCGCCTCCCGGTCGATCTGGACCAGGCACTCGACAAGGCGCTGGCCAACCTGGACAGTTCGGTCACCGACAGCGGAGCGCGCATCGACCGGCCGGACGAACTGCCCCAGGTGGTCGGGGATCCGACACTGGTCACGATGCTCTGGCAGAACCTGGTCGGCAACGCCGTCAAGTTCCGTCACCCCGACCGTCCGCCCCACGTCCGCATCACCTGTGAGCGCGACCCGGAGGACTCCCGCGCCTGGCGCCTGTGTGTCACCGACAACGGCATCGGAATACCGGTCGAGTTCGAGGAGAAGGTCTTCGTCATCTTCCAGCGGCTGCACAGCCGCGACGCCTACGGCGGAACCGGCATCGGCCTCGCGCTGTGCAAGAAGATCGTCGAGTACCACGGCGGCCGCATCTGGATCGACACGGCCCACACCGACGGCACGCGTCTCTGCTTCACCGTCCCGTCCGCCGACGCGGCGGACGCCCTGCACGACAACACCGAGGACAAGGCCCTGACATGACGACTCCCGCCAGCACCCCCATCGACGTCCTCCTCGTCGAGGACGACCCGGGCGACGAGCTGATGACCCGGGAGGCGTTCGAGGACAACAAGATCGGCAACACCCTGCACGTGGTGCGGGACGGCGAGGAGGCGCTCGACTTCCTCTACCGGCGCGCCGCCCATGCCGACGCGCCGCGGCCCGACCTGATCCTCCTCGACCTCAACCTGCCCAAGTACGACGGCCGGCAGGTCCTGGAGAAGATCAAGTCGGACCCGGACCTGTCCCACATCCCGGTCGTCGTCCTCACCACCTCGGCGGCGGAGGAGGACATCCTGCGCAGCTACAAACTGCACGCCAACGCCTATGTCACCAAGCCGGTCGATCTGGACCAGTTCATCGCGGCCGTCCGCCAGATCGACGACTTCTTCGTCCAGGTGGTGCGCCTGCCACGGCAGAACGGCTGATCAGGAAGCGGCGGCTCCCGGCTGCCAGGTGGCCTGCACCAGCGCCCGTTCGACGCCCGCCAGATAGACCGCCGCGGCGAGCCAGGACCGTGCGTAACGGTCCGGGTCGGCTCCGCCGGTGCGGCCGAAGACGTCACGGGTGCGTCGGTCGGCCTCCGCGGTGAGAGCGGCCGCCAGGTCCGCGGCCGTGCCGAAGCCACCACGTCGCAAGGCCGCCCGGTCCCCGCGCAGATCACCGTCACGCGCGGGTTCCGCGACGGCTCTGCGACCGCCCGACACGGCGACCTCGACCAGCCGCCGCAGCCGCCACAGGGGGGCCTGCGCCAGCGGGTCCGGCGCTTCGTGGCCGAGCCCGGCCACAGCGGGCTCGGCGGCGGCCACGACCTCCGCCGGCGGCAGATGCGCGCCCTCCAGGCGGTTGTAGCCCAGGTCGGCGTGGCCCTGCCACTCCGGGGGAAGCCGCAGGGTCGCCTCGGTCCCCGGCAGCGGGGCGACGGCCAGCGGGCGGAGCGTGGCGGCCCGGTCCGGGTCCAGTCGGCCGACGACACGCAGCCGCAGACCCGGCCGGGAAGCGAGCCGACGGAAGTTGGCCGTGTGGGCGAGGGCGGGGTGATCGCCGGCCGGGGCCAGCCGCATCAGGACGCCCTCCGTTTCCGGCCGTCCGGAGGGCAGTTCCCGGGCGATCAAGTGATCGCCGGCAGCTCCGACGAGGACCAGGTCACAGCCGACCAGCTCGCGTGCCGCCTGCTCGGCCTGCTCCGGGTCGGCGTCCGGCGCCACGGTGAGCCGCTCGGCGACGACCTCGGCGAGCGGACGGGCGAACAGCGCGGCGAGCGGGACCGAGGTCCACGACCCACCGGCCGGACCCGACGTCGACGACCCACCGGTCAGCGGAGTCGCCCGCACCCCCTTGCCGGAGCCGAGGCGTCCGTCGCCGGACACCGTCGCACCGGAGATCAGCAGCCCGCCCCGGGAGAGCCGGGAGTGATCCAGGTTTCCGGAGCCGAGCGCGACGGTCGCGGTGGCCGCGCCCTGCGCGCGAGCCGGTCCGCCGGGTTTGACGTCGGCCACGGAGAACCAGCGTCCGTCCTCGGAGACGACATGGGTGACGACGCCGCTGTAGCCCGTGGCGGCGATCACCGGCTCACTGCAGACCCCGTGGACCCGCAGACTGCCACCCGGCCGGTAGGCACGGCGGGCGGTACCGATCAGCGCCGGCCGCGGCGCGGCCGCGGCCAACAGGGCCGTGGTGAGGAGCAGTTCCCTCGTCTGCGCGACGAGGTCGGTCAGCCGATGGCCGTCCTGGCGGGCCCGCGCGCCGCGCAGCCCTCGTACGACCCGCAGCGCGGCCGCCTCGGCGCGGTGCAACCCGGCGAGCCGGGCCGTGTGCGCGGCCCGCAGCAACGCGGCCTGGGGGACCGCTCCCGCGGCGGGGACCCCGGCCGCGAGCAGCGCCGCTGCCGCCGTCCACAGCTCGGACGCGGCGGCCAGCTGGGCCGGGGTGAGCGGGACGGCCGTCTCGGGCCCGGCCTCCGCCTCGGCGGCCGGCGACACGGTGGCCGCGGCCCTGGGCGACGGACCGGGAGCAGCGACGGCCACGGTGTCGGCGCTGGCGCCGGTGCCGTCGGCGGCGGTGGCAGGGGCGCCGAGGACCGCGTCGGCAAGCGTGCCGGAGTCCGGCGGGGGCGTGCCGCTGTCGTCCTCGGTCTCCCCTGCGGCCTCGGGGTCGGCCAGCGGGCAGGCGCCGAGGACGGCGGCCCGGTGCAGGCACCGGGGAGCGAGCAGACAACTGCACACCACCTGGTCCGGGCCCGTGACGGAGCCGGCGGGACCGGGAGTGAGAACGACCTCCGCGTCCTCACCGCACCGCACGCGCCGGACCGCCCCGTCGGCGACGACCGGCAGGGCCGCGTACGACTCGATCGCGGCGTCCAGCTTCTTGCGCAGCCTGGTGGTCAGGCCCTCCACGGCGGCGGCGACCACATCGGGCGCCGCAGGGGGCAGTTCGGGGTTCATCGGGTCTCTCCGCGGAGAACGTCGCCCACCCAGCGGGCGAGGGCGAGGGGGCTGAGCGCGGCGACGGGCATGCCGGCCGCTACGAGTTGCTGCGCGACGGGCACCGAGTAGCGCGGGTTGCCGGTGTCGTCCAGGGCGGCGCATCCCATCAGGTGCACCCCGGAGCCCGCCAGGGCCCGTACCTCGCCCAGGAGTCCGCCCAGCGGGTAGCCCTCCTCGAAGTCGCTCACCACCACCACGAGGGTCCGGCTGGGCACGGTGACCAGGGAACGGGCGTGTCTGAGCCCGGCCGCGACGTGGGTGCCGCCGCCCACCCGTACCTCCAGAAGCAGCGACAGCGGGTCGTCGACCCGGTCCGTCAGGTCGATCACGTCCGTCGAGAACGCGAGGAAATGCGTGGACAGGGTGGGTACGCCGCCCAGCACGGCCGCTGTCAGGGCCGACCAGACGACGGAGGCCTCCATCGACCCGGACACGTCGACCACGAGGATCAGCCGCCAGTCCGCCTCCTTGCGCGAGCGGGTGCTGAACACCGGCCGCTCCGGGACCACCACGGTGCGTCCGTCGGCCGTCCGCCGGGCGTGGGCGAGGTTGGCCCGCAGGGTGCGCGGCAGGTCGAGCCGGCCGCCGGGGCGCCTGGTGGGGCGGGGTGTCGCGAGCCCGGTGAGGGCGGGACGCATCCGGGTCGCGAGTTCCTTGGCCAGCTCGTCGACCAGACGGCGTACGAGCGGGCGCAGGCGGGCCAGCCGCTTCTCGGGCATCCCGCCGGCGAGGGACAGTACCGAGGTCAGCAGATCGACCGACGGGCGGACCGTGGCGGGGTCGAGTTCGGCCAGTACGTCGCTGCGGCCCTGGTCCGCGGCGCGGGCCAGCACCTCCTCCCGGACCTGCGCCCCGAACAGCGCCTCCAGTTCCTCGGACCAGTCGCGGGCCGTCGGGAAGGACGCCTCGCGGCCTCCTCCCCCGCCCGGGGAGCCGCCTTCCCGGCCGAGGTCGACGGAGCCCTCACCGCGGCCGGTGCCGTACAGCTCGTCGAGCGCGTGCGCGTACCTGCGGGCGCTCCGCGGGAGCTTGTCGGTCTCCCGGCCGAGAAGCAGCCGCCAGCGGTCGGCGGGGGTGAGCCGGACAGCGGCGGGCGGTGCCGCGGCGGCGGTTGCCGGCGCATGGTGCGGCACCGCTGCCGCCGCGGGGACCGGTCCTGCCGCGGGCGCGGGCGCGGTGACCTCGGGTTTCCCGGAGATCGCACGGACGCCGGATTCCTCCGCCGGAGCGGCGTCCGTGCCGGCGGGCAGGCCCAGAGCACGCAGGGCCGCGAGGCCCGCGGCGTCCGCGGCCGTCCACAGGGCGAGGAGGTGCGGTGAGGCGGTGAGTGACAGATCGGGACGGTCACCGAGCCGTTCGGTCACGGTGTGCAGGAGACGGTCGCGGCCCGCGGGGGTGAGCGTGTCGAAACCCCCGCGCAGGGCGGGCAGCCGGTCGAGGAAGCCCCGGTCGGTGAGCGTGTCGATGCGGTCGAGAAGCGGGTCCAGCGCCGTCGGCGCCGCCTGGAGCAACGCGGCCGCGCCACTGAGGAGGCCGCCGAGCCGACGGCTCAGCGCCTGCCGTGCCTCCGGGCCCGTGGCCGTGTCGATCCAGCCCGCGGTGCGCGCGCCGAGGACGGTCGCGTCGTCGAGGTCGAGCAGCACCCGGGCGGCCAGCGCGGCGCCCTGGACGAGGGGGGAGCCCGTGCGGGCGAGGGCGGCGAGGGCGTCGTCCATCCGCAGTCCGAGCCGGTGTTCACCGGCCCGCGAGGCCAGTTCGACGAGCGCGGCGGTGTCCTCCGGGCGGTCGCTGCCCGCCAGGCCGGGCAGGGAGCGGACCGCCGACTCCAGCAGATCGCCGGCCAGTTCGGCGGCGGCTCGCCGGGTGTCCGAGGTGGTGCCGGGCAGATGGCCGCGGCGCAGAGCCTCCAACAGGTCGAGTGCGGCGAGGAGTTCGGGCAGTGTCGCCGTGGCGGGGAACAGCGTGGCGGCATCGGCGAGCCGCTCCGACACCAGCGCGGGCAGATCGCAGCGGGCGGCGGCGCCGAGTGCCGCGAGGACATGGGCGCAGGTGGGCCCGCCGTCGGCGGACTCCCTGCGGAAGGTCTCCCGCAGCGTGCCCTCGGCGGCCAGGGCCGCGGTCACTCCTCGCATGCCGGCCAGGTCCAGCCGTACGGGGACGGACGGTGTCCAGGCCACCCGCCACCGGGTGGCCAGCGCGGCGGCGTCGCCCGTACCGGCCACCGCCACGGCCTCGCCGTAGCCGGCGCCGCACACGGCGAGGCGCTGGAGCAGGACTTCGCGGCGGCCGTCGAGAGCGGAGCGGAGCGGGTCGAGGCGCACCTCGCGCGCCGCGGGGTCGTCGGGGCCGGGCAGCCGCAGCGCGGCGACCTCCGCCTCCACGCACGGGCCGAGACCGGAGCGCGGGGTGCCCGGCGCGATCCGGCCCCGGTCGGTGCCGACCAGGACCGCTTCGAGCGCCCGCGCGAGGGCACGGCCGCGGCCCAGGGGTTCGCCCTGGCCCATCACGCTCGTCAGCGCTTCGACGACCTCGCCGCGTCCCGGCGCCGCGAGTCCGCGCACCCGTGCGAGGTCCTCCGCCATCCGCAGGGTCTCGGCGGCCTCGCCCGTTCCGGCGGGATGCCCGGCCGCGCGCAGCTCGCGGACCACGTCGGTGACCGCTCGCGCGGCCGCGTCCCGCACCTGCCCGGGGTCGCCCCCGGCCCGGAACACCGCCTGCTGCCAGCGCGGGTCCCGGATGCCGGCCGGGTAGCCGGAGCGGGAGTCCAGCAGGTCGAAGGCGTAGGGGACGAGAGAGGTGACCACGTCCGGGTGCCGCGCGCCGGAGCCGTGACCGACAGCCGCCGAACCCGTCCCGGAGGTACCCCCAGGCGAACCCGAACCCGGCCCCGAATCCGAACCGGGCGCCGAGCCCGAATCCGAGCCTGAACCTGAACCCGGTCCCGAACCTGAGCCTGGCCCCGCATCCGGACCCGGAGCTGTGTCGGACGCCATCGTCCGGCCGGTGGCCGTCAGTGCCGGGGCGTGGAACGCGCCGACGACGGCCGCGACCCGGCGCCCGTCCTCCGCGGCGCGGGCGATCGTCTCGCGCATGTGGGCCTCACGGGCCAGGTCCAGGGCCGGTGCCCCGCCCGAGGCCTCGGCGTCGCTGCGCAGTGCCCAGCCGACCCCGAGCGCGGCGCGGCGGATCGCCTCGGGCGTGGAGCCGGGGGCGAGGACCTCCACACAGCGGTCCCACAGATCGTCGCCGTCACGGCCGGTCCCGGACGCGGCCAGCGCGTTCCCGAAGGAGACGGGCGGGGGCACGGGCACCTCCTCGGCGACCGCGGTCCGCGTGTCACCCGAGGGGAGGGGACCCTCCGCGGTCCACCGGGGATCGGACATCGGCAGATCGCAGCACACGACGTCCGCTCCACGGTCCCGGGCCCAGCGGACCGCGGCCAGCTCCGGGGAGAAGTCGGCGAACGGATAGAAGCCGAGCCGGCCGTTCGCGCCCGCCCCGGCGAGCGCGACCGGCGCGAGCGTGCCCGGAGCGGCCAGATGGGGCAGCCACGGCTGGAAGTCGGCGGGCAGCTCCACGCACACGACCTCCGCCCCGCAGGCGTCGAGCAGGGCGGGCACCGCCGAGGCGAGCGCCGGACTGTGGTGCCGTACGCCCAGCAGGTACGGCGCCACGGAGCCGGCGAGGGCGGCGACGGCCGCCCGTGGATCCTGGGGGTGGGTCACCGGAGGTTCTCCCGCAGGTCCCAGAGCCTGCGCCACAGCGCGGAACCGTCCTCGGCGCGGCGGCGCACCGGACCGTCCCAGTAGCCGAGCAGCCGCGCGTGGTCGGCCGGGTCGTCCTTGCGGACGACGCCCAGCAGGTGACCGGGGACCAGATCGAGCGAGTCGGCCCCGGGGAGGTAGGCGGCGGCCACCCCGAGGGAGACCGCGACCTGCACCGCCTCGGCCGTCGACATGACCGTGCCCGGCCGCTCCACGTCCCAGCCCTCCGCGGACCGCCCGGCCCTGAGGTCACGGAAGACGGTGACCAGCACGTCCAGGACCGCGTCGTCGACGCCGAAGACGGCGCCGGCCCGCTCGACGGCCGCGACCGCCTGCCGCCGTACGAGCGAGGTCTCGGCCTCGACGTCGGCGATCGGGTGCACGGTCTCGAAGTTGAAGCGGCGCTTGAGCGCGGCGGACATCTCCGAGACGCCGCGGTCGCGCAGGTTGGCGGTGGCGATGACGGTGAACCCGGGGGCGGCCGCGACCTGGGCGTCGTCCGTGCCGGCCAGTTCGGGCACGCTCATCCGCCGGTCGGACAGGATCGACACCAGCGCGTCCTGCACCTCGGGCAGACAGCGGGTGATCTCCTCGACGCGGGCCACCCGCCCGGCGCGCATGGCGGCCAGCACGGGGGAGTCGACGAGCGCCGTCGGCGTCGGGCCCTGGGCGAGCAGCAGGGCGTAGTTCCATCCGTAGCGCAGGGCGTCCTCGGTGGTGCCCGCGGTGCCCTGGACGGTCAGTGCGCTGGTGCCGCAGACGGCGGCGGACAGCAGTTCGGAGAGCATGGACTTGGCCGTGCCCGGCTCACCGACCAGCAGGAGCCCGCGTTCTCCGGCGAGGGTGACGACACACCGTTCCACCAGGGCGCGTTCGCCGACGAACTTGGGGGTGATGACCAGCTTGTCCGGCAGCGTGTCGTGGCGCTCGGGGAGCGCGAGGGACTCGCCGCCGCTGCCGCAGACGAAGGTGATCACGGCGCGGGGCGTCAGCCGCCAGCCGGGCGGGCGGGGGCCCGTGTCGTGGGCGGCGAGGAAGGCGAGTTCGGTGGCGTGGCGCTCCTCGGCGGGCAGGGTCTGCCGTGCCGGAAGGGCCGTCGCCGTGTCGGTCGGGGGCATGCGTGTTCCTTGATCGGTAGGTACGTGTGTCGTCAGGGGGAAAGTGCCGGGCCCTCGCCGGAGACCGCCGGGGCCCGGCCGTGCGTCAGCGGCGGCGGCCGGGTCGCACCGTGAACTCCTCGAACCGCGGCCCGCCGCCCTCCTGGACCAGCCGCCAGGCCCGTCGGTACAGATCCGCGACCGGTTCGGTCGGCGCGATCACGCCGAGCAGCGCCTCCTCGCGCCACAGCAGGTCGTCGTAGAGCGGCCGCTTCCACTGCTCCAGCGGAACGCGCGGGGCCTTCGGCACCACCCAGCCGCCGGGCAGGAACAGCGAGCGTCCGGCCCGGGTGCGGCTGGCCTCCACCACCAGGTCGGTGGCGGCCAGTTCGGCACGGGCCGCCTTGAGACGGGCCGGCTTCCACCCCGTCCACCGGGCCGTCATCCGGTCCGTCGGATCGGGCATGGCGAGGAGCATCAGATAGAGCGCCGCCGCGTCCTCCCCGAGCCCGTACTCCTTGGCGGCCTCCGTGACCAGGTCCGGCACCGAGCGGGTCGGGTCCTGCGGCCACCAGGTGCCGTCCTTGCCCCGCTCGCCCGCCTGCGGGTCGCCCGGATCGGCGAGCAGGGCCTCGAAGCGGGCGGAGCGGGCCAGACGCAGGGCCACCTCCACGTGGTAGGGGCGCTGGCCGTCGACGCGCAGCGCGGGCAGGTACGGGTCCTGGCCCGCCTCGTCGAGCAGGGAGACCCGCAGGGCGGGGGACGGCTGGTCGTCGTGCGTGGCGAGCACGACGGCCCCGTACCGCTCGAAGCCCTCGCCGACCTCCGTGGGTGCGCCCGCCGTCTTCCGGAAGTCGGTGATGCTGACGTACCGCCCGAGGTCGAGCATCAGCCCGGGGTGGGACAACCGGTCGCGTACGGCGTCGAGCGCGGCGGGCAGCGCGGCGCGGATCGGATCACCGGCCGGGAGCCGGTGGGCGAGCCAGGCGGCGAGTCCGACGAAGCCGATCAGGACCGGTCCGGCGAATCCGGGCGCCTCCTTGTCGACGGACTTGACCCGGTCGCCCTCGACCACCCACTCGTGGTCACGGCTGAGCCGGGGCTCCTGGGCCGGGTCGAGGATCGCGGGCAGCGCCTGGCGGGCGTTCCACTGTCCGTACTTGAAGGCGCGCACCGCTTCGCCGAGCAACTCCTCCGGTACGGCGGCCCGTCGGCCCAGCCTGCTGTTCCAGACCTCGGCCGCGGCGGCCCAGTCCGGTCCCTCGGTCCACAGGCGGGCGGGTTCGGCGGGCAGCAGCGCGGCCACGACCTCGGCACGGACCGCCGAGTCCAGTTGGCGCAGCTCCTCCTTGGCGACCCCCGCGGGACCGGGCTTCACCCCGATGGCCGCGCAGGTCTCCGGGGTCAGGTACGAGCGTTCGTGGATGACCTGGGGCATCCCGGCCACGATCAGCCGGGCCATGGCATCGGTGACGCCTGTCAGACGGGCGAACTCCTCGGCGGCCCGCGGGAACCAGGGCGCCGGTCCGCGTGCGGACAGTTCCCCGAGGAACGCGCCGAGCCGGCCCGCGGGACCGTCCTCGCCCAGCGGGGCGGACGTCCGGAGCGTGTAGGGCTCGGGCGTCTCGAAGCGCCCGGCCGGATCGTGGAAGAAGCCGGTGAAGACACAGCCGTCGTCGCCCTGCGAGACACGTCCCACCACGGCGACGAAGGAACCGTCGCCCAGGGGAAGCAGCCCGTTCCACACGCCCTCACGCCATTCGCCCGACGGGGTGCGCACCACGTCCGCTCCCAGGTGCAGCTCCACCTTGCGCCAGGGCGAGGGACCGGCGGACGGCGCCAGGCCCAGGGCGTCGAACTCGGTGAGCAGGGCCCCCAGGGCCTCCCGGTGGTCGTCGGGGGTGGTGCGGGCCGCTGCCCGGAAGGCCAGGGCGGACACGCGGTCGAGCAGCGTCTCCAGGCCCGGCTGACCGACGGGCACCCGTCGTCCGTCGAGGTGCAGGGGTGCCGCCGAACCCTCGGCCACGGCGGCGTCGGTGAGCCGGGTCGCCCGCTCGAACTCGCGCAGGGCACGGAAGACGGTGTCGGCCTCCTTGTCCTGGTTCCACCAGGAGCGGGTGGAGTCGCAGAGACCGTTCGCCGCGTCGAGGAGCACGGTGTCCGGCGGGCCGGCCGGGCTCTCCTCCTGCGGGCCGCCGTCGAGGGCGCGGGTGAGCCGGGCGGCCACCGCGTCCAGGACGGCCTGCTGACCGGCGGCGTGCCGTACGACACCGGCGATCCCCGCGACCAGCGCGGTGTGGGTGACCGGGAGAAGGGAACGGATCGCACCGGGCAGGACTTCCTTGTCCTTGTCCTTGTCCCCGTTCTCGCCGCCCGCGGCGGACAGCAGGGCCGCCGCCGTGTCGCGGTCGACGTGCCGCAGCGACGCGGAGCCCTCGGGATCGCGGGCCGTCAGGCATTCCCAGTACTGCACCGGCGGCAGCAGCAGCGAACCCTCGCCGAACGCTCCGGGCGCGCGGTCGGTCTTGGCCACCGAGGTGGTGACTCCGTCCGCGTCCACGACGGCCAGGCTCCAGCTGCCACGGACGACGGCCGTGGCCTGCTCGGCGCCGGGGAAGACCACGAGCGCCGAGGGCCGGCCCGCGTCCGCGGGCAGGGTGACGGTGTGTCCGGCCAGATCCTCGGCGCGAGTGGAGCCGTCGGGCAGCCCCACGACACGCAGACCGACCAGCCCGTCCACGGGCGCGGAGGCGGGCGTGGCGCCGGCGGTGGGCGAGGGGGCCAGCCGGCCCCCGCCGAATGTGCTGCCCTCGGGGGCGTCCCGCAGGGCGTCGGCGAGGAAGGCGGGCTTGCTCGCACGCCCCGTCTCGCCCGTCGCCGGGTCGTACTCGTGCCAGTCGTGCGCCCCGCCGTCGGCGCTCCACACCCAGTACGAGACGCCGTCGCAGAGCAGTTGGCGTTCCTCGGGCAGGGTGGTGTCCCCGGCGTGCAGGACCCCGCCGCCGGTCGTGCGGCCGCCGCCGGGCAGCGACAGGGTGATGGGACCGTTGCCGTGGTACCAGTCCATGCGGGTGCCCCGGGTGTTCCGGGCGCCCTCCAGGGACAGCGGACGGTCGGGGTGGCTGTGCCAGTAGCCGCGCAGGCCCTCGGTGCGGTCGTTCCAGTAGACGAGAAGCTCTCCGTCCACGTGGTGGAAGCCGGGATCGCCCCAGTGGCTGTTCGAAGGAATCCGCAGGTCATGGGTGAGGAGCGTGCCCTCGGCGCCGATCACCCGTGCCTGGGACGCCCCGGCCACGACGAGATGGGGCCAGGCGTCGGCGACGACCACGTCCTCGACGTCGGACCTGGGGACGAGGGAGGCGACCGCGTCCTCCCAGGCGGGCCAGCCGAGTTCGTCGAAGAGCCCCGCCCGCAGGGTGCGCGCCAGCACCGGCGCGAGGTCGGTGCCGGCGGCCTCACGCACCTCGTCCTCGGCCAGCATCAGCGCCTCGGCGGGCAGCCACTTCAACCGCGCCAGCGCGTCGGGCAGTTGGGGCAGGCCCACGGCGGTGAACCGGCGTACGACCGTGCGCACCCAGTCCGCGAGCAGCGGACGGCCGCCGGGCGAGGCCGCGAGGAGCGCGATCGCCCGCAGCGACTGGGCGTCGTCGCCGAACCGGTCCGCGCCCTGTCGGAAGGCCCCGTGGAAGCGGCTGTCGGCGGCCACCGACAGCAGGTCGCGGCGCCCCTCGCCCAGGGCCCACTGCGACAGCAGCAGCTGGTCACCCTTCCGGGGAGCGGCCACCGGAACGTCCAGCGACAGCAGCAGGTCGATCAGGTCGAGATCGTGGACGACCCTCAACGCGCCGCCGGACGCGCCCAGTTCGGCCCGCAGCCGGTCCGCGGTCCGCTCCACCAGGGGATACAGCTCGGCCATGCGGCTGGGGTCACGCCACGACCTGGCCCGCTGCCAGTAGCTCAGGAACCGCTCCAGCCAGCCCGCGGCACCGTCCTGCGGTCGCTGGTCCTCGGGCAGGGAGTCGTCCCACAGGCCCGCGGTGGAGCCGGAGGTCTCCAGCAGCTCCAGCCACATCGCCGGCATGTCGCTGTCGGGTGCGGCGGGCATCAGGTCGAGCAGGGTGCCGCGCACCTGCGGCTCGCGCGTGGCGAGGGCGATCAGTGCCGTGCGGTGGCCCTTCCACCAGCCGGCCGCTGCGCGCAGGGTCGCCGGGAGGGCGAGGAGTTCGCGGACGTACTCCTGCTCCGTGAGGTTCGCGTCCCGGCCGGCGGCCCGGGCCAGTTTGCGCAGGTCGGTCGCCATCTGCACCGACGGCGGCAGCCCGCCCGCCGTGCGGCGCAGGCACAGCCGGGTGAAGCGCCGCAGCGCGTCCTCGGCCGACACCCGCGCCGCCAACTCCCTGGCATAGCCCGACAGCACCTTCACCGGGAGTGCCCCGGCCAGCGCGAACTCCAGGAACACGGCGTCCAGCCGCTCCTCCTGCACCGCCAGACCGTGCTCCGCCTCGGCCTTGCGGGCACGCGTGAACAACTGGGCGGCGTAGGTGGCGTTCTCCTCCGCCAGGAACACGCGCCCGGCCTGCTCGTAGAACGTCGGAAGGAAGTGCGGCACCGAGGCCGCCAGCCGGTCCCCGAGTTCCACGAAGGCGTCGAGAGCGGCCTTCGGACGGGACTTGACCTGGCGCCCGGCCCGCTCCAGGTCCGGCACCACGCGCAGCGCGTGATGACCGTCCTGCGGGTGGTGCACCAGGACCCATTCCGGAAAGCCCAGCGACTGGCGCGGCCCGAACCCGACCACGACGGGCTCGGCGTCCGGCTCCAGGCCGAGGAAGCCCGCTGCCAGGTCCTCCGCCGCCCCCAGCTCGCCTGCGACCAGCCGCACCACCACCCGCTCGTCCAGGCCCGGGTGACGGTACGTCCGCGCCGTCAGCGGCACCGCCTGCTCCCCGGCGTCCTCCGTGTCGGGCGGCAGCACCGCACCCGCCGTCAGCAGCTCTTCGTACGACACCCGCGTTCCCCCGCTCATGCGTTCTTGCCCTCCTCGATGACGCGGCCGGCGTACAGCGCCGCGGCCATCCGCATCCCCTCCGACCAGGCGACCGGTCCCACCTCGGCCAGCGGCAGGGCGCGGCCGTCCTGGTCCTGCCAGGTGAGCGCCCCGGTCTCGGCCTCGCCGTCCCAGTACGGTTCCCCGATCCACACCGAGGCGTCGAAGGTGCGTACGCCGTCCCGCACCCGGGCGGTCGCGTACCCCCCGGACACGCCGTAGCCGAGCGAGCTGGCCCGTGCGGCGAGCGCGAAGCGGGAGCGGAACGAGCCCCCGGCGAACTCCCTCACCTCGGTGGACTTGGCACGGAGATCCTCCGGCCGCCGCCATATCGCCCGGTGGATCTGCTCGACACGCTGGACCATGCCCAGTTCGGCCGCGAAGTCGCGCAGGTCGTCGAGGTCCGGGAGCAGCACCGGGTGCGGCAGTGAGACCGTGCGCGGGGCGATCCGGACGGTCTCGCCGTCCAGGTTCACCAGCCGCAGCTCGCCGGCGTCGGTGGCGCCGCGCAGGAAGCCCACGTCGTCCGGGTCGTCACCGACCACGACCAGGTCCCGCAGCGCGGACTGCCAGGCCTCGTCCGGCCAGACCCGGGCCAGCAGCCCGGTGGGCACGGGCAGCGACGACACCATCCACGCGTCGACCTGCGCCACACACGCCGTGGCGTGCCGTTCGAGCCATTCGGCGAACCGTCGCAGCCGGTCCACCTCCGGGTGGTCCTTGAGCGCGCGCGGGAGCGATTTCAGCTGCCGTCCCGCCGCCCGGCCCGTGGTGGCACGCACGGCCACCCGCCCCTCCACAAGGGCGACTTCATACCCGTCACCCGCCGACAGCCACCCCACGAGCCACAGCCTTTCGCGTCAGGAACACAAGACGAGCGCACAGTTCACCCAGGTCAGTCCGTCCCGGGCCGAGTGCGACCATGCAGCGAACGCTAGCGTCGGCCACTGACAACCGGCCCCCCAGCCCCACGGATCCCGGCGGGCCCACCCGTCCTGAGAGTGCGGTCGGGCAACCGGACTTCGGCTTTCGAAGGAGCCGGGGCGGGCCGCCGGGATCCGTGGATATCGTGCGTACGTGACCGACTCGTATGCGGGACTCGACGACGCCGCGGTCGCGGCAGCGGCGGCGCGTGCCGGCGCGGACGTGGTGCGGGCCCTGTACGGCCGGCGTCTTGCGCGCATCGACAAGGGCGGCGGGGACTTCGCCACCGCCGCCGACATCGAGGCCGAGAAGGCGATCCTCGGCGTTCTCCGCGAAGCCCGGCCCGATGACGCCGTGCTCGGCGAGGAGGGCGGACCGCAGGGGGCGGCGGGGGCCGTACGCCAGTGGCTGGTCGATCCCTTGTGCGGCACCCACAACTACGCCGTCGGCACCATGCTGGTGGCCGTCAACGTGGCGCTGCGCGGCGGCGGCGCCGCCGCGGTCGCCGATCCGTTCGGCGGCGAGGTGTTCCTCACCGACGGCGAGAACGCGTGGGTGCGGCACGACGGCGCCGACACGCTCTTGGCGCCCACCTCCGCCACCCGGCTCGTGGACGTCAATCTGGACCCGCCGTTCCCGGGCGCGCCCGGCTTCCGAGCTGTGGACCTGCTGGCCCGGCCCGCCTTCGTGGACCGCTTCCGGCCTCGGGTCGTCTCGACGACGCTGGCCCTGGCCTGGGTCGCCGCGGGCAAGCGCGCCGCGTACGTGACGGACGGCGGCGACCTGTCCGGGAGCGTGCACTTCGCCGCCGGCATCGCCCTGTGCGAGGCCGCCGGCTGCGTCGTCACCGGGATCGACGGCGCCCCGATCGGACGGACGGGCCGCGGACTCGTCGTCGCCGCCGACGGCGAGACCCACGGTCTGCTGATGTCGATGATCGGAAGCCCCGGAGAACACCGGGGGTGATCGCCGTCCGCCGCGCCGGCCCGGCCGGCCGGCGTTCGGCGTGCTCGGCGCGGTCTCACACGGCCGGCGCCGGGGACCCCGGCCGGCGTGTCCGTCGAGGCCAGGGCCGCAGGTGTGAACGACACCCCCGAACGGGACCGGTGCGTTGACACACGAAGCGGCAAAATGTCCTAATGCCACATAATGATCGTTTATGTGTGTCGCGTACCGGTTCGTCGTGCCGTGGGGCGCCGGGAAGGAGCCGTCCGGATGGCGGGACGCGGGAGACGCCCGGGGCTGCGGTCACCGAGCACCCCCGCACCGGACGGATCGGCCGCTCCCGGCGCCCTCGGGGGGAACGGCTCATGACCACATGTGCCGGCGGCGGCTTCACGGCGATGAAACACCTCGCCCCGCTCGGAGCGATGACGGTCGCCGTCGCGCTGGCTCTCACCGGTTGCGGCGACGACAGCCCGAAGGGCGTTTCGCCCTCCGCGTCCGGCACCGGCACGGCGGCGCCGCTGTACGACGAACTGCCGGCGCCGGTGAAGAAGGCCGGCGTCATCAAGGTCGGCTCGGACATGCTCTACCCGCCGATGGAGTTCATCCGGAACGGCAGGCCGACCGGAGTCGATCCCGACCTCGCCGCCGTGCTGGGCAGGCAACTGGGGGTGAGGTTCCAGTTCGCCAACAGCGCGTTCGACACCCTGCTCACCGGCCTGCGGGCCAAACAGTACGACGTCGTGATGTCCGCGATGACCGACACCAAGGACCGTCAGCAGGGGCTGGACCCCTCCACCGGGGAGAAGATCGGCGAGAACATCGACTTCGTCGACTACTTCACCGCCGGATCGTCGATCATGGTGAAGAAGGGCAACCCTGAGGGGATCAAGTCACTGGCCGACCTCTGCGGCAAGAAGGTGGCCGTGCAGAGCGGCAGCACCGCGTACGACCTGCTGCAGGCCCAGAAGTGCGACGAGCCGATCGACATCGAGGCCTACGACACCCATGACGAGGCGCAGGCCCGCCTCGAGTCCGGCGGTGCGGTGGCCGACGTCGCCGACTATCCGACGGTCGCCTACGCGGCGAAGACCGCGGGCGGGGGCGAGGACTTCGAGGTGATCGGCGAGCAGATCGGTCCCGGCCCGTACGGTATCGCGGTGCTGGGTTCGGACGCCGGACTGCGGGACGCACTCCAGGCGGCCCTGGACGCCGCCATCCGGGACGGTTCCTACGGGAAGGTCCTGGACAAGTGGAACGTCAGCGACGGCGCGGTGACCGATGCCAAGATCAACAGCGGCACGTGAGCGGCCGCTCACGTACGGGTCGGCGCGCGGGCCCGGCACCGTCGCCCCGTCTCCGGGGCGACACCGAGACCTGCGCCCGCTCTGCCGGACACCGGCTCCGTGGGACCGGACCGGTCCCACCGGTCCGGTCCCACGCAGTCCCGGACGGCCGTCAGGTCATGGGCGGCCCGACGCACCGTGCAGCGGCGAGATGTCGAGCGACTTGAAGACCGGCCACCGGTTCCCGGCCTTGTTGATGCCGGAACGGATGGTGACACCGCCGGAGAGCTGATCGGCCGGCTGGTTGGACTCATGGCTCAGTCTCACCCGGCCGTCGATGGAGGCCGTGGTGGTGTCCCGTCCGACCTCGACGGTCACGGTGTGATCGGACCTCGGGTCCAGCGGCCGGGAGGCCACCTTGTAGCCGTTCGCCAGCAGCGTCGCCCGGTTCCGGGTGACGACCACGGTCATCGGTTCCTTGCTGTTGGACCGGACACCCAGCGCGGCCTGGTTGGTGCCGTTGCCCAGCGACCCGATGAGCGCGGTGGCGCTGTAGTCCGTCCAGTCGACGCTGCTGTTCGGCCGGTAGTCGGCCTTGGCGTACCGGGGTGTCTGCGCCGACTTCGGCGCCCTGCCCAGGAAGACGTCGAAGCTCGTACGGGTCTGGCGCCCTCCCCAGTTCTCCGTCTCGTCCAGGGGATCGCGCACGTCGGGTGAGACCTGGACGTTCTGCCGGACGCCCGCCAGCATCTCGTCGGGAGTGGTCCGGGCGAAGACCTCGACGCGCTGGACGAGACCCGCCGACGCGGACCGCCGGCTGGCGGTGAGCGGAACGCTCGAATGGTCCGTCATCACGAGCGGGAACATCTCCTTGAGCAGATGCCTGGCCAGCGAGTCCTGTGAGTCGGCGTCCTGCTGACCCGGTCCGTCGGAGAAGGGGACGGCGAACATCGTCGGGGCCGGCATGCCGTGGCCGGCGATGTCCTTGACGGAGCCGGCGAGGTCGTGGAGCACGCGGGCGCGGTACTCGGCCGGGTTCTCCCGCCGTCCCTCGTCCTGCAGCCACAGGCGGTTCACCAGCGGCGCGCCCGTGTTGCCCGTGGCGTCGACCGGCTTGACGCTGTGCATGGCCCGGGTGTGGCTCTGGAAGTCCCAGCGGCCCGAGTTGTGCATCCGCTCGATCTCGCGCCAGGTCAGGTAGTAGGGGCGGTGCTTGTCCATCGACCCGGTGATCAGGAAGATCGTGCCGCGCATCTTGTGCTTGGCCAGGATGCGGTCGGCGTACTTCCACAGCCCGTCCGTGCCGTCGTCGAAGGTCAGCAGCACCGAACGGCGCGGCGTCGGACCGCCGTTCATGTAGGTGGTGAACTGCTTCGCGCTCAGGGTGCGGTAGCCGGCCTTCTCCAGCGCGGTCAGGTGGGCGTCGAAGGCCTCCGGGGTGATCGCGTAGGGGCTCGTGCTCTTCTCGTTGACGTCGTGGAAGGTCAGCACCACCGGCGGAGCGTGCTCCGGCAGCCCCAGGCCCTGCCTCGTCCAGTCGACCTGGTCCGCGGAGGTGAAGGACGTCCGGGACAGCGGTGCCTGCGGGGTCATGTACTTGAGGCTGAGGTAGCGCTCGATGCCGGCGGCGCCCGACGCCACCACCACGGAAAGCGTGAGTGCCCCGAGCAGGACGCGGACGGGCCACTGCGTCCAGCCCCGGCCCCAGCCGTGACCGCGGCCACGGCTGCGGTCGTGGCCCGCCTTCTCGGCGTAGTCACCGCGGGAACAGGGCTCGGGACCGTGGCCGTGGTCGTGCACGAGCAGGTCGGCAGGCTCCTCGAGCGTGCGCCTCAGAGCCATGACAGCACGTTTCCTCGTGACAGAACGACCAGATAGATGCAGCTCACCATCGCGATGGCGACCACATCGGTGATCACCCGGACCACCTTTCTCCGCGGGAACTTCTTCATCACCGAGTCCTTGACCAGACGCCGCGACGGATGGTCGCGAGGGAGTAGGGGAGCAGCCACGACAGCAGCAGCGCCGACAACAGGCTCATCAGCGGCCGGTAGCGCCATCGGGGGTCACCCGGGTTGTCGATCTTGAACGCCAGACCCCAGATGCTGCCCTTGAGGACCACGCCGCACAGATACAGCACGCTCACGAACATGCCGCCCTGTATCGGCGACCAGATCATGTGGCGGACCGCCATCAGCGGCGCGGCGAGCACCCACAGCACATGCCCGTAGTACAGACAGGACGGGCCGACGCCCCGCCGCCACATGAAGGTTCCGGTGAAGAAGGTGTTGCGGATGAAGCTCTTCTTCCAGCGGATCTGCTGCTTCATGAACGGCCGGAAGTGCTCGGGGACGTTGGTCCACACCTTGGCCGACTGGACGTAGCCGATGCGCCACTTGCGCTCGGGATAGTCCTGCGCGGTGACGAACGGGGAGTCGGCGTACTGCTTCTTCAGCTTCTTGCCGACCCACAGCTGTCCCAGCAGGTAACCGGTGAGCTGACGGTCGGTGGCGAACCGGAAGGGGGCGCCCAGGAAGCGGTCGCCGGCCCAGGCCGGGAAGTAGTTGTACACCGCGTCCCGGCGGAAGACCGCCAGCGGACCGGAGACGCAGGTGACCGATCCGAAGACGGACTCCGCGGCCTTGGCCACCCGGAACTGCCCCTCGTACCAGACGTCCTGGGCCCGGGTGAAGAGCGTCTCGTCGACGTTCAGTGCCCGGCAGTGGCCGCTGACCGCGCCCAGTTCGGGGTGGTCGACCAGGGCCTGCACGCACTTGCGCAGCGCGTCGGACGCCAGGACGCAGTCGGAGTCCGTGAACGCCAGCACGTCGCCGGTCGCGATGCCCGCTCCCCTGACCAGGGCGTGCTTCTTGCCCAGGTTCTTCTCCAGCTTGAGCAGGGTGATGCCGAGCTCCTGCGCCAGTCCGTCCAGGATCTCGCGCGTCCCGTCCTCGGAGAGATCGTCGATCACGATGATCTCCAGGTCCGGGTAGTCACTGGCCGCCATCGAGCGGACACAGCTCTCGATGTACTCGGCCTCGTCCTTGACCGCGAGCAGGAAGCTCACCTTCGGCACGTCGGGCAGGGACGGGAAGGAGGCGAGGTCCTTGGGGCGCCTGCGGAGCGTACGGACCGACGGGTCGTCGTAGCGGCTGTACGCGATCTGCAGCATGGCGATGGTGCCGACCAGCACGGTGATGCCGTAGCCGATGACCATCGGCTTCTCCGGCACCAGCGGGAGCTCGCGGGCCAGGACCAGGCCCAGCGGCAGCAGGCAGAACATCGCCAGCACCCGGCGCACCGCGAAGCGCACGTCGGTCTGCATCCGGTTCGTCCAGCGGGTCAGCGGGCCGGGCGGCCTGCCCACGACGGCGGACGAGCGGACCCGCGGCAGCGGCGCGGTCGCCCTGGGGTGCGGGTTCGGCAGGATCAGTCCGCACGAGGCGGCGCCCACCGGGACGGTCGCGTCCTCACGGCCGGCCGTCGTGTCGGTGTCGGTGTCGGTGTCGGGAGATTCGGCCGGAGCCGCCTGACCTGGCACGCCGCCTCCCGGCGCCCCGGGCAGCACTGCCCCGGGCACCTCGAGGGCCGCGTCCGCGGCTCCCGGCGTCCGCAGGTCGCTCACAGCGTCTCCCGGGTCTCCACGGAGTCCAGGCGGTAGGTCGCGTCCAGGACGTCGTCGCGGTCGTTCAGCCAGGACAGGTCGGCGTTCGGGTGCACGGTGTGCACGAGCACCAGGTCCCACTCGTGGTCCTCGGGCGCGATCACGCTCTCCTGGATGCCCCCGGCCACCCGGGCGGCGCGCACCATCGAGTCGGTGAAGCGGACCTCGGCGCCCTCGTGGACGAGTTCGTCGAAGATCTCCAGCGCGGGCGATTCCCGCAGGTCCTCGACGCCCGGCTTGTACGCCATGCCGACGATCAGGATCCGGGCCCCGGTGAGTCGCTTGCCGCGCTCACCCAGCGCCTCGCGCACCCGGCGCACCACATGGCGCGGGCGGCCGGCGATGGCGTTCATGGCGGCCTCTACCAGCGGGGAGGTCACACGCTCGGCGCGCAGCTGCCAGAGCAGGTAGTGCGGGTCGCAGGGGATGCAGTGCCCGCCCACTCCGGGGCCGGGGTAGAAGGGCATGAAGCCGAACGGCTTGGTCGAGGCGGCCTCGATCACCGGGATCGGGTCCAGCCCGAGGACGCGGCAGTTGTCGGCGAACTCGTTGGCCAGGGCGATGTTGACCGCGCGGAAGGTGTTCTCCCAGAGCTTGGTCATCTCGGCGGCCTCCGGCGAGGGCAGCACGTACACCGAGGAGGCGGTGCGGGACAGCACGGAGATGGCCCGGTCGACGGTCTCCTGGCCGGCGCCGCCGACCACGCGCGGGGTGGTGTCCTGGGTGTGGCTGGCGTTGCCGGGGTCGATCCGCTCCGGCGAGAAGGCCACGAAGATGTCCTCGCCGACGGTGAAGCCGCGCTCGGTCAGCGGCTCGGTCAGCAGGTCACGGGTGGTGCCGACGTAGGTGGTGGAGGTCAGCATCAGCAGCTGGCCGGGGACGGCGTGCTCGACGACGGTGGCCGCAGCGCCGGTCAGCGCCCGCAGGTCGGGGGCGAGATGCTGGTCCACCGGGGTGGGCACGCACACCAGCACGGTGCGGGCGCGGGCGAGCGCCGACGGGTCGTCGGTGAGGGTGAAGCGCGGATCGCCGTTGAACTCCGACAGCCGCTCCAGGTCGCTGGGCAGCAGGTCGACGTCGCCGCCGCGGATGGCCTCCAGCCGTTCCGTGCTCGCGTCGATGCCGATCACCTCGGTGCCGGCGGCCAGCAGGCCGAGCGCGGTCGGCAGTCCGACATAACCGAGGCCCACGACCGCCACGGCCCCCACATCCCGCGCGTCCAGCGAGACTTGACCGCCGAGGGTCTCGAAAGCTTCGCCGAGGTGCAGTCCTTGGGTGGCAGGCAGGGTGCTCGTAAGCATGATCGACGCTCCAGATGTCGCTCGTGGGTTGCACGCCGACCGGCGCGCACGCATTGCCTCGGTGGGGACTTCACGTCCGCCGCAATGTCCTTGGGCAACACAACCATCCCAATGGATTGTTTAGTGGTCAAATGCTAGGAAAGGTGGGTTATGTACCATTTCGACCTGTTTATGAAATGGCTACCTGCCCTTTGAGCAGGGCTTTCTCTCCGCTTTCGCGCGCAGAGGGGTCCTCCCTGTGCTCGTGGTGGTGTGATGTGGCAGTCAATTCTGGATCGGCGAAAGTGGCGCATTTCACATCGTTTGGGGCTTGACCGGAAATGCGCCGAGTCGCGCCTCTGGTGCGGTTCCGGATGGGCGCTCCTGCTTCATGCCGACGTGCCACGGACTTTCGCCCCTGCTTCGTGAAGGCGTTCCGTGGAAGGATGGGCGAAGCCGCGGAGTTGCCGTTCCGTGAGCGAGGCGCCGCACCGGTGAAGCCGACCGGGGCGCCGGATCAGGCGAGTGGTCTCACCACCGCGAAGTGTCGTGCCCGCTGTCCGGGCCGACTGTGAACGCGAACAAGCGGGAATTCCTCATGACTTGTGGCATCGCGGCGGCATATTGCTGTCGATTCTCCCTGCCGGACGAACCGTTGGGGCGCTCTCCCGTCGAGCGCCGGACGGCCCGGTCGTGACGCGAAGACGGCGAACGGCCTGCCTCGTGGCGGCCGTTATCGCCGGCGGCGCGATGACACAGACGGCCTGCGGCGGTCCGGCCTCTTCGGCGCACCCGCCCGGGTCGTACGACGTGGAGGTGCGGGCCGACTCGCCGGCCCTCTATCTGCCGCTCGGCGCCGGGCACGGCGCGAACCGGTCCGCGGGTGCGGTCGAGGCCACCTGGCATCACGCACCCGGGGTCACCTCCATGCCCAACGGGAACCAGGCCTCCCTCTTCGACGGGACCTCCCAGTATGTGGAGGTCCCGGACAGTGACCGGCTCTCGGTCACCACGACCGGTGAACTCACTGTGGAGGCGTGGATGCGGCCCGACACGCTGACCTTCGCCAGGACCGCGGGCACGGGCTACGTCAACTGGCTGGGCAAGGTCTCCGGCAAGGAGGCCCGGGTCGAGTGGCTGGCCCGTATGTATTCGCGGGGCAACACCGAGGAGCGCGCCAACCGCATCAGCGGATACGTCTTCAACCGCGGCGGCGGCCTCGGCGCCGGATCGTACTTCGAGGACCGGGTCCGCCCCGGCGAATGGATCCACTTCGCGCTCGTCATCAACACCCGTGAGAAGAGCGCCGCCTATCCCACCGGGTACGTCAAGGTCTACAAGAACGGCGTGCTCCGTGACCAGGACGCCCTGGACGACTACGACATCACCCCCAGCAACACCGACGCCCCGATGCGGATCGGCGCCGCCGGCACCAAGTCCTTCTTCAAGGGCGCGATCGGCAAGGTGGCCGTGTACGACTCCGAGGTGCCCCGGTCCCGGCTCGCCGCCCATTACCGGGCCATGGACGCGGGCCGGCGATCCGTCGCCGGAACCTGATGCCTGCCCCCCCCCGGAGGTCCGCGAGTTTCGCCGGCCGGCTCGCACGGGCGGTTCGTGACGCCCTTCTGGACAGCGGGGTCCCATCGTGCTGTCATGTCCGCGGCGCCATTTCCAACGTTGTAGAAACCCTCGGTACCTTCGTTCCCGGAAGCGCCGCGGAGCCGGATCCCGATGATCCGACGTTTCGGACCAGCCCTGCCGAACCGGGCGGGACAACGTTGTCACACTGCAAGCGGACCCTTTGCGGAAGGCAGGTCACCTGCATGTCAGTGAGCAGACGGAGAGCGCTCGCCTTAGGCTCCGGTGCGCTGGGCGGCGCGGTTCTCGGAGGTGCGTCCGCGGGGGCCGCGGTCGCCGCGCCCCGGCCACGTGCCGAGACGACGCCGGCCGACGCGTTCCGGAAACTCCCGCCGGGAAGCGTGGTCGCCCGTGGCTGGCTCGCCGGGCAGCTCCGGCTGCAGCTCGCCGGTCTGTGCGGGACGTACGAGAATTTCTCGCACTTCCTCGACTTCACCGCGACCGGCTGGGTGCATCCCGAGCACGACGCCTGGGAGGAGGTGCCGTACTGGCTGCGCGGCTACATCCCGCTGGCGATCGCCACCGGCGATGCGCACGCCCTGGCGCGGTCGCGCGAGTGGGTCGACGGGATCCTCGCGACCCAGCAGAGCGACGGCTTCTTCGGGCCGCGCGCCCTGCGCACGGCACTCGGCGGCGGGCCGGACTTCTGGCCCTTCCTGCCGCTCCTGCAAGCACTGCGAACGCACGAGGAATACACCCACGACCAGCGGATCGTGCCGTTCCTCGTGCGTTTTCTCCGCTACATGAACGCCCAGGGTCCGGGTGCCTTCAATACCAGCTGGGTGTCCTACCGCTGGGGCGACGGACTCGACATCGCCGTATGGCTCCACCGCCGTACCGGTGAGGCGTTCCTGCTGGATCTCGCCGCCAAGATGCACGGTCACGGCGCCGACTGGACCGGGGCCACCCCGAGCCGGCACAACGTGAACATCGCCCAGGGCTTCCGCGAGCCGGCCCAGTACGGGCTGCTGACCGGCTCCGCGGACCTCGTCCGGGCCACGTACCGGGCCTACGACACCGTGATGGGCGCCTACGGGCGGTTCCCCGGAGGCGGGCTGGCCGGGGACGAGAACTACCGGCCCGGATTCGCGGACCCCCGGCAGGGCTTCGAGACCTGCGGCATCGTCGAATTCATGGCCAGCCACGAGCTGTTGACGCGGCTCACCGGAGACCCGGTCTGGGCGGACCGCTGCGAGGACCTGGCCTTCAACATGCTCCCTGCCTCACTCGACCCCGACGGCAAGTCCGTTCACTACATCACCAGCGCCAACAGCGTCGACCTCGACAACCGCCCCAAGACGCAGGGGCAGTTCCAGAACGGCTTCGCCATGCAGGCCTTCCAGGCGGGCGTCGACCAGTACCGGTGCTGCCCCCACAACTACGGCATGGGATGGCCGTACTTCACCGAGGAACTCTGGCTCTCCGGCGCCGACGGCGGCCTCGTCGCCGCGCTCTACGCCCCGAGCCGCGTCCGGGCCACGGTCGCCGGCGGAACGACGGTCACCGTCACCGAGGAAACGGGATACCCCTTCCAGGACACGATCACCTTCACCGTCTCCACGCCGAAGCCGGTGCGCTTCCCCCTGCAACTGCGGGTCCCCGGCTGGTGCACAGGGCCCCGACTGCAGGTCAACGGCGTGGCGGTCGCGGCCTCGGACGGCCCGTCCTGGGCGCGGATCGATCGCACCTGGAGCGACGGCGATGTCGTCCGTCTGCGGTTGCCCCAGCAGGCCCGGCTGCGCTCGTGGCCCGGCCAGCACGGCGCGGTCAGCGTCGAACAGGGCCCTCTCGCCTATGCGTTGAAGATCGGCGAGCGCTACGACCGCTACGCGGGGGACGACAAGTTCCCGGCGTACGAGGTGCACGCGACCACCGCCTGGAACTACGGCCTGCTGCCGGACACCTCACTCACCCCGGCGCGGACCGGCTCCGCCGTCCCGGACCAGCCCTTCACTCCCGGCACCACGCCGGTCTCCATCTCGGCGCGGGCCCGGAAGATCCAGGAGTGGATCGCCGACGACGAACACGTCGTCGCACCGCTGCAGGACTCTCCCGCCCGCAGCGACGCGCCGGTCGAGACGGTCACCCTCATCCCCATGGGCGCCGCGCGCCTTCGCATCGCGTCCTTCCCGACGGCGGCTCCCGACGGCAGGCCCTGGACACCCGAACCCCCCTTCCGCAGACTCGCCAACAAGAACAGCGGCAAGGTCCTGGCCGTCGACGGAATGTCGACCGAGAACAGCGCACGCGTCGTGCAGTTCGACAACACGGGGACGGGCGACCACGCCTGGCAGCTCATCGACAGGGGCGACGGCTGGCATCTGATCCGCAACGGGAACAGCGGCAAGGTGCTCGGCGTCGACCACATGTCGCTGGACAACAGCGCGATCGTCGTGCAGTTCGAGGACAACGGAACGGACGATCACCTGTGGACGCTGGTCGACAACGGCGACGGCTGGTACCGCGTCCGCAACAAGAACAGCGGCAAAGTCCTCGGTGTGGACCGCATGTCCACCGGCAACAGCGCACAGGTCGTCCAGTACGACGACAACGGCACGGCCGACCACCTCTGGCGCTTTCTGTGAACACCTGAGCCCGGGGGCGGCCGGAGCGATGATGTCCGGACCCGGCCGCCCCCGGGCCGGATCCCCCTGCTCGCGCCGCCGCCCACGCCGGACCGTCCTCAGTCGAAGAGGGCCACGAGGCCGTTCACCCAGATCGCGAGGACGGCGACGACCGCCACCAGGCATCCGGCGCCCGTCAGGACGTCGGTGAGGCGGCTGCTCGTGCCGTCCGGCTCGGGGGCGGAGGGTGTTGTGTCCCAGTCGACGTCCTGTCCCAGGGCGTCGGAGCAGGCCGCCCGGACCGTCTCCAACTGCTCTTTGGCGAAGGGCGTTCGGGCGAGCGACTCGGAGCCGCGCCAGGCGAGTGCGCGCATGCGCTCCGCGGCGTCGCCGTATCTGGCCTCGAAGGCCGAGGTCTCGGCCTCGTCCCGGTCCGACTCGAGGTACATCCAGCGGCCCGCCTGCGCGGGCTCGTCGTACAGCCGGTATATCTCGGCGAGGCGGCGCCGAAGCGTCAGGTCGTTCGGGAAGGACGACACGAGCCCGCGCAGGCGCTGGCGCGCGGCGGGGACCCGGCCGGCGGCCAGGTCCGCGTCGACTCGTGCGAGGGTGTCTTTCAAGGGCATATGCCAATGATCGACTCCCGGACGGCGGCCGTCGACTACTTTTGGTGCTCAACTGCCCTGGTCACAGGCATTCGACTCGGCAGGGATTCGACTTGGCCGGAATCGAGTGGAATTCGGGCAGGCGTTCCGGTGGCACCGGTTCCCGTTCTTCCCGGGAAACTCCGTCGGCACCGGCATGCTCCGTCGGCACCGACATGCGAACGGCGGAGCGGGCCGCCGCTTCGCCGCCGGGTCTCTGCCAGGATCGTCGTCCATGGGCATCGACATGACACCGGCCGATGTGGCCGACTTCCACCAGGTCCTGGCCGATCACTCCCGCTACTGGGGCGAACGGGACCTGCGCTCGCTGCATCTCCTGGCGTTGGTGCGGGAGTTCGGCTCCACCTGTCTGGTCGCCCGGGCCGAGGACGGGATCCGGGGGTACGTCTTCGGTTTCGTCACACCGGACGGCACCGGTTACGTCCATCTGATCGCCACCCGGGACGACACCCGGGGCACGGGTCTCGGCCGCCGCCTGTACGCCGCGTTCGCCGAAGCGGCGGAGCGTCAGGGCGCGCGGCGGTTGAAGGCGATCACGTCCGTCGGGAACACCGGCTCGATCGCCTTCCACCGCAGCGTCGGCTTCGATGTGGAGATCACCGACGACTACGACGGCCCCGGCCGCGCCATGGCCGTCTTCCGCCGCGAACTGCCGCTCGCGTCCTGACACTTCAGGACACCTGGGCGACCCGGTTGAAGAGCCGGCCGGCGATGTCGATGCCGGTGACCGTTCCGGCGGCGTCGCGGGAGAAACAGCCGCGCTGTCCCGCGAGGCCGCCTTCGGTGACGACGTACTCGTCACCGTCACCGGGAAGGAAGCCGATGCCCGCGGCCGGGTGGTCCGGCGGCATCTCCTCGTCGGATGCCGCACGGATCTCCGGCTTGATGCCCACCCCCAGGGTGAGGCGGGCGCCGTCGACGGCGATGTCGAGCCGCATGGCGTCGATCTCGTAGCGGCCGACGACCTGCCGGGCCCGTTCCTCGTCGTACGGGAGCGGCCGCGCAGGCTTCTCGGTGACGCCGAGGCAGTGCTCGAGCGCCCACCGCACGACGGACTGGTTGAAGGGGTAGCCGTCCGGACCGAGGTTGGCCAGGGAGACCACCGCGAAATCGCGCTCGGGCACGATGAGCAGTTCGGCGAACTGGCCGTTGCCCGACCCGCCGTGACCGATCCCGCGCAGGCCGCCGAGGTCCTGCAGGAACCAGCAGATGCCGAAGCCGTCGCCGAGGGTGCTGCCGCGGAGTTCCACCGTCCGCTCACGCATGCGGTGCAGCTGGGCGGCGGGCAACAGGCCTTCTCCGTCGCCGAGTTGGAACCGTGCCCAGCGCAGCAGGTCGCTCGCCGAGGAGGCGAGTCCGCCGCCGGGGTTGTCGCCGCGGGCACCCTCCTTGAAGGCGTTCCAGGGCCGGGCGACGCGCAGTTCGCCGTCCTCGGCGCGGTTGTGGCCCACGGCGAACTTGCGGACCATCGCTTCGGCCAGCCCGTACACGGTGTCCGTCAGGCCCAGCGGCTCCAGCAGGAGTGATGCCATGGCCTGCTCGAACGGCAGGCCCGTGACCTTCTCGACGATCCGGCCGGCGAGGTTGTAGCCGGCCTGGCTGTACGAGGCGCGGGTCCCGGGCGGTGCGATCAGCGGGAGTTCGGGCAGTTTCGCCACCAGACCGGCCAGGGAGCGGTCGCCCCTGCCGTCGTCGATCAGGTTCCATTCCAGGCCCGCGGTGTGGTTCAGCAGGTTCAGGACGGTGATCCGCGCCGCGGCCCGCTCGTCGGCGAGCCGCAGTTCGGGCACGTAACGCCGCACCGGCGCGTCCAGATCCACCTTTCCCTGCGCCACCAGGCGCATCAGCGCGGTCGCGGTGAAGGTCTTGGACACCGAGGCCAGGGGGAACAGGGTGTTCTCGTCCACCGGCAACGGGTGGGCGAGGCTGGTCGCGCCGTGCGATGCGTAGATCTCCCGGCCGTCCATGAACACGCCGACGACCGCCCCGGGAATGCCGTGTTCCGTGGCCTGCGACGCGACGAACTCCGACAGCGTGTGGTGCGACATGGCTCCTCCTGGGCTCGCTCGAACTAAGTACAAGCAGGAGCGTAGGAGTGACTTGAACAAAGTGCAAGGAGCTCCATGAACTAAGTTCAAGTAAAGTGGTGGGCATGCCGCGAGACACGCTGACCGCAGACCGGATCGTCCGTGCCGCCATCGAGCTGCTCGACGCCGAGGGGCTGGACGGCCTGAACATGCGCAGCCTCGCGCACCGCCTCGGTTCGGCCGCCACGGCCGTCTACTGGCACATCAAGAACAAGGACGACCTGGTCAGGCTCGCCAGTGAAGCGGTCTGGGGCGAGGTCGAGCTGCCCGACCTGGACACCACCGACTGGCGGACGGCCGCGGACGCCCACGCCACCGGCGTGTTCGCGATGCTCACCCGGCACCCCTGGCTCGTCCAGGCGTTCGGCAGCCATCTCCTGTACGGCCCCGCCCAGGCCCGGCACAACGACTTCAGCCTGGCCGTCTACGAGAAGGCCGGCTTCGAGGCCGCCGACGCGGACCGGGCGGCCGCGGCCGCGCTCGCCTTCGTGCTCGGCAGCACGCTCGGGCCGGCCGCGCAGGTCTCGTTGAACCGCCGGCTGGGCAAGACCGGCGAGGACCCGGGCCAGTTGGTGGCGGACGCCATGGCTCAGGCCACCGAGACCGCGAAGCAGTTCCCGCACCTGCGGAAGCGCCTCGACACGGCGGCCGCCGCCGAGTACACCGGTGCCCCGGACCACGCCTTCGAGTTCGGGCTGCGGTCCCTGCTTGACGGATTCGAGGCCCGCCTGGCCGCCGACCGTGCGGACGCGAAAGGCTGACGGACCGTCACCGTGCCGTTCGTCAAGGGGAACAGTGCGGATCGGTCATGGTCCGGGTCGGCCGAGGGGCCGGCGTCGGCCGGTCGTCACCCGGTGCGGACGGGGGAGTAGGACATCTGGAAGGCGAGCCGTTCGTCGGCGCCGTCGCCGATGCGCGTGAGGACGTCGTCCAGGTCCAGGAACTCCTCCCAGGCATGCCTCCCGCTCGCCGTCGCCAGACCGGCGACGACCAGGCCCTCGAGCTCGGGGACCCGTTTGTTCTTCCAGATCTTGTCGGCCAGGCTGACCAGCAGGTCCTCCATCGCGATCCCGTCGTTGGTCCAGGAAGCGTGCGTCGCTGCGAAGCGCGCCCTCGCGGAATCGACACCCCGTGACACGAGCAGCTCGCGGCCCGCCGGCTCGTGCCGTGCGCCGGGAGCCGACAACTCCTCCGGGTGCAGGGCCTTTCCGATGTCATGGGTCGCCGCTCCGAAGAAAACAGCCTCCGGATCGACCCCCAGGTCGAGGCCGCGGCCGTCGATCCACACGAGGAGTTGCGCGGCGACATCGTGAACGGCCCGCAGATGGGCGACCAGTCGCGGAGGAGCGCCGACGTCGTCCAGCAGCGTCGCGGCCTCGGCCAGCAGGGGGCGCAACGGGGGTCCGGGGGATTCCTGAAGGGCTATCGACAGTACGGGCGAGGTCGTCACCGCGACAGGGTGGCCCTGCCCTCACTGGGAGGGCCGGGTTGTTGCCCCTGCCTTGCGCGACCGGCTCGTCGGGAGATCGGCGGGCCGCCCGCTGTCGGAGGCCCCTTCAGGTGTGCGGCACTCATGTGTCATTGTTCTATTCGAAGGCGAACAATGATGCGAGGGGGACCGAGATGAACGTCGTCCGCAGGTGTGTCCTGACGGCTGCTCCGTTCGGCGTGGCCGCCGCTGCCTACGCCGCCGTCTTCCGGGCCGGCCACGACCGGCTGCCCGACCGGATGGCCACCCACTTCTCCCTGGACGGCACGGCCGACGGCTTCATGGGCCGCACGGCCGCACTGTGGTCGGGAGTCGGCGTGATCTGCGGTGTGGGAGTCCTGTTCACGGTCCTGGCCGCGGTCGCCATGAAGGGCGCGGGAGCACGGATGACGGCCGCGCTGGGCGCCGGTACGGCGGTGCTCATCGGCTACGCGCTGATCGCCACGGTCGTCGCCGACACCGGCGTCGACGACCCGGCGGACGCGCGGCTGCCCCTGTGGCACCTGGCCGTGCTGCTGGTCTTCGTCGTGGCGGCCACCGGCGCGCTGGTGTGGTGGCTGGCCAGGACCGGGCCGCGACCGGCGCCCGCGTCGGAACCCCCTTCGCTCCCGCTCGCCGAGGGCGAGATGGCGGCCTGGAGCCGTACCGTCGTCACCCGCGTGCTCCTGATCCCGGCCGGTGCGATCACCCTCGGCGGCCTCGGTACCCTGCTGTTCGGTCCCTGGCAGGTGGGCCTGCCGCTCCTCGTCCTCGGCCTGGTGTGCGCACCGATTGCCGCAGTACGGGTCACCGTCGACCGGCGTGGATTGACCGTCACCTCGACACTCGTGCCCAGGCCCCGGCTGCACCTGCCTCTGGACGGCATAGCCGACGCGGACAGCACGCGGATCGACGCCATGGGAGACTTCGGCGGCTGGGGGTACCGGATCCTCCCACACCGCCGGGGCCTGGTACTGCGCTCCGGGGAGGCACTCTCCGTTCGTACGGTGAAGGGACGCGACTACGTGGTCACCGTCGACGACGCGACGACTGCGGCCGCCCTGCTCAACGGCCTGGTCGCCCGTCACGCGGGGGAGCGTGCGCCGGGATGCTGATCCGTGTCCTGCCCGGCTCGCCCGTACCCCTCGGCGAACAGATCGCCGCCTGTGTACGGGGGGCGATCGCCGACGGCAGCGCGGCGCCGGGGGAGCGGCTGCCGCCCGCCCGTCAGGTCGCCGCGTCGCTGAACGTCAATGTGCACACCGTGCTCCGCGGTTACCAGCGTCTGCGTGACGAGGGACTGATCGAGCTGCGCCGCGGCCGGGGCGCCATGGTCACCACGGCACCCGGGATCGCGCACCGGGCCCGGCTCACTGACGCCGTGCACGGTCTCGTCGCCCAGGCCCGCGAACTGGGCCTGTCCGACGAGGACTTGCTGGCCCTGGTGCGCGACGGCCTCGCGGGCGCCCCCGCCGTCACGGCCGAGGGTTCCGGTCCGGCGGACGAAGTGGAGTAGTGAGCCGGGCCCGGGTCGTGACGTCCCTGCCGGATGTGCGGACGGGTCCTGGCCGGCATCGGGCTCGTCCGGTCGGCCTTTATTGGTGCTGCGTCAAGTGCCGGGCGTGGCAGCTGGATCTGGGGAGGTGGATCACCGCTTGGGGTCAACGTGCCTGAGCGGCGCCCGCGTCGGGGGCCGGGCCGCGTCGGGAAGGTTTCGACGTCGCGCCGTCCGGCCGTGGCCGTTCCTTCCCGATGACGTCACTCCGCCGCCGTGATCTTGCACCTTGCGCCCGCTCGGACGCAGCGGAGCCGGGCCGACGGTGATCGCGGACGGCGCCTACCTGGTCACCGGGCTGATCGTCCCGCACCGCAAGTGAACCGGACGCCCGCCTCCTGCGCGGGCAGGAGGCGGGCGAGCCGAACACCGACGCGTGGGAGCCCGCGTCGAGCACACCTTCGCCCGCATGAAGAACTGGAAGATCTTCCGCGACTGCCGTCAGAAGGGAGACGGCCTCCACGACGCCGTCCAGGCCGTCGTCACCATGCACAACCTCGCCATCGTCGGGTGGGAGGTCCCAGAGAAGGCACGACGCATGAGTGTCTGTTCGGCGATCGTCAATAAATCCCACGAGTGCGTGATGTGAATGCTCCCATCGCGAGCGGCCCGAGCCAGGTCCTCGTTCACCCGCCTCGTTCGATCAAGAATTTTTGCGGGTCGACAGACGCCCGCGCTATCTGCGGTCGCACCGGGCGGCAGACGAACACGAGCGTCACGGCATGGAGCAGAGCGATCGCAGCGTGCCATTCATATGACCCTGTGTAGCCCGCTATAACGTGAAAATTTGCCAGGACGGTCCAGTCCGGCATTTTGCTGAACGACTGCCCGCCGGTGGCCTGGATTCGATGTCGTTGATGCTTCAAAGGCTGCGAACGCGGCTGACTAAGAACTCCTAACGGAATGACACTTTGGGGTCGGCTCCTCGTTGTGGGGTGCCGTCGGGCAGCATGGGGCGATGGACTTCGATCAACCGCTGCCTCGCGAGCTGAAAGCCGTCGATTCGGCCTTGCTGTTCAGGCTGGAGGGGCGGGCGTGTGAACTCGGCCTGAGCCAGCGGTTGGACCCGGTTTGGGTGCAGGCGAATGCGGCGCCCGACGGTACCCACTACTTGTGGCCGGCCTTGTGGCACAGCCTGTCCCACCGCCCGGACGTTCCACGTCAGTTGCGGTGCGAGCTGTTGATCACTCTGCGCGCGGGAGACCGCGTGAGGAGTCTGCTGGACGTGCTTCCGGACGACTTCACCCCGCTGCCGAAGGTGACCTCACGCGAAGAAGGCATGCAGGTCAGCCAGCTCATTGACCGTGCTCCTTCGGTCCGGGAATGGCTACTCCGGGAGGGCGAGGGCTCGGACCGGCTGTGACAGGCGTCGCCAGCAGATGAGTGCGCATCCCAGGGTGAGGAAGGCTTCGTGGATGTCGTCGCGGATCTCCCAGCGGATCCGCAGGCGGCGGAACCAGTGCAGGTGGGCGAATGCGCGCTCGATAAGCCAGCGTTGGGCTCCGAGCCCGGAGCCGTGTTCGGTGCCGCGGCGGGCGATCAGCGGCTTCACGCCGAGCGCGCGGACGAGGCGGCGGTATTTGTCGTGGTCGTAGCCGCGGTCACCCAGCACGACGTCGGGGCGGCGCCGAGGTCGGCCGCGCTTGCCCGGCACGGGCGGCACGGCCTGGAGCAGGGGGATCAGCTGGGTGACGTCGTTGCGGTTGCCGCCGGTCAGGGTGGCGGCGAGCGGGATGCCGGTGGCATCGGTTATCAGATGATGCTTGCTGCCCGTCCTGCCCCGGTCAACAGGGCTTCGTCCCGTCTTGGGGCCCCTTTTAACGCCCGGATGTGGGAGCCGTCGACGGCCGCCCGCGAGAAGTCCAGGGCGTCCGCGCTCCGGAGCTTGGCCAAGAGTGCTTCATGGAGGCGGGGTTACACGCCGGCCTCGGTCCACTCGGCCAGGCGGCGCCAGCACGTCATGCCCGAACCGAAGCCGAGCTCCTGCGGCAGGTGTTCCCAGGCGATCCCGGTGTGCAGCACGAACAAAATGCCCTGAAACACCTGCCGGTCCGGATGCCGCTTCCGCCCCGGATGCCGGAACCGACGCTCAACCTTCGGCAGTAGCGGCTCGATCACCGCCCACAGCCCGTCCTCGACATCCCACGGCTTCCGCCGAGTCACCGCGCACCCCCAGATCAACGGCCCCGGAGTGATCCAACCACCTTGAAGATCATTTCGTTAGGAGTTCTAAGGGCCTGCCGATCATCAAGGTGTTGCTTTCGGGGCTGGGGCTCGTTGGTGTCGTATGCGCATCCCGGACAAAACTCGTGAGCAACTTGCCGTGAAGTTGGCGGTGTTGTTCCCGCATCCGGACGCCGCCGTTCGAGCCCCTGGACCCGATCACTGGTACGGCGCCTTACGGGGAATCGCCGGGGGACTTACCTTCTTCCAGCGTGCCATCCGCGCCGCCAGCGGCGGAGTCGGGCTGCACCATCGACACACGATCTACATCACGAAATTGGACTGGAGTATTAGGCACGATAGAGCGCGTGTTGGGGTGCACCAGTCTCCCACCGAGAGTCATCTCCCGCGCCCGTCGGGCAAGTTGCCGGGGCGCGGGAGATGACCGCCCGCTACCGACAGGCACGGGCGCCGGAACTACACGTGACCGTCTCCGAGCTTCCACTCACGGTTCAACGCGCCCAGCGGAATGGCGCGTTGGAACACGGGCGTGCCGAAGACGGACAGTTGCATCCGCAGGGTGCCGGTCAGATCGACACCGCCGTAGAGAGCCCAGGCGCCCGTGGCAGTGGCCTCCGTCTTCACCGCGGATCCCGTCGTGGTCGTGGTGCCGGCCGAGCCCGTGGCCTCGCCCCGCAGGTAGGGGGCCAGGTCGGCGGTGACACCGACGGCGCCGTAGAGACCGACACTGGCCTCCGCGCCGAGGGCCGCCTTCACCCGTCCCGCCGCACTGACGGAGGTACGCACCGGACTGCTCGTCATGTGCGACTCGTCGACCGGCGTCCAGCCCTGGGCGGGACCGAAGGCACCTCCGGCCTTGAAGTCACCCTTGAGATGCTGTTCCACGTCGAGCGTGACGACTCCGTCGGCGCCGATCTGGAAGTAGCAGGTCAGATCGAGGTTCACCACGACGGGGATCGGGCCGACCTGGAGGACGGGGTCGGCGTGCAGCTTTGCGAACGGCACCCGCCGGGGCTGCGCGGAGGCGGCGGCGCGCCCCCTCACCGCCCACTGTGCGTCCCAGTCGCCGGAGACGCCGAGGTAGGCGGTGCCGGGCCCCGAGTCGGCCGCGCCACCGCCGTAGGAGAAGTCGACATCCGGCGCGACCTGCACGAATCCGGAGACGGACGCCGACGCCGAGGCAGGCGCCCCGGGCGCCGTGGCCACCTTCGCGCCGACGTCGATGCGCAGGTTGCCGAGCGGAACCTTCGCCCCCTCGGGGCCGACGTGGACGTCTCCGGCCTTCGCCCACGAGACCTGCACGTCCGGCAGCAGTTTCTCGACGTCGAAGGAGGCCGGGTCGACGGGGACGGAGCCCTTGGCGTCGTCGTCACCGAGCAGCGTGTCCAGGGTCGTCGGCGCGGTCTGCACCTCGGTACCCTCACCGCTCTCGCCGATCACGTCGGTCACCCGGGCGAGGAGGCCGTCGGGGGCGCCGGGCGCCGGGGCACTGGCGATGACGTCGCCGACGGCCGTGCCGTGCGGCTCGGCCGAGGCCCCGGTGGACGGGGACGGTGGCTGCGTGCCTTTTCCGTCCGAACCACCTTGGCCCACACGGGATATGACGGCTCTTCGGGTCTTGCTGTCGTACGACGCCACCTTGAGGGCGGCCCGGTGGGCCCGGCCGCCCGGCTCGCCTGGACGGGCGACGGCGGTCGAGGTGGCCGCCGCCTCGGGGGCCGCGGCGACGGCGAGCGGCCGCCCGGCGTCCTGGATGACGGAGGCCGAGGCTGCGGCGGGACGTGCGCGGTCGGCACGGGAGGACGGCTCCGCGGGACTGGCGGAGCAGCCGGCGGCGAGGAAGAGGGCGGATGCGGCGAGCGCGGGCACGACGGCCCGCGGGGCCCGCTTGCGGATGCGCAAGTTCAGTCCTTGAGGGGGGTGGGGGGTGACTCGGGATTACCGACGGGTAATCAGAGGCGAGGGTGTCATGAACCCGTGAAGCCCCGCCTCGCGTTTCGGCGCCCGCCGGGGTGATGTGTGCCACGCCCGTCCGGAACGACCCGAAGAGTCGTCGACCGCTCAACCAACCTGGCTGTAAACAAACATGACGCGGCATCAGTGGACGTGTCAACCCGGCCTTGAGGGTCTGGGAGCGGTCTCCGCCCGCGTCGCGGATGTCCTTCCCCTGTGGCGTGGAGTCCGTGATGGCAGGGGAGTTGGGGTCCAAGCGACCGATGTGCGCGTCTGACCTGACGGCGGCGCCAGTGTGACCGGGATGGGCGGCGTCTTGCCGAGGATGTCGGCGAACTGCCAGGCTGTGTCCTCCTCGATCTCGGGCCGCTTGGCAGGCGGTCTCCGCACTCCGGCATCACCCGTGATCTCAAGGCGATGCAGGGGTTCATCACCGTGCGCCACTGTCAAGGAGTCCAGACGGGGAGCAGTTGCCATCAGCGGAACGACTTCATCTACGTCTTCCCTCGGGCGACCGTCAACGCCTCTTCCCTGCTCAAGTCGCATCCAGAGGTTGCGAGTTCGCTGATCGATGCCGTGGTCATGTCATCGCAGAAGGAGTGGAAGGAGCCGGGCGAGAATCTGAACGCCGCGGTGCGTGCCGCGCTCAATTCACCCCAGGTGCTCGATGCGATCCCAGACCGGTCGATCAATGTCAACCCCCGGATCACCGGTGTCCTGCGCGACCGTGACGGGGTCAGCATCGGCGACAGGTGCCACACGGCCGACTTCAAAGCCGTCATGGTCGAGCTCAGGAAGCCACAGAACCTGCCCAAGCACGTGGTCAAGGAATCCAAGCGCCTGATGGCCATGGCCACCGAACTCCGACGGAAGGCCTTGGCGGGGAAGGAGCCTCCCACCGCTCCTTCCCCGCCGCCTGCGCCTTCAGGGCCCTCCAGGCCATTCAGGCCGTCCGCGCCCTCTGCGTACGCGCCCCCGATCAAACCGCGTCGGCGCGTCAGGAGCGTGTCTGACCCGGACGGATTGCTGCCACCCCCTTCCTTGCGAAGCCCGAACCACACGCCGGAACCTCCGTCGGGTCCTCAAAGCCCCTCGTCGGGACGCGGGTTCGGTCTCTGGTGTTCTGGCCGGGAAGCTACTGGGTTGGCGGGTCATTCCTGCTTGACCATGACTCCCGTTGTTGCACCACCTCACGCGCCACCTCCTGCGCTATCTCCTGCCGCATCCCCTGCCCTCGACCATCGACCATCGACCGACCTTTTCAACACTCCAGGTCAGTAGGTCTCTTACATGTGGTCGGGGGAGCTGACATCCCCTCTACGCCACCCAGGCCCGCCCCGAACACCAGGAAAGGGAAGTGTGGGGGTGAGGTGCGGGCCGGGCGGCGGGTCAGGGGATCGGGCGGCGAGTCGAGTGTTCCGCACGGCGGCCGCCGCGCGGTCCCGCCAGCACGTTGCTGCCGGGCGCGGTCAGCAGCAGATCACGGCAGCAAGCTGTGGGTCATTGACCCCGCAACGCGCTCCGGGCCGTGCTGCCCGACGTGACAGATCCCGGTGGCAGCACGCTAGACGATCAACGGACTCCTCCGACCGCGGTGTTCTCGACTACAGGACCAGACTCCCCGGCGTGGCTTGGAGTGCCGCCAGGCTCTTCGCCGACGGACCGGCGAGCGACAACACGGACCAGCCCGACGGCAAGGGCTGGGACGACTACCCGATGGCCGACGAGTACGCACCGGGCAAGTTCTGGGTGGTCTGGGAGTTCGACACCACGCGCATCAAGACGAACAGGCTCGACGTCTCCGACGCCCCCTGACCAGCCCACCCCGACAGCTTCTGCCCGCCGGGGCGTTGACGACAGCGCTCCGGCGGCCGCGCACCGCGGCAGTAGGTTGGGCACATGACCGACTCCCTGCCGCCCGGCGGTGCCGTACTCGATGCCGACGCGGTCGAAGCCCGGTGGGCGCACGCCTGGCGGCCGGAGCAGGTCGCGGAGCGGCTGTCCGGGGTCCGTACGCCCTGGTGCGTCGTTGCGGGATGGGCCCTCGGCCTCTTCCGCGGCGGGCAGTCCCGGCCGCACGGCGACCTGGAGATCGCGATTCCCGCGGCGGGATTCGAGGAGATCCGGGACCGCTTCCCGGAGTTCGCGTGCGACGCGGTGGGTTGGGGGCGTGTCTGGGCGGACGCGGGCGCCGAGGAACTGGCGGCCACGCACCAGACATGGTTCCGGGACCCGGCGAGCGGCCGGTATCTGTTCGACGTCTTCCGGGAGCCGCACGCGGGTGGGACGTGGATCTGCCGGCGCGACGAGACGTTGCGGCTCTCGTACAGCACGGTCGTCGAGCGCACCGCGGACGGCATTCCCTATCTGGCAACGGAGTTGGTGCTGCTGTTCAAGGCGAAGGCCGTCCGGCCCAAGGACCGGCGGGACTTCGACGGTGTGCTGCCCCTGCTGGGTCCCGAGCGGCGGGACCGTCTCGGCGGGTGGCTGGAGCGGGTGCACCCGGGGCATCCGTTGCTGGCGGCGATCGGCGACCGGGCGATACCCGGGACGAGAGGTCCTTTGCCCACGTGACAGTGAACGCGGACGACCGCCATGCCGGTGTGCGCCGTCGGCCCGGGCGATGACCGAGGACGGACGCGTGAGCGAGGAGGGAAGCGTGACCGGGGAATCGAGCGCAACCGGGGATTCGAGTGTGGCGGGGGCGTCCAGCGTCACGGGCCATTCGAGCGTCGCGGGGGCGTCCGGCGTCATGGGGGACGCGGGCGAGGTCGCCCTGAGCAAGCAGGACCTCCGGGAGGTCACCGGGTTCGCCGCTGCGTGCGCGGAAGCCGTGCTCGAGGTGTTCGAGGCCGATCGTCCGGACGACACGCGGCCTCGGGAGGCGCTCGCCGCCGCGTGGGCGTTCGCCGGGGGCGGTGAGCGGGGCAAGCTGCTGCGCGACACCGCTTGGGCGGCACTCAAGGCGGCCAAGAGCGCGGACACCCCGGCCGCGGGCGAGGCGGCCCGGGCGGCGATGGCCGCCGCGGGCGCCGCCTACCTGCATCCCCTGGCCAAGGCCACCCAGGTCAAGCACATCCTGGGAGCGGGCGCCCACGCGGCCAGGGCGGCTGAGCTCGCCGTCGGCGACGATCCGGGCAGGGCCGATGAACTGGTCGGGCAGGCGGTGCGCCGGGCGACACCGGCTGTCGTGGACGTGCTCGAACGCTTTCCGGCGGCACCGGCCGGCGGCGGACGTGTGGGTGAACTGACCCGGGCGCTGGACGCCGCCCTTCGTTCACGCAAGGGCACAGGAGAGCCGGCCTAGGGTCTGTGGGCAGCTCGCGTCGTCGCCCACCGGGCAGACGGGAATTGTCAGACAGGCCTAAGATCACCTGCATGGCCCTGATCATGAGTGACGTGGACCGGTTCGAGGCTGCCAGGCCCCGGCTGGAGGCCATCGCCTACCGGCTGCTCGGCTCGTCGGGCGAGGCGGAGGACGCCGTGCAGGAGACGTTCCTGCGCTGGCAGGCGGCCGACACCGGCCGGATCGAGGTGCCCGAGGCCTGGTTGACCAAGGTCCTCACCAACTTCTGTCTCAACCAGCTCACTTCGGCCCGCGCGCGGCGCGAGACGTACGTGGGACGGTGGCTCCCCGAACCACTGCTCGCCGGGGACACGATGCTCGGCCCCGCCGACACCGCCGAACAGCGCGAGTCGGTGTCGTACGCCGTCCTCGTCCTGCTGGAGCGCCTGTCGCCCAAGGAGCGGGCGGTCTACGTCCTGCGGGAGGCCTTCGACTACCCGCACCGGGAGATCGCCGAGATCCTGGACATCACCGAGGCGGCCGGCCAGCAGATCTACCACCGGGCCAAGAAGCACGTCGCCGAGGGCAGGGCGCGCACCGAGGTCGACGAGGCCGCCGCCCGGCGGATCGTCGAGGAGTTCCTGGCCGCGGCGACCAGCGGCCGGACCGAACCGCTGGTCCGTCTACTCACCCAGGACGCGGTCTCGGTCGGCGACGGCGGCGGCAAGGTCCCCGCCCGTGCGAAGGCGTTCGAGGGCGCGATCGCGGTCGCCACCTTCCTGCGCGGCCTGTTCAAGCCGAGCGACGCGAAGCGGAAGTACGTCGGCGGGGCGCCCGCCATGTACGCCACCACCGCCAACGGCGGGCCCGCGGTCGTCGCGGTCGTGGACGGCCGTGTCGTCGGGATCAGCTGCCTGGAGGTCACCGAGGACGGCATCGTGGCGGTCCGCAGTCAGGTCAACCCCGACAAGCTCCTCCGCGCGACCGAGCGGTGGGCCGCGATGGACCACGACGAGGAGCCCCTCTACATCCTCTGAGGTGATGTGACGCAGGTCACATCTGAATCCTGTCAGGAAACGCGGGGCCGCCCGGTTCAAGGGGCGACACCACGCCGGACAACGGCGGACCCCGCTCAGACAGGAGCACGGACATGCAGCACCGCATCGTCGTCCTCGGCGCCGGCTACACCGGAGCCACCGCCGCCGGCCGCCTCGCCAAGCGGCTGCGCCGCGAGGACGTCACCATCACCCTCGTCAACCCCGAGCCCGACTTCGTCGAGCGCGTCCGGATGCACCAGCTCGCCACGGGCCAGGACCTCAAGCCCCGCCCGTTCGCCGAGATGTTCGCCGGTACGGGCGTGGAGCTGAAGGTCGCGAGCGTGACCGCCGTGGACGTGGACCGCAGGACGGTCTCCGTCACCGGCGCCGACGGCCCGGCCGAACTCGCCTACGACACCCTGGTCTACGCCCTCGGCAGCGGCTGGAGCGACGGGGGTGTCCCCGGTGCCGCCGAACACGCCGACGAGGTGGCCAGCCGCCCGGGCGCCCGGCGCCTGCGCGACCGCCTGGCCGCACTGGAGGCCGGCCGGCCCGTGGTCGTCGTGGGCGGCGGTCTGACCGGTCTGGAGGCCGCGACCGAGATCGCCGAGGCCCGCCCGGACCTCGCCGTCTCCCTGGCGGCCCACGGCGCCCTCGGCGACTGGCTCTCGGCCAAGGGGCGCAGCCACCTGCGCAAGGTCACCGACCGGCTCGGCGTCGAGGTCCACGAGAACGCGGCGGTCACCGCCGTGACGGCCGACGGCGTGGAGACGGCCGACGGCCGGAGCGTCCCCGCCGCGGTCACCGTCTGGACCACCGGCTTCGCCGTCCACCCCGTCGCCCGGGCCACCGCCCTGGAGACCACGGAGCACGGCCGGATCGTGGTCGACGCGACGATGCGCTCGGTTTCCCACCCCGACGTGTACGCCGTGGGCGACGCCGCGATCGCGACCGGCCCCCAGGGCAAGCCCCTGCGCATGTCCTGCGCCTCGGGCGTCCCGATGGCCTGGCAGGCCGCCGACGCCATCGCCGCCCGGCTCACCGGGACCAAGGTGCCGCACGTCTCGATCCGCTACTTCCAGCAGTGCGTCTCCCTGGGTCGCGGCGAAGGCCTGATCCAGTTCGTCACCGCCGACGACCGCGCGGTCGACCGCACCCTGACGGGCCGCACGGCCGCGCTCTACAAGGAGCTGATCTGCAAGGGCGCGGCCTGGGGCGTCGCCAACCCGACGCTGGGACTGCCGTCCCGGCGCCGCCGGGTGGTGCGGCAGGACGTCCAGGACCTCGCGAGGGAGGGCGTGAGTGCCTGAGCGTTCGGGCCGGGAAGCCCCGACGGGCTCCCCGGCCTGCCGGGCCCCGACAGGCTCCCCGGCCCGTCGGCGGTCTTGCCGACGCCTGGCTCAGACGCCGGCCGCCTCGGTGAAGCGGGCGGTGACGTCGGCCCAGTCGACCAGGTCCCAGAGCTTGGCGACGTAGTCGGGGCGGACGTTCTTGTACTGCAGGTAGTAGGCGTGCTCCCAGGCGTCGAAGACGAGCAGCGGTGTGCTGCCCAGGCCCACGTTCCCGTGATGGTCGTAGACCTGCTCCACGATCAGACGCCTGCCCAGGGGTTCCCAGGCGAGCACGCCCCAGCCCGATCCCTGGACGCCGGCGGTGGCGACGGTGAGCTGCTTCTTGAACCGCTCGAAACCGCCGAGGTGCTCGTCGATGGCGTCGGCGAGGGCGCCGTCGGGGCGGTCGCCGCCGTCGGGGGACAGGTTCTGCCAGAAGATCGAGTGCAGGACGTGGCCGGAGAGGTTGAAGGAGAACGTCTTCTCCAGCCCCACCAGGGGCGCGGGCGCGATCTCGTCCCGGTCGCGGAGCTCGGCGAGCTGCTCGAGCGTGTCGTTGGCGCCCTTGACGTAGGCCGCGTGATGTCTGGCGTGGTGCAGCTCCAGGATCTCGCCGGTGATGGCCGGTTCCAGCGCGGCGTAGTCGTAGGGCAGGTCGGGAAGCACGTAGGCGCCCATCGGGCAGGTCCCCTTTCCGGGTGGGTGATCTTCCCGGAACACCCTAGACCTTTATTGCAAGCAACTTGCAACAACGAAATGAGTGCAGCAACATGGTCCTTGGCGGGGCCGGCCCGTCAGTCTTCGGTTCCGAACGCCGTTCCGTCCGTCCGGCGGGTCCTTCCCGGAGAGTGATCGTCTTCTCACCCGGCACCAGCCGGTTCCGGCCGGCCCCGCTCCTGCCCGCGGCTGGCTCGTGTGCGGGGTCCGACCGGCGTTCCGTGGCTGTGGGGGACGGTCGTAGGGGATGGCTGTAGGCCGGTCGTCAGGCGTGCTCCGGCACTCCGAGGACCGCGCACACCGTCCGTGCGATGTGGGGCGGGGTGGCTCCCGGGTCCTGGGCGGGCAGCAGCATGTGGCTGACGGTGAGGCGTATGGTCAGATCGGCCGCCGCAGCGCGGCGGTCGTCGTCGGCTCCGGGGACCGTATGGTCGAGCCATGCGCGGAGCAGTCGCCGGGTGCGGGAGAAGACCGGTTCGGGTCTGCTGGTCAGGAAGGGCAGCAGACCGTCGGTGCCCCCGCGCGTAGCGGTCAGTACGGCGCCGACGAACGGGTTGACCTCCGCCTGCTCCAGAGCGTGGGCGACAGCGGCCTGGAGCGCCTGGGTGAAGTTGCCGCGATGGGCGTCCAGTACGGCGGCAAGGCCGATGAGGAACGCGTCCGTCTCGTGCTCCACCAGGGCGCGGCCGATGCCCGCCCGGTCGCCGAACTCCTTGTAGATCGAGGGGCGTGACACCTCGGCGCGCAGGGCGAGGTCGGCCACCCGGACACGGTCCCAACCGTCCTCTGCGGCCAGCGACTTGGCCTCGGTGATGACCCGCTCGCGCATCTGCTTGCGCCAGGCCACGCGGGGAGGATCCGGCCGGAGGTGCGGCGTCGCGGAGGCGGGAGCTTCGGACATGGCCGCAGTGTGCCATGGGAGGGAAGGGGGTCGGGGGTGATCCTGGCGGGCGGTTGGCTGTTCGTGGCGGACTGTCGGTGGCGGGCGGCCGGCGACGGGGGGCGGGGCTCGGGATCGCGCCCCGTTTTCGCCGTCGACGGCGTCAACACCCTTCTCCACGCGCTTCCGCCGGTCCCGCCCGGGAGTCGGCGGAAGCGCGCTTGGTGACGAGAGTGCCACTGTCCGTGCGCTTCGACAAAGGGGGCCCGTTGTCAACTTTCTGAGTGATCGTCAGATGGCTGAGGTGGTCCCGGGTGAGCGCCCCGATGGCCGGGCCCGTCTGTCCCGGGTGAGCGCCCCGACGGTCGGGCCCGTCCCTCCCGGGTGAGCACCCCGGCGGCCCTGCTCGTCCGTCCCGGGTGAGCGCCCCCGGCGGTCACGCCCTCGGTCCCTGGCCGGCACGCACCAGCCGCCACGCCTCGGTGAACAGCGCGGGCAGGGTGTCCGGCAGCAGCTCGAAGCCGGTCACCTCACCCCGGTAGGTGTTCAGACGCGCACCGAGCAGCGGACCCTTCCAGACCTCCATCGGCGGCAGGGGCTTCTTCGCGTGCGCCCACGGACCGGGCAGGAAGAGGGTGCGCCCCGCGCGAGGTCTGCGGTCCTCCACCACCAGGCCGGCGGCCACCAGTTCCGCCGAGGCCGCCTTGTGCCGGGCCGGCGTCCAGGCGTTCCAGCGCCGCACGCCGCGGTCGGACGGCGCGGGGAGTACCAGGATCTGGAGATAGAGAGTGGCGGCGTCCTCGGAGAGGCCGAGCGTCTCGGCGACTTCGGCGACCAACTCCGGGACGCAGGCGCGCGGGTCCGACTCGTAGCGGCCCGGGGGCAGTGCGCCCGGTGCGACGCGGGCGGCGATGCGCTCGCAGGTGCCGTCCGTCAGCCAGTCCAGGCGCCGGCTCCGGTCGCGGCCGCGGACCAGCGCCGTGTGCAGGAGCGCGTCCGGCGCGTCGCCTCCGGCCGGTGCCTCACGCAGCCGGCGGACGGCCGCGGGCAGTCCCTCGCGCACCGGGTCCCCGGCAGGGAGATCCATGTACGCCCATGCCTGGCCGGCGAGGACGGCGTCCACGACGCCACTGGCCTCGTAACTGCCCGTGACGTCCCACGGGGCGCGCGGACGGCCGTTCCCGGCCGGACCGGACCGCATCGCCGGGGAGGCGTCCGGTCCCTGGGTGGAGCCCGCCGGGTCGAGGAAGAGCCGGCACAAGTGGGTCGCGGGTATACGGGTGCCGAGCGCGACCGCGGCCTGCCAGGTGCTCCACGGCGCGGCCGGGTGGGCGCCCTGCCGCTCGCCCCAGGCCGCGGCGATGCGCTCCGCCAGCCGGGCAGGGCCGCCGGGTTCCCACAGGTCGGCGGGGTCCTCGGGCAGCACGTCGGCGAGCAGGGCGAGCCGGTCCCCGTTGTTCAGCAGCCATGCCAACTCAGCCTGTGCGGAGTCGAGTTCGCCGCTCTTGAATCCAAGGACGGCCCGCTCGTGCTGATCGAGGAAGGGCTTGTAGTAGTTGTGCGTACCGGGGTTGCCGGCCAGCACGAGGGCCGCGGCGGGGCGACTCAGTCCCGTCGCCTCACTCAACGTCACAGCGGCGTCCGCGTCCCAGGTGAACGGACCGCGTTCCCGGACGAGTTCCACCAGGCGCAGCAGCTGCCCGGGAGTACCCCAGCCGACGTGGCAGTCCGTGACGTCCAGCGGTTCCTCGGGGCGCGGCGCGCCTACGCCGCCAGGCACCACGGCCTCGAAGTAGAGAGAAGTGCGCGCCCCCGGCAAGTGGAGGCCGAAGGAAACCCCCTGGCGGCTACGGACGTTGAACGAGGTCGTCCCGGCGAGCCGGCCCACGCGGAAGCGGTAGGCCGGATCGGCGAACGGCGTCCCCGCCCACATCTCCAGGAAGCCGAGCGCCACGTCACGGCGCTCCGGCCGGGTCGCCGGGGACGCCACGCGCAGGGCGAGCGCGCCGACACGGCCGACGAGTTCCGTCCACCTCCCCGCACCGGGCAGCCGGACCTCGCCCGCGCCCCGCTCGGGCGCCCGGCTCGCCGCGCGTTCCGCCCAGGTCTCTTCCGGGGACAGATGAACGTCCTGGTCGCCGGGACCGAGCGTCCGGCTGTCCTCGACGTAGCGCCCGATGCGCCTGATGTCGTCGAAGGCGCCCGCGTTCCAGCCGTCCGGGACGGGGACGAGCCCCTGCAGGGTGGCGCGCAGGGCGTGGGCGTCCCGCACGAGCGGAGTCGAGGGCCGAGCCGAGTCGATCGCGTTCATGGGTCCGATCATCCCGGACGGCACCGACAACGGGCCCTGCGGACGGCGGCTACGGGCCTCGCCTTCCTTCCCCCGCCCTCAACAGCCCTCCGCCGAGCTGTCGTTACGCCCTACCGGTCGTCGTCACCGTCCAGCAGGCGACGCAGTTTCCGCGCGTAGCAGGGATCGGGCAGGACGAAGCCGCCGGGCTCCTGCGAGGGGTGCGACAGCTTGCGCAGCGGGGCCGACGGGAAGGGCCATCGCGTCTCGACGGACCAGCGCACCCCGCTCAGTTCGGCGCCCGCGAGGTCGGCACTCCGCAGGTCGGCACCCGAGAGATCGGCTCCAGTCAGCCGGGCCGCGCGGAGCGACGCGCCCTGCAGGTCCGCGCCGCGCAGATCGGCGCCGGTGAGGTCGGCGTCGGACAGCACCGCGACCATGAGGTTGGCGTTCGCCAGCCTGGCCCCGGTCAGGTTCGCTTCCGTGAGATGGGTCGTGTACAGCTGCGCTTCCGACAGATCCGCACCCGTCAGGTTCGCCTTGCCGAGGTAGGTGCCCGCGAGGTCGGCGCCGGCGAGACGGGCGTCGGACAGCTCGGCGAACGGCATCATCGCAAAGGACAGTTGAGTCTGCGTCAGGTGCGCCCCCGCCAGCCGCGCCCGGATGAGGATCGCGCTGTCCAGGTTCAGACGGGAGAGGTCGAGGCCGGCCAGCACGCCTCCCGGGAGGTAGACCATCTCCTCGACGAGGTGCCGCAGTTCCCTGACCGGGGGTGTCCGCGGGTCCCGGCAGGCCTCCGGGTGGGCGCGCTGCCAGTCGGCCAGTTCACGCACACGGTCGAGGCCGGTCACAGACATCGGCATGACGCGGGTCCGGGGGACCGGGTTCAGGGCGGGCGACGAAGCCCCGACATCCAGGAGGACGGTCGCGTCGTACGGGGAAGGGGCGCCCGGCGCTGCCCCGGTGGAACCGGCCACCCCGGCCCCGGTGTGGGCCGCCGCGTCGGGGGCGATGTCGGCCGGACCGTGCGCCCGGGTCCACGCGTCCATCGCGGCCCCGACCATGCTCCGCGCCGCTCGCGCGTCGGCGGGCCGGTCGTCCGGTCCCGGAGCGAGGAGCGCGAGGATGAGCGCGTCGACCTCGGGAGGCAGCGGCTCGCCGGAGCTGGCGGAAGGCGGGAGGGGCAGCCGCCGCTCGTACAGGCCGCCGCACTCCGGGCGCGCTCCGGTCAGCAGTTCGTACAGGACGCAGCCGAGGGCGTACAGATCGGCCCTGCCGTCGGTCGTGCCGGGTGCGCCGAGCTGTTCGGGCGCCATGTAGGCGGGGGTCCCGACGGCCTGGCCCGCCAGGGTGAGCCGGCCCGCCGGATTGGGCTCCTGGACGAACCGGGCGATCCCGAAGTCCAGGAGCTTCACCGTTCCGCCGGGCGTCACCATCACGTTGCCGGGCTTGATGTCCCGGTGCAGCAGCCCGGCCGCGTGTGTGACCTCCAGGGCCCGGCAGATCTGTGCGGCCCAGTCCAGGATCAGGGGCACCGACGCTCCGGCCGCGGCCCGGTCCAGGGTGTGTCCGGCGACCAGTTCCATGACGACGAACACCGTGCCGTCCGCGTCCTGCCCGTAGTCGAGCACCGCCACCACGCGCGGGTCCCATATCCGCCCCAGCGCTCTCGCCTCCGCCGCGAGCCGTTCCTGCGTGGCGGGCACGCCGTACGCGGACGGCAGCACCTTGAGCGCCACCGTGCGTCCGATCCGCTCGTCCTCCGCCCGCCACACGACCCCCATGCCGCCCCGGCCCAGTTCGTTCTTGAGCCGGTAGCGCCCGGCGAGCAGTGCCTGTGTCATGGCTCCCCCTCGACAAACAAATAGTGTCACATCGACGAGAATTCTCGTCGATGTGACGCTAGCTCAGTCGTGGGTGCCCGGACAACCCGGCCCGGGCGGTCAGCGCACCACCTCGTCGGCGAGCAGGTCCATGAGAAGGCCGTCGTGCCAACTGCCGTCCGGGCCGCGCTCGTACCGCCGCATGACGCCGACCGGGCGGAAGCCGACCTTGGTGTAGCAGCGGATCGCCGCGGCGTTGTCGGCCGCCGGGTCGATGGTCAGGCGGTGATGGCCGTGGACGTCGATGAGATGGCAGGCCAGTGTGCGTACGGCGTCGGTGCCCAGGCCCCTGCCGTGCACCGCGGGATCCAGGAAGAGGTCGATGCCGGCGTGCCGGTAGTCCGGCTCCTCCTCGGCGTGCCACTGGATCATGCCGATGATCCGGCGGTGGTGCTCCACCGTCAGGCACCGGGTGCCGGCGTCCCGCAGATCGGCCGCGACGTCCGCCGCGAGATCGTCCCCGCCCCGCCACCGGGCACGTACTTCCGGTGTGGCCCGGATGGCGGCCAGGGCGGGGACATCGGCCTCGACGGTGGGCCGGAGGACGACAGAAGCGCCACGCAGTACGGTCATGGCCCACGACCCTAGGGCGACCGGCTTCGTGGCGCCGCGCTCCGCACCCCGCACGCCACGCGCCGCGACCGCCCGATTCCGGCACCGCTGAGCGCGCGGGGCCGGTAAGCCGCCTCGCCGGGTCGGGCAACCACCCCTGACGCGGGGCCGGTTGAGTAGGGTCGCCGCATGAGACTGACCGTTCTCGGAGGCTGCGGCGCCTGGCCGACCGTGCAACAGGCATGCAGCGGCTATCTCGTCGAGCGCGACGGTTTCCGGCTGCTGATCGACCCCGGGTACGCGACCTTCCCCCGGCTCCTCGGACATGTCACCCCGGACGAGGTCGACGCCGTGCTCGTCAGCCACGGCCACCCCGACCACTGCGCCGACCTCAACCCGCTGCTGCGGGCCCGTGCTCTCGGCGACACTCCTTCGTCCGCGATGCCGTTGTACGCCCCGCACGGGGCGCTCGACGCCGTGCTGGCGTTGGACCGGCCGGGCATGCTGGCCGCCGCGTACACGCTGCGCCCCTTCAGGCCGGGGGAGCGGTTCGGGATCGGCCCGTTCGCCGTCGACACCTGGGAGCTGCCGCACTTCGTGCCCAACGCGGGACTGCGGCTGACCGCCGACGGCACCACCCTCGCGTACACCGGCGACACCGGACCGAGCCCCGACATCGTCCGGCTCGCCCGCGGCGCCGATCTCTTCCTGTCCGAGGCCACGTATCTGTACGAAGTGCCCGACCCGGGCGATGCCCCGTACCTGCTCACCGCGCGCGGTGCCGGCCGGTACGCGGCCGCGGCCGCCGCCGGACGGCTGCTGCTCACCCATCTGTGGCCCGGCACCGACGCGGCCGTCGCCGCGGCGGTGGCGGGGAAGGCGTACGGCGGGCCGGTGGCCGTCGCGACCGCCGGTCTCGCCGTCGCGTTCTAGGAAATTCGTGATCCAATTCACTCCGGAGTTGATGTCATGTCGACCGCCTCGCGGGGTAGAACGGACGTCGGTACCGTCCGGTGACGGGCGGTGCCGTCTCATGAACCAGCCGGGGGTTGCCTCGGCGATATCGAAGGACAACAGCATGGCCAGCGGCACCGTCAAGTGGTTCAACTCCGAGAAGGGCTTCGGTTTCATCGAGCAGGACGGTGGCGGCCCTGACGTCTTCGCCCACTACTCGAACATCTCCGGCAACGGCTACCGGGAACTGGTCGAGGGCGAGACGGTCACCTTCGACGTGACCCAGGGCCAGAAGGGCCCGCAGGCGGAGAACATCGTCCGCGGCTGACCCACCCGGAGTGAACCACGGGGCCCCGGCGACAGCCGGGGCCCCGTCGGCCGTCTGCGGGGCGGTGATCCGCGCGGAGTCGGCCCGGCGGCCCCTCGGGCGGAGGACCGTGCCTGGTCCATGGCCTTGAGCGCGTCACGCCTCGGCCGGCCGTATCACCTTGGAGTCCCTTTCCGCCGTGCCGGGTTCCTGGCGCAGGGCGTCAGGCCGCGGGCTCGGAAAGGCGGACGCGCGAGACCGGCGGGACGGCTCAGGGGGAGTACGGGGTGTACGTGATCGAGGAGACCTTGAGGTAGCGGGCCCCGTCCGCGGTGGCCCAGGTCGAGGAGTCCGGGTTTCCCGGCCAGTCGCCGCCGACCGCGGTGTTGACGATGAAGTGCATGCCGACACCGGGAGCGGTGGTGTACCACTTGGTCCCCTGGAAGGCGCCGTCCACCCAGAAGTCGATGTGATCGGGCCACCAGCTGAACGAGTAGACGTGGAAGCTGTTGGTCCAGCCCCCCGAGTTGTTCACGGCCCACTGGGTCTGGGCGTTGCTGGTGTCGTGGAAGGTCTGGTACACGGTGCCGGGGTTGGATCCGACGATCTCGGCGGCGTCGAACTCGGGGAGCCAGGGGTTCAGATAGGCCGCCCACACCGCGGGGAGCAGCCCCTGCCCGCTGGGCATGTTCGCGGTGAAGCTGTAGGTGCCGTAGCCGTAGAGGGCCTTCGACTCCACGCGGCCGGAGTAGTAGACCCCGCCGCCCGCGCTGTAGGTCTTGATCATCAGGGTGTCGCCGTCGTACCAGACGCAGTTGGGCGTGTAGGTCTCCAACTCGTTGTTGGCCGTCCATTTGCCGCTGATGACGTTCCAGGAGTTGACGGTCTGCGGTGTGCCCCAGGATCCGGCGTGCGCGGGCTGCTGCGCCGAGAGCAGCATGACGCAGGCGGCGAGTACCGCGACGATGAACCACCTGGGCCGTACGAGGATTGTCGTCATCGGAGCTCCGTTGCTCGATGGGGGACAAGGCGTGGGAGCGGTTCCATGCCTTCCTTCGGAACGTAGAGCTCTGTTCAGGACCTGACAATAGGCGCGGCGGGGATCGCTGCTTGTGTTCCGGTCGTGAACGAACGGCCCTGCGGCGCGCGGGTCCGGTGGCCCCCGGCAGCCGTGCGGCCCGGTCCCGGCTCGCTCACGGGACCCGCGCCGCCGGCACGCTCGACCCGCTTCGGCCGGGGGACCGGTGGTGTCCGGTTCGCATGGTCAGGACTGCGAGGGTGACAGCGAGGAGGCTTCCCAGGTGAAGCCGTCCGGGTCCGTGAACGCCGTGGCGGAACCGGTGAGGGCGATCCTGTGCGAGCCGGTGCCGTCGTCGGCGACGCCGACCTCCTTGGCCAGAGCGGCACGCTTGTACAGCGCCAGCTTGAACTGGCCCGGCTCGTCCGCCGTGAACTCCGCGTACTTGCCGCCGAAGCTCTTCGCGACGGTCAGCCCCTGCTCGACGTAGAATCGCTTGGTCGCCTTCACGTCCTCGACGCCCAGCAGGAGCACCCTGTCGTCGATGGTGCCGGTGGCCGGGCCGGTGTCCTTCTTCGCCGAGGTCGCGACCTTCCAGATCGTTCCGTCGGGAGCCTGGACGACGCCGCCGTAGCCCCAGAAGGACTTCGACACCGGCTTCAGCGATGTGGCGCCGGCCGCGAGCGCGCCGTCGATCAGGCTCACGACGTCGGCCGGCTGGGACACGGTGAGCGCGAGCGAGAATCCGCGGAAGCCCGTCGTGGGCGCCTCCGCGGTGCGCAGGCGCAGCTGGGAGCCGAGCCCGAAGGCGTCGGCGTAGAACCGCTCGGCGGCGGTCGTGTCGTCCACTTCGAGGGTGATGGATGCGATGGAAGTCATGCGCTTCACGCTAGTCGCGGCCCGTCGGCGGTGGCTTCTTCGATCCTGCTCGATCGGTTCGACTCAGGACCCGGTGATCGCCTGGCTGGCGATGAGCCGCTGGTAAGGGGTGCAGCGCGCGAGGAGCGTGGGGTGGTTGCCGGTGTCGGTGACGGTGCCCTGGTCGAGCATGATCACGTGCTCGGCGTGCTGCACGGTGGTGAGCCGGTGGGCGACGACGATGACCGCGCGCGTCGTCGCCAGCTTTTCGATGATGGTGCGGAAGCGTTGCTCGTTGAGGCCGTCGAGCTGGCTGGTGGGCTCGTCGAGCAGCACGATGTCGGCGTCGGAGAGCAGGGCGCGGGCGAGCGCCATGCGCTGCCGCTGGCCGCCGGAGAGGTCGGTCTCGCGGCCCAGGTGGGTGTCGAGGCCCTGGGGGAGGCGGGCGATGTCGTCGCCGAGTCCGACGGCGTCGAGGGCGGTGGCGAGCTCGGCGTCGGTCGCGGGGGTGCTGCGGCCGAGCTGGAGGTTCTCCCGGGCGGTGGCCTCCAGGAGCGTGAAGGCCTGGTCGACGTACGCGATGCGGGTGCGCAGCGCGTCCAGGGGCCAGTGCCGCATGTCGTGGCCGAGCACCGTGATGGTGCCGGAGGAGGGCCGGATGAAGCGGTCGATGAGGGAGAGGGTGGTGGTCTTTCCGGCCCCCGACGCGCCCACCACGGCGGTGAGTCCGGTGCGGGCGGTGGTGAACGAGATGCCCTGCAGGGTGGGGTGGCCGGCTCCGGCGTGGGTGTAGGAGACGGAGTCGAAGGCGACGGCGGGCGCGTCGGGCAGCGGGGTGGGGGCGGCCCGGTCCTCGTCGGCCGGGTCGTTCTCCGGGGGCAGGAGCAGCAGGTCGTTGCAGCGGTCGCGGGCGGCGAGGCCGGACTGCAGCCGGCCGAGACCGGTGGCCAGCGTGTTGACGGACGGGATGGCCTGCAGCAGGTACAGGAGGAACGCGGCGAACGCGGCCGCCGTGATGTCGCCCGCGGCGAGGCGGGCGCCTCCGGTGAGGATCACGGCGATCATGGCGAGCTGGTTGCCGAGGGTGAGCACGGCGGGGATCAGCGTGCCCAGCCGGGCGCCTTCCAGGGAGACGGCGCGCAGCCGTTCGGCGTCCTCGGCGAGGGCACGGCCGGCCAGCGGCTCGGCCCGGTTGGCCTTGATCGTGGTGAGCGCCTCCAGGTTCGCGGTGAAGCGCTGGGCGATGTGTCCGACCGCGTCCTGCTGGCCGGTCACGTTGGCCCGCATGCGGCGCAGGACCAGCATGACCATGAGGGTCAGGGCGGACAGGGAGACGAGGGTGACCACCGTGAGGACCCAGTCGATCCACACCATCACGCCCAGGGTCGCCGCGATCGTCACCGTGGCCAGCGGCAACTGGCTCGCCACGTCGACGATCTGACGCAGCAACAGGGCGTCGGAGGTGATCCGGGCGGCGAGTTCTCCGGTGCCCTGGGTCCGGACGACGGGCAGGGGCAGCCGCAGCGCGTGTTCCATCAAGGTGATGCGCAGCCGGTACGCCATGCGTTCGCCGATGCGGGCGAGCAGGAAGCCGGAGCCGGCCTGGGTGAGGGCGCCGACCGCGGCGACCCCGCACATCAGGGCGATGTGCTCGCCGAGCGGACGATGGAGGGAGAAGTCGGTGATGACGTCCTGGAGGAAGAGGGGGAGGGCGAGCGCGGCGGCGGTGGCGGCGAGCGCGAGGAACAGCGCGGCGGTCAATGGGCCGGGCTCGGAGGTGAGTTCGCGGCGCAGTCGCAGGGGGCCCGTCGTACGGGAGGCGCGGGGAGCGGGCTCGTCGGCCACGGGGAACCTCTCTGGTGGGCGAGGGGGTGTCGCGCGGGGGCGCGCACCTGACGGTGGGACGGGCTGCCGGGGCCGGACATCGGGACGTTCGGCGACCGGCCGGGCCCCTGGTGGTGGCCCGGCCGGCAGTACCGTGTGCCCCTACGGGGCGTCGTCCGCTAGAGGCAGAGGACCGTGCTCACCGTGCTGGTGCCGCAGTTGAGCACGCTCAGGGAGCTGGTGCTCGCGAGGGTGTCGTCGATCGGGGTGGCCTCGGTCTCGGGCAGGTCCATCGTCTGCAGGTCGAGGATCATCATGTCTGTTCTCCTTCTTTCACTGACGGGTGGATCACCCGGCCGGACGGCCGGGAGTCTGGGGTGCGCAATTCGGCTGTTTCCGTTGCGCCTCGGAGGGGCCGGTCAGGCGTGGCCGACCGGGTGCCCGGCGGGGGCCGGGCGGTGCCCGGCCGTGGCCGGGGCGGGCCGGGCCTCGCTCGGTCGTGCCGGCCGGATTTCGCCGGTCCAGGGGAGGAAGGGGGTGCCGGCCAGGGCGGTGCCCAGGGCCAGGAGCACTCCGGCGGATCCGGTCGCCAGGTCTGCGGAGAGCCGCAGGAGCTGGTCGCCGGGGAAGGCGAGGTGGCCCTGGTACGAGATCTGGTGGAGGGCCAGGAGCCTGCGGTGGCGGTCCAGCGCGGTCTGGCGGTGGGCGGCCGCCTCCGCGTCGTCCGGCGTGCGCGGGGAGTGCGGTGCGCCCGGAGGACACGACCGGGGCCGGGTCAGGGCGAGGTAGCCGAGGAGCCCCGCGCGGCCGTTGAACAGGCCGGGCTGGATGATGAATTCGGGTTCGGCCGCCCGGCTGATCGGCGTCCGGTAGCGGGCTGTCGGGCTTTCGGGGTGATGGCCGAGCAGGGCGTCCAGGGCCAGCCCGATGCCGGTGCTGCCGGTCTCGATGTAGGGGAGTACCCGGTACTCGTCGAGGACTTGGACCGTGCCGTCCGCCGCGGTCACACACCGCTCCAGGTCCAGTTCGAGGAGGGTCTGGGCCCGTTCGAGGAGACCGTGGTCGCCGGTGTGTTCGTGGAGACGGACCAGGGCGAGGGCCGCACCGGACGCTCCGGCCATCAGACCGGCCTTGCGGCGCCCGCTCGACGGACCCTCCTTCTCCAGCTCGTCGGCCGCGGCCTCGGCGTGGGTGACGGCGGTGTCGAGCAGGTGCGGGTCGCCGGTGGCCGAGGCGAAGTGCGCCAGGGTCAGCGCGATGCCGGCGCGGCCCGAGGAGAGGTCCGGGCCCGGCGGACCGTCCGGGATCGTGCGGGTGAGCCGACCCAACAGGTCGAGCGCGGCGTCCCGTTCGCCGAGGAGGTCGAGGGTGTAGGCCACACCGTGTCCGCCGGTGTAGAGACCGGGCCGGGCCGGGCGGGTACGGGCGGCGTCGAGGAGCCACCGCACGTGTCCGGGGTCCGTCCCGGCGCCCGTGACGTGGAGGGCGTACAGGACCCCGGCCGCTCCGTGGGCCAGGCCCAGGCTGTCCTGGGTGAACTGGGCGATGTCGCCGGGGAAGAGCCGGTCGTCGCGGTGCGGGGTGGCCATGGCCCGGATGCCCGCCGCGAGCGAGTCGCGGATGGCCGGCCAGTCGGCCCCCGGTCCGCTGAGCAGGGCTTGTGTCTCGGCCCTGCGCACGCCCAGTTCGGGCCGGGGAGTGCGGCCGTCCGAGGGGGAGGGGGCCAGCATGCGGCGGATCTCGGCGGTGTATCCGGTGGGCACGGGGAACCGGCGCTCGATGACGTCGGCGAGTTCGGTGCCCTTGCCCGCGTCCAGGGTGGGCAGTTGGGCCAGCGGCAGGAACAGCCACAGGCGGATCGCGGCCAGTCCGTACAGGTCGATCTCCGGCCCGGTGTATCCCCGTGGAGCGGTGAAACCCGCGGCGCCCAGCGCCGGACGGACGAACGCGTCGACAGGACTGGCGAGTTCGAAGTCGATGAAACAGATGTCGCCGTCCGGCCGGATGATCAGGTTGCGGGGGTGGAGGTCTCCGAAGACGACCCCGCGGGCGTGCATGGCCTCCAGGATGCGCTCGATCCGGTCCACGATCGCGATCGCCTCGCGGGTGTACTCGGCGACCGTCGTGTCGTCGGCGTCCGGATGGATGAGCGGGTACTTCGCGGTCAGCCACTCGCTCAGGGACTGTCCCTCGACGAACTCCTGCACCAGGAAGCGGTGTTCCCACACGGTCAGCAGTTCGTGCAGCACGGGGACCCCGGGCGAGCCGGCCAGGCGGGCCATCATGTCGTGTTCCTGCTGCAGGCGGGCGACGGCGTCGACCCCGCGCTGGTCGAGACCCGCGTGAGGGCGGGCCTCCTTCAGCACCACCCGCGGACTGTCCGCGTCCTTGCGCCCCAGGTAGACACCGCCGGCGTTGGAGAAGTGCAGGACCCGCTCGACGGTGTAGGGGAGTGCGGGTGCCTGCGGGGCGGTGCGCTCGGCGATGGCGGCCTCGACGAACGGGGGCACGGGCGCCCAGTCGGGGACCGAGAAGCCGGGGCCGCGGACGTCCGGGACCAGCCGTCCGTCCGGGTCTTCGAGGGCCAGCACCCGCTGACCGGCGTCGTTGTGGCAGTGGCGCTCGGCGAACCCCCCGTAGCGCAGATAGAGCGGACCCTCCCCCCAGCGCAGATCGCTGAGGATGTACGGGCCGCGGCGGCCGGCCAGCAGCGGGCCGAGACCCTCCAGACATCGCCGTAACTCGGCGTCGCCCACCGGGTAGAGCGTGCAGAACTTCCCGCTCGAACCGCGCGGGGAGTACTTGGAATTCTGCATCTGCAGGATGGGCATCCCGCGCAGGAACTTGAACGTGATGTGCTCGCGCAGACAGTAGTCGTAGACCTGCTCCAGGACCGCCTCGGCGTCCTCGGCGCACGAGGACACGTGGATCTTCCAGCCCTGCGGGGGCAGCTGTACGTCCGTGGGGCGTACGACCGCCCAGATCTCCAGGTCGCCCCGCTCCCATCCGGCGGGCAGCGGCCGGCTGACGGCCGCGAACTCCTCCTGGGCGCCCCAGCGCCGGGGCGAGTCGTAGAAGATCGGGTCTGCGTAGGCGTAGGCCTCGTACCGGTTGTCCATCGGACTTCTCCTCAGGGCAGGGACGTGTGCAGGCGGGACGGCAAAGGGGAGCGGTGATCCGGCCGGCCTGGAGAGCGGAGCGGGGAGCCGTGCCGGCCCGGGGAGCGGGAGCGGGCTGCGCGGTGTCGGGTGGCGGCCGGAGTCCGTGGGGAGGTCCCCGGCCACTCGAAGTATTGGGAAAGCGATACTTCGACCACAACGGCGCGAAAGAAGGCTTTTCCGAAGATATTCGCCCCGGCGTGACGGGTGGACTGCGCATCGTCGACAGCGCCGAGGCGCACACCGGATCACCGAAGCGGCCCGGAGCGCCGCGCCGCCGCGGGCACGGCCGGGGCCGGAACCGCCCGTCCAGGCCTCTGACCGGGACGTTTCGTGAAGGTGGGTCGCGTCGGCGGACCCGGCCGATTGGGCCCTGGAGGCGCGGTTGAAACGGCATATGCCGGGTGCGGGGCGACGCGGAGTATGACCCGGGGGCGCTGCTCGTGCCGGGGGCGTGGATTTGTCGTACCGGCAGGGGAAGTGGGCAACCGTCTCCTCGGCCGCTCGGACTCCTCCGCGGGCCCGGTGGCGCGGTCGCCGGACGATGCCGGTCCGCCCCGGACCCGCGGCCGGAGGCGCAGGGCGAGTTGCCGAATTCACGGATGCCATCGAGCGACGGGATCCGCGGAACGGTCGATGTTCGTTGGCCGGCGTGTCGTCGCCCGTACATCTGTGCGCTACTATTTCCCCAGAGCCGGTCGGAGGAAGTCACTCCGGTTGGTGATGCGTTGGTGGTCCAAGGAAAGACGCCCCGCTTCCTGCGGGGAAATGCAGGTGCAAGGCCTGCCCGGCGCTCTGAAGAAGCCCTGTCCCGCGTTGTGCGGGACAGGGCTTCCTGCTGTTCGGGGCCGGACCGGGGCCGGGGTCAGCTCGCCTCGACCTGTTCCGAGACGGGGAACACGTCACCGCAGTCCGGGCACGCGGCCCGGCCGAAGAGGTGCGTGAGAGCGCGCGCGATGTCCTCGTGCCCCGCCTGTGCCGCGGTGCGGTGCAGGCGCGCGGGGAGGGGAGCGAGGGCGGCCGGATCGGCGGGCAGCAACGCGGACTTGGCCGGGTCGGCCGTCACGTAGTCGCCGGCCGAGGCGAAGGTGCCGTGGTCACCGAAGGCGATGCACAGGTCCGACGCGCAGTTCGGGCACTCGATCTCGTACTCCTGCTGGAACAGGCCTTCCAGCCGCCCGGCGCTCCATACCCGTTCCCCCTCGAACGCGAGAACGCACTGGAGGAAGTACACGAAGGCCACGTCGTCGTCCTGCGCGTCCAGCAGGCGGCGGGCCACCGGGAGGAGGACGGCGATCTCTCCCGCGTAGCGCGCGCTGCGTTCGTCGTCGGCGGCGGACGCGATGAGACCCGCCATCAGGACGGCGTCCGCCGGTGCGCCGGGGGCGCGGCCCTCCGCGATGGCCGCCAGATGAGGGAGGGCGAGGTAGCTGTCGCTGTAGACGCACCCCTGATGGCACAGGTCGTCCCACAGTTCGCTCCAGACCTGACCCTCGTCCGCACCACCCATGCGTGCGAAGGTGCCGGCCAGGTCGTCGGAGGGTTTCGGGGTCATGCCACCGGATCATTGCAGGAACGCGTCCTCACCGGACGGCGGGGTCCCGGCGCATCCTTCCTTCGGCGGCCCGTCCGCGTGGAACCCGCCGCCACGACCTCCGACATGACAGTGTGTCACCGAGTGATCACGTTACGTCCGGTGGGAGGATGCCATGTCAGTCATTCCGAAAGATCTCAAGTACACGGACGACCACGAGTGGGCGCGCTTCGAAGCCGACGGGACGGTGACGGTCGGCATCACCGACCACGCCCAGAAGCAGCTCGGGGACGTCGTGTTCGTCGACGTGCCCATGCTGGGCAAGAACGTCCGGGAAGGTGATGCCGTCGGCACCATCGAGTCGGTGAAGGCCGCCTCCGAGGTGTTCACCCCGGTGGCCGGCGAGATGATCGCGGTGAACCAGGACCTCGCCGACGAACCCGAGGAAGTGAACAACGCGCCCTACGAGAGCTGGCTGTTCAAGATCAAGCCGGAGGCGGGCGGTTCCACCGTCACCCTGCTCTCCGCCGCCGAGTACGAGAAACTGATCGGCGACTGACCGCCCGGCGGTCCGGACCACGGCACAGGCCCGGGGCCCGGCGGCGCCGGGCCCCGCAGGGCGTGCCGAGCCACCGGTCGCGCGACCTGATGGTGCCGGTCACACGATCCGGTGGGCGCGGTCTAGTAGTAGTGCCGTCGTCCGCCGACCTCACGGCCGACCGATCCCAGGATCCACAGCAGGACGCCGACCGCGACCAGGATGATCCCGATGGTCCAAAGGATTCCGATACCGGCGACAAGGCCGATGACAAGCAGGATGACTCCGAGGATGATCATGGCGTCCTCCGGTGGGCGGGACGTCGTCCGCAGGCGTCCCCATTCCCCCGCCGGGTTTCCTGCGGTGCGCGGGATAAACAAAGGTGACGCGTCGTGCGGAGGAGCCCGACGCACGGCACGAGGGAGACAGGATGGCCGACAGCGGTCGCGGATACGTCAGGGACCGGCGCGGGTGCCGCCATTGGGGACCCCACGGGGCGGCGGGCCTGCTCCTGCGCGAGGACGGCCGGTTCCTGCTCCAGCGCCGCTCCTGGCGGGTCCACCACGGCCGTACCTGGAGCGTTCCCGGTGGCGCGCTGCACGCCGGTGAAAACCCGTGGGACGGGGCCCGCCGGGAGTTCGCGGAGGAACTGGGCGGCGTTCCGGCACTGCGCCGCATCCACACCTTCGTCGACGACCACGGGGGATGGGCCTATCACACCGTGGTCGCGGAGGTCACCGAGCCGTTCTCCCTGCGCCGTGGCGACGGTGAGGGGGCCGCCCACCGGTGGTGCGCCCCCGCCGAGGTGGACTCGCTGCGCCTGCATCCCGGATTCGCGGCCACCTGGACGCAGTTGCTGGCCGGCCTGGACGGGCTCTGAGGATTCCCCGCCGCTCGTGCGGACCGGGGAAGCCGGACGGGGCCGGGCCGTCGCCGCGGCCCGGCCCCGTGTCGTGGTGCCCCGCCGCTCAGGACGGCGAAGCGTGGAACACCTCCGAGAGGATCAGTTTCGTCAGCTCGTCGGAGGGAGCGGTGCCATCGGGTGACTGGTTGAGGTTGACCAGGACGACGACGGTCGCCTTCCGCTTCGGGTCGTGGCCCACGAAGCTGTTGTAGCCGGGGATCTGGCCGTCGTGGCCGAGGAATCCGGAGAAGTCGACGATCCCCAGGCCGTACGTGGGCGTGCCCGGGACGTCCGAGGTGGGGACGAAGGTCAGCCGCTGGCGCTGGGTCCGCGGGCTGAGGAGCTTCCCGTCGGCGAGCGCGGGGGCCCAGCGGAGCAGGTCGTCCAGGGTGGAGATGCCGGCGCCGGCCGCCCAGGCCCACGAGGGGTTCACGTCGGTGACGTCCATCGGGTTGCCCGCCGACCAGTCGGCCCAGGCGGCGTCCTTCCCGGTGAGCACCGGCGCGGTGAGGCTGGCCACGTTGCCGATGAACTGGTAGCCACGAGGGTGGGGCGCGGGGAAGGCCGTGTCGGTGGCCAGGTTGGTGTTCGGCATGCCGACCGGGCGGAAGACCCGGTCGCGCAGGAGCGACGTCAGCGGCCGGTGGGTGATCTGCTCGGCGATCAGCCCGAGCAGCACGTAGTTGGTGTTGGAGTAGTGCCAGCCCTGCCCCGGCGGGAAGTACGGCTGGTGGCGGAAGGCGATCGCGAGCAGTTCCTCGGGCGTCCACTGCGTCTCGGGACGGTCGTCGAGGACCTGGTTGAAGTGCAGGTCCTCGCTGTAGTTGTAGAGGCCGCTGGTCATCTGGAGCAGCTGGCGGATGGTGATGTGGCGCCCGTTCGGCACGTCGGGGCGGTAGCGCGAGACCGGGTCGTCCAGCTTGATCCGGCCCTCGTCGACGAGTTCCAGGATCACCGTGGCGGTGAAGGTCTTGGTGATGCTGCCGATCCGGAAGTGTTCGTCGGCCGCGATCGGCTTCCCGGTCCTGAGGGACTCCGTGCCGAGCGTCTTGGTCCAGGTGCCCCACTGCGGAGTGCGGATCGACACCACGGCGCCGGGGACGCGCAGCCGCTGCATCAGGGCGATCAGATCCGGTGTCAGGGTCTTGGCGAAGGGCGGGGCGCCGTCCTTCGGGTGGTGGACCTCGTCGGCCCTGGTGGGTGTGGCCAGGGCCGGTGCGACGGGGGTCAGGGCCAGCAGCGTGGCGGAGAGCAGGACGGTGAGCCGGGGACGCCGCCGGATCGGCGCGGGGGCGCGCCGGTGGCGTACGAGGGAGCGGGGGAGCCGGGTCGGCATGGTAAGTCCGTTTCGTCCGGTGGATCGACGCCCCCAGGGATACCGTCCGGCGCCGACGTCGGAGCGCTGTTGGGCCACCGGTGGGCGTTTTCGCGCCGACGGCTCGCCCTGCCGCTCCACACGGCGGCGAACACCCAGGACAGGACCGGGGACCGCCCGGTTTCTCCGTGGCGTGCTTGCCGTACGTTCGGCCCGTGACACACGCCGGTGAATGCCGCCCGGAGCCTCGATGAGCGGCTGGTGGGACTACTTGGAGGAACGGACCCGCCGGGAGGCCGACGCGCAGGTGCTGCGCGATCGGCGGATCGCGGCCCTCAAGGTCGTGTGGGTAGCGCTGCGTCCGCTGGGGCTGGGTCTGCGCGAGGCGGAAGAGGTGGTGCACGCGCGGTACGAGGCCCTCGGCGACCGTGTACGGCACCGGCCGCCCGACGCCCTCGACGTCCCCTCGCTCGCGGCCCGTGCCGCGACGTTTCCGGGCCGGATCGCCGCGGTCGAGGCGCTGTGGGACGGCGACACCGTGCACGACTGGTTCGTGGTCCTCGTCGCGGTCCTGGACGACCCGGCCGGGGAAGGCCACCTGGCGGTCGTTCACCAACGCTCCGGTGGGCTCCGGCCGGGCACCGCCGCCGCGGAGGCAGGCCGGGCCCTGGCGGACTCCCTCGGCGTCCCGTTCCACTTTTCTTCACCGGACGTTCCCGACGACGAGGCCCCGCGCTGGAGACCGTCCCGGCGCTCGCCCGACGCTCACTGAAGCCGGTGCCGGCCCGCGGGGCGGGGGTTCCGCACAGTGGTGGTTCCGCACGGTGCGGCAGTTCCGCGCGGTGGTGGTCCGGCCCGCGGCGCGCACCGCAGAGGGCCGTTCCGGTGGGCCGGAGGACGGTATTCGGGCCCCCTACACTGGTCCGGCGCACGAGTGAGGCCGTGGACGAGCGGGAGAAGGCTGTGACCGGGAACACCGGTGGTTTCGAGGACCCGTCCGCCGAGGTTCTCGCCGAGGCCGCCGCCGCGTTCGGGCTGCTCGCCTCCTCGGCCCGGCTGCACCTGATGTGGGCGCTGTCGCAGGGCGAGTGCGACGTCACACATCTCGCCGACCGGGTCGGCGGCGCGCTGCCGGCCGTCAGCCAGCATCTGGCCAAACTGAAGCTCGCCGGACTCGTGCGTTCCCGCCGCGAGGGCCGACGACAGGTCTACTACGTCGACGACCCCGACATCGTCACCGTGGTGCGGGTGATGGTCGGACAGCTCACCGCTCGCTCGCGGCCCGCCCTCGCGCCCCCGCGCGAAGCGCACCGGACCGGTGGCTGAGGCCGGCACGGTCCGGAACCAGGGCAGTGGGACGCCCGCTCCACCGGGCAGCGCGCATCTCGAGGAGGTTCCACCGGGACATGCCGCGCCCACCGTTCTGGAGGTGCTGCGCGGGCTCGGCAGCGGCCCGCGCGGCCTGACCGAGGCCGAGGCCTCGGAGCGTACGGTCCGGCCGGGCGGGAACAGCGGCCCCGCCCGGCGCGAAGCCTCCTGGCCACGCCTGTTCGTCCGCAGCCTGCGGGACCCGTTCACCGCGGTTCTCGCCTGCCTCGGCCTGGTCTCGGCGGCCGTCCTCGCCTGGGGCACCACCTCGGTGATCCTCCTGCTCGTCGCCGTGAGCTGCGCCCTGCGCGCCTCGGGGGAGTACCGGGCCGACCGGTCCACGGCCGCTCTGCGCGAGCTCGTCGCCACGACCGCCACCGTTCTCCGGCGGATCGACGAGGAAGCTGTTCCGTCGGTCCGCGAGATACCTGTGACCGACCTGGTACCCGGCGACGTGATCCGGCTGGGCCCCGGCGACCTGGTGCCGGCGGATGTCCGGCTGCTGCGAGCCGTCGGCCTGACCGTCCATCAAGCCGTGCTGACCGGCGAAGCGGAACCCGTCGTGAAAACCGCCGACGACCTGGCCCGGCCGGCCCGTGGCGGGCCCTTCGAGCAGCCGCAGCTGTGTTTCCAGGGCAGCGGCGTCGTCTCCGGCAGCGCCACGGCGGTCGTCACCGCGACCGGCGCGCGGACCCGGTTCGCCCGGGCCCACGACCGCACGTCGCTGCCGCCTCGGGCGAGCGCCTTCGACCGTTCCGTCCACGGCATCTCCTGGATCCTGATCCGGTTCATGCTGCTGACTCCGCCGCTGGTCCTGATGGCGAACACGGCCCTGCGCGGACGCGGCCTGGAGACGCTGCCGTTCGCGGTGGCGGTGGCCGTCGGGCTCACCCCGGAGATGCTGCCGGTCCTCGTCACCCTCTGCCTGGCCCGCGGGGCCGCGCCGCTCGCCCGCGCGCACGGTGTCATCGTCAGGCGGCTGCCCGCCCTGCACGATGTCGGCGCGGTCGACGTCCTGTGCCTCGACAAGACCGGCACCCTCACCGAGGACCGGCCGGTCGCCGACCGCGCCCTCGGCCCGGACGGCCGGGACGATCCCGCGGTCCTGCGCTGGGCCGCCGTGAACGCGTGGTGGACGCTCCAGCTCGGCGACCTGCCCCAGCCCGACGCCCTCGACGGGGCGATCCTCGACGCGGTCGACGAGGACGAGCTGACGGCGTACGACGGCGTCGCCTCCGTGCCCTTCGCCCCGGACCGGCGCCATGCCACCGCGGTGGTCCGGACCCCCGGTCGACTCGGCGGCCACACCCTGGTCGTCAAGGGAGACGTCTCCTCGGTCCTGGAGCGCTGCGCCCTCGCGGACGACGAGCGGGAACGGCTGCTCGCCCTCGCCGCACGGCAGGCCGACAGCGGGGCGCGCGTCCTGGCCGTCGCCACCGCGGAACGTGTCGCCCACGGACGCGCGTACACACCGGCCGACGCGCGCGGCCTCACCTTCCGGGGCGTGATCACCCTGCGGGACGCGCTCGCGCCCACCGCCGCCGACGTCCTCAAGGCCCTCACCGACCGGGGCATCGCGGTGAAGGTCCTCACCGGTGACCACCCGGGGACGGCTGTCCGCGCCTGCCTGGACCTGGGCGTCCCGGTCGCCGAGGACGCCGTGCTCACCGCCGGGGACGTCGATGCCCTCACCGGCACCGAACTCGCCGAGGCGGCAGCCCGTACGACCGTCTTCGCGCGCTGCACCCCGGAACACAAGGCCCGGATCACCGAGGCCCTGCGGCGCGCCGGGCACACGGTCGGTTTCCTCGGCGACGGCGTCAACGACCTGCCCGCCCTGCGCGCCGCCGACGTCGGCATCGCCCCGCGCGATGCCGCCGACGTCGTCCGGGACGCCGCCGACGTGGTGCTCGCCGAGAAGGACCTCGCCGCCGTCGCCCACGCGGTCGACGCGGGCCGGCAGGCGGGCGGCAACATCGCCACGTATCTGCGGATCACCCTGTCGTCCAACCTCGGCAACGTCCTCGCGATGCTCTCCGCCGGACTCCTGCTGCCCTTCCTGCCGATGCTCCCGGCACAGGTCCTGACACAGAACCTGTGCTTCGACGCGGCCCAGCTCGCCTTCGCCCACGACCGCCCGCACCCCCGTGTGCCGGACCGCCCCACCGTGCTGGACCCACAAAGGCTCCTGCGCTTCATCACCGGGTTCGGGGTCCTCAACGCCGTCGCCGACCTGGCCACCTTCGGCATCCTGGCGCTCGCCCTGCACGGGCCCGGGACCGGGGACGACGAGGCGGTGTTCCACTCGGGCTGGTTCACCGAGAACCTGCTCACCCAGGCCGCGGTGATGGTGATGGTGAGCGTCGGCCGCCGTGTCGCGGGATCCCGCCGGCCGAGCCCGGTCGCGTGGGCCGCCGTCGCCCTGGCCGCCGCCGGACTGGCGCTGCCCGCCTCACCGCTGGGGCCGGTGCTCGGACTCACCGCCCTGCCGGCCGTGTACTACCCGCTGCTCGGTGCCGTCCTGTTCCTCTACGCCGGAGGGCTCCTGGCGGCCGGGAGCCGTTTCCGCCGCCGGCGTGGCGGGGCGGGACCGGGGGAGGAGAAGGGGGCCCGCGCGGCGGGTGACAAGGGCGCCGTACGGCCATGTCCCGAGGGGCGGTGGAACTGAGTGGCGCGATCGAACGTCTCTTCAGGAGACGGTTCCACCACGTGCCCCACCGGTTCCACCCCGTGTTCCATCCGTTCCGTGAGATGCCTCACCTGTGAATGGGGGAGGGGCCCTGCTGCTCGAGTCATCGATTTGTTAGATTGCGCAACTGTGCAACTCACGTAGATGCCCGCTTCATTCGCCCGTACACCACAGCAGCACCCGCCCGGCCGTAGCCCTGACGGACCGGGCCCGACGGGCCCGACAGTTCATGGGAGTGGGAGATGAGCGACCCCTGGGACGCCCCGGGTGGCCAGACCACACGCAGTCGGACGTCCCGGGTTCCCGGACAACGCGCGCCGGAAACGGACGGAACTCTCCTCCCGGGGGGCCGGTCCGCGTCCAGAGCGGGCTCCCGCTCGCACGGCGGCAGACGGGGACGCCGGGGGGGACGCGGCAGGCGGGTCCTGCGGATCGCCGGAATGTGTCTCGCACTCCTGGTGCTGGGCACGGCGGGTGTCGGCTGGTGGTTCTACGAGCACCTGAACGGCAACATCGACACCCTTCCGCTGGACGGCAAGGGCGGCACGGAGAAGGCGGACGCCTTCGGCCGCACCCCGATCGACATCCTTGTCATGGGCTCGGACGGCCGCACGAGCAAGACCGACTGCAAGCTCGGCGGCGGCTGCGCCCGGACCGGGGTGCAGACCGGCAGCAACGCCGACGTGCAGATGGTGGTGCACGTGTCCGCCGACCGCTCCAACGCCACTGTGATGAGCATCCCGCGTGACACCATGACCCGTGTCCCGGCCTGCAAGGACAGCGAGACCGGACGGTCGACCGCCGGTTACTACGGCCAGATCAACAGCGCGCTGCAGTACGGTCCGGCCTGCCAGGTGGCGACCGTTCACCAGCTCACCGGCATCCCGATCAGCCACTTCGTCAAGCTCGACTTCTCCGGCGTGGTCAAGATGTCCGACGCCGTCGGCGGCGTCGACGTGTGCGTCGACAACGACGTGTACGACACCTACTCGCACCTGAAGCTGTCCAAGGGCAGCCACACCCTCAAGGGCGTCGCGGCGCTGGAGTTCGTCCGCTCCCGGCACGGCTTCGGCGACGGCAGCGACCTGGGCCGTACCGTCTCCCAGCACATCTTCCTCAGCGCGATGATCCGCAAGTTCAAGAGCGCCGGCACGCTCACCGACCCCAGCGCCGTGTACCACCTGGCGGACGCCGCCACGAAGGCGCTGACCGTGGACGAGGGCCTGGGCACCGTGAAGAAGCTGATCGGACTCGCATCGGACCTGGACAAGGTTCCGACGAAGCGGATGACCTTCACGACGATGCAGACGGCGCCCGACCCGGTCGACAAGAACCGTGTCGTGGTGGGCGCGGGCGCGAAGAGCCTGTTCGCGACGATCGCCGACGACAAGTCGCTGACCACCGGATCGGGCAAGAAGTCCGCGGCGGCGTCCGCGACCAAGAAGCCCGGCGCCTCGGCCGTACCCGCCTCGCAGGTCGCCGTGACCGTGGAGAACGGCACCGGGATCACCGGCCGCGCCTCGGTCGTCGCGAACGCGCTCACCGGGAACGGCTTCAGCCCGAGGACGACGACGGCCAACGCCCCGGTCTCGGCCACCACCACGACCCTCACCTACGGAACCGGGGAGAAGGGCGAGGCCCAGACGGCCGCCAAGGCCCTCGGGCTGTCCGCCTCGCACCTGAAGCAGGGCACGAGCCCGGGTCTGGTCCTGGTGGTCGGCAGCGACTGGCCCAGCGGCACCACCTACCCCGGCGGATCGTCGTCCGGCTCGGACGACAGCAAGACCGCGGTCGCCGACGCCCACGCCTCCACCGCCGAGGCCAAGAAATGCGCCAACGTCAGCCCCTACAAGACGGTCAGCCTCAATGGAGTCCCCATGACACCGGAGCAGGCCTACGCGGCGGCGCGGAACAAGCCGGACTCCGACGAGTGAGGCGTCCGGACGCCGAAGAAGCCGCCCGGGGCCGTCCGGGCCGCACGCGGGGGCACGGGCCCCGGCCGGAGACTCAGGAACCGGCGGGGTTCCCGTCGCCGAGGGGCCACGCCTCGATGTCGCGGTAATGGATCGGGCCGCTGCTGCGGCCGACGTTGCTGCCGACCAGATGCAGCCGCTCGGCGGGCCACCGGAGGCCGGTGAACCCGGCGAGCCCCCGGGCGATCTCGTGTGCCGAGGACCGGTCCCCTCTGCGGGCGCGGGCCAGCGTCAGGTGGGGGCGGAAGGGCCGCTCCTCGAGGACGATCCCGCAGTCCTTGACGGTGGTACGGACATCCCCGGCCAGTGTGTGCAGCTCGTCCAGGTCTCCGTCGACGCCGCTCCACAGCACCCGGTCGTCGAAGTGACCGCTGCCGCGCAGTGCCAGGGACGGGGGCTGGCGGGCCGCCGCGAGGGCGGCGAGCGGCGGACGCAGCAGAGGAACCGTTTCGACCGGCAGCTCCCCCAGGAACGCGAGGGTGATGTGCCAGTCCTCGATACGGTTCCACCGCAGGTCAGGATGCGTGCCGTAGGCGGGGCGCAGCTCCCTGGCCAGCTCATCCTTGGCCTGGTCGGGCGGGGCGAGGGCGATGAACACGCGTATGGTCGCGGGTCGGGTCTGATCGTGCACAACAGACTTCTTACCGCACCTTCCACCGGTGACGACGTCCTCGCCGTGTGCCGTGGGCCACGCCCGATGCGTCAGCCCTCCTCGCGCAGGCCCCAGGGGGACCCGTACTCGACGAGCAGGTCGAGGAAGGGGCGGGGCGGCAGGGCCTCCGGGCCGAGGACGCCGCTCGCCGACCAGGCTCCGCCCGCGATGAGTTCGAGGGCTACGACGGGGTTCACCGCCGTCTGCCACACCACCGCCTGGGAGCCGTACTCGCGCATCGACCACTGGTTGTCGACCACGTGGTAGAGGTACACCTCGCGCGCCGAGCCGTCCTTGGTCCCCTTGACCCAGGTTCCCGCGCAGGTCTTGCCGGTCATGCGGTCGCCCAGGGTGGCCGGGTCGGGCAGACACGCGGCGACCACGTCACGCGGGGAGACCTCGACGGGTCCGTTCCCCGAAGGGACGGTGACCTTCTTCGTGGAGTCCAGGCCCAGCTCGTGGAGGGTCTTCAGCTTGGCGATGAAGTCGTCGCCGAGGCCGTACTTGAACGTCACCCGGCGGGCGTCGACCCAGCGGGGGACGAGCAGCACCTCCTCGTGCTCGACGTTGACGCACTCCACCGGGCCGATGCCCTCGGGGAAGTCGAAGACCTCCGGCTCGCTGAAGGGGGCGGTGGTGAACCAGCCGCGGTCCTTCTCGTAGACCACCGGGGGATTGAGGCACTCCTCGATGGTCGTCCAGATGCTGAAGGACGGGGCGAAGTCGTAGCCCTCGACCGTCAGGTTCGCGCCGTCGCGGACACCGATCTCCTCGATCTCGTCGAAGAGTTCGTCGGCCGCGTACCGGGCGAAGACGTCCGACAGGCCCGGCTCCACCCCCATGCCGACCAGGGCCAGCCGTCCGGAGTTCTCCCAGGCGTCGGCCTGTTCGAACTGGGCGTCGCCGAGCTTCACACCGCAGCGCTCGTGGGGATGGGTGGGGTGCGGAGCGGAGAGCGACATCGCCATGTCGAGGTAGTGGGTGCCCGCGGCGCGGGCCGCGTCGAACAGCGGCATCACGAACCGCGGATCCGTCGCGTTGAGGAGCGCGTCGCACCTCTCCTCGGTGAGGGCGCGGCGTACCGCGTCCTCGTCGGAGGCGTCCAGGCGCATCGCGCTGAACCGGTCCCCGTGTTCCTTCAGCGCCACGACGGCCGCCTCGGCGCGGGCGAGGTCGTAGTCCGCGACGACCATGTGGGTCAGGAAGTCGCGCCGGGCCGCGATCCGGGTGACGGCAGTGCCCACGCCGCCCGCGCCCACGAGAAGTACTCGCATGTCACACACCTTTCGTCGCCGGAGACGGGTGCCTCCCGGCCGGACAGATGCAACGGGATGTCCTCGGTTAAGGTCAATCATGTTGGCATAAGGCCCGGCGGCGCGCGGGGAGCAAGGAGGGTCGGCATGGCGAAGCAGGTGGTGCCGGAGACGGAACGGCGCAGGCGCCGGCCGACGCGGCAGGGCACGGTGCTGTCCGAGAAACTGATCGTGCGGACGGCGTTGCGGATGCTGCGCGAGCACGGCAGCGCCGGACTGACGGCACGCAGGCTGGGCACCGCCCTCGGTGCCGACCCCAGCACCCTCTACCGGTACTTCGCCGGACTGGACGATCTGACCAGGGCCATCGGCGAGGAGCTGATGGGCCGGGCGCTGGACACCTGGACGGCGACGGGGGAGTGGCGCTCCGACCTGCGGGCGCTCGGCCGGGCCATTCACGCCTCCTATCTCGCCCACCCGCAGGCCGCCGTGCTGACCGCCAGCCGGGTCACCGGCCGGCCGCGGGAGATCGCGGTGGACGAGACGATCCTCGGCATCCTGCGCGGCGCGGGCTTCCCGGACGCGGACGCGGTCGTCGTCTACCACGCGTTCATCGACCTCACCCTGGCCTTCGCGGCCCTGGACGCCGGGTCGCTGGCGCTGACGGACGAGGCCCGCGCGGCGGACGAGGAGATGTGGCGGTCCACGTACGCCGAACTGCCCGCCGACACCCACCCGCACATCGCGGCCACCGCGCAGCTCCTGGCCGGACGGATGACCCACAGCGCCTACCCGGTCGTCCTCGACACCCTGCTGAACAGCGCAGCGGAGCAACTGGCCTGGGCCCACGCGCGCCGCACCCCGGCACCGTGAGCGCCCGAAAGCCCTGACGCGGGGCCTTATGCCAACGCTGTCGACCGCGGAAAGCCGAGGTCGGCCATATGGACACCGTGAGAGTCGACATGCTCTGATTCCCAGGGTTGATCTCCTCGGCCGCGGGCCGAGGACCCGTTCCATCCTGCACCGCCGCACCGCCGGAGGATGCCGCAGCCCGAACACTGCCCGCGAGCGGCAAGGCAACTCCGGGTCTCGTCCGGCACAGGGGGCGCTCCTCCCTGCTGAGAGCAGAACGGATGTTGCGTATGACGACCGCGTCAAGAACGTCCAAGGTGTCCGAGGCGTCGAAGAGACGACGGCTGAGGTCCGCACGACGGCAGGCGAGCGTCGCCGCCGTCCTCGCCGTGGCCGCCACCACGACCCTGACCGGTGCCGGCTCACCGCCGGCCGGTGGTGCGCGCGGTCAGCGCATTCCGGCCGTCTCCTCGGGCGACGCCCGCTTCGAGATCCTCTCGCCCACGCTCATCCGCACCGAATACGCGGGCGACGGCACGTTCACCGACGATCCGACCTTCAACGCCATCGGCCGCGACGGGTTCGAACCGGCCCCGTACAGTGCCACGACGTCCGACGGCTGGCTCACCATCAGGACGAGCGCGATGAGCCTGCGCTACAAAGTCGGATCGGGTCCCTTCGACGCCCGGAACCTCTCCCTGCGGTCGACGGCGGGCGCCACTCCCGTGACCGCCGCTCCCTGGCAGCGTCTGACCTGCGCGCTCGGCACACTGTGCGAGGCCGAGAGCCTGCGTCTCGACGGGCCTTCCGTCGCCGCCGACCACGCCGGCCACACCGGGAGCGGATTCGCCGCGGGATTCGAGGGCACCGGCAGCTCGGCAGCCGCTGACATCGATGTCAAAGACGGCGGGACCTACCGGTTCGACCTGCGGTACGCCAACTCCCGCGGCGGGGACGGCCAGACCCGCACCCGCACGCTGACGCTCACCGTGGACGGCGGCGCGCGGCAGACGCTGTCCCTGCCGGTCACGGCGAACTGGGACACCTGGAACGTCACGTCGGCGAGCCTCACGCTCGGCGCGGGCCACCACACCGTCGCCCTCACCCGGACCGCCTCGGACTCCGGTGACGTCAACGTCGACAGCGTCGCCCTCGTCCGGCCCGGCGACCCCTACCCGCCCGTCTCCAGCACCGCGATCACGGACTGCGCGTACGCCGTGAGCTGCGAGGCGGAAGCCGGACGCATCGGCGGTACGGCGGTCGCCGCCACCGACCACAAGGGATACGCGGGCAGCGGCTTCGTCGGTGACCTCCACCAGGGATCGAGTCTGACGACCCACGTGGTCGGCGTGCCCGCCGACGGCGTCTACACCCTGCGGGTGCGGTACGCCAACGGCACCGGCGGCGACGGCCTCCACCAACAGCGCACCGCCACCGTCTCCGCCGCCGGCACCGACAGCACCCTGTCGTTCCCCCCGACGAAGGACTGGGACGACTGGCAGACGGCCTCGCTGCCCGTCACCCTGACCACGGGCACGAACGACATCACCCTCGGCTGTCCCGGTACGGCGAGCTGCCACATCAACGCGGACACCGTCTCCGTGGCCGCCCCCGACGCGGCCGCGCCCCCGCCGCACCTCGCGCTCGGCGGATACCGCCGCGGCCTCGACGGCGTGACCGGCAACGAGAGCTCCGTCCCCACCACACCCGGCCTGCTCAACCAGGACGGCTGGTACCTCCTCGACGACACGTCGTCGGCGGTGTACGACCCCACGGCGCACACGGCGACCCCTCGCCCCGACCACGGCGGCACGCCCTACCAGGACGGCTACGTGTTCGGCTACGGGCACGACTACAAGCGGGGACTCACCGACCTGGCCACGCTGACCGGCCCGCCCGCACTGCTGCCGCAATGGGCCTACGGCGTCTGGTACTCGGAGTACATCGACCGCACGGCGGCCGACTACGAGAACACGATCCTCCCGGCGTTCCGTTCCGAAGGCACGCCGCTGGACGTCCTGGTGACCGACACGGACTTCAAAGCCGTGAACACCTGGAGCGGTTGGGAGATGGATCCCACGAAGTTCCCCGACCCCCAGGGCTTCTTCGACTGGTCCGAGTCGCAAGGGCTGCACAACACCCTCAACGTGCACCCCAGCATCCTCGCGTCGGACCCCCAGTTCGCCCAGGCGCAAGCCACGGCCAAGGGCAAACTGACCAAGGGCGGCTGCGCGTCGGGGGCCTCCGTCGAGAACAACTGCTACACCTTCGACTTCGGCGACCCCGACCAGCTCAAGGCGTACATGGACCTGCACCGGACCATGGACCGGCAGGGCAACGACTTCTGGTGGCTCGACTGGTGCTGCGACGGCTCGCAGTCGTCGCTGCGGGGCGTCACACCCGACGCGTGGATCAACCAGCAGTACGCCACCGCCGGTTCGGCGAACCTCGGCCGCGGATTCGTCCTCTCCCGTGCGTACGGCTCGTTGCAGGCGGCCGGGTACAGCGGCCAGCAGGGGCTGCCGACCGGGCCGTGGGCCGACAAGCGCAGCACCGTCCACTTCACCGGCGACACCTCCTCGACCTGGGGCGCGTTGAAGCTGGAGGTCGGCTACACGCCGGGGGAGTCCGCCGCGACCGGGATGGCGGCCATCACCCACGACATCGGCGGACACAACGACACGACAGGGCTGACCGGTTCGGAGAAGTACACCGAGGGCGGACAGAGCCGCACCACGCACAAACTGCCCGACGACCTGTACGCCCGCTGGGTCCAGTTCGGCACGTTCCAGCCCGTCGACCGGCTGCACAGCAACCACAGCGACCGGCTGCCCTGGCAATACGGTTCCGCGGCACGGCAGTCGGCCGACAAGTTCCTCAACCTCCGCGAGAACCTGGTGCCTTACACGTACACGCTCGCCGAAGAGGCGAACCGCACCGGCGTGCCCATCGTCCGCCCCACCTACCTGGAGTACCCCGACGACCCCCAGGCGTACGCCGCCGCCGGCAGCGAGTACTTCTACGGCTCCGACATCCTGGTCGCCCCCGTGACCACGCCGGGCACCTCCGCCACCACCTCGGTGTGGCTCCCGCCCGGTCAGTGGACGAACTACTTCACCGGCGAGACCTACACCGGCGGGGGCACCCGGGACGTGACCACCGGCCTGGACTCGATGCCGGTCTTCGTCAAGGCGGGCGGCATCCTGCCCACCCGCACCCACGACGTGACCGGCAACGACGGGAACCTGCTGACCGACGTCACGCTCACCGTCGCCGCCGGCCGGCCGGGGTCGTTCCGTCTCTACGAGGACGACGGAACCACCCGACACAAGGGCCGGAGCGCCACGACGACGATCCGGTACCGGCAGAAGGGGCAGCGTCACACGGTGTCGATCGGTCCGGCGCGGGGCTCCTTCGCCGGTCAGGTGCACAGCCGCCGGTGGACGATCGCGCTCATGGCCGCTCACGCGCCTGCCGAGGTCTCGGCGACCGGCGTGCGCCTGTCCCCGCAGGCGTACCACTGGGACGCGACCACGAAGACGCTGACCATCACGCTTCCGCGCAGCAGCGTGCGTACTCCGATCACCGTCACCTACCAGGAGAAGGAGGCGAGTTAGTCTCCTGGAACGACCCGGGTCCGGTCGCGGAGCGTGCCATGACGCTCCGCGGCCGGCCGTCTTCGACGGCCGGCCCGGGGCCCATGAAGACCGGCGCACGGTTCACCCGGGAGACAGCAACGCATGCAGACGCCACCACCGCCGCCCGCGTCACCGCCCACGGGGGCACCGGCGGACGGGCCGTCCCTCCGGATCGGCGCCCTCGCACCCCTGACCCGGCCCGGCTGGGCCGAGGCGGGCCGGCATCTGCTCGCCGGACTCGAACTGGCCGTCCGTGAAGTCAACGACTCCGGTGGGATCGCCGGAAGACCGCTGGAGCTGGTGGTCAAGGACACCGCGGCCGATCCGCGGAAGGCCGCGGCGGCCGTGGACGAACTGGCCCGGCTCGGCGTGGCGGCTCTGGCGGGGGAGTACCACAGCGTCGTGGCGCGCGCCGTCGCCGCCAGGGCCGACGCCCTCGGTGTTCCGTTCCTCTGCTCGTCGGCGGTGCTCGACACGCTCACGGAACAGCCGACGCGATGGGTCGCGCGCATCGCCCCGGCGCAGTCCCACGGCTGGAGGATCTACGCGGACTTCCTTCTCGGCGCGGGGCACCGTCGTATCGCCGTGGCGGCCGATCCGAGCGTCTACTGGGCGTCCGGGGCCGCGGTCCTGCGGGACCGCCTCGCCTCGCACGGCGGTACCGTCGTCGAGCTCGGCATGCGCGCGCTGACCCCCGCGGCCGTGTGCGACGAACTCGCCGCCCGCGAGGTGACGGCGCTCCTCCTCCTGGTCGGCCACCCCGAGCCCGCCGTGTCGATCGTCGAGGCGGTCCGCCGCGACGAACGCCTGCCCGGGATGATGATCGGGGCCCCGGCCGGGCAGCCGGAGTTAGCCGAGTGGGCCGAGCTGACGGGCGACGACGGCGCCGCCGTCCCGTTCCTGCGCTACCTGCCGGAACACCTGAGCCCCCTGGGGGCGCGTGTCGGGAGGGCCTTGCGCGAGCGGCTGGGACAGGCGCCGTCCTTCGTCGCCTTCGAGGGCTACGACACGGTCACCGTCCTCGCCGATGTCCTGCGCGGCCAGGGCGCGGACCGGGAGCGCATCGCCGCGGCCTGGCCGGATGTCGACGTCGAGGGGACCCGCGGGCGGATCCGGTTCTCCCATGTGCCGGGCATCGGGGTCTGGCAGTGGTCGTGGGCGCCGGTCCAGGTCGTGGAGCGGGACCGGGCGGAGCCCGACCGCTTTCGGATCCTTCACTCCGGGTGAGAGGCGCCGCGCCCCGGCCGACGTGGGACTTCGAGCCGCCGCCTTGCCGGGCGGTGTATTCGGTCGTGCACTTGGTCGTGCACTCGGCCGTGCGTGCGACCGCCGCCGACGGCTGATCCGGCCTGCGGAGTGAATGCGCCACAACAGGGCGTCGGCACTGCAACCATTCGGACCCCGGACATGTCTCCCCCAGTGAAATAGTCTGTCCCCTTCACCAGGAGCCTCTGGGGGCGTCATGCACCATCACTCATCCCGCGCGGCCGTCATCGCCGGCCTCGTCCTCACCGCCGTCGGCGCCACGATCCCCGCGTCCGCGATCACCCAGACGAAGGCGGCCGCGACGCCTACGTCGCCCGCACGCGTCGTCAACGCCCGGTGGGGCGGACACTGCACCTACGACCGGCTCGTCATCGACATCAAGGGCGGTACCCCGTCCGTCGGCGTGAGCCGCGTCAGCTCCCTTCACTACGATCCTTCGGGGCGGAAGGTCCCGCTCGCGGGCAACTACTTCCTGTCCATCAGGCTGTCCCCCGCGGTCGCTCACAACAGCGCGGGAACGTCGATCTACAGCGGCCCCCGACTGGCGACGGTCCCGCTGTACAAGCTGAAGGGCCTGGCCCTGACCGGTGACTTCGAGGGCGTCGTGTCCTTCGGAACCGCGTTCAAGACCAAACCCACGTGGAAGGTCACCAAGCTGCACAGTCCCGAGCGCGTGGTCGTGGACTTCGCCCACGTCAACCGGTGCGCCTGACATCGGGATCATTACCTGAGAGCACGGACATGACCGAGGCGCCCAGCGGCTTCCGGCAGGTCGTCACCGACCGTCCCCGCCGTCTGGACGCCTCGGCACCGTTCAGCCCCAGATGTTCTCCTCGTCCTCCGTGCCGCCGAGGCCGTCGTCCGGAAGGCCCACGTAGACGCGCAGGCCCGCACGGGTGTCGGGAAGCCGCCGATCCGTGAGGCACTTCTCGAACTGCTTCCCGTACCTGCCCCAGGGGCCGTTCTTCACCAATGCCCGGAGGAGACGCCTCTGCCCCTCGGTGAGTTCGGTGAGGGGGGTGCAGCAAGGCCGCCCGTCGTGCGCAGGCCCGGCGAAGAACACGGTCAGCGCGTCCCTCGCGGTCGCGTCCAGATGGTCACGGGAACGGATGCCCGCCAGACAGTCGGCCACGCCACCGATCACCGTCTCCCGGTCGTGATCGGCGAGCGCCAGAAGAGAGCGACCGGTGTAACCGGGGATGTCCTCCTCGTTGTAGTAGATGCCGGGCTCCGGGGTCCTCACCGCCGCGGCGGCGAGTTCGCCGATCACCGCCCGTGCCAGATCGGGGCCGAGCCCTGCCGTGCCGTCGGTGCTGCCGATCCGGGCCAGCGCGGTGGCCGCCGCCCAGCGGATCAAAGGCTCCGTGGCATCCAGCTCAGGGCTGAGCCGGGGCACGAGAGCCGCGTCGCCGAGCAGACCGACCGCCACCAGCGCCGTGGCCCTCACGGCCACCGAGTCCTCGACCCGCAGGCGATGGAGCAGGCACGGCAGCACGGCCGGCGCCTCCTCCGGAAACCAGGCCGTCAGGTAGGCCGCCGCGCTCCGGACAGCGGGCTCGGGATCGTCCAGCAGCGGGAGCAGGGCGGGCAGTTGGGCCCGGACCGCGTCGTAGGAGCGCAGGGCGCTCTCCCGGGAGCCCATCAGCCGCCCGGCGGCCCACTCCGCACGGATCTCCCCGAGCCTGCCGCGCTTCTCCTTGTCCGGTTCGGCGGCGATCCGCTCGTCGTACCAGGCCAGTGCCTCGTCCATGGTCAGTTCGGCCGCGGCTGCCCGCCAGGCCTTGATGTCGATGCCGCGAGGAAGGTCGTATTCGTCGTGCCAGTCGATCGCGAGCCTGGTCAGCAGACGCAGCACCCCGTCCCGTATCGACTGGGGGCCTGCCAGGGCGATACGGGCCAGGAAGGGCACGGCGTACGGGGACGCGGAGTACCGGGTGCCCTGGTGGAAGATGTTGCCGAACAACGACATCAGGGCGCTCTCGCGGGCGGTCGCGTCCGGCCCGCACAACGCGGTGAGCTGCCCGGGGACGTCCACCGCCCTCCCGTACGCGTGGCCCAGCTCGGCCCAGTCCACCTCGTCCAGGCCTTCCAGGAGGCCGGGTTCCATGTCGATCATCGTCCGACTGTCGCACGTCCCACTGACAGTGGGGACGGCCGAGTACCGCAGCCCGGCCGGTCCGCGGGCTTCCCGGACAGGGGAACGGGGCGGGCGGGAGCCGGTTCCCCCGGCTGCTCGCCCGCCCCGGTCACTCGGACGGCGGTGGGTCGTCCTTACGGCGCGATCTCGAACCGCGGGGGCTGAAGACCCGCGAGGCAGGACGTGTCCGCCGCCGTCGGCGTGTCGAAGAACGACCGGGTGATCGTCTGCGCGCAGGGTGATTCGGCGAAGGCGACATGGGCGACGTACGGGACGGTCACGGTGGTGGCGCGGCTCAGGGTACGGGCCACGTAGGGCCCGTTGCTCGGCGCGGTCTGCGCGTCGAAGCCGCCCGACATGACCAGCGTGGGGATGTCACTGCGGACCACGCTGCGCACGGAACGCGGTTGCGCGGGAACGTTCCAGGCACGGCAGTCGTCGTGGAGGAAGGGAAGCTGCGGGGCGCTGGCCAGAACGGAGCGGGGGAACGTGGGGAACACCCGCCGTCCCGCTCGGAGCACCTGCGCCTCGGTCTCGTACGGTGTCCACTCGCCGCAGAAGACGCCGTAGGCGAGCCCGTGCGCCACCCGGCCGATGGCCTGCGGGCTGAGCTTGCCCCCGGCCCACTGCTCGGCGACGCGCTGCGGATTGCCGTGGGCCAGCTCGTCGATGGAGCGGGGTACTCCGGCCGCCAGGTGGGTGGCGGAGGTCAGCCACGTGACCAGCACGCCGCCGTCGATGACGACCTTCACCGGTCCGGGCTGCCCGGGGAGGGTGACGTGGGTGGTGACCGGATGGGCTTCGAGTCTGCTCACCAGGCGTTCGAAGGTGCGTGACAGATGGGGATAGCGCTGGTTGCACGCGGGTTGTTGCGCGCAGGCCGCGAACAGGCCGTCGAAGCCCTCGCGCGCCGCCTTCCAGGTCACGGCGCCCCCGGCCAGGGACGGCGGCAGCACACCGTCGATGCCGACGGACCGGACGCCCTGCGGGTGCGTGCGCATGTAGGTGAGGGCCAGGTCGGTGCCGTACGAGATGCCGAAGACGTTCCACCGCCGGAGGCCCAGGGCGACGCGCAGGTCGGCGTAGTCGGCGGCGCTCTCGGTGGTGTTGTAGGCGCCGAGGTCGGCGGTGCGCCGCACCAGTTGCCGGCGGCACTCCCGTGTCGCCTGTACGTGCAGACGCCCGGTGGAGGGGGCGTCGTAGACGAGGCCGACGGCACGGGCGTTGAACTCGTCGATGTTCGGGCAGGTGAGCACCGGGTCGGCGGAGTAGGTACCGCGCTGGGACATGAAGATGACGTCCCGGTCGTGGTTCAGGCCGCCGTCGACCGCCAGCTGGGCCTCGGAGACGGCGTCGTCGCCGGGCCCGCCCGCGAACCACACGATCGGGTCGGGCGCGTGTCTGCGGGTGGCGGCCGGCACGACGGCGACGGAGAGGGTGATCTTCCGCCCCTGGGGGCGGGAGCGGTTCTCGGGTACGGAGAGCGTGCCGCAGCGGGCCCCCGCCAGCGCGGGGACCGGGTCCGCGGTCCGTGGACAGGGGCCCGGTACGAACCGGGAGTGACCGGCCGTCCGGGCCGTCGTGCCCGGTGGCGCCGTCGTGCCGGGAACGGCTCCTGCCGGGGCCGCGGTGAGACCGGCGAACAGGAGGCCGGCCGTGGCTCCGGCGAGGGCGGCGGGGAGCCGTCGCGCGGTACGCCGGTCATGGGGCGGGCGGAGGGGCGTCATGGGGTCTCCAGAGCGGGAGTGATCGTGAACGGTTTCGGCGTCAGGCCCGCCACACAGCCGGTGTCGGGTGCGTTCGGACGGGAGAGGAAGGAGGCCAGGACGCTCTGGGCGCAGGGCGACTGAGGCACCACCCAGTGGCCGATTCCGGGGATCAGCACGGTGGTCGAGCGGAACAGCGTGCGTGCCGCGTACGCGCCCCAGCGCGCCCCTGTCTTGGCGTCGAAGGTGCCCGAGAGCACGAGCGCCGGCACGTCGCTGACGGTCGTCACCCGCTGGACCGGGGTGCGGTCCGGGACGTTCCAGACGCGGCACACGTCGTTCTCGAAGGGGAGCTGCGGTGCCTGGGCCAGGACCGAGTCGGGCCACCCGGGGAAGGCCCGCCGCCCGGCCGCCAGCAGGTCGGACGGCGAGTAGCCCGGGACCCATTCGCTGCAGGCCACCGATTGGGTGAGCCCGTGCGCGAACTCGCCGACGACGGGCGTGGCGCCGGCGGCGCGGGCCCGCGCGAAGCGCTCGGGATTCCCGTGGGCGAGTTCGTCGAGCGCCGCGGGGACGTCGACGGCCGGTACGGCGTTGGCGACGAGCAGGTTGACGAGGGCGCCCCCGTCGAGGACCACCTTGACCGGAGCTCCCCCGGACGGCGGCTGCGCCATCACCGTCAACGGGTGCGCCTCGAGCCGCCGGATCTGCTGGGTCAACGTGCGCGAGAGGTTCGGGTAGCGGTCCTTGCACGCGGGCTGGGCCGCGCAGGCGGCGAAGACGGCGTTGATGCCTTCCTGGGCGCTGTCCCAGGTCCAGGGCAGGCTGACGACCTGGGGAGGTACGACGGAGTCGATCGCGACCGAGCGGGTTCCCTGGGGGTGACGGCGCAGATAGGTGAGGGCCAGGTCGGTGCCGTACGAGTATCCGTACACGTTCCACCGGCGGATGCCCAGCGCCCGGCGCAGATCGGCGAAGTCCGCCGCGTTCTCGGTCGTGTTGTAGGCGCTCAGCTCGACACCGCCGGCCGTGAGACGGTTCCGGCACTGCCCGGCCGCGCGCACCAGGCGCCGTCCGGTCGACGGCGCGTCGTAGCGCAGACCGACGGCCTGCGCGTAGAAGCGGTCGATCTCCGGGCAGGCGAGGTTCGGCTGCGAGTGGAGCGTCCCGCGCTGAGCCATGACGATCAGGTCGCGGTCCTTGTTCACGCCGGAACCGATCAGGAACGGAATGTCGTCGATCGCGTCGGCGCCGGGGCCACCGGTCATGAACACCACGGGGTCCGCCTCGGGCCTCGCCGAGACGGCCGGGACGATGACGACGGTCAGCCGGATCGTCCGTCCGCCGTGACGGGCGCGGTTCTCGGGCACCTCCAGGAACCCGCACCGTCCCGGGACCGGTTCGGGCGTCTTCGGGCAGGGACCGGGCACGAACCGTGCGGGTGCCCCTGGCCGCGGCCCGTTCACGGGGCCGGTCACGGCGTGACCCGGTGCCGGGGCCAGCGCGCCGAGGACGGCCACGCCCGCCGCGACGACAGCCACCCGGGTGCGTGCCCCACGGGAGCGCCGCCACGCGGACCGCGACGGCGGCCGCGCCGGTTCGGACCCGGCGCGGCCCCGGTGGGCGTCGCCTTCGCGACGGCCACCACCGCTGCCGCTTCCGTCGTTCCAGCCGCTGCCGCCACCACCGTTGCCGTCGTTCCAACTGCCGCTGCCGCTGCCGCTGCCGCTGCCGCTGCCGCTGCCGCTGCCGCTGCCGCTGCCGCTGCCGCTGCCGCTGCCGCTGCCGCTGCCCCGGCCTTCGCCGTTCCCGTGAACGGGCGGCGGACAGCCTGTTCTGATGCCCTGTTCCCTCATGCGATCCCGTTTCTCTGACGTCCCCGGCCACACGGCCGCCGCTACGGCGGCACCCGGGCTCGGCCCGCCGGCCTCTGCTGCGGGCGGGCATCACGTGGGCCAGCCTGAGCGTGTGGACAGACGTCCACCACCCATGGGCTCCACTCGGAGCAGTCCTTGATCGCGGAGTGCGTTCACCCGCGCGCGGCCACGACGGGGCCGCGGCTCGCCGCTTCACCGTCCTTCTCGGTGACCACGGCGGTTGCGGCGAGCAGCGTCGCGGCGGAGAGGCTCCCCCAGAGAGCGGCTGGGCCGTGGGGTGCGAGCGCGGTGATGACCGCGGGAGAGACGGAGAGGCCGAAACCCGTCGAGAGTTGGAAGCGGGCCAGGGCGCGTCCGAGGACGGGGGCCGGGGCCAGGGCGGTGACGAGCGCGGTGGCGCTTCCGGCGTGGACGATCTCGCCGACCGCGCAGACCACGGACACCGCGGCGGCCACCGGGGCACCCCAGCCGGACCCTGTGGAGCCCGCCGCGAGAAAACCGAGGCAGGACAGGGTGAGCACCGCGCCGGCGAGCGCCAGGACCGTCCGCCGGGGGAGCCGCGACAGCAGCATCGTGACCGGAACCTGCAGGGCGATCACCAGCACCGTGTCGGCCACGAAGACGGCGGCCGACCAGACCGGGGACGTGTGCAACTGTGTCACCAGGACCAGGGGAGCGCGGTTTCAGGGACGTTGAGGCAGAAGACGTAGACCACGTTGGCGGCCGGCGGCGCGCCCATCCGGGGAGCGGGCTCCGGGTTCCCGTCGCCGGCCGGGGCGGCGGCCGGACCGGCGTGCAGGTGGACCGACCACGCCGGCGCGGCCGCGACGAGGTAGGCGAGCCCGGTGACGGCCGCCGGCACCTGCAACGCCGCGGTGCCGCCCGTCAGGCAGGCGGTGGCGACGAGGCCGCCCGCACCCAGTCCGGCGTTGCGCAGGGCGCGGCCGACGGCGAGCGCGGCATCCCGTTCCCGGCCGTGGGCGACCGTGGCCACGAGAGCGGAGTGGGAGCCGACCTGCCGGCAGCCGTACTGCGTTGAGTCGGAGAGCCGTCCCCGCCGTTCGGTCCCCCGGGCGCCCCACTTACGATGCTTCCTCTGTCGCGCAACCGACATGGAGGGGGAGCCGTGGCGATAGCACCGCTGAAATCCGAGGAGTTGCTGCCCGGTGAGGGGATCATCCTTCGCAAGAACGCCAACGCGGTCATCGATGTCCGAGCGGCCGGTCTGTCCCGGTTCGCTTTCGACGACCTCATGTGGCTGGTCGGCATGCGCAACGCGGAGGCCATCGGCGGACGGCTCTATCTGACCAACTACCGGCTGGTCTTCAAAGCCCACCGCTTCAACCGGGTGCGCGGCACGTTCAGCATCTTCCTCCCGTGCGTCGAGGAGGTCCGGGACTCCTCGTTCGCGGCCACACGGCAGATCACCGTCCACACCGGGACTCAGGAGTTCACCTTCGTCGTCTGGGGCGTCCCGCGACTGATCGGCACCGTCGACGAGTGCCGCTCCGAGTTCGACGACGCGTACGTGGCCGACCTGGCCGCGCTCGCCGTGGCCGAACCGTGGAAGCTGGGCGCCGGTTTCCGGACCGTCACCCGCATCGAAAGTCTGAACCTCGCGTTGAGTGCCCTGCGGCGGGGCAGTTCCGACTTCTCGACCGCCGCGACGTCCGTCGCCGGCCTCATCGACAGCGGCTTCGACGTGGCCGACGTGGCCGGGACGCTGCAGACGGTCGAGCTGCTGATCCGCGCGGGCCAGGACCCGGCCGCCCACCAGCGGCAGTCGGGAGACAGCGGCTGAGACCGGTCGGCCGCACGACCTCGCGGCGGCCGGGCCTCACGCACGTTCACCGCAGGCGGCGCGGAGCCGGAAACCCGGCGAATGCCGTCCGGCAGTGCCGGACCAGTTCGCGGACCGGTGGATGGTGCGGGTTCTTCCAGACCAGCGCGAGCAGCGCCGGTGTCCTGACATCGTCGATGGCGTGGGCGGTGAGCCGGTCGCCGTGCCTCTCGGCCATCGAGTCACTGAGGACGGCGACGCCGAGCCCTCGGGCGGCGAGGTCGGCGACGGCGTCCGCGGCACTGGCCTGCAGCGCGATCGTGGGCCGGAGGTTCTGCGCGGCACAAGCCTGGTCGAAGACGGCACGCAGGCCGGTGCCGACAGGCATGCACACGATCGGGTAAGGCATCAGGTCGCCCAGGGTGACGCGCCGCCGCTTCTCCAACGGGTGCCCGGCCGGGACCGCCGCGGTGAGCCGTTCGCTGATGACCGTCAGCGCGTCCAGCTCCTCGGGGACGGCGTTCGCGGCGCCGATGAGCGCTACGTCGACGGAGCCGTCCCGCACTCCTTCGAGGAGCCGGTCGGAGGCGTCCTCCAGCAGCGAGATCTCCACACCGGGATGCGCCGCGTGGAATGCGGCGAGGGCGTCGAACAGCGGGGTGAGGGTGCAGCCGATGACCATCCCGACGGTGAGTCGGCCGCGGATCAGGCCGGTCACCTCGCCGACCGCCTGGCCGACCGCCCCGGCCGCGGCGAGTGCGGCACGGGCGTGGTCGAGTGCCGCGTTCCCCGCGGCGGTGAGGGTCACGGTGCGGGCCGACCGGTCGAACAGCTCGGCACCGAGTTCCTGTTCGAGTCGACGGATCTGGGCGCTGACACCGGACTGGCTGATGTGCACGCGCTCGGCGGCGCGGGTGAAGTTCCGCTCCTCGGCGACCGCGACGAAGTACTCCAGCTGCCTCAGGTCCATGACTGCAGATTCTAGTTCGCAGAAGATCCATCTGTTGGACTTCTGGACGGCGGTCGACCAGGCTGGGAAGTGCCGGAGCCCGACAGACGGAGGAATCCATGCCGGAGTACGAGAAGGCCATGCGACCCGAAGACATCACCCGCTTGTTCGTCGAGCGGTCCAACGCCGGTGACGCGGCCGGGGTCGCCGCGCTCTACGAAGAGGACGCGGTGATGGCCTACCCGCCCGGCGAGGTGACGGCCGGACGGGAGGCGATCCGCGCGCTCTGGGAGAAGGTGCTCGCCGGCGCTCCCCGCTTCGAGCTGGAACCACCCCTGCAGACGCTGGTCAGCGGCGACATCGCGCTCACCTCGACCCCGCCGAAGGACGGGGCCGGCGCCCGGGCGCAGGTCGTCCGCCGCCAGCCCGACGGAAGCTGGCTGCGCCTGCTCGACCAGCCCGAGTTCGCCCCGCCCGCCCGCTGACCCGGAGCGGTCACCGGGTCCGGGTGCGACAGGGCGGGTACCGCGCGGGCGCAGGCGTGCCCGGGCGGGGGCTGCGGGCGCAGGCGTGCCCGGGCGGGTACCGCGGGCTCAGGTGTGTCCGTCACCGCGACGACGCGGCCGGGTCATGGTCGGCGGTGTGCCGGTCGATCCAGGCCTGGGCCGCCGCGCGTTCGGCCTGGGCCGGCGTCGGCTTCAGCTGGTCGGGACGGCGGATGAGCAAGTGTTCGCGGGCGGCCCGCAGCCCGACGGCGCGGGCCTCCGGGGAGAGTTCGGGGTGCTCGGCGACCTCCACGGCGCGCTGCCACCAGCTCCGGTTGTGGGGGCTGATGGAGTAGTGCCACAGCGGCTGCCCGGGGTCGGCCACGCCGAGCAGCACCCGGCGCAGGACGTGGTCGTTGACGCCCGGGGTGCCGAGCAGCCGGTCGGCCACGAGCAGCGGCTGCTCCCCGTCGAGGCGGGCCCGGACCAGCACCCAGGTCATCAACTGGCCCACGTCGTGGGCGGATGAGGTGACGTACTCCCACAGTTCGGCGGCCTTGGCCTCGTCGGGGGCGCCGAGATGGGTGAGGAGCCGCTGCTGGTCCTTCCACACCGGTCGGGCTCCGTTCCACCAGGAGACCAGCTTTCCCGCGGCCGGATGGTCCAGGTCGAGGGCGAGACAGGTCAAGGTGACGAGCGGGTGGCGCCATTCGGTGTACGTGGTCCGGTACGTCTTGGTGAGGTCCTTCAGCCGGCGCGGCAGCAGCGCCTCGACATCGTCCTTGGTCGCCAGGCCATGGGCGAGGAGGAGTTCGAGGCAGAAGCCGAGTCCCTGCAGACCGGTGTCCGGATCGGCCACCCGCTCCCGCAGCCAGCGCACGTCCGTGTCGGTGAGGGTCCGGTACCGGTGCCACTCGCGGGTGAGTGCCCCCTCGCTGCCGGTGAGATCGGGCCCGGTGCCCGACAGGAGCCCGTCCCGGGCGGCCTCGAAGCGGTCCACGGCGGCCAGCACCTCGGCGGTGCCGGTGCCGACGAGCACGGAACCGCCGGACCGCAGCGCCTCCTCCCGTACGAGAGCCACCTGGTCGCGGGCGGTGCCCGCCGCGAGGACGCGCAGGGCATGGGGCAACCGTTCCTCGGTGCCGAAGCGGACCGCCGCGAGGGCCGCGTAGGACAGGCCGGCGTGGTAATCCGCCCCCGTCTCCCGGCGCCAGTCGGCCGTGACGTTCGCGATCAGTGCGTCGTACAGCCCGCGCAGTGAGTTCTCCGGGGCGCCGGACGCGGTGAGTTCCGCCGCGAGATCGGCCGCGGCCCCTACCGCGTCGGGCTCGCGGAGCGACCGGTGCAGCGCCAGCCAGGCGTAGACCGAAGCGCGGTCGCCCGCGAGCGTGAACTCCCGCACCGCGGCCAAGCCCCGCTCGGACGGGACCTCACGCAGAACACCGGACGCGCCGGAGCGGAGGTCGGCGACGATCTCCCACGCCTCCTCGCGGCCGTGGCGCAGCAGCGCGTGGAGCAGTTCCCGCCAGGCTCCCCACTTCGAGAGCTGCCCCTCGTGCTCCAGCCGCCAGGCGCTCAGCAGGCGTTCGGTCTCCTCGGGTGTGAGTCCGTCCCGCCGCTCCAGCGAGACCACGAACCGGGTCGCCGCGGAGAGGTCCAGGGGGTCGCGCAGCCGGTCGTGGAGCCATGCCGCCTCGGCCGGCGACAGCGACCGGTACCGGAGGTCGGAAGTACTGCGATCCACCGGCTCGTCGAGCGCCGCGAGGAACTGGCGTACGCCGTCGGGGTCCATGGGGTCGGGCAGACCCGCCTCGTCCCGGGGGGTGATCCGGTCCAGCCGGAAGGCGCTCTTCGGCCCGCCGTCGACGACCCGGAAACCGGTCGGCCCTTCGCCCAGTCCGGCGGCGACGGTGGCGTGATCGCCGCCCCAGTGCAGCAGCAGTTCGCCCGTCAGGGAGCCGGAGCGGTCGAACGCACGCCGGTGGGACTGCCAGTGCCAGTAGGCGAAGGAGGCGGGGCTGGTGAGGCCCCGCGCCTCGAAGAGTTCGGCGGCGTCACCATGGCCTTCGGACTGGGTGTAGCGGGCCCGCCTCGGCGGCGGCAGCACGAGGAACCCGTCGGCGCCGAGCCCCCGCCACCAGTCCGTGATCGTGGTGAGGTCCGAGCGTCGCCGCGTCGTGGGCCGCCCGGGCGGGGCGGTGTCGGGGCTGGTCACGTGCTGCTCCCTGGGGTCTTCGGGATCCGTCCCGGGCGAATCCTCCGTCCGGGAATCACCCTGTCACAGGGGGCTGACAGTCCTTTCTGCGCCCAGTGGCCGGCCCGTCGGTGACCTCGACAGGTCGTGTACCTCAGGCGTCGCCCCGGTTCTTGCCTTGTCCGCCGGTGCCTTCCGTGTCCAGCGGGTCCTCGCCCTCAGCCTGCGAGGGTGTCGTGCGGGGGACGTCCGGGTGGATCGTCTCCACCTGGTCGTCCGTGCGTTCGCCCTCCGCCTGGGACGGGGTCGGGAATGTCTCACTCATGATCGGCCTCACTGACCGGAGCGTCGGATCCGGTTCCATGGCGTTCGCCAAAGCCCCGTGACGGCCCGGTGGCGAGCCGCGCGAACGAACGCAGGCACCCGCCCGGTGCGGACCGTCGTGCTCCTGAGCCGCGAGTACCCCGTGGTCGAGTGTTCTCACATCGCGGTCCCGCCACGAGCAGCCCGCGGATCAGGAGCCCGCCTCACCCGCGGCTCACCGCGCGGACGAACCGGGCTCCGCGGGACCCGGCGGCAGGCCGCGGGGGAGCGGGCCCGAACTCTCCCTGCGGCCTCGGCCGGCTCTGCCGCCCGGCTCCTCCGGCGGTCCCGTCGCACCCGGGAGTATCCCGCCGAGGGCGATCATGCCTTGATGTCAGCGGCCTACCACCACGCGGAGCAACGCGCGGTGTTGTCCCCGTTCGCCTGGACACAGACCCGGGCCAGCGCGGGGGAGTTGTCCGGCATGGAGAGGGACTCCTGGCTGCGCCCGGGGTCGACCCAGACCCGCTGGTTCAGACCGGTGTAGTGGCTGGTGTCGCCCCTCTCGGCCCAGTCGATCCAGCCCGAACAAGTGGTGCTGCCGGAGGTGTTGTTCACGTAGTTGCGGACCTGCCAGCCCGCGGAGCCCGCGAGGTACGTCGTCATCAGGGTCCCCGAGCAGTTCTTGCTCCAGACCGTGGACTGCGCGGTCTCCGCGGAGGCGACTCCGCCGCCGCCCAGCACCAGCGCGGCGACTCCGGCCAGCGTTCCGGCCCCGACAACGGCCCGCCGCGCGACAGTGCGTGCGTTCATGTTGCGTTCCCTCCCTCGTGTGCGGCGGCGCTCGCCGCACACGAGGGATCATCCGAGACGGTTGCAACAGGCTGCCAACAGAGCGCCAATCACCGCTTTTCGCGCGTTGAGCGGCCGGCCGGCTCAGAATCCGCTGATCCGGGCCACGAAGTATCCGGCGACGATCACTGAACCCACGACGATGAACGTGAGCCACATGTATGGGTGTTCCCAGATCCCGCCGTCGGGCCGTTCCTGATGGGCTTCCGCGATGGAGCCCTCCACGGGCGGGGTCTCACCTGGGGGCATGAGTGGATGTGTCATGTTTCAACGGTCCGTCCAAAGGGCGGGCGGCGCATCTTCGTACGATCCGGCCGTCCTCGCTCGTGGACGGTGCCGTCTCCCGGGCGGTGCGCTCCTCTCCGCGCCGTCGCGGGCTTCGGTACCGGGCCCTTGCGCGAATCGTTGACATGCCCCTGCCCTGTGGCTAGCTTCACGAAGAGTTCTCGTCTGCGCCCCCAGGTATGCGCGGCCCAGGCCCCGTCAATGCGTTCGCATCGCCAGGCACCTCATCTCGACGATGCGACAACGTTGTCGACCTCGACTGCTGCCCAAGTGAAGCGTCCCACCAGGAAGACAACGTTGTCAGGCTTCAACTCCCGCTCCCGAGTAGAGGAGAAACCCCCGTGAGAACACGATTGTCGAGACGTCCCGGAACCGCCGCGATCGGATTATGCGCGGCGGTGGCACTGGCCACGGCCGGGCTGTGCGCACCCGCGTGGGCTGCCGGAAAGGCCGCGCTCGTCACGTCGCCGGCCACCGTGGTCAACCCGTTCATCGGAACGTCGAACCAGGCCGACGACTTCCCGGGTGCCGACGTGCCGTTCGGCATGGTGCAGTGGAGCCCGGACACGCCCTCGCGCCCCGACGGCGGCGGTTACGAGTACAACGACTCGTCCATCACCGGCTTCAGCCTCACCCACATCGCCGGACCCGGCTGCGGCGCGGCGGGCGACATACCGGTGCTGCCCACCGTCGGCGCCGTGAACACCGGGGCGACGGACGCGTTCTCGCACGCCAACGAGTCGGCGTCCGCAGGATCGTACAAGGTCGCCCTCAACAACCAGGTGACCACGGAACTGACCACCACGACACGCAGCGGCATGGCCCGCTTCACCTTCCCGTCGAGCACCCAGGCGAACCTGATCTTCAAACTGACCGGCAGTCAGAACGGTGCCACCTCCACGCAGTTCACCAAGATCTCCAACACCGAGGTCAGCGGGCAGGTCACCAGCGGTCACTTCTGCGGCGCGGGAAACACGTACACCGTGTACTTCGACATGGTCTTCGACCAGCCGTTCGCCTCGCAGGGCACCTCGCTCGCCAAGGCGCCGGCCGCGACCCCCGCCAAGCCGCGGACGGCGTCCAAGAACGCGGCCGAGAAGCCCAACAAGCCGGTGCTGCACGGCAAGATGCCCACCGCCGCGACACCGAAGGCCGCCCAGGACGGCGCCTCTCCCAGCGCCGCCGCCTCGAACGGCTACGTCACCTTCAACACCACCTCCAACCCGGTGGTGCAGGCCAAGGTCGGCATCTCCTACGTCTCGGTGGCCAACGCGACGGCCAACCGGGCGGCGGAGAACACGGGTTGGGACTTCGGCGCCACCCGCACCGCCGCGCAGAACGCCTGGAACAGCACACTCGGCAGGATCCAGATCGCCGGCGGAACGGCCGCGCAGCAACAGAGCTTCTACACGGCGCTGTACCACTCGCTGCTGCACCCGAACGTCATCAGTGACACCAACGGCCAGTACTTCGGCTTCGACGGCAGGACCCACACCGTCGACACGGGTCACAAGGCCGTGTACGCGAACTACTCCGGGTGGGACATCTACCGTTCGCAGGCCCAGCTCGAGGCCCTGGTCGCTCCGCAGGTCGCCTCGGACACGGCACAGTCGATGGTCGACGACTACGCCCAGACCGGGATCTTCCCCAAGTGGTCGGAGAACAACGGCGAGTCCTATGTCATGGTGGGCGACCCGGCGGACGCCATCCTCGCCGACTACTACGCCTTCGGCGCCCGGGACTTCGACACCACGACGGCCCTCGCCGACATGGTGAGACAGGCGAGCACGGCCAACAACGACCGGCCGGGCCTCACCTACCTGAACTCGCCGGGATACATGCCGCACGACGGCAGCTACGGCTGCTGCAACTTCTACGGTCCCGTGGCCACCACCCTGGAGTACAACACCGCCGACTTCGCGCTCTCCGCCATGGCCGGGGCCCTCGGCGACACCGGGAACCAGAAGACGTACGCCAACCGCGCCCAGGGCTGGCGCAACGTGCTCAACCCGGCCTCCGGCTTCGTCGAGCCGCGCAACGCCAGCGGCTCCTGGACCGGCGGCTTCGATCCCACCAGCGGCACCGACATGGTCGAGGCCGACTCCTGGATCTACACCGGCATGATCCCGTTCAACATCGGCGGCCTGGCCCGCGCCAAGGGCGGCAACACGGCGATGAGCCACTATCTGGACACGGTGCTGCGCAGCTACACCGGCGACAAGGGCTACGCGTGGGTCGGCAACGAACCCAGCATCGAACTGCCCTGGGAGTACGACTACATCGGACAGCCCTACAAGACGCAGGGCACCGTGCGGGCGATCCAGGACCAGATCTGGGCCAACACCCCGGGCGGGCTGGCCGACGGCAACGACGACCTCGGCGCGATGAGCGCGTGGTACGTGTGGTCGGCGCTCGGCATGTTCCCCGAGACGCCGGGCACCTCCGACCTGGCCCTCGGCTCGCCCCTGTTCACCCAGGCCGTGATCACCCTCCCGTCGGGCAACACGCTGACGGTCAACGGCGACGGCGCCGCGGACAACGCTCCCTACGTACAGTCCGCGACATGGAACGGCGCCGCCTGGAACAACGCCTACGCCCCCACCTCGGCGATCACCGCCGGCGGCACGCTGAACTACACGCTCGGCACCAGTGCCAACACCTCCTGGGCGACGGCCGCTTCCGCGGCTCCGCCCTCCTACGCCGGTGACACCACGGCCCCGGCCTCGCCGCGCATCGGCGCCATCACCTCGGCGGTGGCCTCGAACCTGTGCGTCGACGACGCGAGTTCCTCCACCACCGACGGCAACCACGTCCAGATCTGGACCTGCAACACCACCTACGCCCAGGACTGGATCGTCGCCGGTGACGGAACGATCCGCAGCCTCGGAAAATGCCTGGACGTCGACCACAGCGGGACCACCAACGGCACCCTGATCCAGCTGTGGACGTGCAACGGCACCGGTGCCCAGCAGTGGACCACCGGCGCCAACGGATCGCTGATCAACCCCCAGTCCAAGCTGTGCCTGGACGACCCCAACTCCACGACCACGACCGGTACCCAACTCCAGCTCTACACCTGCAACGGCACGGCGGCCCAGAACTGGAAACTGCCGAGCTGAGCAACCGGGACCAGATCACTTCGCACCTCTGAGCAACCCCTCCGCGCCCCCGTGTGTCCCGGCCCGCAGCCGGGACGCACGGGGGCGCGCCGCATCGCGCCCGGCCCGCCGGCCGACCGCGGCGTCACCCGTCCGGGTAGGGCTGACCCCCCGTCACAGACGCCGGTCCACCGCAGTGCACACACACCTGCGTACGGACGACTGTGGACGCATGTCACCGGAACCCGCCACGCGCCCGCCCACGGCGAAGAGGACCGAGCTCTCATGATGCTGCGTTACGCCCTGAAGTCCGTCCGTGCCCGCAAGGCCGGGTTCCTCGGCGCCTTCCTCGCCCTGATGTGCGCGGCGGCCCTGATCACCGCCTGCGGCACCCTGATGGAGACGGGACTGCACGGGGCGATCCGAACCGAGCGGTACACCGCCACCCCCGTCGTGGTCTCGGCCGACCAGAACGTCCACCGGACCACCGTCGAGCACAAGAACGGCAAAACCAAGATCAAGCACAAGGCGAAGCCCGTCGTCGAGCGCGCCTGGCTCCCGCAGAGTCTGGAAGGCACCCTCGCACAGGCTCCGGGCGTCGCCCGGGTCGTGCCCGAACTGACCTTCCTCGCACAGCCGTTGACACCGGACGGGACGGGCGGCCGTACCGCTTACGGGCACGCCTGGGACTCCGCCGCCCTGACGCCCTACAGGCTGACCACGGGCCGTGCGCCGAAGGCCGCGACCGATCTCGTGGTCGACTCCTGGCTCGCCGGGCGGGCCCACCTGAAGACCGGCGACCGGCTCACCGTCCAGTCGACACAGGCGCCGCGCAGCTACAGGGTCTCGGGAATCGCCGCGCCGGACACGGACGTACGGCACCAGACGTCGCTGTTCTTCTCCACCGCGGAAGCCCGCAGGCTCGCCGCGCGTCCCGGGCAGGTCACCGCGTTCGGCGTCTTCCCCGCCCGGGGCACCGGCACCGGACGTCTCACCCGAGCCGTGACGCAGGCGCTGCGGGGCACGAACGCACAGGTCGGCAGCGGGAATGCCCGAGGCGCCGTGGAGTTCCTGGACGCCGCCGCGGCCCGCACCAGGCTGGTCAGTCTCGGTGGCGCCATGGGCGGCACCTCGCTGCTGGTGGCGGTGCTCGTGGTCGTCGGCACTCTCGCGCTGACGGTGCAGCAGCGCCACCGCGAACTCGCCCTGCTCCGCGCCGTCGCCGCCGGCCCGGGACAGATCCGCGGCCTTCTGGGCCGTGAGGCGCTGATCGTCGGCGCGGTCGCCGGGCTCACGGGTGCCCTGCTCGGACTGCCGCTGGGCAGTGCGCTGTACAGCAGGTTCGTCGCCATGGGAGCCGTTCCCGCGACGCTCCGGCACACCGTCGGTGTCTTCCCCGTGATCGCCGGCGTCGCCGCGACCCTGGCCGGAGCCTGGGTCGCCGCCCGGGTCGCTTCCCGCCGGATCACCCGGATCCGGCCGGCCGAGGCGCTCGCCGAGTCCCGTGCGGAGCCCGCGCGGCTTCCGTGGGGACGTGTCCTCGCGGGACTCCTCCTGCTGGCCGGCGGTACGGTCCTCGTCGTCACACTCACCTCCCTGCGCACCGAGCCCGCGTCGACACCCGTCACCTTCCTGGCGGTCGTGGTCCTGTGCACCTCCGTCGCCCTGCTGGGGCCGCTCCTGGTCAAGGCGGCCATGCTGCTCCTCGGCGGCCCGCTGCGGCTCATCGGGCCGGCCGGCCGGCTGGCCGCGGCCAACCTGCGCGGCAACGCCGCCCGCATGGCAGCCGTCGTCACCCCGCTCACCCTCCTCGTCGGCATGACCTGCACGGTCCTGTTCGTCACGCCCACCCTCGGCGACGCCGCCCGTGTCCAGGCCCGCGAAGGGGTGCGCGCCGACTGGGTCGTCGTCCCGGCCGGACCGGGCGTTCCGGCCGAGGCCGCCCGGGAGTTGCGGGCGCACCACGACGTGGCCACCGAAGTGGTGCGTACGACCGTCCGGGTCGGCCTCGACAAGTACGCGGCGCAGGGCGTCACTCCCGCCGGGCTCACCCGCACCTGGGACCCGGGTGTCACCGCGGGATCCCTCGGCCGGCTCACCGACCGCACCGTCGCCGTGAGCGAACTTGCCGCTAGCCGACTCCACTTGAAGCCCGGCAGCACACTGCGGCTCACGCTCGGCGACGGCACGCCCGCCCGGCTGACCGTCGTCGCCGTCTATACCAGGGGGCTCGGCTTCGGGGACCTCACCCTCGCGCACGACCTGGTGGCACGCCACGTCGACGATCCCCTCGCCACGGCCGTCCTCGTCGGCACGACCCGTACACGGACACAGATCGCGACCACGCTCCATGCGGTCCCCGGCGTCCGTGTCGTCTCCCCGCGGACCGCCGACCACCTCCAGGCACAGCGGCAGCGGGCGAACGCGGAGGCTGATTACCTCGCCATGGGAATGGTCCTGGCCTTCACCGCCATCGCCGTGGTCGACACACTCGTCATGTCGGTCTCCGAACGCGTCCGTGAGTTCGCCCTGCTGCGCCTCACGGGGGCCACGCGCCGACAGGTCATGCGCATGCTGCGGGCCGAGGCGCTGTCGGTGCTGCTCCTGGCCACCGCGCTGGGCAGCGGCATCGCCCTCGCGGTCCTGACCGCGTTCAGTGTCGGCATGACCGGCCGAGCCGCCCCGGCCGTCACTCCGCTGCTGTACGCCGCCGTCGTGGCCGTCGCCGGACTCCTCGCCCTCGTCGCCACCGCACTGCCCGGACGCGCGGCACTCCGGGCGCGTGCGGTGACAGCGGCCACCGCGAAGGAGTGAGGCCGGGTGGCCGGCCGTGCGGGCACGCCGCCCGCACGGACGACCCGGCCGCGGACCGTTTCGGCGGGCCCGTTCGGAGCGCCCCGCATTGATAGGCAAGTGCATACTTGCCTATGGTGGAGGGGTGGCCGACGATCTGTTCAAAGCCCTGGGTGACCCCACCCGCCGCATCATCCTCGACGAGCTGGTGCAGAAATCCGGACAGACCCTGTTCGAGATCTGCTCCCGGCTGAGCATGAAGCACGGGCTCGGCATCTCGCGGCAGGGGGTCTCCCAGCACCTCGCGGTGCTGGAGGCCGCCGGGCTCGTGGAGAGCCGTCGTGAGGGCCGGTACAAGTTCCACGACCTGAACACCGCTCCGCTCCGGCGGATCACCGAGCGGTGGCCCGTGCCGGACGCGTCCGAAACGAAGGAGAACACCCCGTGAGAATCCGTCTGACCAGCATTTTCGTCGACGACCAGGCCAAGGCGCTGCAGTTCTACACCGAGATCCTCGGCTTCGTGAAGAAGCACGACATCCCGCTGGGGGAGCAGCACAGGTGGCTGACCGTCACCTCCTCCGACGAGCCCGGCGGCACCGAACTCCTGCTGGAGCCCGCAGGTCATCCGGCCGTCAAGCCCTACCGCGACGCCCTCGTCCAGGACGGCATCCCGCTCGCCCAGTTCGCCGTCGACGACGTGCACGCCGAGTACGAACGTCTGCGCGTCCTCGGTGTCCGCTTCACCCAGGAGCCCCTGGAGATGGGGCCCGTCACCACCGCCGTCTTCGACGACACCTGCGGCAACCTCATCCAGATCGCCGGCCGGCCGCAGTAGGCCCCGGCGCGGCGGCCTCGTCGCCCTGCCAGTACTCGAACGTGCCGGTCAGGCCGGGGAGCCGGGGCCGGGCGGGATGTGGACGGTCATGATCAGGTGGCAGGTCTCGTGACCTGATCCGCGGTAGGCGTGGGGGGTGTCGCTGTCGAAGGCGGCGGTCTGCCCCGCCTCGACGGGGTGCTCGGTGCCGTCGACGACGAGGACCATCCGTCCGGCGGTGACACTGACGGTCTCCACGACACCGGTCTGGTGGGGATGGCTGGAGTACTCCTCGCCGGGCTCCAGCTTCCAGCGCCAGATCTCGACCGGGGCCGCCCCCGAGGTGGTCAGCATGAGCCGCGCCTCACTGCCCCGGTCCGCCGTCCACAAGGGCGTGACGGCATCGGCGGACACGACCCGGACACGGCCTTCGGGCGGCCCCTCCATCAGTGCGGACACCGAGATGCCGAGGGTGTCGGCGAGACGGACCAGGGTGGCGAAGTTCGGGTTGCCCTGGGCCTTCTCCAGCGCCACCAGGGCGCCCTTGCTGACCGCGGCGCGGCGGCCGAGTTCGTCCAGCGACAGCCCTGCGCGACCGCGCGCCGCGCGGACGTTGCGCGCGAGCGTCCGCAGTGCCGCTTCGGTCTCGGCCATCGCTTCGTCCCTTCAGGCGGGCGGGTCACCACACTGCACCAGGCGGTCGTTCGGTTGACGACTCTCGGTCGGTGCGTTGTACGGTGTAGTCGTTCCATTGATAGTAAGGGATGACCCCGTGATCGCTCTGCTGCTGGCCCTGGGCAGCTCCCTGGCCTATGGATGCGCCGACTTCCTCGGTGGCCTCGGCTCCCGCAAAGCCCATGTCCTGCGCACCGTGATGATCGCCGCCCCGGCCTCACTGACCGTCGAGCTGCTCCTGTGGCCTTTCCTCGGCGCCTCCTTCGCGCCCGGCACCCTCGCCTGGGGCGCGGCGTCCGGCGTCGCGTCCGCCGCCGCGTTCGCCCTGCTCTACCGCACGCTCGCCATCGGCCCGATGAACGTCCTCTCGCCCGTCACCGCACTGGTCTCGGCGATGCTGCCGGTCGGCGTCGGGCTGCTGCAGGGCGAACACCTGGGCCCGGCCGGCCTGATCGGCCTGCCGCTGGCACTGGCCGCGGTGGTGCTGGTCAGCGCCGGACACGGCGCCGGCAGCGCCCGCCCGTCGCGCACCGCACTGCTGTCGGCCCTCGGCGCCGGGGCGGCGATCGCCCTGCAACTGGTCTTCCTCCACCAGACGCCCACGGACAGCGGCGTCGGCCCGCTGATCGTCGGCCGCGCCGTCTCCTCCGCCGTCACCCTCGCCGCGGCCGGGGTGATGTACCGCAGGCTCGGCGCCGAGAAACCCGCGTACGCGATGTCGGCGGCGGCCGGCGTACTGGACTCGGTGGCCAACCTGCTGTTCCTCCTCGCCGCCCGCGGCGGCGACCTGGCCGTCGTCGCGGTGATCACCGCCCTGTACCCGGCCGGCACCGTCCTGCTCGCCCGCGGCGTCCTCGCCGAACGGATCCACCGCGGCCAGCTGATCGGTCTGGGCACCGCCGCCGTCGCCGTCAGCCTCCTCGCCCTCACCTGAACGACACCGGCCCGGAAGGACCCGCCCATGTTCATCCAGCCCTGGGACGCCGCCCTGGACGCAGCCGAATGGCAGACCTGGATCGCCGAGGGCCACGACTTCGGCATCCTCAGCGTCAACGGCCTGCCCGGACAGGCGCCCATCGCCGTGCCCACCCACTTCACCGTCGACGACGACAGCCTGCTGATCCACCTCGCCCGGCCCAACCCCGTCTGGGAGGCCATCGAGGCCGGTCCCGACGTCACGTTCACCGTCACCAGCGACTACGCCTTCGTCCCCGGCCCCTGGCGCGCCCAGCCCGGCACCCCGCCCGCCGACGGCGTCCCGACGAGCTACTACACGGCCGTCCAGTTCACCTGCCGGGCCACGATCATCGACGAGCCCGACGCCAAGGCCGAGCTCCTGCGCCGTCAGTTGGCCCACTTCCAGCCCGAGGGCGACCACGCCCCCGTCGAGGCCGGCCGGCCCCCCTACGGGCGGATGCTGCCCGGCATCCGCGGCCTGCGCCTGCACATCACCGACGTACGCGCGAAGTTCAAGTACGACGACCACAAACCCGTCGAGCAGCGGACCGCCACCGCCCGCCGGCTCACCGAACGCGGCACCGCCCTGGACGCGCCCACCGCGGCCCAGCAACTGCGCCGTCTGGACCGCATCGGTCCCTGGAAAGCCTGACCCGCCGCACCGGCCCGCCCACCCGAAACGGACTCCCACGCGATGACCGCCTTCCGCATCAGCTCCGCCGTCGCCGACGCCTTCCCCGACACCCTCATCGCCGTCGTCACCGCCACCGGCCTGCGCGGCCACGAACCCTGGCCCGCCACCACCGCCACCCTCGAGGACCTGGAGCAGCGGCTCGCCGACGGCACCTGGCGGCCCGCCGACGAGACCGATCCGCGCATCGAGGCCTGGCACACCGCGTACCGCGCCTTCGGCACCAATCCCCGCCGCATCCGGCCCAGCGTCGACGCCCTCGGCCGCCGCCTCGCGAAGAAGGGCACCCTGCCGCGCATCAACCCGGCCGTCGACTCCTACAACGCCGTCTCCGTCCGCCACGGCCTGCCCGCCGGCGCCTTCGACCTCGACCGCGTCACCGGCGACGTCGAGATCCGCCACGCCGACGGCAGCGAGACCTTCACCCCGCTCGGCGAACCCGACACCGTCGAGAACCCTGGACCCGGCGAGATCATCTACATCGACACCACCGACGTACTCACCCGGCACTGGAACCACCGCGACGCCCACCGCACCCGGGTCACCGGCGACTCCACCCACGTCGCCTTCCTGCTCGAAACCCTCCACGCCACCCGCGACGGGCATCTCCTCGAAACCGCCGCCGACGAACTCCGGGAACTGCTCGCTCCGCACGCCGGGCGGACCACGGTGCACTACCTCGCCCCCGCCACCAGCGCCTGAGCCGGTCCGACGGCCCGACGGCCCGACGGTCCGAAGGCGCGCCGTCGCCGCCGGACTTTCCGACGTAAAGCGATCGCCTCCGCGTCGACGCACCCGTAAGGTGCGCGAGTCGATCTGACAGGGAGGGGGTTCGGGGCGTGGCACCCATGAGCATGGCGCGGGAGCGGTTGGCAGGAGCGGCGCGGACCGCGATGGGCGGTGGAAGGCGTCTGGAGACGGTCGAGCGGGTCGCGGGCGGCAGCAAGAAGGGCGTGTACCGCCTGGTGATGGACGACGCGACGACGGCCATCGCCTACCTGTGGAACGACGCGGAGAACTACTGGCCGGCGGCTCAGGGCGACGACGACCTCGCCGACCCGTTCTCGCCGGGTCTCGGGCTGGATCTGTTCGAGGCCGCGCACGCGCGGCTGGACGCGCTCGGCGTCCGCGTCCCCACGATCCGTCTCCTCGACCGCGACGGCGCCCACTGCCCGGCCAGCCTCGCGATCGTCGAGGACCTGCCGGGCGAGAACCTGGAGGACGTGCTCGCCCGCGACCCGGGGGCGGCGGCTCCCGTCATGGCCCGGCTCGGAGAGGCGCTGGCGGCGATGCGAGGTCATCGGGCGTCCGGGTACGGCAAGGTGGCCGTCGTCGACGGGGGAGGCGCATCGCACGGGTCGTCGTGCGAGGGGGCCGTCCTGGACCGTGCCCTGCGGGACCTCGCCGAGGCGGCGGCACGTGATCCGCGGATCGCGGCTGCGCGCGACCGGCTGGCGGAGCGGCTGCTGGGTCTGGCGGCTGCGGTGCGGCCGCGCGCCGAGTACGCGGTCGTGCACGGCGAACTGGGGCCCGACCATGTGCTGGTGGACCAGGACGGGAACCCCGTGCTGATCGACATCGAGGGCCTGATGTACTTCGACGTCGAGTGGGAGCACGTGTTCCTGCGGATCCGCCTCCACGACGCCTACCCGCCACTGGAGGCGGAGGGGCTGGACGAGGACCGGCTGGCGCTCTACACGCTCGCGCAGCGGCTCTCGCTGACGGCGGGCCTACTGCGGCTGCTCGACGGGGACTTCCCCGACCGGGCGTCCATGGCGGGCATCGCCGAGCACAACCTGAGGCACGCGCTGAGCCTGGTCCACGCCTGAACGCCGACGGCTTCCCACCCCGGCGGGCCGGTCGAGCGGATCACCTCGAAGAGGGATCGGTGAGGCGGTCACCGATGTCGGAGCCCGGATCCGGGACCGATGGAGAGGTCAGTTCTGGTTCACCGGCCAGACCGCCGCCGGATGGCAGTGGTCCGGGCACGCCAGCAGGTAGACCTCGTTGGCGAGGAACAGGTTGTAGGTGTCCGCACCGATGCTGTACGGCTGCTCCGGCAGGCCGGGGTGAACAGCGAACTCCATGCCCTCCGGCACCTGGCAGAGGTACACCAGGTCGGCGCCGCACGCGCACCTGTAGTGCTCGGGATCCTGTGCCCAGGAGGGCGTGCCCCCGATCTTGAACGTCTGGGCCCCGAGACCGCGCGGACTCGGAGTGTCGACGAGGGGCCGCAGCGTCAACGGCATGGCGCGGACGGAGGGTTCGGTCTCCGGAGCCGGCAGCGACGCGTGGCGCTGGAGCAGGACGCGCCAGAACGGACGCGGGTACGGCGGCTGCGGGGCGTCCCAGTATCCGGGCACGAGCCGGCCGTCGGCCGACTCCGGGTCGGACGCGTCATTGTGGGCACGGCAGTGGAAGACCAGCAGATGGTCTCCGGCGAAGTGCTGAATGTCCGCGGGGATGTCGAGTTGGAAGAACAGGGCCATCCGCTCGCCGCAGAAGCACTCGGGCCATTCGGCGGTGTCGTCGAGGAAGGGCCGGCCGCCCGTCGAATTCCGTGCCGGGCGCTCAAGGGGCTCGGTCCCGACCTCGATGGTGTGGGCGGGCAGTACCGCCCGCGTCGTCCCCGCGTCGCCTTCGATCATCGGGTCACCATAGACGCTGTCCTGTGACCGCTGGGTACGGGTGGGACGGGCTCGGTGCTGCGGGTACGGCAACTACCCGGGCAGGTGACGGACTTGCCCGACCCTCGCGGCGCCGGTGATGTCGATCGGGGAACCCGGTGAACCGTTCCGTGCAGTGGCCCTGACGGTTGAGGGGTGGCCCAGGGCGTCACCCAGGTCGACGTCGATCCGGGGTGTGCCGTGACGGGCGAGCAGGTGGGCGGCCAGACAGGCTGAGCTGTTCACGTTGGCGACGTCCTCGGGCACGCCGATCGACGGGGCGAACATACGGGCCGCGATCCGGGCCGATGCCGACACGGGGGAGTGGGCGAAGCAGCCCAGCAGGCCCAAGCGGTCACATGCGGCGGCGAGCCGGTCCGCATCCGGGGACAGGGAGGCGAGGGCGGCCCGGCCGGTGACGGGGACGAGCAGTCGCGGACGTCCCAGCGTGGCGATGCGGGCTTCTGGGCCGACCTCCGCGGGGAGCCCCAACGCGGGCAGAAGCAGCGCGAGTTCACTTCTCCTGGGCTCGCGCAGGTGCACAGGCCCGGCTTCGAAGGTGACGTCGAAGGACGTCGGGTCTTCGCGGGCCGCGCGCCCCTTGACGACCTGTCCCGACACCCGCAGGTCGCCCCGGTACTCGCCGCGGCCCGCTCGCGCGGCGAGGAAGGCCAGTGCGGCCACGGTGCCGTGGCCGCAGGCGGGCAGTTCTCCTTCCGCGGTGAAGAACCGCACCGGGACCACGGGGGGTTCGTTCCCGCTCCCGTCCGCCGGATCGCGGCCGTCCGAGAGGAAGACCGCGTGCGAGGTGCCGGCGAGGCCGGGCACGCGACGGCGCTCGTCATCGGTCAACGGCCGGCCGGCCCGGAGGGCGTCGGCCTCGTCCACGACTGCCGTCGGACTGCCGCCACGGCCCTCGCGCAAGCACGCGTGCGTGATCGTGACCGGCAGGTCGTCCCGGCCCGTCGGAGACCGGAACGGGCGCCTGCTCATCGCACGCGGGGAAGGAAATCGGCGAAACCGGGGGCGCCGGGCTCGTGCGGCACGCGCGCGGCTCGCGCGGCGAAGCTGACGGCGTGGTACCAGCCGCACAGCAGGAGCAGGTCGAGCAACTGGAGGTCGTCGAAGACCGATGCGAGCCGTGCCCACAACGCGTCGTCGATGTCGGAGTGCTCGTGCAGCGCGTCAGCGGCGAGGATGAGCAGCCGTTCACGCTCGGACGTCCAGCACGCGTCGCCGGCCCCGCCGTGGACCAGCGACGCCGTCTGCTCGTGGGCCAGGCCGACCCGCTCGGCGTACGTCATCACGTGCACGCCCCATTCGTACGAGCAGCCGCACAGCGCGCACGTCCGGTCGATGACGATCTCGCGTTCCCGCGGGGTGAGGCTCAGCTGCCTGCCCAGCTCGTAGCGGCCCCACCCGTGCATGGCCTCGGCCATCGGGAGGTTTCTGGCGAACATCCGGAACAGCCCGATCGGCGGAGCGCCCCCGGGCATCATGCGCGCGAGCAGTGCCGTGGCCCGGTCGGTGTACGGCGGCTCGAGCAGGGCTATCCGAGGCATCGACGCTCCCGTCAGGTTGTTTCGTTTATCGAAACGTAGGGCAGATGCTAGTGTTTCGATAAACGAAACGCAAGGAGAGTCATGTCGGTACCACGCCCAGGAACACCGGTCCGTGGTTCGGCGACCGGCCGTCCGATCATGGCGGCGATGGACCTGTTCGGCCGTCGCTGGGCCCTGCGCATCCTCTGGGAACTGCGGGAGGGACCGCTCGGTGCCCGGGCGCTGCTGACGCGATGCGAAGGGCTGTCGTCCAGCGTTCTCTACCAGCGGCTGCGCGAACTCGCGTCGAGCGGGATCGTTGCGAACTCACCCGACGGCTACGAGCTCACCCGACTGGGAGCAGCCCTCGGACATGCGCTCCGCCCGCTCGACGACTGGGCGGTCTCCTGGGCGCAGGCGCAGGCGCAGGCGCAGGCGCAGGCGCAGGAACAGGAACGGGACGGCCAGAAGCCCGCGGACGCGTGAAGCCGGTAAACCCGGATGACGTCCACCGGACGGCCCGTCTCATCCGTGAAACCGCGCCGTGCCCCACCGGCTGAGGCGACGCACCGCCCTCACCGGCGAGGCGGCGGCTTCGAACCCGGCGCTCGGAGGGCTCGAGGTCTGCCGGGGCCGATCGTCACGTCATCGTCTGCGTCAGCTCGCTGCGGTTCGCCGAGTGGACGATCCGGCCGTGCGCCCCGTTGACGATCGGCATGTAGGGCGGGACGTGGCCGCACTCGACGTCCGCGATGACGGGCACGCCGAGGGGACCCAGCGCGTCGAGGATCGCCTCCCGGTGGCTGAGGGAGCTGTGGTCCCGCGACCTGCTCCGGCCGACGAGGACCGCGTTCGCGTGGTCGAAGAATCCGGCGAGCCTCATGCCGTGCAGGCTCCGGCAGATCGTGAAGACGTCGCTGCCCGCGTCCTCCACGTACACGAGGAGCCCGTCCGGGGCCTCGGCGCGGGCGAAGGCGGAGGCGTCGAGGTACTTCGTGCCGGCCAGGTTGCACAACGCCTCGACGCAGCCCCCGATCAGCCTGCCTTCGGCCTCCACATCATCGGTTGCGTCGAGCCGGGTCCATGTGCCGGGGGTGTCGAGGGTGAACTCGCGTACCTCGGGGTGGCCGACGTAGTCGTCGAAGCCCGTGGTCCGGTGGCGGCCGGGCGGTTGCTGGGTGAACCGGTGACCCGCGGGCGCGGTGACGATGTCGAGCCACGACAGCAGACCCTCGGGAACGCGGTACGGCGTGTCCATCAGGTTGTTGCCGTGGAGAGTCGCCGTGCCGGTGAGCAGGGTCAGCGGTGTCATCAGGGTCGAGGTGTCGGAGAAGCCGACGAGCCAGGTCGGCTCCGCCTCGCGCAGCCGGTTCCAGTCGAGCAGCGGAATCAGGTCGATCGCGGTCTCCCCGCCCCATGGCGGTACGACCGCGCGGACGGTGGGGTCGGTCAGCATCGCCATCAGTTCGCCCGCGCGGTCGGCTGCCGGGGCGCTCACGTGCCCGGAACCGTCCATGCACGCTCCGACCACGACCTCGTACCTGCGTGCCCGCACGTCACGGACGGCGACGTGCAGCCGTTCGCGCATGTCCTCGGGGACGCCGCTGGAGGGAGCGGTCACGCCGATCCGGTCACCGGGGCGCAAGGGGCTCGGGTATCGCACTGGCATGCGCGGGATTCTGGCACGGTGCCGCGCCGGGGCGACAACCGATTTCCGGCCTCTGCGCGACCGCACCGGCGACGGGCCAGGGACAGGGTGTGCGCGGTGCGGACCCGCCGTCACGCCGGGCCGCCGGCAGGGTGGGGCGGTCACGGCAGGCTGCAGGCAGGGGGCGGCCGGCCGGTCCCTGGAGGCGGAACGGCCCGGCATCCGGCCGCCTCGGTGCTCGCCGTCGGCGGCGCAGGGGCGGCACGGGCCGGCCTCGCGAAACAGCGGGCTACGGCGCCTTCGTGCGTCGTACGGCGGTGAGGGTCGCGTACACCACCACGTTGCCGCGGTATCCGCCGTCCCCGGCCTGGCCGCCGCAGGTGATCACGCGAAGTTCGGGCCGGCCGGAGTTGCCGTACACCTTCTCGCTGGGGAAGCCGGCCTTGTCGTAGACCTCCACGGCGTCGACGGTGAAGACGGCGGTACGGCCGTCCGCCCGGCTGACTTCGATCGTCTCGCCCTTGGTGACGGCGCCGAGCCGGTAGAAGACCCCGCGTCTTCCGTCGCGCGTGTCCACGTGTCCCGTGGTCACGGCCGTGCCCCGAGAGCCCGGCGCCGTGCCCCCGCCGTACCAGCCGGCGAGGGTGAGGTCGCCTTCGGGCGGGGGCCGCAGCGCCCCCGCCCTGTCGAGGCCCAGCCGTGCCAGGGACGCGTCCACGCCGATCGCGGGGATACGGAGCCGGACGGGCTCGGCGGGCGGCAGCGGTGGAACGGCAGGGTGGGCCGGCGGGGCCGCCCGCCCTGCCGGCGGGGTGGAGAAGGCCTGGTCGGCCGACGGCTGTGGGGGCCGCGTGTCGACCATCGTGCCGAGCACCAGCAGGATGCCCGCCACCAGGGCCAGGACCAGATACGCGACCGGTGGGACGAACACGCGCGAAGGCGTGCCGGCCTCGTCCCTGGATTCCTTGTCCCTGGATTCCTTCAAAGTCGGGCCTCTTGCCTGGAGGGGGCGGGTCGGGGGTCGGCCCGGCGGTCCGGGGACGGGGTCCCCGGTGGCCGGAGCGGAAGGTCAGGAGCGGGCGTCGCCGTGCGAGCGGCGGCGCATCCTGTACAGGGCCCCGGCCGCGGCCGCAGTGATCAGCGCACCGCCCACGGCGACCTGCGTGTCGCTGTCCTGGGCGTCCCCGAAGCCCGCATGGACGGCGCCGTTCGGCTGCTGCTCGGAGATCTCGTACGTGTCCGTGAGCTTGATCCGCGGCGGGCACTTCACGGTGACGGTGTCCGTGCCGGACGCCCCCTCCGCCGGGATCTGGAACTCGCCCGCGAGCACGCCCTTGACGTCGCCTCCGAACATGTTGAACTGACCCGCCACCGTCGACTCGCCCTTGCCGTAGGTGACGTCCGGCCCGCAGGCCGTGGTGGTGACCCGGACCGTGGAGCCCGGCAGGGCGTTGCCCGGGTTGATACGGATCTCCGGGTCGCCGGCGGCCGCGACGGCCGTGCCCTGCAGAGCCATGACCCCGAGGAGCAGTCCGGCACCGACGGCGGCAACATGTGTGTTTCGCAAGGGAATCCTCCGACAAAGCAGTGGCCGGCCTGTCCGCTCGGCGCTCCTGTGATCTCCACGAACGAGAAAACCGACGCCCCATCAGCTCCGCAACAGGAAGCATGGGTACGGGCGTCACCCGGGCGGACGCCGCGACCGCTCGGGCGCCGGTTTGTTTGCGCAGGTCGCGGAAGCCGTGGCGTCGTCGCGGGAGGCGGATGGGCTAACGATCTTCATCCCCGAACGGGGCGCGTGGGTACGGCCGTCCGTGGGGCCCGTCCCGGTCGGCGTCCGAGAACTCCGCGCCGTCGGCGGTGGCGCCCGTTCCCTCCACCGGCCCCTGCCGGAGGAGGGGCGGGCCGGACGGGACCCGCACCTTGGCCACCCTGCGGAACGTGCCGCCCGGAGCCGTGCGGTGCGACCGCACCCCGCGTCAGGTGTTCCAGGACATGCCGGGCCTGCACGGCGAAACCGTCGGCTTCGTCGTCGACGGGACAACTCCCGTGTCCGACCTGGCCGATCGCGTGGCCACTCGTTTCCGGCCGGGCCTCGGGAGACGAGCCCTCGCCCGCTCTACAGGACGCTGACCTCCGCGGGGGCGCTGCCGCTGTCGCCGGTCGTCTCCGACGCCTGCGCCGGAAGGCGTCGTACGGCGGGGACACAGAGAAGCGCCAGCGCGGCGGGGACCGCGATGATCGTCATCGCGTACAACGTGGGGCGCACGCCGAGGGAATCGGCCACCGGACCGGCGAGCGCGAGGCCCAGCGGCATGAGTCCCGTCGACAGCAGATAGTCGTAGGAACTCACGCGGGACAGGGCGGCTTCCGGTATGTGCGTCTGCAGCGCGGTCTCCCAGATGACGAAGAAGAGCGAGACGGCGACGCCGGTGACCGCTTCGAGGACGGCGATCACGACGACCGTCGCGCCCGACCCGATGATGACCGCTTGGCAGGAGCCGACGGCGAGCGCCGCGGCGGCGAGTGCCATCGGGTGCTCGACCTTGAGCCGGTAGGCGCAGACGTCTCCGACGATGGAGCCGATGCCGAAGCCCGCGGTCACGATGGACCAGCCGGCCGCACCGCCCCACTCGGACTCGGCCAGGACGGGCCCCAGCACGAACACCGCGGGCAGCACGACGACGTGGTAGACCGATATGGCCGCCATTCCTGACCACACCCATGTCCGACCGCGGACCTGCGTCCATCCGGCGCGCAGGTCCGTGATGAAACCCCCCTCCGAGGAGGGCCGGGTCGTCGCGGCCGCCGGGTCGCCGGGTGTCAGCCGGGCCAGGAACGCGGCGCTGACCGCGAAGGTCAGGGCGTCCACCGCCAGCGCACCGCCGGGACCGGCCAGCGCCACCAGCCCCCCGGCCAGGGCCGGGCCGACCACCAGGCTCGCCGACTGGACGAACCCGCGCAGGGCGTTCGCCTCCCGCAGCCGGCCGGGCCCGACCAGCAGGGGTATCAGCCCTGTGGCCGCCGGCATGAAGAACGCGTCGGCGGTGCCGAACACGATCATCAGCAGCACCAGGTGTCGAACCTCGGCGACGCCGGTCAGCAGCAGCACTGCGGCGAGCCCCTGCGTGGCGAACCGCACCAGGTCCGACACCAGCATGATCCGGTGCCGCGGGAAACGGTCCGCCCACACCCCGCCCACCAGGGCGAACAGCAGCATGGGCACGAGCCCCGCGGCCGCCAGCAGACCCACGTCGGAGGCGGATCCGCCCACCGAGAGCACGGCGAAGGGCACGGCGACGAACGACATCCGGTCGCCCACCACCGACAGGGACTGCCCGAAGAACAGGCGGGCGAACTGCGGCTCGTCACGCAGCACGGCGGGAACCAAGGATTTCACGAAATGACCGATCAGAGGCGGTGGGCCAGGACTGCAGCGCCCGATGGTAAACAGTGCCCGCAGCGCCGGTCGACTGTATTTCGCAGGTCAGGACCCGTTCCCCCGGCCTCGGCATTTCCCCGGACGTGTTCTGTCCTTGGGCGGGTTGCCTGTCGGCCGGGCAGGCAGGGGCCGACCTCTTCCCGGGGCTGCTGGGCCGACAGGTACGACAGCGCGTCTGCTCCGACCGTGGTGGCGTGTTCGTGACCTCGGTGGCCGGATTCCTTTGGCTCGATGTGCCTGCTACTATTGATCTTGAGCCGGTCGGAGGAAGTCACTCCGGATGGTTCGCGCGTTGGTGGTCCAAGGAAAGACGTCCCGCTTCCTGCGGGGAAATGCAGGTGCAAGGCCTGCCCGGCGCTCTGTTGGAACCCTGTCCCGCATGTGCGGGGCAGGGTTCCTTGCTGTTCGGGGCGGTCCGGGAGTGCCGACGGCGGGAACCCGGCGGACGGTCTCTGGACCTGGCGCCGGACGGGCCGCTGCCCGCCCCTCTACCGGCGGGCCCGGCGGTAGGCGATCAGCAGTCCCAGCAGGATGCCGACGAGGAGCGTGACCGTCAGGACGATCCACAGGGGGAGGGTCACCTCAGGGATCCACAAGCGGATGGTCACGGAGTTGGTGTTGGCGGCGATGAACCAGATCGTCAGGGCTGCCAGCACGAAGAAGCCGATGCTGCGTAGCCGGTAGTCCCGCCCCTTGACCGTCACCGTGGACGGCCCGTGTTCCTTCGCGGTCTTCTGGGCCATGAAGCCAGTATCCGGCTGTTCATCCGAGTGGGCGACTCAGCGGCTCGCCGGCTCAGTCGTGCGACGGCACGGCGCGCGGAGGGCGGGGACCCGAGGTTCGGCTTGGGTCGATGCGCCGACGCGCCCGCGCTCTCGGTGCCCAGGGGGCAGAGGGGACCCGTCCGCGGTGACCGGTGCCGCCCGGCGCGGCTGTCGGCCGATCGGGGCGGGCCACCGACCCCGCCTCGTGGATGCGCTCGTCCCCTTTCCGGGGTCAGGCCGCGGCCTCGTCCAGGGGGATGCCGAGCCGGCCGGCCACGGTCGTGAGGGCCGTGCCCAAGGGGAGTGCGACCCGGGTGAGGGCGTGCCGGTCGCCGCGGGTCGCGTCCCGGTTGACGATCAGGACCGGCTTTCCGGCATCGGCCGCCTGACGGACGAACCGCAGTCCGGACATCACCGTCAGGGACGAGCCGAGGACCAGCAGGGAAGTCGCCTCACGGACCAGCTGACGGCAGTGCTCGACCCGCGACGGCGGAACGGACTCGCCGAAGAAGACCACGTCCGGCTTGAGGATGCCGCCGCAGACCGTGCAGGGGACCACGTGGAAGTCCCCGACCTGCTCATCGGTGAGGTCGGCGTCACCGTCCGGGTTGACGGCGGCGGCCACCGGTGCGAAGCCCGGATTGGCCTCCTCCAGCCGCCGGGCGAGTTCGCGGCGCGCGGTGCGGTCACCGCAGGAGAGGCAGACGACCCGCTCCAGGCTGCCGTGGAGTTCCACGACGCCCTGACTGCCGACGGCCTGGTGCAGACCGTCGACGTTCTGCGTGATCACTCCCGAGAGCAGACCGTGCCGCCCGAACGCGGCCACGGCCCGGTGCCCGTCGTTGGGACGGGCGCGTCCGAAGGTCCGCCAGCCGAGATGGCTGCGCGCCCAGTACCGCCGCCGGGCCTGAACGGTCGCGGTGAAGTCCTGGTAGGTCATCGGGGTGTGCCGCCGCAGGCTTCCGTCCTCGCCCCGGTAGTCGGGGATGCCCGACTCCGTCGAGATGCCCGCGCCGCTGAGCACCAGTACACCGCCGGCGCTCAGTGCGGCGGAGACCGGTTCCAGATCCGTGGTGCCCGGCGGCAGATCCCCGGAAGGGATCCAGCTCAGTGTGGGGCGCATGCGCATGCATCCAGGGTACGGACACGACGGGGTATCGCCGCCGTCGTGCACGGGGCCGCTCCCCGTCTCCGGGGAAGGGGGCTCATCGCGTACTCCTGGTCGGCGCGCGCACCCTCGTGGCCGCGTCCGGCCGCGCGCCTCAGTTTCCGCCCGCTCGTCGAAGCCGCGCGGCGAGATGGTGCTGCAGCGGCCGGCCGACCGCCGCGAGGTCATGGAGGAAGTCGAGCGAGCCGGTGTCCGTCAGGGTGTACCGGCGGCGGGTGGCGACGACCTCCTTGGCCGTGGGAGCCAGCGCCACCTGCTCGGTGGTCATGTCCACCGCACCGTCGGCGGCCCGGCCGACCAGGATCTCCGCGATGCCGGTCGGCTGGGTGATCAACGCCTCCACCCGTCCCTCGGCCTGCACGCGCCACCAGCCGCTCTCCCGGGCCGACGGGCGCAGCGGAGCGCCGTCCGTGTCCAGCAGCCAGGCGCGTGCCTCGTAGTGGAGGAAGGGCCGGCCGTCGTGGCTGAACGTGACCTCCTGGGCGTACACGAATTCCTCGTCGAGCGTCGGATAGCTGCCGCGGCCCTGTCCGGCCCAGGTGCCGAGCAGCCAGGTCACGGGCGCGAGCAGCGCGTGCGGTGCGGGCGTCTCGTCCGGTCGGAGGGCATCGGGGTACGGGTGCTTCCCGACGGGATCGAGCATGACATCCACTCCTGGGTTGGGGCCGGTGGCGTCCTGCAGCCTAGGACCTGTCCGGCCGATCCCGGCGGAGACGCGGTCCGACGCACGGGTACTACCTGGACGTGCCGTTGGCCGAGATCCTCGCCCGGCACGCCACCAAGCCGATCGCCGATGACGTCGACGAGACGCGACTGCGCGACTGGTACCGGCCGCTCGATCTTCTGCCCGGCGGCGTCGAGACGGTCATCGGCGCCAGCAGCGCCCTGCACGAGACCGTCGACCGCATCATGCTCGACACCGGCCTCGCCCATCTGCCCGCGCTCGAACGCTGACGGAGCCGACGCTCCAGCCGTGCGGGTGCCGTCGTCACTCGATCCAGCGCGCAGCGGCCTCGTAGGTGGTCGCCGGCGTGCTGTTGAACGCGATGGCCGCGTCGGGTGCGTGCCGGCGGACAAGGTTGATCACTTGCTCGAGGAGTTCGACCTGGTCGTCCGAGTGCCGTAGGCCGCCGCCGATGGTGACGCACTCCCACGGATGGGCTCGCAGCGCCTTCCCGACGACCGTTTCCACGTCGTCACGTCCGTCGAGGCCGATGAGGCAGGTCTCCACGCCCACGCCGTGCTCGGCGAATTCGGTCAGTCCCGCCTCGATCGCCCTGGCCACCGGCTCGGGATCCCACGGTCCGGGCACCCGGTACGGATCGAGCCCGATGACGAGGACGCGGGGTGAGCCTGCGGTGTCCATACGGGGACGGTACGCGCCGGACGTCCCGCGCAGCAGGAACTCAGCCGCCGCGCCGGACCACTTCCTCCGCGTCCCCCTCCTCGAAGCCCCGCCGGACGGTCGGCGCGGTCCGTTCCGGCTCGGGGTGGGCCCGGCGTACGCGCAGGTCGGCGACGGCCAGCAGCAGGGCGATCACGCTCATCCCGACAGCGGTGAGCAGCCCGAGCTGAATGGCTGTCACGGAGCGACCGTGCTCGGCCTGATGGGCGAAGTACACCGAGCCCACCACGGCGATCCCGGCCGCCGAGCCGATGCGCTGCCCCGTCTGCAGGACACCGCCGGCGGCGCCGGCCCGCTGCACGGGCACGCGGGTGAGCGTGAGCGTCGTGTTGGGGGAGACGGTGAGGCCCGAGCCGATCCCGCCGACGACCATGGGCAGGGCCGTGGCCCACCCGACGCTCTGCAGGGGCACCAGTTGGACCGCCACGACCACTCCGAGGAGGCCCACCACCACGGCGAGGAGGCCGAAGACGACCAGCTTGCGTCCGTGGCGCATCACCAGCCGTCCCCCGATCGCGGCGCCGACCGCGGACGAGGCGGCGAAGGGCAGCACCGACAGACCGGCCGCCAGCGCGCTGTATCCGGCCGTGTTCTGGAGGAACAGGGAGTAGACGAAGAAGACCGTGGTGAAGCCCGCGAAGTAGGTCAGGCTGATCAGGGAGCCGAGCGTGAAGGAGCGCAGGGCGAACAGGTCCAGATCGACGAGCGGGGCCCGCCCGCGCAGCTTCTGGCGCCGTTCCCACGCCCAGAACGTGATCAGCAGCAGCGCGGCCACCGGGAGCAGGGCCCACTTCAGCCGTCCGGTCCACTGCTGTTCCTGGACCAGGGGCAGCATGAGCGCGAGGACCGCGGTGCCGAGGAGCAGCACGCCGAACGGGTCGAACTCCTCCCGCCTTCCCGTCGACGGGAAGCGGGGCAGCAGCCGCAGTCCCGCGGCGAACGCGGCCACTCCGATGGGCAGGTTGACGAAGAACACCCAGCGCCAGCCGTCGTCGGTGCCCACGGCGTCGATCAGCACACCTCCGACCAGGGGGCCCGCCGCCGTCGAGACACCGATGACGCTCCCCAGCAGACCGAACGCCTTGGCCCGTTCGGCGCCCTGGAACATCTGCTGGATCAGCCCCGAGGTCTGCGGGGCGACCATGCCCGCCGCCGCGCCCTGGATCAGCCGGAACAGCACCAGCCAGGAGGCGCTGGGAGCGAGACCGCACGCCCCCGAGGCCAGCGTGAACAGGGCCAGTCCCGCCAGGAAGGCCTGGCGCCGTCCGCGCATGTCGCCCAGTCGGCCCGCCGGGACGAGCACCAGCCCGAAGGTCAGGGCGTATCCGGAGACCACCCAGGACTGGGCGGCCTCCGAGGCGGCCAGCCCGTGCTCCATCGAGGGCAGCGCCACGTTCACGATCGAGGTGTCGAGCAGCGAGATGAAGCCCGCCGTCAGACAGACGGCGAGCGCCTTCCAGCGCCGTTGGTCGGGGGCGGGCACGGCTTGGACAGTGGTCATGGGGTCACGCTAAGCAGCCACCCCGCCCAACGCATGGAAGGAGACGTTCCGCGCGCGTCGTAGCCGACGGGCCCGGCCGGGCCCGTTGCGCCGTCCGTGCGGGAAGCCGTGGCCGCCGCCCCGTGCGCGTTCGGAAAGCGCCCGCCGCCGTCCACGGTGACCATGGACTCGTGAACACCCTTGAGTCGTCTCTCGACGGCGACGCGACGGCGAACCGGGGAGTGGCCCGTGAGTGATCAGGTGCTGGCGAGCTGGAACGAGGGCCCGGCCAGGCGGGCGGTCCTGGACTACGTCCACGAGGCGACGTCACCGGGTCCGGCGTTCGTCGAGCCGGCCGACCGGATCGCGACGTTCGACAACGACGGCACGCTGTGGGTCGAACAGCCGATGCCGCCGCAGTTCGACTTCGTGTTCCGTGCCTGGGAGCAGGAGGTGAAAGCCGACCCCTCGCTCGCGGAGCGGCAGCCGTACAAGGCACTCGTGCAACGCGACCAGTCGTTCTTCGAGGGCCTGGCGACACAGGAACCCGATGCGGTGGCGACCCTGCTGGAAGCCTTCGGCCGGTCCTGGGCGGGCACGACACCCGAGGAGTTCGACGCGCAGGTGCGGGAGTGGACCCGGACCGTGCGGGACCCTCGGTTCGGTGTCCCGTACGTGGAGCTGGTCTACCGGCCGATGCTGGAGCTGTTCGACCTTCTGCGGGCCAACGACTTCCGGGTGTTCGTGTGTTCGGGCGGCGGCCGCGACTTCATGCGCGTGTTCGCCGAGGACACCTGGGGGATCCCGAAGGAGAACATCATCGGCTCGGCGGCCGCGTACACCTACACCGACGGCAGGATCGTCCGTTCCGGCGAACTCCTGGGCGGCCTTGACCTGGGGCCTGGCAAACCCGAGCACATCTTCGCCCACACCGGCCGGCTGCCCGCCTTCGCGGGCGGCAACGCCGACGTCGACATCGAGATGCTCCAGAGCGCCGCGTTCGCCCTGCTCGTCCGCCACGACGACGACCGGCGCGAGTATGCCTACACCAAGGGCGCCGAAGCCTCGCTCGGCACGGCCGAACGTCTCGGCTGGACCGTCGTGAGCATGAAGAACGACTGGACGACACTGTTCTGACCCCGCCCAGCCTCGTCCAGGCCCTTCCGACCTCTTCCGACTTGTTCCGATCCGTTCCGGCCAGGAGGCCGCGTTGAACGACCTGACCGCCGTCGACGTGCTCGTCAACCCGGACGAGACGACCCTGCGGCACGCCCACACCTGGAACGCCCGGATGCGCGAGAGCGTCCCCGAAGGCTTCGCCCTGGACGCCTCCCATCAACCGCACATCACCACGCTGCAGCGGTACATCCGGACGACGGACCTGGACGATATGTACGACGCCGTCCACCAGACCCTGGCCGCGACCGACACGAGCACCCTTTCCTACCGGGCTGTCGCCATCAAACATGCCGACTGGGGTGTGCCCGGCCAGGGCCTTGCGGTCATCCTCCTGGAACCGGGCCCGCAGGTTCTTGACTTCCAGGCCGCGCTGCTGTCCGCGATCTCCCCGTTCACCGGCTCCGGAGGCACCGCCGCCGCCTTCGTCACCGACCCGGGAGAGGGCATCAGCCAGAGCACCCTCGACTGGGTCGACGGCTTCGTCCCCGCCCAGATCGGGCCCGACCACTACACCGCTCACATCACCGTCGGTTTCGCCACGCTCGACGACCTCAGGACCATCGAGGCCGAGCCGTTCGAAGCCTTCACCGTCCGTCCGGCCGCCGTCGCCGTCCACCAGCTCGGAAACAGCGGAGCCGCCCGCAGACTCCTGAAGGCCTGGCCCACCCCGGACTGACCGGACCCCTTGTGCGGGTGCGCGATCCACAGACGGCCGGTGCCCGGTGGGCGGACGGTCGCTGCCCTGGTCCACCCGCCGCATCAGCCCAGGAACAGCGCCGCCCCGTCCCGCCTGCTCCTGCGGGCCCGAAGACCCAGGACGGCGAGCGCCGCGGCCAGCCAGCACGCGCCGATCAGCGTCTCCCGTCCGGCCAGCGCGGCCGTGTGCGCGCTCGCCCCACCCGCCAGTACCCCGCGGATCGCGAGCAGCCCGTGGGTGAGGGGCAGCATGCGGCCGAACCCGGCGAGGACGGGGCCGACGGCGTCCGGCGGCACCTCCGGTCCGCAGACGATCAGCATCACCGTGAACGCCGCGTTGGACACGACGTTGCGCAGGTCGACGGCGGTGAGCACCAGGGATCCGAGGAAGAGGCCGAGGCAGTAGCTCGTCACCGCGACCAGGACCAGCAGGGCGAAGACCAGGGCCACCGTGGCCACCGTCAGCGTCAGTCCGGCCACCGGGCCGAGGACGAGGACCGCCCCCAGCCCGCAGGCCACCCCGTCCGGCAGCCAGAAAAGGCTTCGTCCGACGAGGACCAGCGCGGGGCTGCTGGGCGAGGCGACCAGCAGCGGAAGGGTGCCGTTCTGGAGTTCCCAGGTGGTGGACGCGGTCGCGGACACGCCGTGCAGTGCGACGAGCGCCACCGCGTTGCCGATCAGGAGATGGCGGGCCTGCCCCGGCCCGAGCAGATTGCCGATGGTGGCGAAGAAGAGCACCTGGGCGAGCATGCGGACGAACCAGCCGAGCAGCCACGTCTTCCAGGTGAACACCGTGCCGTAGTCGGCGGCGCCGGCCCGTGCGGCCCAGCCGAGCACCCGTGTGCGGCGACCCGTCCGGATGCCGTACGCCATGCGGCTCATCGCAGTCCCACCGTCCCGTTCTCGCGGACCAGCCGTACGACCCTGCCGAGCAGGAGCCGGCCGCCGGCCCCGGTGAGAAGGCCGAGGCCGAGGATGACGCCGGTGCGCCCGGCGACGGAGGTGACCGTGGCCGGGGTGAGCGCGTCGCGCAGCAGGTCGGAGCTCCAGGAGAGGTAGACGAGGCGGCCGACGGGATGGGTCCACTGCGGCAGCCGGTCGAGGGGGGTGAAGACTCCGCCGAGCAGCAGGACGGGGTAGCTCAGGGAGTTCTGGAAGGTGCGGGCCGTCCGGGTCGCCACGAACAGGGCCGCCATCAGCGTGGCGGTGCCCGCGGTGGCGACGGCGGTGGCCAGGAGCGCCACGGCGAAGACGCCGGGGTGCGGTACGCGGGGGACGGTGCCGAAGCCGAGGACCGCGACGGCGGCGACCTCCAGCACCGTCAGCAGGCTGATCGCGGTGGTCACCCAGACCCGGCTGAGCACCATTCGGGCGAAGTCGACCGGCGCGGCGATCTGGAGCTCCAGCGTGCCGAGCCAGCGGTCGTTGTCCACGACCTCCCCGGAGATCAGCACGGCCATGCTCCACACCCCCATCAGCACGGGGGCGAGGAGACCGTTGGCGAGGAGGTCGGGGCGGTCGTTGTGCCGGATCAGGAGCAGGAAGACCGCCGCGAGCAGCGGGGTGCGCACGAGGTCGATGAGGTAGTCGCGGTGGGTGAGCACCAGGCGCCCCTGGAACCGGCCGGCGGCCGCGAGCAGGCTCACCGGTTCACCACGCTGCGCGTCTCGCCCCGGTGCACGAGGTGCAGGTAGACCTCTTCGAGGCCGGGCAGTTCGGTGCGGACCTCGGTCACACCCCGTTCGACGACGAACGCGAGCACGCGCCCCACGGCTTCCTTGCCGTCCACCGTGACGACCGTGGTCCCGTCGTCGGCGGGTTCCACGCCGAGGACCCCGGGGAGCGCGCGCACCAGGGCCATCAGGGGTTCCTCGGCGCGGACACGGACGCGTTCCTGGCGGGTGACGAGCCGGGCGAGTGCCTTCGGTGCCTCCGCCGCGACCACCCGCCCGTGGTTGATCATGGTGACGCGGTCGCAGAGCGCCTCGGCCTCGGCCAGGTCGTGCGTGGCGAGCAGCACGGTGCGTCCCTCTTGGGCCAGCCGCAGGATCAGTTCGCGCAACTGCCGTGCGGCCAGCGGGTCCAGGCCGTTGGTCGGCTCGTCGAGCAGCAGGACGCGGGGGTCGCCGATGATGCCGCGAGCGAGGTGAAGGCGCTGGCGCATGCCCACGGAGAAGGTCTCCACCCGGTCGTCGGCGCGTTCGGCGAGCCCGAGTTCGTCGAGCAGCGCGTCGGTGCGGGCGGCGCCGTTCCGCGTCGTCAGACCGTACAGGGCGGCCCAGTACCGCAGATTCTGACGTGCGGTCAGGCGAGGGTAGAGTCCGCGTTCGCCGCCGAAGACGATGCCGAGCAGCGGGCGGATCCGCCGGTGTTCGGTCGTCAGGTCGTGGCCGAGCACCCGGCCGCCGCCCGAGGTCGGCAGCAGCACCGTGGAGAGGATCTTCATCAGGGTGCTCTTGCCCGCGCCGTTCGGACCGAGCAGTCCGTGCACCTCGCCCTGCTCGACGGTGACCGAGACGTCGTCGAGCGCCACGACCGAGGGGCCGCGCCGGGTGCGGTACTCGCGCCGCAACCCCCTTGTCTCGACGGCTGGTTCGCCGTTGCCCGCACCGGTACCACCGACCCTGCCGCCTGTGCTGTCCGTCATCGCGCTCCCGTTGCCGTGGGGATCGTCGGGCCCTCGTCCGCAGGGTGACGGGGGAGGTTCACGTGCCGGGGTCCACGGCGGCCCGGTTGCCGCCGGCCGCCTCGTCGAGCCACTCCTGCCGGGCGGCGCCCGAGACCAGCAGGAACGAACCGAGGGGCGTCCGCGCGACGAGATGACGTCCGACGTCGTCCAGGCGCAGCCGGTCGGCCGGCTCGTCGTCCAGGGGTACGCCGAACAGCGGCAGTCCCGCGCCGAGCAGTCGCCGCGCGCCGATGAGACGGTGGGCGAGGTCGGAGGCGAGTTCCGCGAGCCGGCCGCCCTCGCCCTCGACGCCCGACTGGGCGATCAGCGCGGGCGCCCGGACCGGGCTGCTCCAGCGCGTTGTCGTGCGGGCCGCCCGCAGCAGCCGGGCGCGTGCCGCGGCCGTGCGGGTGCGCGGGAGCGTCACGGCGGGCCGCCAGCCCAGCCGGGCCATGGCGCCCGTCGCTTCACGCCACTCCGGCCACAGACCGGTGCGGGCGAGGTCGGTACGCAACTGCCGTACGCCCGTGTCGTCGAGGTGCCGCAGCAGCAGCGCCAGGTCGAGCAGGTCGCGGCTGCGGAAGGGGCGCTCCCGGCGTTCCGCCACCAGGGCGACCGCACAGGAGGCCAGGGGGGAGCGGGAGGGGCGGGTCAGCTGCCAGGCGGGGGCGCGCACCTCGGTCACGATCTCCGCGGTGAACAGGCCGACGGCGTAGGGCTCGGGGGAGGGTTCGGGTGCCGGGCTGCGGAACTCGGCTCCCAGGTGCAGGGGCACACGGTCGCCGGTCCTCGCGGGGCTCACGGTGAAGGCGGCCAGGTCCCAGCCGTTCGTGGTCAGAAGGCGGGCGCAGTTCCACAGATCCTCGTGGCCGGGGCAGACGACATCGAGGTCGCCGGCCGCGCGGAGGACCCCCGGCGGGTAGAGGCCGGCGATCGTCATGCCCTTGAGCAGAAAGGCGCCGGGCGCCGCCGTCCGCAGCCGGGACCAGATCCCGCGGTAGTGCTCGACGCGGTCCCGGTGCAGGCGCAGTTCGGCCGTCTCCGCCCCGGTGAGGGTCTCGCCGTCCGCGGACCACAGGCTGAGCAGGGTGGCGGCGAGTTTGTGGCGGCCGTCGCGGGCGGTTCGCAACACGGTCTCCCGCGACGCCGTGGGCCCGGCGCCCAGCAGGGCGAGGACGGTCGCGGCCGACACCTGTGCGTCCGTCGCCGTTCCGGTCGGTGCGTCTGTCAACGCCGGCTCCGCCCCGGTGCGTGAAGGTGGACGAAACCCCCGGGCCGGGGGCGTCCGCGATGGCCGAGGAAGAATGCGATCAGGATCGCTGGAGGGTGAATGGGCCCGGATCCGGATCCCGATCGCATCCGGGGGATCGACTACTTGCCCGGCTTCGGGCGGACCTTGACCTGCTTGAAGGCGACACTCATGGGACCCTCCTTGATGTGGTCGGTCATGGAAAGTAGCCTCAGCGTATTGCCCTCGAATGGTGCATGACAATGACGCAACTCGCTTTGCATACAGCGGACTTGGCGTGCCGTGCGGGTGCTCGATCGGGCCCGGCGGACGAGCGGAATGCCGGAGGAGCATGACGGTCCACGCGTGGTTGAGGGCGCCCCTGACCCATGATCCGGAAAGGCGCCGCACCTATCCCGACGACGTCTATTTCCGGGAAATGGCGGCTTTTCTGGACGGCTGGGAGACGGACAGGGCCGACCGGGCGCTGCTGGGGTCGACTTTCGTGATGTTCAAACCGGACGCCGTCGTCGGCCGGCGCATCGAACCCGCGCTCGCCTTCCTGGCCGGGCACGGCTTCGAGCCGCTCGGCGCCCTGACCGTGCGGGTGGACGCGCGGGTGTGCCGGGAGCTGTGGCGCTACCAGATCAACGCGGCGCCGCTGGCGGTCATCCGGGCCGTGGACATGGTCCTCGAGTCCGGACCGCCCTGCCTCTTCGTCGCGCTCCGTGACATCCGGGGTCCGCGGCGCACCGGGACGTCCGCGGCGGAGCGGCTCGCCGAGCTGAAGGGATCGTCCAAGAACCGTTCGGTGGACGGCGGTTCGCTGCGCGGGGTGCTCGGATGCGAGCTGATGTGCCTCAACTTCCTGCACGCGCCCGACGATCCCGCCGACCTGATGCGCGAGGTGGGCGTCCTGCTGCCCGGACGGCGGGAGGAGGCGCTGTCCCTGCTGGCCGCCGACGTGGTCCCTCGGGGGCCGGCCGAACCGGTCGCCGTGGCGCGCGCGTTGTACGCCGCGCATCCGGCCCACCCCCTCACCCCTCCCGCGTCCACGGGAACTTCGCGCCGCCCGGCCGACCCGGGATCGCTGCTGGCGCGGGTGGAGGAGCTCGCCTCGGGCGAGGGAGGGCTTCCGCTCTGGGACCGCATCGTGATCGCCGCGGACCTGGTGGAGGGCCTGCCCTCCGAAGGCCGGCCGCTGATCGGCCCGCCGCCCGGCAAGCGCCTCACCCACCCCCGCACGGTCCGCTCCACCGGGCCCACGGCCCCCGCGGCGGCGGACCGCTGACCGCTGAACACACCTGGCCCCACCCGACCGAAGAAGCTCCGGACAACCAGGAGGAAGGCACCGATGGCCGACGCCGACGTCGAACTGCACGGACCCGCGAACGGGGAGGGACCACCGCGCCGGTACGGGCCCGTCACCCGGGTCGCCGTGCTCTCCGACGTGCACGCCAACATCCCCGCCTTCGACGCGGTGCTCGCCGAACCGGACGTCGCCGGGGCCGACTTCGTTGTCCTGTGCGGCGATCTGACCTGGGGGCCGCAGCCGCAGGAGACGTACGAACGGATCGTCGCGCTGGGCGAACGCGCCCTGTGCGTACGCGGCAACGCCGACCGCTACGCGGCCCAGATCGGCACGGCCGCGCGGGTCGCCGACACCCCGCGGCAGTCGTGGATCGCCGCACGGCACTCGCCCGAGGCCATCGCCTTCCTCGGCCGTCTCCCCTTCGGGGTCGTCGTCGAGATCGGCGGACTCGGACCGGTGCACTTCTGCCACGGTTCGCCGCGCAGCGATCATGAACTGGTCACACCGGGAACACCGCCCGAGCGGTTCGCGGAACTGTCCGCGGCCGTCGACGCCCGGGTCCTGGTCACCGGACACTCGCACCTCCAGTTCGACCGGGCCGTGGCGGGCCTGCGCAGTGTGAACCCGGGCAGCGTCGGGCTGCCGTACCACACCGGTGAACCGGGCACCGCGTACTGGGCACTGCTGGGCCCCGACGTCCGGCTCAGGACGAGCCGCTACGACGTCGAGGACGCCGTGGCGCGCGCCCGCGGCGCCGCCGACCCGGACGCGGACCGCTACGCGGAAACGCTCTCGAACGCACCCGATCCGGAAAAGATCGTCATGGAGGCGGAAAGGCTGATCTTCGTGAATTGACCGACGCGGCCGTGACCACCGTACGAAAGCGACCCGCGCGGCCGTGATCGCAGAACGAAATCGATCTGCGCGGCCGTGATCGCGGAACGAAAACGATCTGCACGGCCGTGATCGAAGTTCGACGGAATTACCCGCTCCGTCAAATACGGGAAACAAAACGCGAGTCGACGGTGGATTCCCGGCATGACGTTGACATGCGAGCGCGCCATGTGCTGACCTGTGCATGCAAAATTGGCAAGTTGTTTGGCGCGTTTCTCTGGCACCGTTCCCGGCAGGAGGAATCCATGCAAACAGCTCCACTTCCCACGGCGAAAACCCCCACCGAGGTCACGCCCACGTCGACCCCGGCGCCCGTGATGCTGCTGCCCCGCCTGGTCGAGCGCATGATCACGGAGCGGCAGGCCGCGCACATCGCCAAGTTCCGCACCACCTGCACCGACTGCGTGCCGAACTTCTGAGCACGGCGTCGCGCGTCGGCGGACAGTCGACAGCGTCCGCCGACCTGCGCAGCGTCACCGGAGTCGTCGCGGGCACCCTGCGCGCCGCCTCCCGGGGACTGTGCGTCCTGGCGGTCGACGGCCTGTCGCTCGAAGTGGCCGAGTCCGCGCTCTCCCACGCACACATCCGGCCACTGCGCTCCACCTTCCCGAGCACGTCGACGACGGCCTGGCTCACCGCGGTCACCGGCACCGGCCCCGGTGTCCACGGCGCCGTCGGCATGGTCCACCGGGCCCCCGGCGCCGACCGCGTCACCCACCTCGTCACCGGGGAGACGTACGCCTTCGGCCCCGGACGCACGCCCGGGAACGCCCTGCTGCACGCGGGACCGACCCTCTTCGACCACGCGGCCGCATCGGGCCGGCCCGCCCTCGCGATCGGCGCGGAACTGGAACGGCTGACCGGCCCGTGGGTGGACGCCTTGCTGCACGGCGCCCGGATCGTGCCGTCACCGGCCGCCGCCACGCCCCTCACCACCGATCCGGTGAACGTGGCCGAGCGGACCGTGCGCGAGGCCGGGGCCGTCCTCGCGCGCCCCTTCGACGCCCCGCCCCTGGTGTGGGCGTACGTGAACCTCGACGACCACATCCACGCACACGGCTACGACGCCCGGCTGCGCGAGGCGCTGCTGCTGCTCGACACGGCGGCCGCGCGCTGGGCCGACGCCGGCTGGAGCGTCCTCGCCCACGCCGACCACGGTCAGGTGGAGGTGACCCCGAGCGAGGCCCTCGCCGAAGCGTGGGCGCGCCTCGACGCCCCCGCCCACTGCCGCATGCCCGGCGGCGGCGCCGGCCGCGTCCGCTGGCTCCATCCGCTGCCCGGCCGCGAGGAGAGCGTGGCCGACGCGCTGCGCGACGCCCTCGAGGACCACGCCCTCGTGCTCACCCCGGACGAACTGCACGCACGGGGACTGCTGTCCGTGACCCCCGTCGTCCGCGAGCGCATCGGCGAGGTGGTCGCGCTGGCCGCCTCCCCGCACTTTCCCGTACCCGACCCCCGCGTGGCCTGGGAGCACGGATCCGTCTCCGACGGCGAGACCCTCGTACCGCTCGCCGCCTGGAACCCGGCACCCGGCCCCGCCCTGCCCTGATCCCGGAACCTCACGACACGATGGGAGAACCCGTGAGCACGGTCGTGTTCCGCAACAAGACCGGTGGTTCGGAGACCCTGCACGCGACACCGGGACAGCGTCTCCTGGACGTGCTGCGCCTCCACGGAATCCCGGCGAACGCCGTGCTCGTCCACCGCAACGGGGAGGTGATCCCCGAGGCGACGGCCGTCGTCGGGGCCGACGACGTCATCGAGGTGCGCCAGGTGCGCCACTACGACCTCGACGTCCTGCGCCGGCCCAAGGAGCACGTCTACGCCGCCCCGGGCCCCGTCTACGCCAAGTCCGTCCTCTTCGACCACGGCGGCACCCTGGAGCGGCGCACCGAGCAGTTCACCGCCGAGACCTTCGTGACGTACGTGGAGGAGACGTTCGTCCAGAGCATCGCCGCCGGCGCCACCATGCGGGCCGGGGACCGGGTCGTCATCGGACTCTCCGGAGGCCGTGACAGCGTCGCCTACCTCAAGCTCCTCGAACGCACCCGCGGCCGGTGGCCCGAGGTCGACATGACCGCGGTGACCATCACCGGACTGCCCGACTGGGACGAGCCCGCCACCTTCCGCACCGCCCTGGACGCCTGCGCGGGACTCGGCGTGGACCACGTCGTCGTCACCGCCGACGACGTGGCCGAGGTGTTCGGACTGCGCGAACCCTTCGTCGACGTCATGAACAAGGTCGTCGCCGGCGAGCACCGGAACATGAACATGGTCATCGGCCACCAGGTGCTGCGCCGCATGCTCGAGCGGGAGGCCGAACGCCGGGACGCCCCCGTCGTCGCGTTCGGCTTCAACGCCGACGACCTGGTCGCCAGCATGGTCACCTGGTTCACCACCGGTTACCGGATGGGCGGCATCCCGGTCCGCGAACTGGGTTCCCTGCGCTACGTGTTCCCGCTGTACCGCATCACCAAGAAGGAACTCACCCTCTACCTGGAACTCGTCGCACCCGGCCTCAACCGCCAGGGAGCTCCGGGCCGGTTCACCACCGGCTCCGACGAACGCTCCCTCGCCTACGCCGTCGCCGACCACCTCTACGACCTGTGGCCGGGCATCGACTACTACCTCTTCAACGCCTTCGAGAACGTCCAGCGCACCCTGCTGCCCCTGGTCGACGACCTGTGCCGCGTCTGTGGCGGACGGTATGTGCTCCAGGAGGGCGTGGCCAACCCCGCGGGCCTGTGCGACGTGTGCGGATTCCTGCACCGCCAGGAGGCGTTGCGGGCGGACGCGGTATGAGCGATGCCCGCCGACCGGACGGCCTGCCCTGGTATCTCACCTTCTTCGGGGAGGACTTCTGGGCCGTCGCCGACCACGAGTACACGCCTGAACGCACCGAAGCCGAGACCGGCTACCTCGCCGCCGTCCTCGACGCATCGGCCCCCGGCCGCCGCGTCCTCGACCTGGGCTGCGGCACCGGCCGCCACGCCGTCGCCCTCGCCGCACGGGGGTTCGGCGTCACCGGAGTCGACGCCGGCGCGTGGGCACTGGAGCGTGCCGAGGCCGCCGCCGTCGCGAGCGGCGTCCACGTCGACTGGGTGCGCCTCGACCTGCTGCGGGAACTGCCTTGGCCCATAGGTGAGTTCGACGCGGTCGTCTGCGTCCAGTCGTTCGGCTGGGGGAGCGACGAACAGCAGTTGCGGTTGCTCCAGGAGGCCCGGCGTGTGCTCGTCCCGGGCGGGCTGCTGCTCCTCGACCACTCCAACGTGCTGGCCATCGCCGGGAATTACGTGCCGGAAGCCACCTTCGAGGCGGAGGGACTGCGGGCCGGCTTCCGCCGCACCTACCGTGCCGCCTCCGGTCGCAGCGCCGGTGCGATCGAGGTCAGGCGGGGCGAGGCGGAGCCGGTGGTCATCCACGACGACGTCCGGATGTACCAGTCGGCCGAGGTGGGCGGCCTGCTGGGCCGCGCCGGCTTCGCCGTCGAGCGCGTCGACGCCGACTTCGCCGTCGGTCGGGAGCCCGTCCCGACGACGCGCTACGTCCAGTTCGTCGCCCGGAGCCCCGCGAGCACACCGGGCGCGATCACCGCATGGGAACGGACGCCGGAGACCCGGTCCCGCGCGCTGGACCTGCGCTGGTCGCCGGACGAGATCGACTTCGTACGGCCGTCGGTGGACGCGGCCTTCCAGGGCGCGTACGAGGACGGCGGTCTCGCCGAACTCGCGCGCGCCTACTCCCTGTCCGACCCCTACGCGGCGGACCTGGCCGCACCCGTGCTGTCCGGGCACTTCGGACTCGACCTCACGCCCGACATGGTGACCGCGGGGGCGGGCGCCACCGGTCTGCTGCACGCCTGCGCGGGGCTGGCCGTGCCCGGACCGGTGCTGCATCCGGCCGGCGGACACCCGGATCTGCCCCGCTGGGCCGCGCGCCTCGGCGTCAGGACGATCACGACCCGGTACGAGGACCTGGCCGCCGACCTCGACCGGCACACCCCCTCGGTCCTCGTCCTGGACCGGCCCACGATCACGGGAGACCTCTTCGGAAGGGACCGGCTGGACGAGATCGCCGAGACCGCCCGGACGTACGGTACGACCGTCCTCCTCGACGAGGCGTACGCCGTCTACGCCGGGCCCGGCGCGAGCTGTGTCCCGGCGGTCGCCGAGCACCCCAACCTCGTCGTGCTGCGCAGCATGTCGAAGGGGTACTGCTGCGGCGGACTGCGGGTCGGATTCGCCTTCGCGGGACCGGAGTCGACGCGGCGGCTGCGCGAGATCGCGCCGCCCCTCGGCGCGGGCGGCGCCGGTCTGGCCGTCGCCCTCCGCCTCCTCGAGCAGGGCGACATCTTCGCGGCGCTGCGGACCAGGATCGCCGAGGCGAAGCCGATCGTGTCCGGGACACTGCGGCGGGCCGGCCTGAAGGTCACCGAAGGGGCCGGCTGCCTGCCGTGGGTGACGGTGGAAGGGGAACGGGAGACGAGCGCGGTGTGGGAGAAGCACGGGGTGCGGGTGAAGGAGGTCGGCGGCCCGGGGGCGGGGTTCGGCGGGAGGGCGGCCGACGGGCCCGGCAGCCGCGGCCGCCGTGACGGCCCGCTGTGCAAGATCGCCGTACCCCTCTCCGAAGCCCGTCTGACCGCCTTCCGTGACGCGTTCGCCGATGCCGGGTAGCCTCACCGACCTCGTCGCCGGGATCCATCACGGCATCGACGCCGACGAGGCGATGCGCCAGGTCGCCCGGCTCACCGAGTGGGACCGCCACCAGGGGTCGGCGGGTATCGCGGCCGCGGCCGACTTCGTGGCGGGGGAGGCCGAACGCGCCGGGCTCGCCGGGGTGGAGGTCCTGACCTTCCCCGCCGACGGCCGTACCCGCTGGTGGACGTTCACCGCACCCGCCTCGTGGACCCCGCGCTCCGCGCACCTGTCGGTCCCCGGCAGGACCGCGCTGGTCGACTATCCCGCCCAGCCGTACACCCTGGCCGCCCACTCGGCCGCCGCACACCGCGAAGCACCCCTCGTCCGCGCGCAGGACGACGGGTGGCCGCCGGGCGCGGTGGTCCTCGTCCCGTCGGCGGCGGGACTCGACGGGAAACTGTTCGCCCGCATGCGCGAGGAACGGGCGAGCGGCTTCTGCGTGACGACCGGCTCCGACCGGCACGACGGGGCGGGCCGCGTCGAACTGCCGCCCGGCAGCACGCTGTTCGGCTTCAGCGTGGTCCCGGGGCAGATGGACGCGCTGCACCGCGCCCACCGCCGTGGCGAACGTGCCCGTGTGGTCGTCGAGGTCGACACCGCTCCCGCCCGGATGCCGGTGGTCGTCGCCCGTGCCCCGACGGGATCCGCCGCCGCGGCGCCGATGTCGCCCGACGCCTGCCTGATCACCGCGCACCTGTGCCACCCCGCCCCCGGCGCCAACGACAACGCCTCCGGAGTCGCGGCCGCCCTCGCGGCCGGGCGGGTCCTGGCGGCCCGCGAGCTGCGCAGGCCGGTCGGTTTCCTCTGGGCACCCGAGTTCGTGGGACTGGCGGCCCACGTCCACCGGCTCGTGGAGGAGGACGGGGGGCCGCTGCCCATGATGGCGGTCGACCTCGACATGGTGGGGCAGGACCAGCGGCGCTGCGGAGGCCCGCTGATCGTCGAACACAGCCCGGAGTACCTTCCGCACTTCGCCAACGCCCTGGTCGAGGCCTGTGTGCGTGCCCTGCCTCCCGCGGCGCGCTCCTACAGCGGGGCCGTCGGCTGTGACGTGTGGGCCTGGCGTACGACCCCGTTCGTCGGCGCCTCCGACCACGCGGTGCTCGCCGACCGTGCGATCGGCTGTCCCGCCGTCCAACTGGGCCACTGGCCCGACCGGTTCAACCACTCCGGCGCCGACACGCTCGACAAGGTCGATCCGCAGGAACTGCGCAGGTCCGCCGCGATCGCCGCGTCCGCCGCGGCCGTCGTCGCGACGGCCGGTGCCCCGGAGGCCGACCGGCTCGCCCACCTCCTCACACGCTGGACGGCACGCCGGATGACCGCCTGCCTGCCGCCCGGCGACGGCCCGTTCGCCGCCACCCTGCTGACCCGCCGGGGCCGGTACGGACGCGACGCGCTGGACACCCTGCGGCCGCTGGGCGCCGACCCCGGCGTCCTCGGCAGACAGGCGGGTCTCCTCGCCGATCTGCAGCACACCCTGGCGACGGCCTGGGACGACCTGCCCGCCGCGGGGCACGGGAGTCCGCCGCTGCACAGGTCATGGCCGGGCCCCTTCAACCTCCGTGCCCTGACGGCGGCCGTGGACGAGACAGACCGGCAGTGGTTCCTGCGCCGGCTCGCCGACGACCGGGGCGGGTTCTACGCCTCGGCGATGTCCCTGGCGCAGAGCGTCGACGGAGTGTCCGGCACGGCGGACGTGGTCCGAACCGCCCAGCTCGACGCGGGAATCCGGTGGGAGCCGGGCTTCGGGGAACGCTTCCTGGCCGCGATGAGGGGGGCCGGCTGGGTGAAGGAAGGGGAGGGGCGAACGAGTTGAGCACGCGGCACATCACCGTCACCGACTCCATCGACGACGTCGACACCGTCCAGTGGGCACAGGTCGCGGCGGCGGACACCGCGCCCGTCCACTACACCCCCGCGTATCTGCGGGCCTACCAGACAAGCCCGTTGAGCCCGTTCCTCGCTGCCCGCTACGTGACGGTCGCCGAAGCGGGCCGGACCCTCGCCGTACTGCCGTGCTACCTCCAGCAGCAGGGCGACCCGTACGGCTTCCTGCGCGGCGTCGGCATCGAGGAGGCCGACGGCCCGGCGCTCCTCGGGCACAACTGGTACTGCTACGACACCCGTGTGCCCGTACGGGCGACCGTCCCCGCCCGACGGGATCGCATCATTGGAGCCGTCCTGGACGCCCTGCGCGAGCAGGCGGCCGCCGACGGCGCCAGGACGGCGGGACTCGTCAGTGTCCCCGAGGCCGACCCCGTCCTCGACGTCGCCCGGGACAAGGGGTGGCGGGTGGCACCGATCGTCACCCGCTTCCAGCTCCCGCTGCACAGTGCGGCGGGAGACGTCTTCGACTCCTACGACGCCTATCTCGCCACTCTGGGCGCCCGCACCCGGCGCACGATCCGCCAGTACCTGCGGCGCGCGGCGGACGCGGGCGTCACCACCGCCGTCGAGGCACCCCGGCCCGATTTCCTCGGGACGGTGGGCGACCTCACCCGCCGCACGGCGGCCAAGTACGACAGCGCCGGCATGTATCCCGAGCATGCCTTCACCGACTTCGTCATGGCCCTGGGCGACAACGCCCGCGTGGTCCGCGTCGACCGGGGCGGACAGACGCTGGCCGCCGCGATCGTCCTCCTCGACGACGAGCGCCTGCACATGTGGGCGGGCGGCACGAGCCACGCCACCGTGGACGGCTTCAGCCCCAACTACCTGCTGTGGGCCACGGAGATCCGTACGGCCATCGAAGGGCGGAAACGCTGGGTGGAGGGCGGCCGCAGCAACCAGCCGATGAAGACCCGCCACGGCATGAAACCCTTGCGCCTGTACGCCTGCGTCACCCCGTCAGGGGCCTGACCGGTGGCCCTGGCGTCGGTGGTGCAGCAGCCCCGTGGAGCGGGGCGGCAGAACACGGCGCATGCACACCCAGCCCCCATGTGCAGGCCGCGCGACACTGACCGGAGCTGGTCGAAGGGCTCGCGCAGCACCGCCCGGCGGCCGTGCGACCGCTCGCCGTCACCATCGGACTCGACCACGTTCCTGAGAGCGGGCCCGCCTCACGGTCCGCGCCAGAGGTTGGCGAAGGCCGCGTTCTCGATGGTCCGCCGCTGGCGTACGGCCTCCAGCTCCATCACCGCGTCGTGGACGGCGGCCACCACGATCGTCACGGCCTCGTCATCGAGGCCGGTCTCATCGTCGGATCGTTCGTCGTCGACGCTCAGGACCGCGACGAGGGCGGTCAGGACGGGTTCCTTCTCCTCCCAGCGGTCGGCTGCACGGCGGCGCGCGGGCGTATCGACCGGTTCCAGGCTTTCCGAGCCGAAGGACAACAGGCTGCTCCGCTGCGGCTTCAGCTCACCGTTCTCCTCCAGGGCGGCCTGGTACGCGGCCGAGAGGTCCCGGCCCCGGCGCCACAGCCAGTCCTCGATCCGCTCGTGCGGTGCCTGCCGAGGGAGGCCTGCCGCGGCCTCGCCCAGGAATCGATCGCCCGGCGGCGGCGGTCCACCTGGCACGATGTGGTCGCCGTCCACGGTGACCGCCCCCGCACCGATGAGATCGATCAGCTCGGCTCCCGCCAGCGCGAGGGACAGATCACCCTGCCCCACGGGATGCTTCAGGTCCATGGCGGTGATGAACAGATCCTTCGCCGTGGTCATGAACGGCTCCCCTCGCAGACATCGACAACGGGGCGTCCCCACCGACCGTGCCCGCGTCCGGGGCAGGACGGCGGCGGGGCGACGGTCACGATCAGTATCGTCCCGGCCGCGCGGCCGAAGCCCTCTCGCGGAGCGGCGGGGGCTGACGGTCGTCGGCGGCCTCCTCGCGACTACACGGTGTGCAGGGGTTCCTTGAAGGACCTGCGGAACACCGGACCGGCGAAGGGAATGATCGAGGACTTCATCTTTGATGTGAACGAGTCGGGGTGCCGTTCCAGTCTGACGTCGACGCGGGTGCCGTCGTCCGTGGGAGTCATCTGGAACTGCCAGCCTCCCGAGCCGAAGGGCACCGAGTCCCGAGTGGTGACGGTGACCCTGTTCGTCGAGGGGTCCCATTCGTAGCGTGCACGCTCCCACGACTTCTCGTTCCCCTCGGTCACCTCCGCCCAGGTATCGCCCCGCTCATGGACCTGGAAGTGCTCGGCATCGATGGAGGGCCACTCCTCGACACGGGAGGGGCTGAAGTTCGTCAGCACACCCATCACCTCCCCCGGGCTCAGCGAGGAGTTCACGTGGAAGTGTAGGGACGGCATGACCTACTCCCTGGTTCGGGACGACCGTTGTCCGTCGGCGGCCATCGGTACGCACCCCACGGGTGCCTGGCTCGCTTCGCCGACGCCGGTTCGCGGACCCGGCCCTGCCGAGGCCTCGCAAGAGCCTGCTGGGCAGGCTCACCGACCGGGACGCTCACCTTTCAGAATGCACCTGCGCCCAGCACCGCGCACCAGCAGGTTCCTGGCCCGCACGCGTGTGACCGTGTGCGGGACCAGAGGTGTTGTCGCGGACCGTGTCCGGGACCAGACGTGGTGTCGCCGGGTGAATAGGGTACGCATCGCCGCAAGGGAACTGATTGCCGCGACCGGCTGCGAACCCGGTCGGGAACGTGGAATCCGGCAGCGGTACCGGACAGCCATGGATCAAGCCCCACGCCGGCTGTCACAGGACTTCGGCCCCATCGATCCTGCGTCGATCGAAGATGAGCCGCACCGCTGCGGAACCCTCCCCAACCGCGGCGGCGACTCGTTTCACGCTTCCACTTCGCGCGTCACCGACGCAGAACACCCCGGGCACGCTGGTTTCAAAGGGCAGCGGCATGCGATGGCCCGCCGGTACGGCGACGTCCTGTCCGGTCAGCAGGAAGCCGTCGGGATCCATCGCCGGCCGCTCGTCGAGCCAGTCCGTGCAGGGCGTGGCACCGATGAACACGAAGACGGCGCTGACAGTCAGGGGGGAGCGGCGTCGGCTCGTCCGGTCCACTACATCAAGCCCTGTCACCTCGGAGTCAGCGGAAATACCGACCACCTCCGTGTGTACCCGCACATGGATCTTCGGGTCGGCGGTGATCGCGTCGATCAGATAGCGAGACATCGAACGATCAAGGTCGTCTCCGCGGACCACGAGGTGCACCGGATCAGACGTCCGGGCCAGGAACAGTGCCGCCTGACCTGCCGAATTCGCGCCGCCGATCACTGCCACAGGTCGCCCGCGCGAGTACGTCGCCTCGACAACCGTGGCGGCGTAGTAGACGCCGTTGCTCTCCCAGGCTTCGATGCCGGGCACGGCCAGGCGCCGGTGGTTGGCACCGGTGGCGATGATGACGTCGCGAGCGCTGAACGCCCGGCCGTCGTCGCAGGTGACGGTGTGGATACCGTCCTCGCTGGTGAAGGCTGCCGCGCGGGCGTTCCGGTGAAGCCGCACTCCGAACTTCGCTGCCTGGATCGCCCCTCGGGCCGCCAATTCGGCACCGGGCAGACCAGCCGGGAATCCTAGGTAGTTCTCGATTCTCGATGATGTGGCGGCTTGACCGCCAAAGGCGTCCGCGTCGATGAGGGCGGTCGTCAGTCCCTCGGATGCGCCGTATACCGCGGCCGCCAGACCGCCTGGGCCGCCACCGACAACGAGCAGGTCGCACATCTCTTGATCGTCGACTGCGTGCGGCGATTCCCCGAACTCTGCAGCAATGTCGGCCGGCTGTGGATTGCGCATCATTGGCCGGCCGGGGACGAGGATGACGGGAAGGTCTGTCAGGGATACCTTGAGCCTTCGCAAAAGCACCTCGGTCTCCGGCCGATCCTCCAGGTCCAGCCACTCCACGGCCGTCCTGCTGAGTGAGAACGAATGCAACAGGACTCGGCATCGTTCGTCGTAGCGGGAACCGATGAGTGTGATACCCGCACCCCTTCTCAATAGGTTCGCCCGTCGTGCGAGGAATGTCCGAAGGATGAGCTCGCTCAGATCACTGTCTTGCGCGACGATCGTCTGGATCTGCTCCAGCGGCACCCTCAGCAGTCGGCCCGGGCTCTTCATGACGCCGGCAAAGCGTGAGCGCTCGCCCGTCAGCATGCCTATCTCGCCCAGGAACTCGGATTGGCCGTATGGCGCGACGAGCCGCTCTTCCGGCTGACCCAGCCGATCGATGATTTCCGCGGTCCCCTCCAGGACGACGAAGAAGTCGTAGGACGCGTCACCTGCCAGAAAGAGAACCTCGCCGGCAGGTGCCGGATACTCTGATCCGAGAGCCGCCAGCTTCTTGAGCTGCTCCCCGGACAGCCGCGATACCGGAGCCCACTCCACGTTTTTCCCCCGCGCAGGCTTGTCCACAGGGCGCCTTCTTCCGCCTGGGCGGGAACAACGCGGCCGCCGTCAGGTCGTTCACCCGCCGAAGGACGATGCGGGTCACGACGGCAGTTCGGTCCCGGCCTGCTCGCGCACCATGTACAGGGCGTACCAGTCCGGCCAGTTCGGGTCCTCCGCACCGATGCGTGCCTCGTGCACCCCGTGCGCGGCCGCGGCGCGGCGCAGCGCGCTCGCCAGGTCCTCCGCGGAGGCGAACGTCGTGGTCGCGGGGTCGAGGCGTCCCGGGAGCCGGGTGGTGATCTCCTGGAGGAGCCAGCCGTTGCCGTCCGGGTCGCTGAAGGACAGGAACGAGCCGTAGCTCGTGCGCTGGGGATCCGGCCCCGGCAGCCGGGCGTCCGTTCCGGCGTGGTGGAAGACGCCGCCGGCGTCGTGGAACACCTCGCTCGGCTCGGCACCGAGCCGTTTCAGCTCGTCGTATGCGGCGTTGATGTCGTCCACGATCAGTTGCAGGCCCTGAGCCGAGCCCGGCGTCTGGGACGTGACCGAGGTGCCGAAGATGACCGATGCCGGCGAGCCCGGCGGCGTCACCTGCACCACCCGGAAGTTCTCGTCCGGGGCGATGTCCGCGTCCAGCCTCCAGCCCAATCGCGTGTAAAAGCTCTTGGCCCGGTCGACGTCGGACACCGGCACCACCACGATTTCGAGTTTCATGTCCATGACTGACGCTTCCTCTGTTCGTACAAGATGCCGACATGACGGGACCCGCACGGCCGGACGCGGGCCGTGCCCGGGAATCCGGTGGACGGTGGCCCGGTTCGCGCCGGGGCCGGCAGCCGGTTCACGGTCTGTGGCCGACGGCGCCGAAACCGAGTCGGCTGAGCAGCCAGAAGGCGATCGCGGTGCCGGTGCCGTAGGCGACGTGCGCACCGAAATCCCAGGCCACGGTCGTGGCGTCGTACTGCCAGATCGGCTTGTAGAGCCCTGCGGCCGGCAAGGCGACGTAGTCGCCGGCGAACACCGCGGCACCGAAAGGCACGCCGTACACGGGGGAGGGTCTGGGCAGTGAACCGGCCAGGACGCCGTAGGCCGCGCCGGCCGCCGATCCGTAGGCCCAGTGAGCGATGGTGCTCGTGAGCCAGGCGGAACCATCAGGAAGCCGGCGCTGGGTGAAGCCCTCGATCACCCGCTTTGCCACCTGCCCCGGATCAGGGGCCTTCTCCCAGCTCTCGACCGGTGCGAATTCCCAGGCGAGCGGGCTGTCCGTCCCGCCTGCGCGACGGTACTTCAGGTAATGGACGGCATCCAGGCACACCGTTCCCACCGCCCCGGCCAGCAGGCCGGCCGTCACCGCCTCGAGGGGAGTCGGCGGAATCCTTGGGGAGCGCATGGCGCAATCTCCTCATCGGTCGGGGTCAGGGAGGAAGGCCGATGTCCTTCAGCGCCTGACCGCGGTCGGGAGGCATCGAGCCCGCATCGAGTATCCGGCGGCCAGGACGTGCGCGCACGAGGAGAACGTCTCCGGGCGCAGGCGGTGAGGGACCCGCGGCGGGCGGTCGGGCATCAGCGTGCCGACCACAAGGGGCTCGGTGGAGACGCCTGCCGGGTACCACGAGCGGCCTCGTCCAGGACAGGACTCGACGCGCGTGATCGCCCCGGACCTGTTGCCCTGGTAGCAGGCTCTTGCATACATCCATCGGAGGGACCGATGAACACCTACCGAGTCGCGCAGGTGACCGCCCCGGGCGGCACCTTCGAAATCGCCGAGCGAGAGGTGCCGCAGCCCGGCCCCGGACACGTCAGGATCGCCGTGGAGGCGTGCGGTGTCTGCCACAGCGACGCCAGCTTCGTCGAGGGGCATCTGCCTGGTGTCTCGTTCCCGGAGGTGCCCGGACACGAGATCGCCGGGCGGATCGAGGAACTGGGCGACGGGGTGCACGAGCGGGGGTGGCAGGTGGGCGACCGCGTGGCGGTCGGCTGGTTCGGCGGCAGCTGCGGCCACTGCACACGCTGCCGTCAGGGCGACTTCATCGTCTGCGACAACCTGAAAGTCCCGGGCTGGACCTACGACGGAGGCTTCGCGGACAAGGTGATCGCGCCCGCCGACGCGCTCGCCGGAATCCCTGACGATCTCGCGGCAACCGACGCGGGGCCCATGGCATGTGCCGGTGTGACCACGTTCAACGGATTGCGGCGCAGCCCCGCCGAGCCCGGAGACCTCGTCGCCGTCCTCGGCCTGGGCGGCCTGGGTCACTTCGGAGTCCAGTACGCGGTCGCCATGGGTTTCGAGACCGTGGGGATCGCCCGTGGCCCCGAGAAGGCGGAGTTCGCCAAGCGACTGGGCGCCCACCACTACATCGACAGCACGTCGGACGTCCCGGTCGCGGAGGCGCTGCAGGCCCTCGGCGGCGCGAGGACCGTTCTGGCCACTGCCGGAAACTCCCAGGCCATCAGTGCGACCGTGGAAGGCCTGACGCCGCGAGGTGAGCTGGTGATCATCGGAGCGGATCCCTCGCCCATGAGCATCACCCCCGCACAACTCCTTCTCAGCGGCCGTGTCGTCCGCGGCCATCCGTCCGGCACCTCGCAGGACGTGGAGGACACCATGGCCTTCAGCGTCCTGCACGGCATCCGGCCGATGACCGAGACCGTACCGCTGGACCACGCCGGTGAGGCCTTCCAGAAGATGCTCTCCGGAGCCGCCCGCTTCCGGATGGTGCTCACACCTGGCTGACTCGGGCCGGCGGCCATCGACGGGTGCGGAGGCCGATCGGCGCGCGATCCCGCCGGAGTCGGACAGGTCCCACCGGGTCAACCGACCGGGCGGTCCAGCGGGTTCGCCCGGACGCGGTCGGCGAGGCCGCCCCGGACCGACACGGCCGGTGAGCTCTGCGGCTTGCGGGCGGCCTGGTCGTGGAAACAGGCCAGGAACTCGTCCGAGAGTCCCGCGCGCGGGTACCGGGCCAGCACGTCCGCCCGGAACCCGGCGGTGAAATCGTCGAGATGCCGTCCCGAGACGTCCACGCCGGTGGCCCGCTCCAGCAGATGGCCCTCCGGGTCCTCCCGCACGTCCACCGTGTCCCACATGTGCCGGACGATGACCTCCGACAGCCGCCGCCGACGCTCCGCCGGCCACCCGGCACCCGCCGCGAACACCCAGGCCACGTGCCCGCCGGCCACGTCGAAGTCGACCGTGTGACTGTCGAACTCCGGGACCAGGCCGATGTCGTGGAGCAGCGCGGACACGTACAGCAGCTCGGCGTCGTGCTCGATGCCCTGCTGCGCGGCATACGCCGAGGCCCACACATAGGACCGCACCGAGTGGTTGAGCAGCGCGGGGGAGCAGTACGCGGTGGCGACTTCGAGGGCGGCGGTGCAAGCGGCCGTGTCGGGGGCGACGGGCACGGTCAGGCCTTCGTGGGGGCTGTGATCGGTCATGCCGCCGAGTATGCCTTTCCGTTCCGCCCCGGCCGCTCCCATTCCGCTGTCGGGACGACCGCTCCTCGACGGGCCAGGTCGGGGAGGGGATGAGCCGTGGTCCGCGGCGCGGTCGGCTTTCGCGGCCCCACACAATCACGCAAGAATTTTCGTCACTTGCGTTCGTTTGCGGTGTCGCCTCGTTTGGTCCACCGAGGCTCATGTATTGCTCCAAATGTCGGTCCGGTGGGGATGTCCGGTCGTCCCTTGGTGCTGAGGCGCGGGTGTTGATGGTGAAACTTGTGGCGTCCTGGCCGTAGACGTGTTCACATCACTCTGCAATATTGCGATGAAACAATGCAAGAAGCTGCGCACACGGCCATCCCTGTCGGGAGCCATGTACGCCCGTGCCGACTCTCTTGCCGCTCTGTCGTACCGCGCCACCGCTCTGCCCAGGAACGAGCCGACCCCGCCGCCCCTCCGGCGCGCGAACCTCCGCAGGGAGTGAACCCCGTATGACTCCACACAAGCCGAGATCCTGGAGAAGCCGCGCAGCGACCGCCGCGCTCGCTTCCCTCGTCATGGTTCTGGGCCTGCCCGCCGTCGGTGCCCACGCGGCCGGCGGACCGAACGCCGCCGCGGACGCCGCCACCAAGGCGGGCAGTGCCCGTGGCGCCCACACGGCCGCCAACGTCACCGACGGCGACGCCGACACCTACTGGCAGGCCGGGAAGAAGTCGGCCCAGTGGGTGCAGACCGACCTCGGGCGGACCGAGCGGGTCCGTGAGGTCGTGCTGCGGCTGCCCGCGCAATGGCGGACCCGCAAGCAGACGCTGGCCCTTCAGGGCAGCGCCGACGGAAAGAGCTTCGCCACGCTCAAGTCCTCGGCGCAGTACGTCTTCAGCCCCGGCAACGGCAACACGGTGAAGGTCTCCTTCCCCGCAACCCTCGCCCGGTACGTGCGGGCCGACTTCAGCGGCAACTCGGTCGCCTCCACGGCCCAGTTGGCCGAGATGCAGGTCCTCACGGCCGCCACTTCGACCCCCAACCTCGCTAAGGGCAAGCCCTTCACCGAGAGCGGGCACGCCGACGTCTACGGCGCGGCCAACGCCGGTGACGGCAACCGCAACACCTACTGGGAGAGCACGAACAACGCCTTCCCGCAGTGGCTCCAGGTCGACCTCGGATCGTCGGTCAAGATCAACCAGGTGACGCTGCGGCTGCCGAGCGGCTGGCCGAGCCGCAGCCAGACGTTCAAGGTCCAGGGCTCGACGGACAACCAGAACTTCACCGACCTGACGGCCTCGAAGGCGTACACCTTCGACAGCTCCGACGACCAGTCGGCGACCATCAGCCTCGACACGGTCTCCACGCGGTACGTGCGCGTGCTGTTCACCGCCAACACCGGCTGGCCCGCCGGGCAGGCGTCCGAGCTGGAGGTCTACGGGCCGGCCACCGGCGACACCCAGGCGCCGACCGCGCCGGCGAACCTGGCCCTCACCGAACCGGCCACCGGGCAGATCAAGCTGACCTGGAGCGCGGCGAGCGACGACACGGCCGTCACCGGGTACGACATCTACGCGAACGGCCAACTGCGGGCGAGCGTCGCCGGGAACGTCCTGACCTACACCGACACCCAGCCGGCCGGCACCGACATCACGTACTTCGTACGCGCCAAGGACGCCGCGGGCAACGTCTCCTCCAACAGCAACAGCGTCACCCGCCAGGGATCGGGCGGCGACACCCAGGCACCGACGGCGCCCGGCAACCTCGCCTACACCCGGTCCGGCAGCGACGTGAAGCTCACCTGGCAGGCGTCCGGCGACAACGTCAAGGTCACCGGCTACGACGTCTACGCGAACGGCCAGCTCCTCAAGTCCGTCGCGGGTGACGTCACGACGTACACCGACACCCCGTCGGCGACGGCCACCGTCACCTACTACGTGAAGGCGAAGGACGCGGCAGGGAACGTGTCGGCGGCGAGCAACAGCGTCACCAGGGCCGGTTCGGGCACCGGCACCGACCTCGCGCAGGGCAAGCCCGTCGAGGCGTCCTCGTACACCTTCACCTATGTCGCCGCCAACGCCAACGACGGCCAGATCGGCACCTATTGGGAGAGCGGGGGCGGCGCCTACCCGGCCACCCTCACCACCAAGCTGGGCGCGAACGCCGATCTCGGCCAGGTCGTCGTCAAGCTCAACCCGGACGCCGCCTGGTCGACCCGTACCCAGAACATCCAGGTGCTCGGCCGCGACCAGGACGCGACGGCCTTCACCAGCCTCGTCGCGGCGAAGGACTACACCTTCAATCCGGCCACCGGCAACACCGTGACCATCCCGGTCTCCGGTACGGCCGCCGACATCCAGCTCAGGTTCACCGCCAACTCGGGCGCCCCGGGCGCGCAGGTCGGCGAGCTGCAGGTGATCGGCACCCCGTCCGCCAACCCGGACCTGTCGGTCACCGGCATCACCAACAGCCCGGCGGCGCCGGTCGAGTCGGACACCATCAGTCTCTCCGTGACCGTCACGAACGGCGGCACCAAGGCGTCCAAGGCCACCGACCTGAACTTCACGCTCGGCGGCACCAAGGCGGCCACGGCCGACGTCCCGGCCCTTACGGCCGGTCAGTCGGCGACGGTCACCGCGAGCATCGGCACCCGGGACGCGGGCAGTTACCCGGTCGGCGCCGAGGTGGACCCGTCGAACAAGGTGATCGAGCAGAACGAGGGGAACAACACCTTCACTCGCTCCGACGCCCTCGTCGTCAAACCCGTCTCCAGCTCCGACCTGATCGCCGCCCCGGTCTCCTGGACGCCGTCCAGCGCCTCCGCCGGCGACAACGTCACCTTCTCCGTCGCCCTCAAGAACCAGGGCTCCGTGGCCTCGGCCTCCGGCTCGCACGGCGTCACGCTGACGATCCAGGACGCGAACGGCGCCACCGTCAAGACGCTCACCGGCTCCTACAGCGGCGCCATCGCGTCCGGCCAGACGACCGCACCGGTCGGCCTCGGCTCCTGGACCGCCGTCAACGGCAAGTACACCGTCAAGACCGTCATCGCCGCGGACGACAACGAACTGCCGGTCAAGCGGGACAACAACACCACCACACAACCCCTGTTCGTCGGCCGCGGAGCCGACATGCCCTACGACATGTACGAGGCCGAGGACGGCACACTCGGCGGCGGTGCCAAGGTCGTCGGCCCCAACCGCACCATCGGCGACACCGCGGGCGAGGCGAGCGGCCGCAAGGCCGTGACCCTCAACGCCACCGGCCAGTACGTCGAGTGGACCACCCGCGCCGACACGAACACCCTCGTCACCCGCTTCTCCATCCCCGACGGCACGAACACGACCCTCGACGTGTACGTCGACGGACAGTTCCTCAAGGCCATCGACCTCACCTCCAAGTACGCCTGGCTGTACGGCGACGAGACAGCGCCCGGCAACTCGCCCGGCTCCGGTGCCCCGCGCCACATCTACGACGAGGCGAACCTGCTGCTCGGCAAGACCGTTCCGGCGGGATCCAGGATCCGGCTCCAGAAGGACGCGGCCAACACCTCCACCTACGCCATCGACTTCATCAACACCGAACAGGCCACGGCGGACCCGAACCCCGACCCGGCCGCGTACGCGGTCCCGGCCGGATTCACCCACCAGGACGTGCAGAACGCCCTCGACAAGGTCCGCATGGACACCACCGGCAAGCTCGTCGGTGTCTACCTGCCCGCCGGTGACTACGAGACCTCCAGCAAGTTCCAGGTCTACGGCAAGGTGGTCAAGGTCGTCGGAGCGGGACCGTGGTTCACCCGCTTCCACGCACCCTCCTCGCAGGAGAACACCGACATCGGCTTCCGCGCCGACTCCACGGCCAACGGCTCGACGTTCGCCGGCTTCGCCTACTTCGGCAACTACACCTCCCGCATCGACGGCCCGGGCAAGGTGTTCGACTTCGCAGGCGTCGCGCACATCACCATCGACGACATCTGGGCCGAGCACATGGTGTGCCTCTACTGGGGCGCCAACACCGACAGCATGACCATCGAGAACTCCCGCATCCGTGACACGTTCGCCGACGGCATCAACATGACGAACGGCTCCACGGACAACCACGTCACCAACAACGAAGCCCGCGCCACGGGCGACGACAGCTTCGCCCTCTTCTCCGCGATCGACGCCGGAGGCGCCGACGAGAAGAACAACCTCTACGAGAACCTCACTTCGACCCTGACCTGGCGCGCGGCCGGTATCGCCGTCTACGGCGGCTACGACAACACCTTCCGCAACATCCGCGTCGCCGACACCCTGGTCTACTCCGGCATCACCATCTCCTCGCTGGACTTCGGCTACCCGATGAACGGCTTCGGCACCGATCCGACGACCATCGAGAATGTCTCCCTGGACCGCACCGGCGGCCACTTCTGGGGCTCCCAGGTCTTCCCCGCCATCTGGGCCTTCTCCGCCTCGAAGGTGTTCCAGGGCATCCGCGTCAACGACGTCGACATCGACAACTCCACCTACGGAGGCGTCATGTTCCAGACCAACTACGTAGGAGGACAGCCCCAGTTCCCGGTGAAGGACACCATCTTCACCGACATCTCCATCACCAACTCCAAGAAGAGCGGAGACGCCTTCGACGCCAAGTCCGGATTCGGCATCTGGGCCAACGAGCTGCCGGAACCGGGCCAAGGTCCCGCCGTCGGTGAAGCCACCTTCCGCAACCTGCGGATGAGCGGCAACGCCCAGGACATCCGCAACACGACCAGCACCTTCAAGATCAACGTCGAGTAGCCGCCGCACGGCACGGCAGGAAGCCGCCGCACGGCACGGCGGAAAACCGAACAGCACGGAACGGCAAGGGGCCGCCCCCATGGTCCACGGGGGCGGCCCCGCGCTGTCGAGCGACCGGAGGCGCTCGCTCAGAGCCCGGTGACCTTTCCGCTCCCGGAGACCTCGTACACCAGCGTCACCGTGCGGTGCCCGCCCGGCGTCAGGGTCACGTCCCAGCGGGCGATGCCGTCGGCGTCGACCCCGTCGGGCTCCGGCGCGCACGCTTCCTTGCGCAGCCGCACCTCCACCGCCGAGACCTCGGAGACCGGGATCCGCTCCCGCAGCGAGACGACCTGCTCGCCCTGTTCCCCGGGCGCCGAGAAGCGGGACAGATGGAGCCTGACCGTGCGGGTGACGACGGTTCGCTGGGTCAACGAGGTGGTGTCCCGGGTCTCTTCGGCCTGCCGGACCACCCGGTAGTCGTCGTGGCTGCCGAAGGCGAGCTCGACGGGAGCGCCGGGAGCGGTGAAGCCCAGCGCGCCGCGACCGGTGAACCCGCTGTCGCGGACGAGGTCCACGGGCCCGGCCAGCAGCGCGTGGCCGGACGCGTTGTCGAACCGCACGACCCGGGTGACCAGCGGGGACAGCTCCGGGGAGGAGGCGTACTCGCTTCTCGCGGCACAGGTGACGGCGGAGAGCGGGACCCTGTGCGCGCGGCCGTCCGCGGGCACGGAGACGGGCACGGGGGAGTGCAGTACGCGGGCCTGACCGCCGTCGTCCACTCCCGGCAGTCCGAGGACCGGAGCCGGGCCGATCTCCGCGATCTCCTCCTCCCGGAACTCCACGTCCACCGTGCGGCGTTCGGCGGCCGTGCGGTCCGTGAGCGTGAGACGGTCCTCGGTGAGCCGCGGTGGCTCGCCGGCCCGGGCCGAGCGGGCCGTCGACAAGGTCAGACGCACGTCCGACCAGTCCTCGCCGGTGCGCTGCCAGACCATCGCGTCGGTCTCCAGGGTCAGCGAGTCCCCGTCGAGCACGGCCCGGTAGGCGGGGCGCCACAGCGCGCACGGCGTGAGGTGGCTCAGGCGCAGCCGGGCCGGACCGGCCTCGGCGGCCTGCACGGTCAGCTCGACATGACCGAGCAGTTCGGCGGGCTGCTCCTCGGCGAGATCGAGTGCCCTGTAGATGTCCGAGATCTCGGTGGAGAGCTTCTCCGACTCGGCTTCCACGGCGCGCAGTTCCTCGCCGTAGGTGTCGCGCTCGCTGTCGACGCGGTCCAGTTCACGGGTCCAGCGGCTCTCGTCCGTCTCCCCGAAGCCGGTGCCTTCGGAGATGTCACGCAGCAGATCGGTGGCGAGCCGGCCGAGCGCTTCGATGCGGGCCCGCAGCCGGTCACGACGCCTGCCGAGGGCGAGTTGCTCGTTCTCGAGTGTGTGCACGCGCTGCCGCAGGGCGGAGTCGTCGGCGGCGGGCAGCGGCCCGTGCGGCGTCCAGGCACGGACGATCCGCACGTCGAGGACGGTCGCTTGGTGATCGCCGGTCAGCTGGGCGTGCAGGGTGCGGTCGACCGCGAGCGCACTGACCGGCCCGAGACGCAACTGCTGGATGCCGGCGCTCAGTTCGAGGTCGGTGGTGCGCTCGACGTGGGCGCGGTCCTCGAGGCAGGTGACGGCGGTGACGGGCAGCGGGATCGGCTGGGGGTGGGTGGACATGGTGGGTCAGCTCCTGCGGTTGCCGCCGACGATGGCCTTGGCGGCCGGGACACGGATCTCGTAGCCGCCGTCGAGGGCGGCGCTGCCTCCGGCGGGCAGGTCCACCCGCCAGACGCGGGTGCCCGGTGCGGGGCTGTCGGGTCCGGCGTCCTGCCGGGGTGTCGTCCAGTCGGCCCGCTCCTCGATCCGGACGTCCGCGTGGGAGGTGACCGGCACCTGTTCGTGGACCTCGACGGTGACGGGCCTCGCGAGGCGGTTGGCCAGTTCGATGTGCACGTGGTGGTCGAGCACGGTGGTGTTGCCGCGCAGCCCCGACGCTGACTCGCGCAGGTTCGTCCGCCGGGTGACCTGGACGCCCTCGGCCGGTCCGAGCCCCATCCGGCGGACACCGCCGGGGGCGAGCGTGGGCAGCGCGGCGGTCAGCAGGAACTCGTCGTCCACGGTGACCTCCACCGGACCGGCGAGCAGGGCCTGGCCGGTGGCGTTGGAGAGCACCAGCGTGGCGTACGTCGTCTGCTCCACGGCCGGTACGCACAGGTACTCGGTGCGCAGACCGACCGGGATCTCGGTGACGGTGACCGTGTGCCAGGTGCCGTCCGAGGGGATGTCGGTGCGGGCGGCGGCGTCGAAGCGGTGGTCGAAGGAACCCGCCGACTCGCGCGGCCGTACGGCATGTCCGGGCAGGGGCAGCGCCGACACCGCCTCGGCGCGCCGTCGGTACTCGACCGCCACGGGGTCGAAGGGGGTGTGGGGGAACAGCCTGCCCCGGCTGTCCGTGGTCACCTCGGGCCCGGACAGGACGAGCGCGGCGTAGTCGAGCTCCGCGTCGCTCGGCCGCGGTGGACCGGCCGGCACCGGCGCGGAGGCGGGCGACGGGGGCGGCGGGGCCGCCCGGCCGGGAGCCGAGGGCGCCAGGGCGGCGGGAGCGGCGGCGCGCCGGGCACGGGCCCCGGGCCTGCCTCCGGGTCCCGCACCCACGGGCTGCGGCGCGTCGGGCAGGGCGCCGCCGAAGGCCGTCGGCGCGGCACCGGCGGCGCCGGGCGGTGCCATGGGCGCGGCGAGCGGCATGCCGTACATCGGCGGTGCCTGCGGCGGTGGGACGGGACCGGGCGCGAACGCGCCCGCGGCGGCCACGGCTCCGGCGGCCACGGCCCCGCCGGTCGTGACCGGGCGGGGTCCCGCCGCGTCGTACCCGGCGAACAGGTCGGCCAGTCCCGCCGGCGGCTCCCGCCAACCGGAGGGCGCGGGGGCGGTCTGCCGCCGTCCGACCCGCAGGGAGCGCAGCCGGGGCAGATCGGTGCGGCGCCGCAGATCCGCGGTGGCCAGGGCGATGCGCACCCCGGTCCAGTCCTCTCCGGTGCGCTGGGCGACCGAGGCGCGCAGGACCAGGGTGCCGGTGTCGTCTCCCTGACGGTGGGTCAGACGATAGGCCGGCACCCAGACGGCCCCCGGGACCCCGTACTCCAGCTCCAGTTCCGCGTCCCCGGAGCCCTCGAGGGTCAGGACCGCGCACACCGTGGTGTCGACGTGCGTCGACCGCGCGTCGGTGGAGGCGCGGCTCCAGCGGTCCAGGGCGATCTCGAACTCGTGCTCGGCCAGGCGCAGTTCCTCCTCCAGTTCGGCGAGACGCCGATGGAGGTTCGTGAGCCGTTCGTCGACGAACTCGACGAGCCGCAGCCACGCGTCCACGGGGGTGGAGCGGTGCGGGTCGTCACGTTTGCGGGCCGGGGGAACCGGGCGCAGGGCAGCCACCTCGGCGATCAGACCCTCGTGCCGGTCACGGCGGCCCCGGACACCGTCGCAGACGTCGCGCAGCCGCTCCATCTCGTGTCGCAGCGCGTCGGCCGTGCCGGTGCCGGAGGGTTCGGCCTCCACCTCCACCCGTACCTCGGTGACCCGGACGCCCTCGCCGCCGACGGCCTTGGCGCGCAGCGAGTCCGGATCGATCGACCGGGGCAGCCCCGCCACCCGCACCCTGCCGTCCGGCGGCACGGTTCCCCGGGCCACCCGGGTGCAGAGCGCACCCTGCGCGTACACGACGACCGCGTCGAGAGCCGACGCCCATCGCTGTGTTCCCTCGGACCTCATGTGTGTCGCCCCCGTCCTGTTCGTGCCCGGCGAAGCCTACGCGGTCGCGATCGCCCTGAGTTGGTGCAGCCGGAGTCCGAGCCGGAGTTCCAGGTCGTTCTCGCGGCGCCAGTCGAGGCCGAGGACGCTGTCGGCGCGGTCCAGTCGCTTGAGCAGCGTGTTGACGTGCACGTACAACGCCCTGGCGGTCGCCGCCACATTGGCGCGGTGGACGTAGTAGGCGCTGAGGGTGTCCACGAGATCGGTGCCGCGCCGCCGGTCGTACTCGAGCAGCGGACCGATGGAGTCGGAGATGAAACGGTCGAGCTCACCGACCCGTTCGGGGTCGAAGATCATGGCGTAGAGGGCGTACCGGCCCGTCGTCGCGCCCAGGTCGGTGTGCCCGATCGCCCGCATCACGGCGCCGCAGCGGCCGGCCAGGGAGAAGGCGCGTGCCCAGTCGTGATGGACCACCCGTTCCCCGACGACGGCGACGGGACCGCCCACCGCCCGGCGCAGCCGACGGTGGACCTCCTCGACGGTGCGGTCGTCGTCGGCGCTCGGCAGGATCATCGTGGCCCGGCCCAGGTGCTCACCGGCCAGACCGGAGCGGTCCCGGGCCAAGTCGTGCAGGTGGCGCGAGAGTTCGGTCGATGACAACGTTGCCGAGTCCGCGACGAGGACCAGGTCCAGCCGGTCGGTGTCGATGTTGCGGGCCCGTGCGCGGGCGCGCTGGGCGGGACCGGTCCCGGGGCTGCCGACCATGAGCTCGGTCAGGAGCTCTCCGCTCAGGCGCTCGCCCGCCTCGGCGACAGCCCGCTCCTTGAGGATGAGCAGCCCCAGGATGTGGGTGGCCCGCTCCAGGGTCCGCAGATCCGTGTGGTCCGGGGCGCCGTCGCCGGCGGTCGCCTTCCGGCTCCACACCAGTGCGCCGAGGTAGCTGTCGCCCGCCTGGATCGACGCCACACTGCGGGCCACTCCGACGGCGTCGACCGAGGTCGTGCAGCGGCCCGAGCGGTGCGCGTTCTCGACGGCGGCGGCCAGACCGCTGTCCGTCGCGGTCCGGCACGGACTCGACGCGGATTCCCGGCGCACCAGAGCCTCACCGGCCCGGTCGAGGAGTGTCACGCTTCCGCCCAGCTGATCGGCGAGGAGCTGCGTGACATCGCCCGGTGTCCCGCCCCGGAGGACCACACCGGTCAGGGCTTCGTGGATCGCCTGCGCCCGCTCCACGACGGCCATGTGTTCCTCGATCCTCCCGTACGCGATCCGCAGTTCCTTCAGGGCGGTTCGGCTCGCCTCGTAGAGACGGGCGTTGTCGAGGGCGACCGCGGCGTGATCGGCGAACGCGCGCAGCAGCGCGATCTCGTCGGCGTGGAAGGACCGTTCGGACCGGTCCGCGGCGAACAGGGCGCCCACCGCACGCCCCCGGACGACCAGGGGCACGCCGAGAAGCGCGACGAGTCCTTCGGTGGTGACCAGGCGGTCGAAGTCGGGATCGTGGTCGATGAGGGTCGTGCCGGCGTAGTGGCGCACCCAGTGCGGGCGCCGGGAGGCCAGCACCTTGCCGCCCAGCCCCACATCGGCCGGTATGCACGCCGCGAGGAAGGCGCCGGACACCGTCCCCTCCGACGCTCTGACGGACAGTCTGCCGTCCGTGCCGACCAGCGAGAGGTAGGTGAAGTCGGTACGGATCAGATCGTGGGCGTGATGGACGATCGACTGCAGTACCTCGTCGAGTTCGCCCAGTGCGGTCAGTGACTTGGCCGTCTCGTACAACGACGCCAGTTCGCGCTGGCGACGCGCGAGCGAGCACAACCCTGCTCCGCCACCGGGGTCGCTGACCACAGCGCCATCCCTCCTCGGCATCAGGTGGAAAAAAGACCCACCGAATCGGCATGAGGTGTGGGTGAAGCACACCTCAACCGCAGCGCAACGGCGCCCTAATGTAACCGCCATCACCCCCCTGCGCCATGGACGAAGGCGGCACCAATGGCAACTCCGCTCGCCCAACCCGAAGGACAGTCCGGCAGCCTCCCCGGCACCGGTCTGCCCACGCCCCGGCGCCGAGCCTCCCGCAGGCTGCTGGCCGCCGGGCTCATCGCCAGCTCGCTCGAGTGGTACGACTTCTTCCTCTACGGCACCGCGGCCGCGCTGGTGTTCCCCCATGTGTTCTTTCCGCACTCCTCGGCCCTGACGGGGACCCTCCTCGCCTTCAGCACGTTCTGGGCGGGCTTCGTGGCCCGTCCCATCGGCGGGGTGCTGGCCGGACACCTCGGTGACATCCACGGACGCAAGCCGGTCGTCGTCACCTGCCTGGCGCTCATGGGAGCCGCCACGTTCCTGATCGGATGCCTTCCCAGCGCGGCGACCGCCGGTGCGCTCGCCCCGACGCTGCTGGTCGTCCTGCGTTTCGTGCAGGGGCTCGCGGCGGGCGGCCAGTGGGGCGGCATCATGCTCCTGCTCACCGAGTCCGCCGGCCCCAAACGCCGCGGGTTCGCCGGAACGTTCGGCCAGACCAGCGTCCCCGTCGCCGTGATCGTCTCGAACCTGATCTTCGTGGCCGCGAGCGGTCTGATGCCGGACGACGCCTTCCTCAGCTGGGGCTGGCGCATCCCCTTCCTGGTCAGCGTCGTGATGTTCGTGGTGGTCCTCTACATCCAGACCAAGGTGGAGGACACACCGGAGTTCCGCGAGCTGCAGCAGGAGGCGGCACGGCCGGAGGCCGCGGTGGCCCGGGCCCCGCTGGCCCAGGTGGTGCGCGACAGGTGGAAGACCATCCTGCTCGGCTGCGGACTCCTCTCGGCCACCAACAGCCTCTTCTACGTGAGCATCTCCGGGCTCCTCAGCTACGGCACCCATACGCTCGGACTCGCGCGCAACCCCCTGCTCGCGGTCGTGCTGACCAGCTCCGTGGCCATGCTCGTCGTCCTCCCCTGGTCCGGGCACCTCTCGGACCGGCTGGGCCGCCGGCCCCTGATCCTGGTCGGCGGTCTGGGAGTCGCGGTCTGGGCCTTCCCGTACTTCCGGCTCATCGACACCGCGTCGCTGCCGCTGATCTTCGTCGCGGTGACGGTGGGCTTCCTGTTCCAGTGCCTCACCTACGGCCCCATCGCGAGCTTCCTCGGCGAGCTGTTCCCGCCCGGCGTCCGCTACTCGGGCGCGTCGCTGGCCTACCAGCTCTCCGCGATCGCCGTCAGCGGCAGCACACCGTTCCTCATGACAGCCCTCATCGCGGATACCGGGAGCACCCTGCCCGTCGCCGCCTACATCATGTGCATGGGGCTGATCACCACCGCCAGCGCGTGGTTCCTGCCCGAGACGAACACCGCCGAGGTCCGTGCCGATCCGGACGCCGTCCCGGGCACACACCTCTACCACTGACATGGTGCAGGAGTACGAGGAAGACCAAGGCCAGGACGACCCGAGGAGACCGCGAAGGCGGCGGCGCTCCCTGCCTAAGAGCTTCGGACGAGGAGCCGACGTGAGCGGAACACCCGCAAGGCGTACGAGGATTCGCCGGTTCATCGTGCCGAGCACCCTGCTTCTGCTGGCGGGAGCGCTCCCCGTCCTCGGGGCCGGACCCGCGGCCGGAACCGTCTCGTCCGGGGCCGGCCGCTCGGTGGCCGTGCCGCAGTGCGCCGGCCTGGACGGGACGCGGATCCCGGCAACGGCCATGAGCCTGCCGACGACCGGCGGCCTGGTCGAGTCGGTCTCGGTCATGACCGGCCAGGTCGGCGGCGAGACGATCACCTACTGCCAGGTCGACGCCGACCTGTTCCCCGTCGATCCCTCCGCGCCCCGTGTCAGGATGCGCGTCGACCTGCCGTACGACTGGAACCGCAAGGCGATGATGTTCGGTGGCGGCGGCTTCAACGGCACGATTCCCGACCTGGCGGAGAACGTGCCGTTCGGCCCCACGGACCGGCCGGTGCCCCTGGCCCGGCACTACGCGACCTTCGCCAGTGACTCGGGCCACCAGCAGAACCCGGCCTCCCCTCCGTCACTGGACGGGTCGTTCGGGGTGAACGACGAGGCCCTGAACAACTTCGCCGCCGGTGACGCGCTCAAGAAGACGCGCGACGCGAGCCTGTTCCTCATCCGGCACGCCTACGGGACGAACCCGGCCGAGGTCTACTTCTCGGGAGGCTCGACCGGCGGCCGCGAAGGTCTCGTCGTCGCCCAGCGATGGCCGGAGGCGTTCGACGGAGTGATCTCGGCGTTTCCGGCCTGGAACAACCTGAGCGAGGGCCTGGACCTGGGGTATCTGGCGCAGGTGCTGTCCCGTCCGGGTGCCTTCCCCGGACCGGAGAAGCAGACACTTCTCTACGACAGCGTCATCGGCGCGTGCGACGCCCTGGACGGGGTCGAGGACGGCGTCGTCTCGAACCCGTCCGGCTGTCACTTCGATCCGCACACGCTGCGCTGTCCGGGCGGCGCCGACACCGGTCCCGGCTGTCTGTCGGACCCTCAGATCGGCGCCGTACTCGCCATGTCCTCCCCGTTCAGGTGGCCGTACCGCATCGCGAGCGGTGAGACCCGATACCCCGGCTTCCCGTTCCTGTCGGGGGCGGACATGAGGACCCCGTTCCTCGGATTCGGCACCACCGCGCCGGCCGACCCCATGCCGGTGACGAGCGGCTACGGGCTGCAGTACTGGGACCAGTGGGTCAAGTACTTCCTGACCCGGGACCCGCACCACAACTCCCTCGACGTGGATCCCCGGAACCCCGGCAAGTGGCTCGACCGGATCAGCCGCCTGTCCACGGTCGAGGACCGCAACGACGCGGATCTCGGCCCGTTCGCCCGCGCCGGCGGCAAGCTGATCCTGCTCCACGGCGCCGCGGACGAACTGGTCTCGCCCCTGTCCACGAGCGACTACTACGAGCGGGTACGCGACCTCCTGGGCCCCCGGTCGACCGGCACGTTCCTGCGGTACTACGTCGTGCCCGGGGCGAACCACGCGAACTTCGGCACGCCGGCGTTCGCGGCCGCCTGGGACTCGCTCTCCGCGCTCGAACGCTGGGTCGAGCAAGGGCAGGCGCCCGCGAACCCGATCGTGTCGGACACGCTCCACCACCGCACCCGTCCCCTGTGCGCGTACCCGAGCTGGCCCCGGTACCGCACCGGCGCCCCGGACGACGCAGCTGGCTTCGTCTGCGCACGGTGACGAGGACGCCGCGGACAGGCCGGGCGGGCCGTCGCGCGGCCCGCCCGGCCTCCGGTCGGCGTCGGCGCCCTCGCGCCGCGCCGCCGTCCACGACCCCTGGCCGGGTTGCTACTGGGCCATCTCGTACGCCCCGGACAGCGCCTCGACCCGCTGCCAGATCTCCGCCGAACGCGCCTCGTCCACGACGGGACGCCGGATCGCGCCGAGCGCCCAGCCCTGCTGCCGCTCGGTGGCGGAGTCCTTGCCGTGCAGTTCGACGCAGTGCCCGGAGAAGTCACGGACCAGCACGGAGAACAGCTCGTCCAGCACGGACTCGTCGAGGTCCGTCAGACGGGCCTGCTCCAGGATCAGCTGCCCGTGCACGACCAGCGCGAACAACTGGCCCACGGAGAGCAGGAAGTCGAGGTCGCGGCTCTGCGTCTCGTCGGGGGCCATCGTGGTCACGAACGCGCACAGCGCGTCGGCCTGCTCGCGGAAACGGGCGACGTTCGGGACCTCGGCGTACGCGTCGTAGGCGGCGCGCCAGTCGTGGAAGCGGACGGAACCCAGGCCGCGGGCCGGTCCCTGCCGGAAGAGGAAGTCGTCGTCGGCCGCGTCGAGGCGGGTCGGCACGGCGGGCGCGTCGATCGGGTCCAGCAGGTGGTTGCGCATGAACTTGAGGATCAGCGCGAGGTTGACGTGGACCGTGCCCTCGAGCTTGGGCAGGCCCCGGATCTCGATCGCGGCCTGGGAGAAGTAGTTGTCCTTCTCGAAGCCCTTGGCGGCGATGACGTCCCACATCAGGTCGATGACCTTCTCGCCCTCCGTGGTCACCTTCATCTTCGTCATCGGGTTGAAGAGAAGGTAGCGGCGGTCCTCGGGACCGGCCGAACGGAAGTAGTCGACGGCACGGTCGCTGAACAGCTTCATGCCCACGAGACGCACGTAGGCCTCGGCCAGCTCCCGGCGCACGTGCGGGAAGGCGGTGACGGGACGGCCGTAGAGGATGCGGTTGCTCGCGTGGGTGACGGCCTCGTACATCGCGTGCTCGCAGATGCCGATCGAGGCGGTGCAGAGGTTGAACTTGCCGACGTTGACGGTGTTGAGAGCGGCGTCGAAGGCGGCGCGGCCGGTGTGCAGGACGTCCTCGGGGGCGACCGGATAGTCCTCCAGGCGGAACTCGCTGACGAACTTGGAGGAGTCGACGACGTTCTTCACCAGGTGGTACGCCGGGTGGCGGCTGTCGGCCGCGAAGAAGACGTATCCGTCCGGACCCTCGACGTCGGTGCGGCGGCCGAACACGGAGACCAGGCCCGCGGCGTTGCCGTTGCCGATGTAGTACTTGGAGCCGGTGGCCAGGAAACCGCCGTCGCCCTGGGGCTCCAGCAGCATGTCGGTGGAGTAGATGTCGGCGCCGTGGGCCTTCTCGGACAGGCCGAACGCGAAGACCTCGCCCTGGTTCAGGAGGTCCGCGGCCCGCGTGCGGGCAGCGGCGTTGTCGCTCTGCCAGACCGGGCCGAGACCGAGGATGGTCACCTGCCAGGCGTACCAGTAGTCGAGACCGTAGAACCCGAGGATCTCGTTCAGGGCGGCGATCCGGGCGGTGTCCCAGCGCTGGTCCTCGTCCCCGGCGGCGGAGGCCGGCGTGAGGAAGGTGGCGAACAGGCGCTCCTTGGCGGCGAAGGCGAGGAAGTCACCGAGCCAGGCGCGGGTGCGGTAGTCCTCGATGATCCGGCGCTTGCCGCGCTCCTCGAACCAGTCGACGGTGGCGCGCAGCAGCCTGCGCGTCTCGGGGTCGAAGTGCGCCGGGTCGTAGGTGTGCGGATTGAACAGCAGGGGGGTGGTCATGGAGGTCCGCCTTCCGGGGGATGGGGGTCGAGAACTGCCGTGCGTGAGGAGGAGGAAGCGTGAGGGGGCGCTCAGGCCGACGGCTCCGGGGGGCCGCTGCTCCGCGGGCCGTCCGTCGCGTCGGCCGCCGTGCCCAGGGCGCGGAGGGTGGCCAGGACGTCGTCGAGCCAGGCGATCGTCATCCGCTCGTACGCGATGCCACCGCGCAGCACGACGTGCTGCAGTTCCTGGCCGGCGTCGAGGGGGGCGGGGGCGTCGGGTCCGGTGAAGTCGCGCAGTTCTCCGGTGAGATAGCGCGCGAGCCGGTCGCTGTGGACCCGGTGGTGCCGCTGGACCTCGTCGACGAGCGCCGCCGGGTCGTCGAAGGCGGCGCCGCGGATCTTCACGGCGAGATCGTGCCGGATGCTCTCCGGTTCGATCGGCTCGTGCAGCCATCGGGAGAGGACGGCGCGCCCGGGGTCGGCGACGGAGTACACCTTCTTGTCCGGTCGCCCCTGCTGCGGCACCTCCCGGACCGCGAGGACGCCCTCGCTCTCCATGCGCTTGAGCACGCGGTAGATCTGCTGGTGCGTGGCGGTCCAGAAGTAGCCGATGGACCGCTCGAACCGCCGGGCCAGCTCATAGCCGGACCCCGGCTTTTCCAGCAGGGAGACGAGGATCGCGTGTTCGAGCGCCATGCCGTACAGCTTTCTATGCAACTCGTTGCATAGACAAGCGCAGCCGCGCGGGTGAGACACGGCTCACCCGCGCGGCCGCATGTGCCACGACGCCCCGCACGGGTACGGACGCGAGGGCGCCGTGGCTGAACGCGTCGTGTCGGGGAATGTCCTTCCTCGAGGATGTTCCGCACGGCTGCGGCGTTCCGGAGAACGGGCAGGGCCTAGTGGCGGTGCATGGTCTCCAGGGCGGCTGCCAGTACATGCGGGTCGTGGTGGCCCTTGTAGACCTCCGGTGGGTGCCGGTCGAGCTTCAGCAGGCGGGCCACCGCCGTCCAGGCGGTGCGCACCGAGTACTCGACGGTGAAGACGACGTCGTCGGGCACCTCGGCGAACTGCCCGATGAAGGCGAGGTTGACCGACCCCTCGGGCACGACCTCGGGCCGGTCGTCGCGGCGGCGCGCCAGGAACTGGCTCGTGATGTACGGCATCACGCAGGGGACGACGGTGGAGGTCTCCAGGACCCGTGCGGCGGTCGGTCCGTCGAAGGGGAGGTGGTGCAGGACCTCTTCGAGGATCTCCCGGCCGGAGCACGCTGTCATCGGCTTGCGGACGTGGTTGCCGTCGCGGTCCGGGAACAGGCCGTAACCCCACCAGACGGAGACGCCCTCGGGCTGGTCGCGGTAGACGGGCTGACGGTTGGCGACGACGGTGAGCAGCCAGTCGGAGCCCGTGAACGTCATGAGCCCGCCCTTGCCCGTGGGCCGGCCGCTGAACTCCTCGAGCGCCCGCAGGAAGGCGGGGTCCTTCGTGGTGACCGTGAACGACTCCCACCGGGATTCCTCGACGTGCTTGTCGAACGCGGCCGGGTCGCCGAAGTCGTCGCGCCCCCGGGCCAGCCGGTGCCACAGCAGCCAGGCGTCCGAGCGGTGCGGCGCCGCGGGCGGCGGCGCGGTGTGGGAGCCGAGGCTGGAGGCGTCGGTCATCGAGCCGTTGGTGACGAGGACGAGGTCGCCGGGTCCGACCGGGACCGTCTCCTCGTGGCCGCCGCGGTTCAGGCGAAGGGCCGTGACCGTGCCGCTGCGGAGGCCGGGGGCGAACGCGAGGTCGGTGACCCGGCAGCCCGTGTGGACGGTGACGCCGCGCTCGCGCAGCCACGCGGCCAACGGCCGCACGATCGAGTCGTACTGGTTGTACCGGGTCCGGTGGATGCCCGACATGGACGCGAACCCGGGGAAGAGATGGATGAACCGCTTCAGGTAACGGCGGAACTCGATGGCGCTGTGCCAGGGCTGGAAGGCGAACGTGGTGCACCACATGAACCAGAAGGTGGTGGTGAAGAAGTGCTCGCCGAAACAGTCGGTGATCCGCCTGCCGTCCAGACGTGCCTCGGGCGTCGACAGGCAGCGGACCAGCTCCAGCCGGTCGTACTCGGAGAAGCCCATCGACGTGGTGTCGACGATCTTCCCGTCGCCGTCGACGAGCCTCGCGATGTCGTCCCAGGCGAAGTTCTCGTGCCCGGCGAGGATCTCCTCCGTCACGGAGACGGCGGGGTCGTCGAGCGTGGGGATACCGGAGAGGAGGTCGTACGTGCAGCGGAACTCGGCCTCGAACATCCGCCCGCCGCGCATGGTGTAGCCCGCCTCGGGCGTGCCGGCCGCGTCCAGGCTGCCGCCGAGGGCGCGTTGTTCCTCGAAGAGATGGATGTCGCTCCCCTCGAAGCCGCCGTCGCGGATCAGGAACGCGGCCGCCGCCAGCGCCGCGATCCCGCCGCCCACCAGGTAAGCCTTCGCCATCACAACTCCTTGTTCCCGTGCCGCACGTCGATGGGCCGTTCTTCACCGCGTCACCGCGTCACCGCGGACGGCGGCCCGGCCGGCGCGTGGTGGCCGGCCGGGCCGCCGTTCCTCACGGGCTCACGCCGTCCTGGAGCGCTCCGCCGCGCCACGGCGGGGCCGTGGTGCCATGGCCGTCGTCCCGGGTGTGGGCGGCCCGGTCGGTCTGGCGGCGCAGCCGGTCCTGCAACCGGTCGACGAGCTCCGTGCCCGTCGCCTCCTCGGCCATCGCGACGACCTGACGGCTCCCGACGCGCAGGTCGGCCGTGGCCGACCACGGGTGGCCGGCGTGGTGGGCCGCCGCCCGGGCGATGCGCACCTCGCCTGTGACGGCGGGCAGTCCGGGCCGGGTCAGGACGGCGTCGATCTTCGTGCGGGCGTAGGCCAGGGTGGCTTCGTCCACGGCGCCGTCGGAGCGCAGCCGGACCAGCGGGGTCCGCCGGGTGCTGTCGGTGGTCACGGGGGTCCTTCTTTCGGAACGGGACGACAGTTCGGAACGGAACGGCAGGGGGAAGGTCAGGCCGCGGCGTCGGGAAGCCACAGGTCGGGGCCGAAGACCTCGTAGCGGATGCGGCGCGGGGAGACACCGGCGGCCAGCAGCTGTCCGCGGACGTCCCGCATGAACGGGAGCGAGCCGCACAGGAACACCGTGGCCCCGCCCGGGATCCCGGTGTCGCCCAGGTCCATGAGGCCGGTCCGCGCGTCGGGCTCCTCCGGTCCCGGGCGCTCGTACCAGAAGACGGACCGGGCGTCCGGCAGCCGTCCGACGAGCGCGTGCGTCTCGGTGCGCAGGGCGTGGCCGGCGGGGGAGCGGTCGGCGTGCAGGACCAGGACGGGGCGGGTCGAGCCGGTGGCGGCGAGGTGGGCCAGGATGCCGGTCATCGGGGTGCAGCCGATGCCCGCGGAGACCAGTACGACCGGGGTGAGCGCATCGGTCGGGTCGTCGAGGAAGACGTCGCCGAACGGCGCGGACAGCAGCAGTTCGTCGCCCTCGTGGAGACTTTCGTGCAGGAGGGACGAGACCTCGCCGTCCGGCTCCGCGCCCTCGCCCGTGGCCCGCTTCACCGTGATCCTCCGCAGCTCCCCGCCCGGGTCCGAGGACAGGGTGTACTGGCGCAACTGGTGGACTCCGTCGGGCATGCGTACGCGGACGCTCACGTACTGGCTGGCGCGGGCCCGTGGCGCCGGCTCGCCGTCCGCCGGGCGCAGCAGGAAGGACACGGCGTCGGAGGTCTCGGTGCGGCGTTCGACGACCGTCCAGGGCCGCCAGGTCCCGCCGGGCCGGACACCCGCGTCCTGGTACAGGAGGGCCTCCCGGCTGATCAGGGCGCCGGCCATCAGCCAGTAGACCTCGTCCCAGGCGGCCGCGACCTCCGGGGTGATCGCCGCTCCGAGGACGTCCGCGATCGCGCCGAACAGGTACTTGTGGACGATCGTGTACTGGTCGTCGGTGACGCCGACGGCGGCGTGCTTGTGGGCGATCCGCGACAGCAGCGCGTCGGGCCGCGTGCCGGGGTCGTCCAGGAGCGCCGTGGCGAACCCGGCGATCGAGCCGGCCAGCGCGCGGCGCTGGGCACCGCTGGCCTGGTTGCCGCGGTTGAACATCCCGTCGAGCAGTTCCGGCCGCTCGCGGAACATCGTGCCGTAGAAGCGGGTGGTGATCTCGTCGAGCGCCCCGGCCACGGCGGGCAGGGTGGCCCGTACGAGGGCTGCGGACTCCGCGGACAGCATGGAACCTCCAGGGAAGGGTGGTGTGAGGGGGCAAGGGGGAGGGGCGGGGGCCCGGTCAGGCGGAGGGAGCGGCGGCGCCGCCGTCGTGCGCGGCGCGGCCGTAGTAGGCCGCGCGCATGAGCTCCCGCATGTCGTCGAGCATCGGCGTGCGGGGGTTGGCGGGTGCGCACTGGTCCTCGTAGGCGTTCAGCGCCTGCTGGGGCAGCGCGTCGAGGAACGCGCGCTCGTCGACGCCGAGGGACCGGAACGTCGGCTCGATGCCGACACGGTCCCGGAGCCGCTCCACGGCCGCCGCGAGGGACTCGACGCCCTCGGCCGGGGTGGCCGCGGGCAGGCCGAGGGTGCGGGCGATGTCCTGGAAGCGTTCGGGGGCCTGGTAGCTCTCGTACTTGGGCCAGCCGGTGAGCTTCGTCGGGACGGTGCCGTTGTAGCGGATGACGTGCGGCAGCAGTACGGCGTTGGTGCGGCCGTGCGCGATGTGGAAGGTGGCGCCGAGCGTGTGGGACATGGCGTGGACGATGCCGAGGAAGGCGTTGCCGAAGGCCATGCCGGCGATGGTGCCCGCGTTGTGCATCTTCTCCCGCGCCCGTTCGCTCGCCGCACGGTCGTTGACCGCGGCCTCGATGTTCTCGAAGATCATCCGGATCGCGTGCAGGGCGAGGCCGTCGGTGAAGTCGTTGGCGTAGACCGAGACGTAGGCCTCGATGGCGTGGGTGAGGGCGTCGAATCCGCTGTCGGCGGCCAGAGTTCGCGGCAGTCCGGTGGTGAGCAGCGGGTCGACGATCGCCACGCTCGGGGTGAGCGCGTAGTCGGCCAGGGGGTACTTCTTGCCGGTCGCGGGGTCGGAGATGACGGCGAACGGCGTCACCTCGGCTCCGGTGCCCGAGGTCGTCGGGACGCACACGAGCCGTGCGAGCTTGCCGAGGACCGGGAAGCGGAAGGCGCGCTTGCGGATGTCGGAGAACTTGTGCCGCATGTCGGCGAAGTCGACGTCCCTGCCCTCGGCCTGCTGCTCGTACAGCAGCCACATCACCTTGGCCGCGTCCATGGGGGAGCCGCCGCCCAGCGCGATGATGGTGTCCGGGCGGAAGTCGCCCATGAGCCGGGCGCCGCGCCGCACGGAGTCGATGGTGGGCTCGGGTTCGACGTTGTCGACGACCTGGACGGTGACCGGTTCCCGGCGTCGGCGCAGGACGCTCTGGACCCGGTCGACGAGGCCGAGGCGGGTCATCGTCGCGTCGGTGACGATGGTGACGCGGTGGACGTCCGGCATCGAGGCGAGGTAGCGGATGGACCGGGGCTCGAAGTAGATCTTGGGCGGCACCTTGAACCACTGGAGGTTGTTGCGGCGGACGGATACCCGCTTGATGTTGAGCAGTTGGGCGGCCGAGACGTTGTCGGACACCGAGGTGCTGCCCCACGAGCCGCAGCCCAGGGTCAGCGAGGGCAGCAGGCTGTTGTAGATGCCGCCGATGGCGCCCTGCGAGGACGGGGCGTTGACGATGATCCGCACGGTCTTCATCCGGCGGCCGTACGCCTCGGCGAGTTCGAGGTCGCCGGTGTGGATGACGGCGCTGTGGCCCTGGCCGTGGAAGGCGACCATGTCGGCGGCCAGGTCGAACCCCTGCTCCGCCGAGCCGGCCCGCAGGACGGCGAGGACCGGGCAGAGCTTCTCGCGGGTGAGCGGCTCCTGCGGGCCGACCCCGTCGGCCTCCACGAGGATCAGCGAGGTGTCCCGCGGCACGGAGAAACCGGCCTGCTCGGCGATCCAGGCCGGACTCCGCCCGACGGCGGCGGAGTTGACCTTGGGTTCGCAGCCCGCGCCCGTCGTGCCGACGGGGAACAGGAACGTCTCCAGCTTCGCCTTCTCCTCGGCGGTGGCCAGATGGGCGTGCAGGGTGCGGAACTCGGCGAGGACCGCGTCGTAGATCTCCTCGTCCAGGATGACGGCCTGCTCGGAGGCGCAGATCATGCCGTTGTCGAACGACTTGGACAGCACCAGGTCGTTGACGGCCCGGCGCACGTCGGCACTCCGGTGGACATAGGCGGGAACATTGCCCGCGCCCACGCCCAGTGCGGGCTTGCCGGCCGAATAGGCGGCCCTGACCATGGCGTTGCCGCCGGTGGCGAGGATCAGCGAGACGCCGGGGTGGCGCATCAGGACGCCGGTCGCCTCGACGGACGGCGCCTCGATCCACTGCACGCAGTGCTCGGGTGCCCCCGCCGCGACCGCGGCGTCGCGCACCACCCGCGCGGCCTGCGCGCTGCAGCGCTGGGCGGAGGGGTGGAAGGCGAACACGACGGGGTTGCGGGTCTTCAGCGCCATGAGCGCCTTGAAGACCGTGGTCGAGGTCGGGTTCGTGACGGGGGTGACCGCGCACACCACTCCGACGGGCTCGGCCACCTCCGTCATGTCCTCGATGTCGTCGCGGGCGACGACGCCCACGGTCTTCATCGGACCCATGCTGTGCGTGACGTACTCGCAGGCGAACATGTTCTTGGCGGCCTTGTCCTCGAAGACACCGCGGCCGGTCTCCTCCACCGCGAGCCGCGCCAGCGTGGTGTGCTGGTCCAGGGCCGCGACCGAGGCCTTCTTCACGATGTGGTCGACCTGCTCCTGGTCGAGCGACTCGTACGCGGTGAGCGCCTTGAGCGCGTTCTCCACCAACTGGTCCACCGCGACGGCGATGTCGGACGGAGCACCTGCGATGTCGGACGGAGCACCTGCGAGGCCGTCCGGCACGCCTGCGATCCGGGCCGGCACGCCTGCGGGGTCGATGGTCGCGGTGCGGTCGTCGTGGCGGGTCATGGGGGTGAGCCTCCATGGTCGGGTGAGGGGCGCGACGCGGGTGGGACGCTGGGGCCGGAGCGGCGCCGCGGGTGCCGCGGGCCGGTTCCTGCCGCACCCACAGCGTCTCCCGCCGGCGGTGCCCGTGATCAGGTCCCGATGGGTCCTCGCCGGGGGCCGGTCGGCCCCGAAGCGGCGGGGAGAGTCGGCCTGTTGACGATGGGGGCCACAGTTGTGGGTTCGGTCGGCCGGTCCGGCACGCGTACGACGTCGTCGTGAACCGCCTCTTCCCCCCTGGGCGTCCATACAGCTTGACGGCCCGTCACCTCACCCGCGGTCCGCGGCCGAGGATCTCGTGCGTGCGGCCCGGGTCCGCCGACCCGGGCCGCACGCATCCTCCTCCGTCACCTGCTGTCGCTCGTCCCCGTCCCGGAGAGCGCGGCACGTCCGGCCTCCAGCCGCGCCACGGGGACGCGGAACGGCGAACAGGACACGTAGTCCAGGGCCGCCGCGTGGAAGAAGTGCACGGACTCGGGGTCCCCGCCGTGCTCACCGCAGACGCCGATCTTCAGGTCGGGACGCGCGGCGCGGCCCTCGTCCACCGCGATGCGGACCAGCCGGCCCACCCCGTCGCGGTCCAGGCTCTCGAACGGCGAGGTGGCGAAGATGCCCTTGTCGAGGTAGGCGGAGAAGAACGCCGCCTCGACGTCGTCGCGGGAGAAGCCCCAGGTGGTCTGGGTGAGGTCGTTGGTGCCGAAGGAGAAGAACTCCGCCTCCTCGGCGATGCGCCCGGCCGTGAGCGCGGCCCGGGGCAGCTCGATCATGGTGCCGACCGGGAGCCGCACGGGGATGCCGGACTCCTGGGACACCTCGGCCAGGACGCGTTCCACCTCGGCCCGCTCGATGCGCAGTTCCTCGACCGCGCCCACCAGGGGGACCATGATCTCCGCCTTGGGGGAGCCCCCGGCCCGCGTGCGTTCGACGACCGCCTCCGCGATCGCGCGGACCTGCATGGCGACCAGGCCCGGTACGACGAGCCCCAGGCGCACGCCCCGCAGCCCGAGCATGGGGTTCTCCTCGTGCATACGGTTCACCGCGCCGAGCAGATCGGTGTCGTGCGGGTCCGACCGCTCGCCCCGGGCCTGGTCGGCGGCGATGCGTACGGCGAGTTCCGTGCGGTCGGGCAGGAACTCGTGCAGCGGCGGGTCGATGAGCCGGATGGTGACCGGCAGGCCGTCCATCGCCTCCAGAATGCCGCTGAAGTCCTGCCGCTGCAGGGGCAGCAGCGCGTCTAGGGTCCTCTCGCGCTCGGTCTCGTCACGGGCCAGGATCATCGCCTCGACCAGCTTGCGGCGCTCGCCGAGGAACATGTGCTCGGTACGGCACAGACCGACGCCCTGCGCGCCGAACCGCCGGGCACGGGCCGCGTCCTCGGGGGTGTCGGCGTTCGCCCGCACCTCCAGACGCCGTACGCCGTCCGCCCGCTCCATGGCGTCCGCGACGGCCCCGACCAGCGCGTCGGACCGCTCGCCCGTCTCGAAGTACCGCATCACCGCGGAGTCGACCAGCGGGGCGGCACCCAGGTACACGGCGCCTTCCGAACCGTCGACGGAGACGACCGTGCCCTCCTCGACGACGGTGGCCCCCACGGTGAACCGGCGCGCCCCGGTGTCCACCACGATCTCCTCGGCCCCGCACACGCACACCCTGCCCATGCCCCGGGCGACGACGGCCGCGTGGCTGGTCTTGCCGCCGCGGCTGGTCAGCACCGCCTGCGCGGCGATCATGCCGGGCAGATCGTCCGGGGTGGTCTCCTGACGCACCAGGACGACCTTCTCGCCCGCCGCGGACCGGCGTACCGCCTCGGCCGAATCGAACACCGCCGCGCCCACGGCCGCGCCGGGGGAGGCCGGCAGACCGTGCGCGAGGGCCTCGCCGACGGCCGCGGTGTCGAAGCGGGGGAACATCAGCCGGGCGAGTCCTTCCCCGGTGACCCGGTCCAGACCCTCGTCCGGAGTGATCAGGCCCTCGTCGGCCAGTTGCGCGGCGATGGCGAACGCGGCCGCGGCGGTGCGCTTGCCCACCCGGGTCTGCAGCATCCACAGCCGGCCGCGCTCGATCGTGAACTCGATGTCGCACAGGTCCCGGTAGTGCGTCTCCAGCGTCCGCATGTGGGAGCGGAGGTTGTCGTACGACACCGGGTCCAGCTCCGCGAGAGCCGTCAGCGGGACGGTGTTGCGGATGCCCGCCACGACGTCCTCGCCCTGCGCGTTCGCGAGGTAGTCGCCGTACAGGCCGGGCTGCCCCGTGGCCGGGTCGCGGGTGAAGGCGACACCGCTGCCGGAGTCGGCGCCGAGATTGCCGAAGACCATGGTCTGCACGTTGACCGCGGTGCCCAGGTCGTCGGGGATGTGCTCACGGCGGCGGTAGATCCGGGCGCGCTCGCCGTTCCAGGACCGGAAGACGGCGAGCACGGCCTGCCGCAGCTGCTCGGCCGGGGACTGCGGGAAGTACTCACCGGTCTCCTGGCGGACGAGATTCTTGTACGACTCGACGAGCCCGGCCAGGTCCGCCGCGGTCAGGTCCAGGTCGGTCGACGCGCCGCGGGCCCGCTTCAGGTCGTCCAGGACGCCTTCGAAGAGGGAACCGGCGACTCCCATGACCGTACTGCCGAACATCTGCACGAGTCGACGGTAGGAGTCCCAGGCGAAGCGCTCGTTGCCGGAGACCTTCGCCAGGCCGAGGACGGACTCGTCGTCGAGACCGATGTCGAGGATCGTCTCCATCATGCCGGGCATGGAGAAACGCGCCCCGGAGCGCACGGACAGCAGCAGGGGGTCGTCCGGCTGCCCCAGCCGCCGTCCGGCCGCCTCCTCCAGGGCCGTCAGATGGTCGGAGACCTCCCGGATCAGACCGTCCGGTTCGGCGCCGGTGGCCAGGAAGGCCCGGCAGGCGTCCGTGGTGACGGTGAAGCCCGGCGGAACCGGCAGTCCGAGCCGGGTCATCTCGGCCAGGTTGGCACCCTTGCCGCCGAGCAGTTCGGCCAGGTCGCGGCCGCCCTCCGCGAAGTCGTACACGTAACGGACCATGACGCCGGTCTCCTCTGTCGGATCGCGGACTGGATCGGGTCTCCAGCCTCCGACGCGTCGGGACGGACGGGCAGGTGCTGTCGGGCCCTTTCAGGGGGTCGGTCGGCCCGCAGGGAGAGGCCGAGGGGCTTCTGTGCAGGCCCCGGAGGCCGAGAGCCGATCAGAACCACGGAGTGAAAGGGCCCGTGGTTCTGATCCACCTGCCCAGCAACCTGACGGTCTGCAGGACGGTGAGCGGCCACAGAACCGCGAAGCACCAGAGAAGCGCGGCGTTCGACGTGCGGATGCCGACCACCGCGAGAGCCGTCGAGCACATCAGCATCAGCACGACCGCGAGGGGCAGTCGGCGTCCGCCGGGCGGGCGGCCCGGCGCCGGTTCGGGGTCGTGGTCCTGCCGCAGCCCCTCCTCGATCTCCGCGAGCGCGGCACGTTCGCGCGCTGTGAGCCGGACGCCGTCCGCGCGGTCCCTGTCGTCCACGGCGACGCACCTCCTGAGAGTTCTGCCGCGGCAGCCGGTGGGCGCGAGCCCCCGGCGCCGGGGCGGCGGGTTACGTCACCCGCGGGCCGTTCTGGGGTTCCTCGTCCGGTTCGTCCGGCAGACGCACGTCGCCGACGGCGACGTTCACCTCCACGACCTCCAGACCGGTCATGCGCTCGACGGCGGTGACCACGGCGACGCGCATGTCCGCGATCACGTCCGTGATGGGGTACCCGTACTCGACGACGTCGAGATCCACCGCGGTCTGCCGTTCACCGACCTCGACGCTCACACCGCGGGTCTGACCGGGGCGCCCGGCGGGCACCCGGTCGCGGACCGCCCCGAGGGCCCGGGTCATGCCGGTGCCGAGGCCGTGGATTCCGGGCACCTCGCGCGCGGACGCCGCCGCGATCTTGGCCACCACGCCGTCGGCGATGGTGGTCCGTCCCTTGCCGCCCGGATCACCTGTGCCGGAGCGCCTGCTCTCTGTGGCCCTGCCCGTCTCGTTCTTGGTGGTCGCGGAGCGGGTGGTCAGATCCGTCATCAGGACCTCCCTCGGTCTGCCGTACGGACACCTCGCGTGACGCTCGAGGAGAACGACCCTCGCCCCCTCAGCAGCCATCGTCACACGAACGGCCCAATTCGTGCGATCCGGGGTGAATCGCTCGGCGTCCGGATCGGGGGCGCCGTCACAGCGCTCGCGCCGCGTAGGCCCGTACGTCCGCGTCCGAGTCGGCTGTCGCCGCGGCCAGGGCGGCGCGGGCGTCCTCGGTGCCACGGTGCCGGGTCAAGGCCAGGACAGCGGCCTTGCGCACGTCGGCGTTCGGATCGGCGAGGGCCTTGGCCAGGGCGGGGACGGCGATGTGCGGGTCCGCGGCCGCCAGCGCCGCGGCGGAGCCGGTCCGCACCTGCCAGGCCGTGTCGGACAGGGCGGCCACGGCGAGGCCGTCCAGAGGCGGCGGGCAGCCGGTGGTGCCCAGCGCCCCGTAGGCGGCCGCCCGCACGAGGGCGTCCGGATCGGCGATGAGCTCGGCCAGGACCGAGCGGGCCCGGCCCGGCCAGGGACCCGGCGACGTCCTGTCGCCGAGCTGCCCGGCGATGGTGGTGCTCAGTGCCTTGGCGATCGTGACACGGACCTCGCGGGACGGGTCCGCGGCCACGCGGGCCGCCTCGTCGGCGGCGTCGACCGACACGAGCGCCCGTACGGCCTCGATGCGGACGGCGATGCTGGTGTCCGACAGGGATCGCGTGAACAGTTCGGCGTCACCGAGGCGAAGGGCGCGCAGGACGTCGAGTGCGGCGGCGCGCACGACGGGGTCGTCCACGGACAGGGCAAGGGCGAGGCCCTCCCGCAGGTCTTCTTCGGCCGGCAGCGTCTCGACGAGTTCGCGCAAGGAACCGGCCGCGGCCTCGCGCACGCCGGCGTCGGCGTCGGCGAGCGCGGCGGCGAGGGCGGGTCCGGTACCGGGCGGCACGGTCTCCGTCAGGACGGTGACGGCCGTCCGGCGGACGACGGGATCGGAATCGGTCAAGTAGGGCACGAGGGAGGAGAGTTCGGGCTCCTCCTCCGCGAGCGCGAGGAGCTGGAGCAGACGTGGTGTGTCCGGTGCGTCGGTGGTGCCACCGCCGGGGAGGGGCGTGCCGCTGGGCGCGGGCTCGTGCACCGTCGTCACCGGCGCCGCTTCCCGGGCCCCCGCCGTGGCCACCTGCTGCGGGTGGACCTCACCGAGGCGCCGCGAGGGGCCGCCGACCGGGGTGAACCCGTCGACCGCGACCGGATAGGGAGCCACCGGTCTGGCCGTGAACTCCATGGCCCCGGAGGGGGACTTGTACAGGTCCAGGTGGTGGAACCAGGACGTGTCGTCGCGCCGCGGGTGGTCGAGGCGGTCGTGGTAGAGGCCCCAGCGGGACTCCGTACGGGCCAGGGACGCCCGCGCCGCCATCTCCGCGCAGTCGCGGATGAAGTCGACCTCGGCGCAGCGCATCAGCTCGTGCGGGGTACGGGCGCCCATCTTGGCGATGTCGGCCCGCATCCGCTCGAACGCCTCCAGGGCGAGGGACAGCCGGGCGCCCGACTTCGGCGGGGCCACGTAGTCGTTCACGAAACGGCGCAGCTTGTACTCGACCTGCGCCTGCGGCGGACCGTCCGGGTTGCGCAGGGGGCGGTAGATCAGTTCGTGGGCCTCGCGCAGTTGCCCGGACGGCAATTCACCTTCGTACGCCGTGTACCGGGCCGCGTCCGCGCCCGCCAGGTCGCCGAACACGAAGGCGCCGATCATGTAGTTGTGCGGTACGCAGGCCAGGTCACCGGCCGCGTACAGGCGCGGCACCGTCGTACGGGCGTGGTCGTCCACCCGTACCCCTGAGGCCGAGTGGCCGCCGCACAGACCGATCTCGGAGATGTGCATCTCGATGTCGTGCGTGCGGTAGTCGTGGCCGCGGCCGGAGTGGAACGTGCCCCGGGTCGGGCGCTCGGTCGAGTGCAGGATCGACTCCAGGGCCGCGACCGACTCCTCCGGGAGATGGCTCAGTTTCAGGTACACCGGGCCGCGGTCGGAGGCCACCTCGGCGGCGAACTCGGCCATCATCTGCCCGGACCAGTAGTCGGAGTCGACGAACCGTTCTCCGTGCCGGTTGACCTGGTAGCCGCCGAAGGGGTTCGCCACGTAGGCGCAGGCCGGACCGTTGTAGTCCTTGATCAGCGGGTTGATCTGGAAGCACTCGATGCCGGTGAGTTCGGCGCCCGCGTGATACGCCATGGCGTAGCCGTCGCCCGCGTTGGTCGGGTTCTCGTACGTGCCGTACAGATAGCCGGAGGCGGGCAGGCCGAGGCGGCCGCAGGCGCCGGTCGCCAGGATCACGGCGCCCGCGCGGACGGTGACGAACCGCCCCGTACGGGTGTTGAACCCGGCCGCGCCCACGGCCCGCCCCTCTGCTGTCAGCACACGTACCGGCATCACCCGGTTCTCGATGCGGATCCGCTCCCGCATCTCACGCCGCCGCAGCTGCCGGTACAGGACCTTCTTGACGTCCTTGCCCTCCGGCATGGGCAGCACGTAGGAGCCGGAGCGGTGCACCTGGCGGACCGCGTACTCGCCGTGCTCGTCCTTCTCGAACTTCACCCCGTACGACTCCAGGCGCTGCACCATGGCGAAGCCCCGGGTGGCGGTCTGGCGGACGGTGGACTGGTCGACGATGCCGTCGTTGGCGCGGGTGATCTCGGCGACGTAGTCGTCGGGCTCGGCGCGGCCGGGGATGACCGCGTTGTTGACGCCGTCCATGCCCATGGCGAGCGCGCCGGAGTGCCGGACGTGGGCCTTCTCCAGCAGGAGCACGGCCGCGCCGTGCTCGGCGGCCGTCAGCGCCGCCATGGTGCCGGCGGTGCCGCCGCCGATCACGAGGACGTCGCAGCTGAGCTCCTCGGCGTCGGCGAGGGCGGGGATCTCCAAGGGGGTGTTCACCGGGGTCGTCACCGAAGTGCCTTTCAGGTACCGAGCGAGGAGAGGACTTCGCGTCGCAGCGCCACGCGCGCCGGATCGTCGTGCGCCGTACGGTCGCGCGGGCGGGGCACCTCGTGGAGTGCGGCGAGCCGGCCGGAGCCGAGCAGCGCCACCCGGTCGCCGAGGAACAGGGCCTCGTCGACGTCGTGGGTCACGAACACGACGGTCGCGCCCGTGCCCCGCAACACCTCCACCAGCAGGTCCTGCATGCCGGCGCGGGTCTGGGCGTCGAGGGCGCCGAAGGGTTCGTCCATGAGGACGGCGCGCGGTGCCGGTGCCAGGGCGCGGGCCAACTGCGCGCGCTGGCGCTGGCCGCCGGACACACGGTGCGGCAACTGCCGTGACTGCTCGGCGAGTCCGACCCGGGTGAGCCAGGCATCGGCCCGGTCGCGGCGTTCGGCGCGGGACAGTCCCTGGATGGCGAGGGGAAGTTCGACGTTCGCGCGCAGGGTGCGCCAGGGCAGCAGGGCGTCCTCCTGGAAGACCAGGGCGCGGTCGGCACAAGGGCCCGTCAGCGGGTGCGCGTCCTGGGCGGCCTCTCCGGCGAGAGGGGACAGCAGCCCGGCGAGCGTGCGCAGCAGGGTCGACTTGCCGCAGCCCGAGGGGCCGACGACGGTGAGGATCTCGCCGGGGGCCACGTCGAGGTCCACCCCGTGCAGCACGGGCGCGTCCGGGTGGCCCAGGGTGGCGTCGCGCAGGGCGAGTCCCGCTCCTGTGCGCGAGGCCGGGCGGACGTCAGACGAACTGGTCATGGGGCACCTCCTTCTCGGTTCCCGGCGCCGCCGGTGCGGTGGTGAGGGTGTCGCGCGCCGCTCGTGGGGCTCGCGCCCCGGGGACGTACGACGTACGAGGCAGCCAGCGGGTCAGGCGACGGCCCAGGATCTCCACGGCGGTGGAGGTGATCCAGCCGAGGACGCCGATCGTGACCATCCCGACGAAGACCCCCGGGTAGTTGACGATCGTGTAGTCCTGCCAGGTGCGGTAGCCGACGCCGTACTGGCCGGAGATCATCTCGGCGGAGATGACACAGATCCAGGAGACGCCGAGGCCGACCGAGAGGCCGCCGAAGATGCCCGGCAGCGCACCCGGCAGGACGACCGAGCCGAGGACGCGCAGACGGCCGGCGCCCATGGTGCGTACCGCCTCTTCCCAGACCGGTGTCAGGGCCCGTACGGCGTGCCGGGTGGAGACCAGGACCGGGAAGAAGGCGGCGGTGAAGGTGATGAAGACGATGCCCTGTTCGTCGGACGGCAGCAGGAGGATCGCCACGGGGACGAGCGCGATGGCCGGGACGGGCCGGATCACCTCCACGAGCGGGCCGAGCAGGTCCTCGGCGAGGCGGGAACGGGCCACGAGCACGCCCGTGGCCACGCCCAGGACGGCGGCGAGCAGGAAGCCGGTGAGGATGCGGGTGAGGCTGTCGGTGAGGTCCGTCCAGTAGTCGGGTCCCGACAGACGGTCGGCGAAGGCGCGTGCCACGTCGGCGACCGTGGGGAACTGCGAGAAGCGCAGCCACAGGTCGACGTCCAGGCCGGTCAGCAGCTGCCACGCACCGAGGGCGGTCGCCAGCGAGCCGAGGCGCAGCGCGAAGCGGCCGGCCCGTCGTGGATACCGTGGCGCGAACCGGCCGGCCCGTCGTGGATTCCGTGACGGGAACCGGCCGTCCTGTCGCGTGTCGTGGGTCATGACGCCCGCCGCAGGGCGTCGGCGTAGGTGATGACGCGGGCGCCGGTGTGTCCGGCGGCGTACGCCTTCGCGGTCGCCGGTGCGACGAAGGGGAGCAGCCGGCCGCCGTCGGCCACCCAGACCGCCCGGTCGGCGAACCACAGGGTGCCGGTGGTGGCGTCGGGTACGTAGGCGGCGCGGATCCCGGCCTTGTGCCGGGCGAGGTGACCGAGCAGTTCTGCCGGGGACTTGAAGGTACGCGTCCGCCGGGCGCCCTTGGGCCACACCTCGCTCGCGGCCGGTGCGGGCCCTGCGGCGAGGCGCTCGGCGTAGGCGGGTCCGAGGGCCTTCCTGACGTACCGGTCGTCGACGAAGGCGTCGACGTCCACGTCGCCGGTGAGCTTCGCCGACTTCAGGATCGACACGTCCTGCTTCAGGGCGGAGACGAGCCGCGGCTTGATCGCCGGGTCGAAGGTGGAGATGCCGTGGGCGCCGTTGTACAGGTAGACGACCTCGGCGGGCAGTCCGGTGGCCTCGGCGACCTTCTCGGCGGCGGACACGGGGTGGGCGTCGAGATAGTCCGTGGTCTTCGCCTGGGCCCTGAGGAAGGCTTCCAGGACGGCGGGCCGCTTCTCGGCGAAGTCCTCGCGTGCGGTGACGCCGTGGAAGGTCGGCAGGTCGAGCTCGGCGCCGTCGTACAAGGCCTTCGCCTTGCCCTGGTAGGCGAGCAGGCCCGGCCAGGCGACGAACTGGGACAGCGCGTCGACGCTGCCCGCGGAGAGTGCGGACGCCCCCACCGCCGGCTGCTGGTTGAGTTTTTCGATGCCCTGGTCGGGGTCGATCCCGGCGCGTCGCAGGGCCCGGACGAGGGTGCCGTCGGCGGCGGAGCCGATGCTCGTGGAGACCTTCCTGCCCTTGAGGTCCGCGAGGGAACCGATTCCGGAGCCAGGGGCGGTGACGATGGTGTTGAGGCCGCCGCGGAGGTTGTAACCGGTGACCGACACGAGGCGTGTGGGGCGGCCGAGCTGCCTGCCCCGGGCCGCGTTGATGAGGAGGGGGAAGTCGCCCATCGAACCGATGTCGATCTTCCCGGCGGTCATCTGGGCGGTGATGGGGGCGCCGGTCGCGTAGTCCTGCCAGTCGACCTTGTAGGTGTGGCCGTCGTGGAGGGCGTCGAGCTCCTTCTCGAACGTGCCGAGGGAGCGCAGGAGGGTGCCCGCGGTGACGGTGTTGATGGTCTTGGACTGGTAGCCGACCGTGACGGTGACGGTGGAGCCGTCACCTCCCGCCGCAGCCGCGCCGCCGCACGCCGTCAGGGGGAGGAGCAGCAGGAGACTCGCGGCAACCGCTGTGTACTTCATGGGAGTTCGAGACCTTTCACCGGAGCAGATAGGGCATGTTGACCGTGACGGCTCCGGTGGGACAGCGGGCCGCGCACGGGCCGCAGTACCAGCACTCGTCGACGTGCATGTACGCCTTGCCGCTGCTGTCGTCGATGGCAAGGGAGTCCAGCGGGCACATGTCCACGCAGAGCGTGCAGCCGTCGATGCACTTCGACTGGTCGATGGTCACGGGCACGTCGGCCCGCTGGGGCGCCAAGGGCATGGCTGTCTCCGGGAAGGTCGTACGGAGGGAAGGGTGGTGGGGTCAGTGGGAGCGGTGCAGGAGGCCGCTCATGGTGATGCGGTCGCCGCGGAACCGGATGAACTCCAGGTCGACCGGGCGGCCGTCGTCGAGGTGCGTGAGCCGTTCCAGCATGAGGACGGCCGTGCCGCGCGGGGCTTCGAGCACGGCGGCGGAGTGGGCGTCCGCGGTGACCGCCTCCAGGGTGATCTCGGCGTGACCGAGGGGCCGGCCGGTGATGCCTTCCAGGAGGCGGAACACGTCGGTGTTCTCCAGGTCGGCGCCGAGCAGGGCGGTACCGATGTCGAGAGGGACGTAGGTGAGGTCGAGGGACAGCGGGAGACCGCCGAGGCGGCGCAGGCGTTCGATGTAGAGGACGTCGGTGCCGGGCGGGACACGGAGGCGTTCGGCGACCGGCGCCGGAGCGGGCGCGGGACCGGCCGTACGGACCTCGTTGGTGACCCGGCCGTGCTCATGGAGGGTTTCGGCGAGGCCCATCAGGCGGTCGAGGCCGTGCGGGTACTTCCGGGCGACGACCACGGTGCCGACGCCCGGCTGGCGTTCGACCAGGCCCTCGGCGCGCAGGAGGTCGAGGGCTTCGCGGACGGTGTTGCGCGAAACACGGTAGTCACCGGCGAGGATCGACTCGTGAGGCAACGTGTCCGTGGGGAAAGCGCCGGTGAGGAGTTGGCGGCGCAGGAGGTCGGCGAGCTGCCGGGCCCGGTCGGCGCGCAGCCGACGCCGCGCGCGGTGGGCGGCGACGGTGGTCGCGCCCTGGCCGGCGTGGTCTCGGACGCGGTCGGTGGAAGGCACGGGTCGAACCCTATCGATCCGGTAGGGATAGCCGTGTTGCCGGAATGTTGCGCCACTTGACGGAAGGTCAGATGCGTTGCCGGCCTGGGGTTTCCGGCGGGCGGAGGGCCGGATGTGCCGGTGGCCGCGGGTTCTCGGGCACGGTGGCCACCGGGTCGCGCGTGGTGGGTCCCGCGGCCTCAGGGGTTCGCCCAGGCTCCCGGAGCGTCGGTCAAGGCGCAGACGTCAGGCGGCAGTTGGGCCGACGCCACGTCGGCGAGCGAGACCCCCTCGAGGATCTCGCGCACGTTGGACCGCAAGGCGATCCACAGGGGAAGCAGGGACTGGGCCGGACCGGTGTAGGAGAGGTCCGGGGGGCGGACCCCGCGCACCGAGACGAGCGGTCCGTCCACGGTGCGGATGACGTCGGCGATGGTGATGGACCCGGCGGGCCTGGCCAGGCGGTAGCCGCCGTTGCCACCGCGCTGGCTGAGCACGAGACCGCCCCGGCGCATGTCGTTCAGGATGCCCTCGAGGAACTTGTGCGGAATGTCCTGCGCGTCGGCGATCGCCTCGGCCTTCAACGGCGCCTCGTCCCGTGACGCGGCGAGTTGCAGTGCGGCACGTACCGCGTAGTCCGCCCTGGCTGAAATCCGCATGTGCGTATTATCCCGTACGGCTCGGGCCGGTTTCCACGCTCTCGCGTTCAGACGGGCAGGACGAACGGAGGGTGCGCGCCGTTGAGGAAGTAGTCCCCGACGTCACGGAGTCGGTGACCGACGGGCTCGTACAGGGTGTGGGTTCGCGCGTTGCGCCAGAACCGGTCGAAGCCGAGCCGGGAGGACGCGGAGCGGGCGCCGATGACGTCGAGGGCGCGCGTGGTGGACTCCTGTGCGGCCCTGGACGCGGCGGCTTCGGCCATCGCCACGAGGACGGAGATCTCCGCGTACTCGTCGTAGCTCAGGTCTTCGCCCCGCGTCAGTCCGCCGTGCACCGCTTGCACCGCCTGCTCGGTGAGTGCCGAGGCGGAGCGGGTGAGAACGGTGAGTTCTCCGTGCAGGGTCAGGATCCGCGGGTCCGAGGGAGAGCCGACCGGCCAGGCGGGATGCCGGAGCGAATGGCCCGCCCTGCTGTACTCGCGCACTTCGGTGAGTACTCCCTCGGCGATGCCGAGAAGGAGCTGGACGGAGAGAAGGCGCCCGACCGGCGATGTGAAGGCGGTCGGGGGTGACAGGACGTCCTCGTCCGCGGACAGGGATCCGAGCACGTTGCCGGCGGGGACCGGTACGGCGTCGAAGTCCACACTGCCGCCGGCCGCGAGCCGCTGGCCGAAGACGTCCGGGTCGCCGTCGATCCGTACACCGGGATGGGCGGCGTCGACGACGACGGCGAAGGGCTCGCCGGTGTCGGCCCGCTCACCCCGTACGGCGAGGCGGTCGGCGACCAGGACCCCGGTGGCGTAGCTCTGCCGGCCTTCCAGGACAAAGCCCCCGGCTTTCCTGGTCAGTCGCAGAGGCGGTTCCTGGCGGGCGAGACCGCCACCCCAGAGGAAGGGCTTCCTCGTGGAGCGCTGCACGGCCTCGGTGGCGCGGGCGGAGTCGGCGAAGGACAGCGCGCTCCACGACAAGAAGTAGTGACAGCCGAGCAGTTGACCGATCGCGCCGTCGGCGGCGGAGATCTCCCGGACGACGGCGTAGGCCGTCGTCCAGTCCGCGCCACCTCCTCCGGCGTCGGCCGGTACCAGGAGCGTCAGCAGTCCCGCCTCGCGCAGCCGGGACACCTCGTCGAAGGGGGCCTTGCCCGCCTGCTCCCTGGTCACGGCGTCCGTGGCCAGGTCTTCCGCCGTCTCGCGGGCCGCACGCAGCCAGTGTGTGTGGTCGGGTCCGGCCGGGGCCGACCCGGCCGGGTTCGGTCCGGTCCGGTCGGCTCCGGAGCCGGTTCCGGACGGCGCGGTGGCAACGCCCATGATGATGGTTTCCTCAAGGTCGACGGCAAGGTGCCGTGTCGGAAGTCTCTTGCCGGTCGGGCACGCACGCGTGGCTCACGCGCCCTGTGGTGACGATCCGGCGCGCCGCTGGGCCGTGCCCGGCTCGGGGCAGGGGCGGATTCGCCTGATCACCTGGGGTGGGAGAGAAGGGGGCGGCACGCGCAACGGGGTGCCGGGAGCCCTACGCGCTGCAACAGACGGCGCTGGCGACGTGACCGAAGTCGACGTGCCGACGGCGAACCAGTCGCTGCTGCGTGGGGGGCATGTACATCATCCTGCGCATCCGTTGGACGTCCGGTCAATGGTTTCCTAGTAAATCGATAGGAAATAGGGGGGAGCCTCGAACCCGCAGGTGCGACAGGACCCGATGAGTACCGGCCAAGGCCCGTCGGCCGTCACCCGGGCCGAAGTTGACGGGAAGTCGGCTGTACTGTCCGTGCGCGCACCCACGGTCGTCGTGGGCGGTCCCCACGGGCGGCCTCGGCCGTCTCGGCGGCCCGGAACGCACCTCGGGCCGGCCGGTGCGTGCGGACTCGCGGGCCCTTCTCCTCGGCCGGTTCCATGGTGCAGACTGCGGGTCGAGACGCAGCCGAGGGCGGGAGGCCGGTCGTGGGGGAGGACCTGACGGTCAACCTCGTGGCCTCGCTGCTGGCGTTCACCGTGGGCTGGCTGGGCCGTGCTCTCGTGCACTACCACCGCACCCGATTGCCGGCCGCCCGTGTGTGGCGGCTGGACCGCGACCGGCGTGTGGTGGTGATCGTGGGTGAGTCGGGCCGGGCGACGTCCGCCTATCCGAAGCTCCATGAGGCCGACGCCCTGGCCGCCATGAATCTGCGGCAGTTCCTGTCCCAGGACCTGCGGCTGCACGAGGCGCTGACGGTCAGGGCCCGGGCCTTCGCCATGGCCTCGGACGCCGAGGAGAACCTGGTCGTGATCGGCGGCCCGGCGCACAACGGGGTCTGGCAGTTGATGGCCGACCGGCTCGACGTTCCTTATGCGTTCAGGGAGTTCTCCGGCGAGTACCGCATCTCCTGTGCGGAAGACGGCGCCGAGTACGGCGAGTCGGAGCCGGGCGCGACCACGCTGGTGGACCACGCCATCGTCGTGCTGGCACGCAATCCCTTCGCGGCCAGGAGCCGCCTCGTCATGATCGCGGGCTGCGACACCCTGGCGACCTCGGGGGCGACCCAGCTCTTCGCCCGCGCCGAGATCCGCAGGCTGGCGAGAACGTACGACACGAGGTCGCCCCTGGCACTCGTCGTGCGGGTGGAGAGCGTCGGCGGATACGTGCGTCCGCCCGTGGTGGTGGCCGCCGCCAACTTCCCCCGGACCCCGGCTGTCCGCACCGACCCCGCTTCCCGTTCCTGACGCGCCCTCGGCCGGCCGCGGCACGGACCGACCGAGGACTGCCGACGGGCGCGCCGGGGAGAGCGGCGGCCATCAGCCAGGGGGAGCGCGGCCCTCCAGCCAAGGGGAGCGGTCGTCAGTCAAGAGGAGAGGCCGTCAGCCAGGCGGAGTGGCCGTCAGCCAGGGGGAGCGGCCGTCAGGAGAGGTCGGCCTCCAGTCCGTCGAGGAACTCCCGCTCCTGTTCACGTATCCGGTTCCGCTCCCGGACCTGTGCGCAGAAGGCGGCCAACGCTGCCGGATCGGAGGCGAGTTCACCGTCCACGACCGTGCGGGAGCCGTCACCGACCTCGACGATCGTCTGGTCCATGCGACCGCTGCCCAGGATGCCCATGACGGTCAGCCACTCGTCGATGACGGCCGGAGTCAGGTCGATGTCCAGCTGACGCTCGGACGGAGGGTCGTCCGGACCGACGGGCTCGGCCATCCCCTCGAGCAGGGTGGAGACGAGGGTGCGCAGGTCCGCGTACTCCTTGGGGTCCATGACGTCTTCGAGCGTGTCGAGGTAGAACCTGGCGAGTTCGTGGGCTTCGGGGCCCGGAGCGGCGTCACTGCTCGGGTGATCGTGCAAAGAATCTCTCTCTCGTGAATTTTGTTTCCCTGGGACATCGGTGGACGTGTCGGCCGATGCGGCAGCGTGGGCACCGGCTCGCCCAGCCCTGCCGCAGGGAGATCCGTGTGCCGCGGCAGGCGTCGAGGCGGGTGCCCTCAGCCCCCCAGCCCCGCCTCCCGCTTGAGGCGGCGCAGAACGTAGTCGCTGAAAAGGTGCCGGCACCGGTCGAGTAACTCTCCGGCTTCTTCCGCGTCGTCGCGCGGCATGTCCGGCGACGGATGCCAGCGCTGCACGGACTGTCCGGCCCAGGTGCGGAGCTTCACGTCCGGGTCCTGCAGCAGCCCGACCGCCGCTCGCAGCGCCACGATGCCGCCGCTCGCGTCGAGCAGCCGGAACGCGCCGAGGCGCACGTGCCGTGGCCGCTCGGAGCCAGTGCGCTGCAGGAGCCGGTCGGCGGGCAGGTCCTTCGCCCCGGGCAGCAGGGCGACCACCGCCTCACGGACGACACCGGGGGAGGGGTCGTCGAGGAGCGGCCGTACCCGCCACGGATCCACGCAGTCCAGGGCTCGCAGCCCCGCCACCGTCCGCGCCCGTACCCGGGCATCGGGGTGGGCGAGCAGCGGCCGGAGCAGTTCGGCGTCCGCGCGGTCGCCGCACTCGGCCAGCCCGATGACCGCACCGGGCGCCGGTCCCCGGGCGTCCGCCGTCGTGCATCGCCGCCGGTACCAGGCCACCGGATCACCTCCGTGCTGCCGTACGACGTACCGGGCGCAGGCACGCACGAGCCCGGACCCGTCGGCGAGGAACGGCTCCGCCCGCTCCGGCTGCCCCGCCCGCCGCAGCCCGGTGACACCGGCCGAGCGGGTACGCGGGTTGCGCGCGGACAGCAGGGCGGGCAGCACCTCCTCGTACGCCGCCTCCTCGGCGCCCAGGGCCGAGAGCGCCGCCGTGGCGCACAGGTCCTGGACGACGGTGTCCGTGTCCCGGGCGGCCGCGCGCGCCAGCTCGGCGGGACGCAGCAGCCGGTCCTCGACGGCCAGCCGGTACGCGAACCGCCGCACGGCCCGGTCCGGGTCGGCGAGGAGAACGGTGAAGTGCTCCCGGGACGCCCCGCGCAGGATCCGGCCCAGCACCTCGGTGCCGAAGGTGCCACGCTCGCGGCGCCCGACCCGCAGGACCAGCGACGCGACGCCCACCGCGGAGTCCGCGTCCAGGGTCTCGCGCAGCACCTGCCGGGCGTGCTCGCGCACGGGGCCCACCCAGTCGGCGCAGCGGATCACGACGAGCGGCAGCAGTCCGGGGTACCGGGCCGAGCGGCTCACCGCTTCCTGGCGGATCCGCCCGTCGCGGTGGCAGAGGGCGAGTGCGAGCCGGGACTCGTCGAGTCGATCCAGGTCGGCGGGCAGCGGAGCCGAGGGGTACCCCTTCGGCGGCGACGACGGTCGGTACCAGGCCGTTTCGCGCACCGCCGCGTCCAGCGCGAGCCAGTCGCCGGGGTCGGCGGCATCGAGCGTGCTCTCGAGCGACGCTCCTCCCGCGAGCCGCACGACCGCCGCCGTCCCGCCCTCGAAGTCCTCGATCACTTCCGTCCCTCCGGCAGTCGATCGAGTGATCGTAAGGCGCCCGGTTCGCGCAGGTCGCATGAATTACGGCCGCCGGCACCGGCATGGGTGCGGCGGCATCCGGAGGCCGACGAACGGATCGTAGGAACCGAGCCACCGCACGGCCCGGAGTGGGGTGCTCGGTTCGCCGAGGCGTACGAGCGCCCCACTCCGGGCCGTGGGTGCCGCCCCGGTCACCTCAGGGACGGTGCCGCCCTGGCCTCACCTCAGGTCGGCGGTGCCGCCCGGTGTCACCTCAGGCCGTTCCGCAGGGCTGGACCGGCAGCGCGGCCAGACGTCGGTGCAGATAGCCGCCGCCCCACGACAGTTCGTTCAGCGGCACCGCCGGCTTCAGGCCCGGCCAGCGGCCGAGCACTGCGGTCAGGGCCACCGTGAGTTCCAGGCGGGCCAGTGCCGATCCGGGACAGTAGTGCGGGCCGAGGCCGAAGGACAGGTGCCGGCCGGCCGTGCTGCGGTCCGGGTCCAGGGTTCCCGGGTCCGCGTGGCAGCGCGGGTCGTGATTGGCCGCCGCCACGGAGAGCAGGACACCGCTGCCCGCCGGAACGACGGTGTCCCCGAACCGGACGTCCTCCAGCGCCACCCTCTTGGTGCTGAACGGCCCCGGGGTGTCCCAGCGCAGCAACTCGTCCACCGCGCGCGGAATCCGCCCCGGATCGTCGCGCAGGGAGTCCTGGACGTCGCGGTGGCCGAGGAGCGCCACCACGCTCATGCCGATCGCCTGCACCGTGCTGTCGAAGCCGGCCAGCAGCAGCATCGCCAGGAGGGAGGCGACCTCGTCCTCGGTCGCCCCGCCCTGCTGGTGCCACGTCGCGAGGACGCGGGAGACGACGTCGTCACCCGGAGCCGCCTCGCGGCGGGCCGTCTCGGCGCGGACGAACGCGTCGATACGGGCCACGCTCTCCTCGACCGCGCGGGCGGAGCGGCCCGTCTTGTCCGCGAGGAGCGCCACCGGCTCGTACAGCGCCGCCCGCTCCTCCTCCCGTACGTCGAAGACCTCGCACAGCGACCGGAAGGCGAACGGGCGGGCGAAGCCGTCCATCAGCTCCACCGGGCCCCGCCCGCGGGCCGCGTCCGCGGCGTCGAGGAGTTCAGCGGCGGCCTGCTCGATGCGTTCGCGATGGGCGGCCATGCGGGCCGGGGTGAGGGCCGGCGTCGCCAGACGGCGGATCCGCGTGTGGTCCGGCGGGTCGTAGTTGACCAGCGTCACGTCCAGAGCGCGCCGGCGCACGCCGGGGTCGGGAACGCGGCCCCCGCTCAAGGAGAGCCGGGGGTCCGTGAATCCGGCCCGCACGTCCTCGGCGCGGGTCACCAGCCACGCGGGCCGTCCGGCGGGCGTCCTGATCCGAGTCACAGGGCAGGTCTCCCGGATCTCGGCCAGCGTCTCCTCCGGCCGGGCCAGGAACCCGGCCCCGAGCGGCTCCGGCAGCCGCTGCCGTCCTGCCGGTGCGGGCGGGGCGGCCGTGACGACGGGCTCGGTGTCCATACGGAGGCGTCCTCTCGCGGTCGGTCGCGGAGTGTGCGGCGGTCACCGTAGGAACGACCGGTTGCCCGGCGGTTCGCGCCCGGTGCGATTCCGGTATGCGTCGCCGACATCGCGGGGCCTTCGGGGTGCCGACCTGACCGGTGGAGCAGCCATGGCGTCGTCGTCCCGCACGCGTGTGCGCCCGCGATGACCACCTAAGTGATCGCCGACGACGCCGAGCGTCGTCCCGCACGCGTGCGCGCCCGCGGCACGCGTTCGCGGCCGACGCCTCGAGGGGCCTCCGCCCCGAGATGCCTCCGCCCGACCGCCGTGCACCCCAGGTGGCACGCTCGTCTCCCCTTCGGGGCCCACCCCGGGCCGTACCAACGCGTCCACCAGCGGATTCACCACGGGCCAACCGGCGTTGAACCGCTGCCGAACCCCCGCCTCCTAGCTTCCTGGCGGTCGGCGCAGCGCTGCCGTCCGTCGTCCCGAACGCCCGTCGTATGGAGGACCATCATGGCCGAGAACGTCGAGCCCAACGAGGAGACCACCGAGACCCCCGCGGAGGAGACTCCCGAGGTCGTCGCGCACGCCGCGTCGAACGTCGCCTGGTGCGGGGTGCACCAGGAGACCGCCGCCGACGAGCCCGAGGTCGTCGCGCACTCCGCGTCGAACGTGGCCTGGTGCGGGGTGCACCAGGAGACCGCCGCCGACGAACCCGAGGTGGTGGCGCACTCCGAGGAGGGCGAGGACACCCCGTGGTGCGGTGTCCACCAGGAGCACAACGCCTGATCGGCTCACCACCGGCGCGGTCCTCCCGGTCGCGGGGGGGGGGGGGCGCCCCCCCCCCCCCCCCCCGCCCCCCCCCCCCCCCCCCCCCCCCCCCCCCCCGCGCCCCGGCCCCCCCCCC